>NZ_DASUIS010000140.1:0-17570 GCF_036279675.1 Aquabacterium sp. | reverse complement strand
AAGAACAAGCCGCTGTACAACTACTTCAAGCAGTTGTTCGCCCAGGTGACCAACCCGCCGATCGACCCCATCCGCGAAGCCGTGGTGATGTCGCTGGTGTCCTTCGTTGGTCCCAAGCCCAACCTGCTGGACATCAACGCGGTGAACCCGCCGATGCGCCTCGAGTTGTCCCAGCCTGTGCTGGACTTCGACGACATGGCCCGTCTGCGCAACATCGAAAAGCACACCGGCGGCAAGTTCAAGCCTTACGAGATCGACATCACCTACCCGGCCGCATGGGGCCACGAAGGTGTGGAAGCTCGCCTGGCCTCGCTGTGCGCTGAAGCCGTGGAAGCCATCCAGTCCGGTCACAACATCATGATCGTGACCGATCGCAAGATGGACCGCGCCAACATCGCCATCCCCGCGCTGCTGGCCCTGTCGGCGATCCACCATCACCTGGTCCGCAAGGGCCTGCGTACCTCGGCCGGTCTGGTGGTCGAAACCGGTACCGCCCGTGAAGTGCACCACTTCGCCGTGCTGGCTGGTTACGGCGCCGAAGCCGTCCACCCCTACCTGGCGCTGGAAACCTTGACAGACATGGCCAAGGAACTGCCTGGTGACCTGTCGGCCGAGAAGGCGATCTACAACTACGTCAAGGCCATCGGCAAGGGTCTCTCGAAGATCATGTCGAAGATGGGCATCAGCACGTACATGTCGTACTGTGGCGCTCAGATCTTCGAAGCCATCGGCCTGAACAAGGAACTGATCGACAAGTACTTCCGTGGCACCCCCACGCAAGTCGGCGGCATCGGCGTGTTCGAAGTGGCTGAAGAAGCCATCCGCAACCACAAGGCTGCCTTCGGCAATGACCCTGTGCTGGCCAACATGCTGGACGCTGGCGGTGAATACGCCTGGCGTACCCGCGGTGAAGAGCACATGTGGACGCCTGACGCGATCGCCAAGCTGCAGCACGCCACCCGTGCGGGCAAGTTCGACACGTACAAGGAATACGCCCAGATCATCAACGATCAAAGCAAGCGCCACCTGACGCTGCGCGGCCTGTTCGAGTTCAAGATCGATCCAACCAAGGCGATCCCGCTGGAAGAAGTCGAACCAGCCTCCGAGATCGTCAAGCGCTTCGCCACGGGCGCCATGTCGCTGGGCTCCATCTCGACCGAAGCCCACTCGACCCTGGCCCTGGCCATGAACCGCATCGGCGGCAAGTCGAACACCGGTGAAGGCGGCGAAGACGAGAATCGTTATCGCAACGAGCTCAAGGGCATCAAGATCGCTGCTGGCACCAAGGTGTCGGACGTGGTCGGCGCCTCGCGCATCGAAGCCGATTACGAGATGAAGGAAGGCGACAGCCTGCGCTCGAAGATCAAGCAGGTGGCTTCCGGTCGCTTTGGCGTGACGACCGAGTACCTGGTGTCTGCCGACCAGATCCAGATCAAGATGGCTCAGGGCGCCAAGCCCGGTGAAGGCGGTCAGTTGCCAGGCGGCAAGGTGTCCGACTACATCGGCAAGCTGCGTCACTCGGTGCCGGGCGTGGGTCTGATCTCGCCACCTCCTCACCACGATATCTACTCGATCGAAGACCTGGCTCAGCTGATCCACGATCTGAAGAACGTCAACCCCAAGGCTGACATCTCCGTCAAGCTGGTGTCCGAAGTGGGTGTGGGTACCGTGGCCACCGGCGTGGCCAAGGCCAAGGCCGACCACATCGTGATCGCCGGTCACGACGGCGGCACGGGCGCTTCGCCCTGGTCGTCGATCAAGCACTGCGGCACGCCGTGGGAGCTGGGGCTGGCTGAAACACAGCAGACCCTGGTCCTGAACCGCCTGCGCGGTCGCGTTCGTGTGCAGACCGACGGTCAGCTCAAGACCGGTCGCGACGTGGTGATCGGCGGCCTGCTGGGCGCTGATGAATTCGGCTTTGCGACCGCACCGCTGGTCGTCGAGGGCTGCATCATGATGCGCAAGTGCCACCTCAACACCTGCCCGGTGGGCGTGGCCACGCAAGACCCCGTCCTGCGCAAGAAGTTCTCCGGCAAGCCCGAGCACGTCGTGAACTACTTTTTCTTCGTTGCCGAAGAAGCGCGTCAGATCATGGCTCAGCTGGGCATCAAGAAGTTCGACGACCTGATCGGCCGCGCCGACCTGCTCGACATGCGCAAGGGTGTGGAGCACTGGAAGGCCCAGGGCCTGGACTTCAGCCGCGTCTTCGCGCTGCCTCCGGTGCCTGCCGATGTGCCTCGCCTGCACGTGGACACGCAAGACCACGGTCTGGACAAGGCCCTGGACGTGCGCCTCATCGAGAAGGCCCAGCCCGCCATCCAGCGCGGCGAGAAGGTCCAGTTCATGGAAGAGGCCCGCAACGTCAACCGTACCGTCGGCGCCATGCTGTCGGGCGAGTTGATCAAGCACCATCCGGATGGCCTGCCTGACCAGACCGTGTTCATCCAGATGGAAGGCACGGGCGGTCAATCCTTCGGCGCATTCCTGGCCAAGGGCATCACCCTGTACCTGATCGGTGAAGCCAACGACTACACCGGCAAGGGCTTGTCGGGTGGCCGCGTGGTCGTGCGTCCGAGCATCGACTTCCGTGGCAACGCCACCGACAACATCATCGTCGGCAACACCGTGTTGTACGGTGCCACCGAAGGTGAGGCCTTCTTCCGCGGTGTGGGCGGCGAACGCTTCGGCGTGCGTCTGTCCGGTGCCACGGCGGTTGTTGAAGGCACGGGTGACCACGGTTGCGAATACATGACCGGTGGTACGGTCGTGGTGCTGGGCAAGACCGGCCGCAACTTCGCTGCCGGTATGTCCGGTGGTATCGCCTACGTCTACGATGAAGACGGCCAGTTCGCCAAGCGCGTCAACACCGCCCAGGTCTCCCTGGAGAAGGTGCTGCCTGCCGCCGAGCAAGCCGATGCAGGCATCCCGATGCACAAGGGTGTGGCTGACGAGGCCGCGCTCAAGAAGCTCATCGAAGACCACCATCGCTGGACCGGTTCGCTGCGTGCCCGCGAGATCCTGGACAACTGGTCGACTGCCATGGCCAAGTTCGTCAAGGTGTTCCCGCATGAGTACCGCCGCGCACTGACCGAAATGGGCGCCAAGCAAGAAGCAACCGCCACCATCGCCAAGGCAAAGAGCGATGACGGCAAGTCGAAGTCCGGCAAGGCCAAGGCCTGAACCGACGACGTGGAGTGAATTGAAATGGGAAAAGTCACTGGCTTTCTGGAATTCGAGCGGCTGGAAGAGGGCTACGAGCCCGTTGAAAAGCGCGTCAAGAACTACAAGGAGTTCGTCATTGGTCTGAAGCCTGAAGAGGCCAAGATCCAGGGCGCACGTTGCATGGACTGCGGCACACCGTTTTGCAACAACGGCTGCCCGGTCAACAACATCATTCCGGACTTCAACGACCTGGTTTACCGCAACGACTGGAAGAATGCGATCGAGGTGCTGCACTCGACCAACAACTTCCCCGACTTCACCGGTCGTGTCTGCCCGGCTCCTTGTGAAGCCGCTTGCGTGCTGAACATCAACAACGACGCCGTCGGCATCAAGTCGATCGAGCACGCCATCGTTGATCGTGCCTGGGCCGAAGGCTGGATCAAGCCTCAGCCTGCTGCCGTCAAGACCGGCAAGAAGGTGGCTGTCGTGGGCTCCGGCCCTGCCGGCATGGCTGCCGCTCAGCAACTGGCTCGCGCCGGTCACGCTGTGACCGTGTTCGAGAAGAACGACACCATCGGTGGCCTGCTGCGTTTTGGCATCCCCGACTTCAAGTTCGACAAGTCGCACATCGACAAGCGCGTCAAGCAGATGGAAGCCGAAGGCGTGGTCTTCAAGACCAACACCATCGTCGGCGAGATGCCCAAGGGTTCCAAGGTCACCAACTGGGCCAAGGACACCGTCACCCCCGAGCAACTCAACAAGGAGTTCGATGCGGTGATCCTGGCTGGTGGCGCCGAGCAATCGCGTGACCTGCCTGTGCCCGGCCGAGACCTGGCCGGCATCCACTTCGCGATGGAGTTCCTGCCTCAGCAGAACCGCGTGAACGCGGGCGGCAAGGTCAAGGACCAGATCATGGCCACGGGCAAGAACGTGATCGTGATCGGCGGCGGCGACACCGGCTCCGACTGCGTCGGTACCTCCAACCGCCATGGCGCCAAGAGCGTGATCCAGTTCGAGTTGATGCCTCAGCCTCCCGAGCAGGAAAACAAGGAACTGACCTGGCCCTACTGGCCGATCAAGCTGCGCACTTCTTCCAGCCACGAAGAAGGTTGTGAGCGCGAGTTCGCCATCGCCACGAAGGAATTCATCGGCGAAAATGGCAAGGTCACGGCTGTGAAGACGGTTCGCGTCGAGTTCAAGGACGGCAAGTTCATTGAAGTCGCCGGTTCCGAGCAGATCTTGAAGGCAGATCTGGTGCTGTTGGCCATGGGCTTCACCAACCCGGTGGAAACCATGCTGACGGGCTTCGGCGTCGAGAAGGATGCCCGTGGCAACGCCAAGGCTTCGACCGATGTCGGCGGCTATCGCACCAATGTGGCCAAGGTTTTCGCCGCTGGCGACGTGCGCCGTGGTCAATCGCTGGTGGTCTGGGCCATCCGTGAAGGCCGCCAGGCTGCCCGTGAGGTGGATGCATTCCTGATGGGTTCGACCACGCTGCCCCGATAAACACCGTTTATTGGCCTTTTGCCTGTTGTGCCCACCCATCGGGGCGACAGGCAGATTGAGCGTGAATACCCTATCATCGGAGGGGCCGGCACTACGCCGGCCCTTTTTCTTTTCTGCTCCACCACCTGTGTCCCCAGATGTCTGAACCAGACGCGTCCACACCGTTGCCCGAAAACGCCGTAGAGTTGCGCGCCGTGACTTGCGGCTATGGCGATCGGATCATCCTGGAGAACATCAGCCTGGTGGTGCCACGTGGCAGCGTCGTCGCCTTGATGGGCACGTCCGGCGGCGGCAAGACCACCGTGCTGCGTCTGATCGGCCGGCAGATCAAGGCCTTGTCGGGGCAGGTACTGGTCAATGGCCAGGACGTGGCCACGCTGGACGCCGAAGGCCTGATGGCCGCGCGTCGTCGCATGGGCATGTTGTTCCAGTTTGGCGCCTTGTTCACCGATCTGTCCGTGTTCGAGAACGTGGCCTTCCCGCTGCGCGAGCACACCAATCTGCCCGAATCCATCCTGCGTGATCTGGTGCTGATGAAGCTCAACGCGGTGGGCCTGCGTGGTGCGCGTGATCTGATGCCCAGCGAGGTGTCGGGCGGCATGTCGCGTCGTGTGGCGCTGGCGCGTGCCATGGCGCTGGATCCCGAGTTGATGCTGTATGACGAGCCCTTTGCCGGGCTGGACCCCATCTCCATGGGCATCGCCGCGCGCCTGATTCGCGAACTCAACGACACCATGGGCCTGACCAGCATCGTGGTCTCGCATGACGTCGAGGAAACCTTCCTGATCGCCGATCACATCGTGTTGCTGGCCAATGGCCGCATCGTGGCGCAGGGCACACCCGCCGAGATGCGCGCCAGCGAGGATCCGCTGGTCAAGCAGTTCGTGCATGCCGCGCCCGATGGTCCGGTTCGTTTCCACTACCCTGCTGCAGAAGCGGGTCAAGATTTCGGGGTGCGCGGATGATCAACTGGCTCAATCCGGCCCATGTGGGGCGGGCCACCCGCTCCAAACTGGCAGACATGGGCTATGGCGCCCGTCTGTTCCTGCGCCTGTTGATGACGCTGGGTGCCACCCTGCGTCGCCCGCGCCTGTTGTCCGAGCAGATATTCTTCCTCGGCAATTACTCGCTGGCCATCATCGTGGTGTCCGGTCTGTTTGTGGGCTTCGTGCTGGGCTTGCAGGGCTACTACATCCTGCAGCGCTATGGCTCCAGCGAGGCCCTGGGCCTGATGGTGGCCTTGTCCCTGGTGCGTGAACTCGGGCCCGTGGTGGCAGCCTTGTTGTTTGCCGGTCGTGCCGGTACCGCCCTGACGGCCGGGATCGGCCTCATGAAAGCCGGAGAGCAACTGGCTGCCATGGAAATGATGGCCGTTGATCCTGTGCAGCGCGTGCTGGCGCCTCGCTTCTGGGGTGGCGTGATAGCGATGCCCCTGCTGGGCGCGGTGTTCTCGGCTGTGGGTATTCTGGGCGGCTGGGTGGTCGGTGTCGTGATGATCGGGGTGGACGAAGGTGCGTTCTGGTCGCAGATGCAAAACGGCGTGGAGGTCTGGGCTGACGTCGGCAACGGCATGCTCAAGAGCGTGGTGTTCGGCCTGACCGTGACCTTCGTGGCCTTGTTGCAGGGCTACGAATGCCAACCAACACCCGAGGGTGTGTCGCTGGCCACCACGCGTACGGTGGTGATGGCTTCGCTGGCCGTGCTGGCGCTGGACTTTGTGCTGACAGCCATGATGTTCTCGATCTGAGATCGGGCAGGGCTGCAAGGAAGAACAAGATGCAGAAATCAAAACATGATGTGTGGGTTGGCCTGTTCGTGCTGCTGGGTGCAGCGGCCATCCTGTTTCTCGCGCTCAAGGCCGGCAATCTGCTGACCTTGTCGTTTGATACCGGTTACGCGGTCGTGGCCCGTTTCGACAACATCGGCGGGCTCAAGCGCCAGGCGGCGGTCAAGAGTGCAGGTGTGGTGGTCGGTCGCGTGCAGTCCATCACCTTTGACACCAAGACCTACCAGGCACAGGTCGAGATCACCCTCAACAAAGGCGTGGCCTTTCCGAAAGATACGTCAGCCAAGATCCTGACTGCGGGCCTGCTCGGCGAGCAGTACATCGGTCTGGAGCCTGGCTATGGCGAGTCCAATCTGGTTGCCGGCGACACCATCAAGAGTACCCAGTCGGCCATCGTCCTTGAAAACCTGATCAGCCAGTTCCTCTACAGCAAGGCTGCTGAAGGGAGCGGTGGCAAGGAGGGGCAGAAGTGAACAGGAAATCCGCTCTGCTGGTCGGCTTGCTGCTGGCTGGCGCATTGCAGGGCTGTGCCACGCGCCAGAACCCTGACCCGCTGGAGCCTTGGAACCGCAAGGTGTTCGGCTTCAATGAATCGCTGGATGCCAATGTGCTCAAGCCCGTGGCCGAAGGCTACAAGGTCGTGACACCCGAGCCTGTTCGCACGGCGTTCACCAACTTCGTCAGCAACATCAAGGACGTCTGGTCGACCGCCAATCTGTTTCTGCAGGGGCGCTTCAAGGACGGCACGCTGGGCGTGATCCGGTTCACGGTCAACTCCACACTGGGGCTGGGTGGCCTGATCGACATCGCCACACCGATGCAACTGTACAAATCCAATGAGGATTTCGGGCAGACGCTGGGTGTGTGGGGTGTCAAGCCGGGCGCCTACATCGTCTGGCCGGTGCTGGGTTCGTCCACCTTGCGTGATTCGGCCGGTATCCCTGGCGACATGTATTTCTCGCCGTCGACACTGGGGACCTATCCGCGCGAAGAAAACGTGCTGCGTGCCTTGCAGATCGTCAACGCGCGTGCCAATTACCTCAGTGCCACCAATCTGGTGGACGATGTGGCCCTCGACAAGTACTCGTTCGTGCGTGACGCCTACCTGCAGCGCAGGCAGAACCTGATCTACGAAGGTGATCCACCCGAGGAAGACGAGATGGACGATCCATCTCAGCCTGAGAATGTGGCGCCACCCGCCGCAGGAGCCAGTGAAGTCGGTGCGGCTACGGTGCCCGATGCGCCCGTGCCAGTGAAGACCGCGCAAGCCGAATCGGCCCCCAATCCGTGGGCGATGTTCCCCTGATACCGGTGGGTTTGGTGTAAAGAAAGATAATCGAGGGCAATCCGGTCCACCCGGCGCGCTTTTGCCGCGTTAGTGGATGGAATGCTCTCCGAAAGGGACCACAACATGTCTTCCATCAATGTCATCACCGTTCGTCTGATCGCTGCGGCCACCATGTCGCTGGTTGCGCTGTCGGGCGCCCATGCGGCCACCGAGTCCGTGGCGCTGACCTCTGCCGCCGCGTCTTCCCAGACGCCTGATGCCTTCATCAAGACGATCACCACAGAGGTGTTTGCCACCGTCAAGGGTGACAAGGCCATCCAGTCCGGCGACCTCCACAAGGTCATCCAGGTGGTGGACACCAAGATCATGCCCAACGTGAACTTCACGCGCATGACGGCCACCGCCGTGGGCCGGGCATGGCGTCAGGCCACGCCCGAGCAGCAAAAGCGCCTGCAAGACGAGTTCAAGACGCTGTTGATCTATACCTACTCCGGTGCTGTGGCCCAGATCAAGGATCAGGTCGTCGAGTACAAGCCCATGCGCAGCCGTCCGGAAGACACCGAGGTCGTGGTGCGTACCATCGTGCGCGGCAAGGGTGACCCTATCCAACTGGACTACCGCCTGGAGAAGGCCGGCGACACCTGGAAGATCTATGACGTGAACGTGCTGGGCGCCTGGCTGGTCCAGACCTACCAGAGCAGCTTCGCCCAGGAAGTCAATGCCTCCGGTATTGACGGCTTGATCGCCAAGCTGGTTGAACGCAACAAGCAACTGGCGACCAAGAAGGTTGCCGGCTGATTCGGGATCACCATGCTGCTTTTGCCCGCCGTCATCACGCACGCTGAAGTGCCCCATGTGCTGAGCCTGTTCAAGCAGACGCTGGACAAGGCAGACAAAGGCAGTTCGGATGCGGCCATGCTGACGGTGGACGGCTCCGCCTTGCAGCGTTTTGATTCAAGCGCTCTGGCCGTGCTGCTGGAATGCCAGCGCATGGCCCGCGCCAAGGGCAGGGCCTTTGCGGTGCAATCGCTGCCCCCGCGCCTGACGGAACTGGCCCGCCTCTACGGCGTGGATGGGCTGCTGCAGTCGGCCTGATCGCTCGGTCTGGCCGGCCTGTGCTTCAGGCTTCTTCAGCCCAGGCAAAACCATCACGCGCCACCAGGGCGCTGGCCGCAGGTGGCCCCCAGGTGCCAGCTGTGTAGCTGCGCACCGTGCTGCTGTCGTGCGCCCAGGTGTCCAGAATCGGTTCCACCCAGCGCCAGGCCTGCTCCTGTTCGTCGGAGCGCACAAACAGATTGAGTCTGCCGGCCAGTGCGTCCAGCAGCATGCGCTCGTAGGCGCCCACGCGGTCGGTGGGGAAGGCCTTGTCGAAATCCAGGTCCAGCGACACGGGTGACAAGGTTTCAGGCAAGGCGCCCACGCCTGCTGACGCCACCGAGCCCTTGGCGGCCAGCAGGTGCAACTCCAGGCCATCCTCGGGTTGCAGCTTGATCACCAGCTTGTTGGCGGTATGGGCGCCAGGGAAGATCGGGTGTGGCGTCGGGCGGAAGTTCACCACGATGTCGGCATGGCGGTCAGCCATGCGTTTGCCGGTACGCAGGTAGAAGGGCACGCCCGCCCAGCGCCAGTTCTGGACTTCGCAGCGCAGGGCCACAAAGGTCTCCGTGTGGCTGCCTGCCGGCACCTTGTCTTCTTCCAGGTAGCCCTTCACCGCTTGCCCGGCAATGGTGCCGGCTCGGTACTGCCCGCGCACCACATCGCGGTTCACGGTGGCCGCATCAAAGGGTTTGAGCGAACGCAGCACCTTGAGCTTTTCGTCGCGGATGGCGTCCGCATCGGCGCTCGATGGGGGCTCCATCGCGATCATCGTCAGCAATTGCAGCGCGTGGTTCTGGATCATGTCGCGCAGTGCGCCGGTGCGGTCGTAAAAGTCGCCGCGGGTGCCCACGCCCAGCGTTTCTGCCAGGGTGATCTGGATGTTGGCAATGCTTTCACGCCGCCACAAGGGTTCGAACAGCACGTTGCCGAAGCGCAGCGCCATGAGGTTCTGAACCGAAGGCTTGCCCAGATAGTGGTCGATCCGAAGGGCCTGGCGTTCCGTGAACACGGCCCGCACGGCCTGATTGATCTCCTGTGCACTGGCCAGATCATGACCCAGGGGCTTTTCCAGTACGACGCGGATGCCGTCGTGATTGAGGCCGCATGCGCCCAGTTGCTGGCAGATGGTCGGGAACAGGTGAGGGCTGGTGGCCAGGTAAATGACGGTGTTGTCGGTCTGCCGGGCCTGCAGCCAAGCCTTCAATCTCAGGTAGTCCGCTGGCAGCGACAGGTCCATGCGCATGTAGTGGATCAGCGCAGAAAACTGGGCGTATTCGTCTTCTGTCGGGCGTTTGGCGCTGTCGGCAGCACGCAGGCGTTCATGCAGCCAGTTGCGGTAACTGGCGTCGTCCTGCTCGTCGCGGGCCACGGCGAGGATGCGACCGTCTGCCGGCAATTTACCGTGACGCCAGGCCTGAAACAGCGATGGCATGAGCTTGCGCCAGGTCAGGTCGCCGGTTCCGCCGAAGAAAACGAGGTCAAAAGACATGCGCAGTTGCGAAAAATGGTCAGTCTGACTATCCGCTTGAGGGGTAGTACCGAACTTTGTCACCGAATTGGACTCAGAATAAAGGGAACAATAAGGCAATTTCACGGCGGCAGTCTGCGTAATCGGGACTGTATTGGCCGGTGTATTTTTGACACGCCAACAAAAACACGAAGCGAATCCGCTTTTCCGATTCGAATCAGAGATATGACCTCGCAACTCGAACAGCTCAAGGCCTGTACCACCGTCGTGGCCGACACCGGCGATTTCAAACAGCTCGCCCAGTTCACGCCGCAGGATGCGACCACCAATCCCTCGCTGATCCTCAAGGCTGTTCAGAAGCCCGATTACGCGCCCTTGCTGGCCGATACGGTGGCGGCACATCGTACGGAGTCGCTGGACGCCATCGTCGATCAGGTGCTGGTGCGTTTCGGGCTGGAAATACTCAAGGTCGTGCCTGGCCGCGTCTCCACAGAAGTTGATGCACGCCTGAGTTTTGATACCCAGGCGACGATCGCGCGTGCCCGCCACATCATGGGTTTGTACGAGGCGGCTGGTATTTCGCGCGACCGCGTGCTGATCAAGATTGCCTCGACCTGGGAGGGTATCCAGGCCGCCAGGGTGCTGGAGCAGGATGGCATTCACTGCAATCTCACCTTGCTGTTTGCCTACGCGCAGGCCCAGGCTTGCGGCGATGCCAAGGTGCAGTTGATTTCACCTTTCGTCGGGCGCATCTATGACTGGTACAAGAAGACAGCCGGTGCGCAGTGGGATGAGGCCGCCAATGCCGGTGTGAACGACCCGGGCGTGAAGTCCGTGGCGCGCATTTACGATTACTACAAACAGCATGGCATCCGTACAGAGGTGATGGGTGCCAGCTTCCGCAATGTGGGGCAGATCCTGGCGCTGGCCGGTTGCGATCTGCTGACCATCAGTCCGGATCTGCTCGCACAACTGCAGTCGGCAGATGCCGAGGCTCAGCCCGTGGTTCGTCGCCTCACACCGCCCGCGACGACGGTCAGCGCGCCAGCGCCGATGTCGGAGTCCGCCTTCCGCTACGCACTCAATGAGGATGCGATGGCCACCGAGAAGCTGGCCGAAGGGATCCGTCTGTTTGCGGTGGATGCCGGCAAGCTCGATGCGCTGATCGAGGCGCAGCGTTGACGCGAGTTGACATGGGCTATCCCCGTTGCGATCAGACCGTGGCCTGGTCCGCCTTGAGCGGGCATGTCGAGGCTCATGGGCGCGATCTGGATCTTCGCCAGGTGTTTGCGGACGACCCGGATCGCGTGCAGCGTCTGGGCATTCAGGCACCGGAAGTGTTCGCGGACTTGTCGCGTGCACACTGGGATGTGGCCACGATGCGCCACCTGCTGGACCTCGCTCGTGAGTGTGGTCTGGAGGCCCGGCGCGATGCGCTCATGGCCGGTGACATCGTCAACCAGACGGAAGGGCGTGCGGCCCTGCACACGGCCTTGCGTGCACCCAGAGGGGCCGCGCCGTTCAGCGAGCAGGTCCATCAAGTGTTGGATCGCATGCTGGCCTTTGTGGAGCGCGTGCGGCTGACGGCAGGGGGCACGGCACCAGGGCAGATCACGGACGTGGTCAACATCGGCATCGGAGGCTCCGATCTGGGACCCCAGATGGTGGTGCCGGCGCTGGATGCTTACGTGCACCCTGGCCTGAACTTCCATTTCGTGTCCAACGCGGACGGCCAGGATCTGGCCAGCGTGTTGCGCAAGGTCCGCCCTGAGCACACCTTGTTCGTGGTGGCCTCCAAGACCTTCACCACCCAGGAAACCATGGCCAACGCGCAGGCCGCTCGGCAGTGGTTCCTGGACCAGGGCGGCAAGGACATCGCCAGCCATTTCGTGGCCACCACCACCAACGTGGAGCTGGCCGCGGCCTTTGGCATCACCCAGACCTTCGGTTTCTGGGACTGGGTGGGTGGGCGCTTCTCGATGTGGTCGGCCATTGGTTTGCCGATTGCGCTGGCGCTGGGCAGCAGCAACTTCCACGCGATGCTGGCAGGTGCGCACGCGATGGACGAGCACTTTGCGCAAGCGCCCGTGCAAGGCAACCTGCCCATGCTGCTGGGCCTGATGGACGTCTGGTACCGCAATTTCAAGGGCTACACCAGCCGTTGCGTGGTGCCGTATCACCATGGCCTGCGGCGCCTGCCCGCGTATTTGCAGCAACTCGTGATGGAGAGCAATGGCAAGAGCGTGGATGCCCATGGCGACCCGCTGCCTTATGCCACCAGTGATGTGTTGTGGGGCGAGCCAGGTACCAACGGCCAGCATGCCTTCTTCCAGATGCTGCACCAGGGCTCGGATGTGATTCCGGTCGAGTTCCTGCTCGTCAAGCACGCCAGCTACCGTGCGCCTGGCGCCATGTCGCCGGCCATGCGTGCCTTGCTGGGCCAGCAACATCATGTGCTGCTGGCCAATGGCCTGGCACAGGCGCAGGCGCTGATGTGGGGCAAGTCTGCCGACGATGCGCTGCAGGAGCATGTGCCCACCGCATCGCCGCAGATGAGTCCCGAGGCCATCGCCAAACACCGCACCTTCTCCGGCAACCGGCCCAGCTTGACGCTGTTGCTGGACGAAGTCACGCCACGTTCGCTGGGGGCCCTGGTGGCTCTCTACGAGCACCGTACCTTCGTGAGCGGTGCGCTGTGGGGCATCAATTCGTTCGACCAGTGGGGCGTGGAACTCGGCAAGGCCTTGTGCAAGGATCTGCTGCCACGCCTGACCTCTGGCGATACCGCCGGGCTGGATGCCGCCACGGCTGCCATGATTGCGCGCCTGCGCTGAGCCTGACCTTGCAAGGGATGTTGTGACATGAGCCAGCTTGATGCCGTTCCTCAGCCTCAGGCTGTGGTGTTCGATTTCGGCGGCGTGCTGTTCAACTGGCAGCCGGCCAAATTGATCCAGTCGGTCTTGCCGCATCTGGCCAGCAATGACCAGCAGGCGCTGGATCTGGCTGCGCGGGTGTTCGAATCCTTCGTGCCGGGTAGCGACTGGTCGGAGTTTGATCGTGGCGCCCTGAGCTGGGATGAGGTTCGCGACAGGATCGCGCACCGGACCGGTCTGCAAGGGCGTGATGTTCACAGCCTGATGGAGGCCATCCCGCCGCACCTGGCACCGATTCCCGGCACGGTGGACTGGCTGCATCGGCTGGCCGAGTCAGGCGTGCCCCTGTACTTTCTGTCGAACATGCCGCGCCCGTATGCCGAGTTTCTGCAGCGCGAGCACGCGTTTCTGGATCGCTTTCTGGCGGGCGTGTTTTCGTGTGATGTGCAGCAGATCAAGCCGAATGCCGACATCTTCGAAACGGCGGCGGCCCGGTTTGGCGTGCAACCCGAACAGACCGTGTTCATCGACGACAACCCCCACAACATCCAAACAGCCCGCGCACTGGGGTGGCGGGCTGTTCAGTTTGTGGATGCGGCCCAGTGCCAGGCGGAACTGGCTGAACTGGGCTGGCTCTGATCGCCTGGGCGATCAGGCCCGGTGATCAGGCCTCGACGGTGTCGCTCAGCGCCTTGCGCATCTTCTTCATGGCGGCCACCTCGATCTGGCGGATACGTTCGGCGCTGACGCCGTAGACCGCAGCCAGATCGTGCAGGGTCATGCCGCCGGAACCGTCGTCATTGACCTTCAGCCAGCGCTCCTCCACGATGCGGCGGCTGCGTTCATCCAGCTGTTCCAGTGCCATGGCGATGCCGTCGCTGGCCAGCCAGTCGCGGCGGTGTGCCTCGATCACGCGAGTGGGTTCGTGCACCTCGTCCGACAGGTAGGTCAGCGGCGAGCTGGCGCCTTCATGGTCGTCGTCGGCCGGGGCTTCCAGGGCCACGTCGCCGCCGGACATGCGGGTTTCCATCTCGATGACGTCCTCGGGGCGCACATTCAGTTCTTGCGCCACACGGTGGATTTCGGCGTCACTGAAGCCGGCGCGGCCGACGTGATCGTTGCCTTCTTCGCCCTTGAACTGGTGCTTCATCGAGCGGAGGTTGAAGAACAGCTTGCGCTGGGCCTTGGTCGTGGCGACCTTGACCATGCGCCAGTTCTTCAGAATGTATTCGTGGATCTCGGCCTTGATCCAGTGCATGGCATAGCTCACCAGGCGCACGCCTTGATCCGGGTCGAAGCGCTTGACTGCCTTCATCAGGCCGACATTGCCTTCCTGGATCAGGTCGCCCTGGGGCAGCCCGTAGCCGATGTACTGGCGGGAGATGGACACGACCAGACGCAGGTGGGACAGCACCAGCCTGGATGCTGCTTGCAGATCCTGCTGATCACGCAGACGGCGAGCCAGGGCTTGCTCTTCGTCGGCCTCCAGCATGGGGATGGCCTGCACGGAACGGATGTACGCGTCCAGGTTGCCCAGCGAGGGCACCACACTCCAGGGGTCACGGGTCGCAATAGCGGTGGTCACGGTCATGGATGGTCCTTTCGTGAATCCTTCTCAGAACATATTAGCACTCTTGCTGAGAGAGTGCTAAGTCGAAAAAGTTCCACCCTGATGCGGTGATTTGCAGACCAGGTTGCTTGTCCCGCGCCGACCTCATTCACCCAGGTGTTTGCCGGCCTCTCTCAAGGTGAGCGCAGACAAGGCGGGACGGTGCTGGTTCAGGAATGCGCGCACGGCATCGGGGGCGTGGCGCGCATAGTCACGCAGGGCCCAGCCGATCGCTTTTCGGATGAAGAAATCAGCTTCAGGGGCGAGTTGCAGCGCGTAGCGCCACAGGCGAGCGGTGTCGGTGTCACTTCGCCAGCCCAGTTGGTGCAGCATGGCGACGCGGCGCACCCACAGGTTGTCGTGGTTCAGGGCGGCATCCATGAGCACCTGTGGATCGTTGCCATCGGGCAGGTGGGCCCGCAGGATGTCGCCGACGACGCCAGCCAGGGGGTCGACCGTGTCCCACCAGGATTTTTGCTGGACCAGGGCCAATAGCGTGGGGATGTCGTCCAGGGAGAGCGTGGCCCACTGCCTGGCCAGCAGGTCGGCTGCAGCGTACTGGTACTCGCGCTGCGGCAGGCGCCACAGGCTCTGGGCGGTGGCGATCAGGGTGGAGGCGGGCAGCTTCTGTTTGATCCATGCCGCCGTGGCGTGGCGTCGGGCGGGCGTCGGGATGCCCAGGAAGTCGAATTGATCGCGCATGTAGGCGCGCATGGGGGCCGCGCGTTCCACATCAGCCAGAGGGGCGAGGGCCGCTTGAAAGGCGGCTGTCAACGCCTTGGCGCTCGGGGGGGAGCCTGCGGGCGGTGGCATGGCGTGCTCAGGCTGGGGTTGCGCCACTGGTGGGTGTCGATGGCTGGCCCATGCCCATGATCAGCATGTCGATGGCGGCATCCACGTAGCGTTGCAGGCCGGCCTCGTCGTCTGGTGCGGCCAGATAGCGCATGACGCCGCCCTGGATCATGCCCACCACCACCTGGGCCGAGGCATTGACATCGAGGTCGGGCCGGAAGAAACCTTGGGCGACGCCGTTTTGCAGATAGGCCGCGGTGACCTTGCCCGTGACGCCAAACATCTTGAAAACCTGCTCGGTCATGGCCGCGTCGATGGAGGTGGCCTCCAGCATGATCAGCCGCAGCGCGCGTGGGTTGGCGCAGCCGAAGTCCATGAAGCGTTGCGCGATGCGCTGGCACTGGGCGCGGTAGTCCGCCAGGGAGGTGGCCACGGCAGGGGCGTTGTCGTCCACCAGCAACTGGCTGAGCTTGATGGCCACGTCCTGCACCACGTGCTCGAAGATGTCCCGCTTGTTCTGGAAGTAGCGGTAGAAGGTGCCGTGGCCCACGCCCAGCCGGCGGGCGATGTCGGCGATGCCCGTCTGGTGGTAGCCCTGTTCGGAGAAGGTCTCGAACGCGGCCTCAATGATGTCGGCCCTCAAACGCTGTTTGTTGGATTCGGCGCGAGAGATGGGCACAGAGTCGGTCATGAGGCGATGTTACCCGAGCACCTCCACCTGATTACCCCGGTTGACACCTGATTCCTTGATTGATATCTTGTTCCAAAACGGAATGACATGTCACGTTGTCAGAAAAGGACGGTTTCATGGGGTCAGATCAGTCAAGTGCAAAGCGCGAGGTGCGCCACAGCGAGATCATCATCGTCGGGGCGGGCTTTGCCGGCATCGGCGCGGCCATCCGCTTGCTGCAGGAAGGCATCCAGGATTTCATCGTGCTGGAAAAGGCGCCCAGCCTGGGGGGCGTCTGGCGTGACAACACCTATCCAGGTTGCGCGTGTGACGTGCCTTCGGCGCTGTACTCCTACTCGTTTGCACCCAAGCCGGACTGGAGCCGCGTGTTCGCGCCGCAGGAGGAAATCCGCCGTTATCTGCAGGACGTGGCGGCACGGCACGGGGTGACCTCGCGCTGCCGCTTCGAGCACGAGTTGCTGGAGGCGAGCTGGTCTGAAGCCGATCAGCTCTGGCATCTGCAGACCAGCCAGGGGCCTTACACGGCGCGCTTTGCCATCATGGCCTGCGGGCCCATGCACGAGCCTGTCTTGCCGGATGTGCCTGGCCTGGCCGCTTTCCCGGGGCAGGTGTTCCATTCCTCACAGTGGCGGCATGACCATGATCTGCGGGGGCGCCGCGTGGCCGTGATCGGCACGGGGGCGTCTGCCATCCAGTTCGTGCCGACCATCCAGCCGCAGGTGGGCCACATGACGGTGTTCCAGCGCACGCCACAGTGGATCCTGCCCAAGATGGATCTGGGTATTCCACCTTGGGCGCGTGGGCTGTTTGCCAGGCTGCCGTTGACGCAAAAACTCATGCGGGCGGGCATCTATGGTGTGTTCGAGATGCTCAACGGCGGCATTCGCCATCCGGCGGCGATGCGCCTGGTGCAGGCGCTGGCGCGCCACAACATCCACCGCAGCGTGAAGGATCCGGCCATGCGGCGCCTGCTCACGCCCAACTATGTGGCCGGTTGCAAGCGCATCCTGCAATCCAACCATTGGTATCCGGCTTTGACGAAGCCCAATGTGTCGCTGGTGCCGCACGGTGTGAAAGCGATCGAGGGCTCGCGTGTGATCGCTGCTGACGGCAGCGCACACGAGGTCGACACCATCATCCTGGGCACGGGCTTCGAGATCACGGCGCCGCCCATTGCCGAGCGCATCAAGGGCCGCAGTGGCGTGCCGGTGGCGCAGCGCTGGAAAGGCAGCCCTGAAGGCTACCTGGGCACCATGGTGCTGGACTGCCCCAATGCCTTCCTGATGATCGGGCCGAA
>NZ_DASUIS010000139.1:0-30834 GCF_036279675.1 Aquabacterium sp. | reverse complement strand
CCTGATGGCGGCACCGTGCAGAAGCAAGCTCCTCTGTACAACTTCAACGTGGCCACCCCCCTGGCTCTGAAGTACAAGTTCCCTCTGACCGTGACTGGTCATGAAGTGCTGGACCAACTGAAGTTGACCGACGGCATCAAGACCGTGTTCAACGGCGTGCTGCAACTGCCTGAGTTTGCTGCTGAAGCTCTGAACTTCGACTACGGCACACTGGTTCAGGACATCTCCACCACGCTGCGCAAGACCAAGATCTCGACGACGCCTTACGTCGCCAAGTAATCTTGCACTCAGGTGCATCTGGCAGGCTGCGCTTGCCGGGTGCACCGGATGGTGAATGAAAAACGCCCGTCGAGGGCGTTTTTTTTGATTGCAGCAGTTTCGCGCGCTTCAGGTGTGCTGAGGAAGGGCAATCGTGCCAGCGTCCGTGTGGGGCTGGATCATGTCTTCGATGGTGGCAGAGCCATGCATGATGACCCCGGGGTCGTCGACGTCGATGCCTTCGGCGGGATATCGGCTGGTGAGTCGATGCAGATCGCGGTCGGCATCCAGATGAACCAGTTCAGAGAACAGTTCCTTGCCGAAGCCCATGGGATGCCCGCGCCTGGCACGGTACTGTGCGTAGGCGATGGGGTAAGTCTGGACGGCGCTGGATACCAGTTTGATCGTGTCCACGCTCAGCATGGGCATGTCGCCTGGCAAGACCAGCCAGCCGTCCGCTTGTGAGCTGGCCAGAACCCCCGCAGCGACCGAGCGTGCCAACGAGCTCAGACCGGTGGCGGGCTCCACCGTTGTGTCGACCAGGCAGTTGTGCGGCAGCAGGCCTCTGGCTTGATCCGTGATGGCCTTGGGCGCCACGAGCACCATGGGAAGCTGACTGGCCAGAACGCGGTAAAGCGTGGTTTGCAACAAACCGAAGGCGGCGACGGGATCCCTGGACACCGCAGGCAGGAACGCACCATCTGGCACAGATGGTGGCAGGATGATGACCGTGGCTCTAGTGTTCATGTGGCAGTCTCTTGCAACAAAGTGTGACGACAATTGCTGCGCTGCACCACCGAGGCTTCACTTAGGTGCATACCCGAGCGCGGATTTGATCCCCGTCATTTCAGGTGGCAATGGAACTGGCCGATACTTTGAATATGGACAAGACACCGCACGATCTGGCGCAAATGCGCAAAAGCTATGAACAGGCTGAACTCGATGAGTCGCATGTTCTTCCCCAACCGATTGACCAGTTTCACCACTGGTTTGACGAGGCGGTGAAAGCCAAAGCGCTGGAGCCCAATGCCATGACCCTGGCAACGGTCAGCGCCGATGGGCGGCCGTCTACCCGTGTCTTGCTGCTCAAGGGGGCAGAGGCGACCGGGCTGGTCTGGTTCACCAACTACGCCAGCCGCAAGGGGCAGGATCTGGCTGCCAACCCCATGGCCGCCATGCAGTTTTTCTGGCCGGAGCTGGAGCGCGTGGTCCGTGTCGAGGGGCGCGTCGAGCGCGTGTCCGATGAGGAATCCGACGCCTACTACCGCAGTCGCCCGGCAGGTTCGCGCATCGGCGCCTGGGCTTCTCCGCAAAGTCAGGTGTTGTCGTCGCGCGAGGTGCTGGAGGCTGCCTGGAAAGAGCAGCAGGCCAAGCTGGGTGACGATCCCCCGCGCCCGGCTCATTGGGGCGGCTACCGCCTGGTGCCGGACCACTGGGAGTTCTGGCAGGGCCGCAGCTCCCGCCTGCATGATCGCATCGCGTACGAGCTGCAATCAGACGGCGCCTGGCTGATCCAGCGTCTGGCGCCCTGATGCACTCGGCTCATCAGTCGGGTTTGAGCAGATCAGTGAAGGTCTTGCGAAATTTGTCGACCTTGGGCGAAATCACCACAGCGCAGTAGCCCTGGCCTGGGTGCTGTTCAAAGTAGCGCTGGTGGTAAGCCTCGGCCGGGTGGTAGTTCGTGATGGGCGCCACCTCGGTCACGATCGGATCCTTGAAGACCTTGCTGATGGCCAGGTGTTCAACCATGGCTCGGGCTTGCTGGGCCTGATGGGTATTGTGGGTGTAGATACCTGATCGATATTGGGTGCCCACATCGTGCCCCTGCCGATTGGGCGTGGTCGGATCATGGATGGCGAAGAACACCTCCAGCAGTTGCTGGTAGCTGATGCGCCGCGGGTCGAAGCGTACCTTGACGACCTCGGCATGTCCGGTTTGACCCGAGCAGACCTCCTCGTAGGTCGGGTGCGGATGCTGACCGTTGCTGTAGCCGGATTCGGCATCGATGACGCCTTGCAACTGGTTGAAAACAGTCTCGATGCACCAGAAGCAACCGCCCGCGAAGGTGGCTTCTTCCGTTGTGAGACTGTCAGATTCTGCGGTGGGACCGGTCATGACGTGCATTCCATTGCTTAGACTCCTTCCACTGTATCCAAATGGCCAGCATGCTGCTGAAGCCAGGGATGGGGAGTTGCATGATGACTGATTGGGGCCTATTCAAGCCTGTCTTGACCACCTTGGCCTTGCCGCCAGTGCCGTTTCTGTTGCTCATCCTGATCGGTGCGCGCCTGATCCTGCCGCGAAGAGGCCTGGGCTATCTGGTTCTGATGGCGGGCGTGGTCGGTATATGGATGTCGACCTGTCAGGGGACGGCCGTCTGGTTGCAGGACCGGTTCATCAGTCCGCCCCCGGCGCTGAGGGGCGAGTCCCTCGCTCGCCTGGAACAACTGGGGCGCAAGAGCGTTCGGCCCATGTCAGGCGCTGCAGCGCCGGCGGCCATCGTGGTGCTGGGGGGCGGCCGAGAAGCCGTCTCTCAAGAGTACGGAACATCCGACCTGTCCAAGTTCTCTGCGGAACGCCTGCGCTACGGAATCTGGCTGGTTCGTCGCACGGGCTTGCCTTTGGGTTTTTCCGGCGGTGTAGGTTGGGCTCAGCTCAGTGAAAAGGGGGCGTCGGAGGCCGATATCGCTGCCAATGTGGCCTTGAAGACGTACGGGGTGCCGATCCGTTGGGTGGAGGGCGAGTCAGCCGACACACGGGGCAATGCCGCGTTGACCATCGCGATGCTCAGTGAGCAGCGAGTTCCCGAGATTGTGCTGGTGACGGATGCCTTCCACATGCCTCGGGCCTTGCGGGATTTCGAGCAAGCGGCCAGGCGGCAGGCTGACCTGCGACCTGGCTCGCTCGTGATCAAGGTGACACCCGCGCCCATGGGCTTCTGGCAGCATGAGGACAGGGCCCTGTTTGACTGGATGCCCTCCATTTCAGGCAGCATCGGCGTGCGCCTGGCGCTCAAGGAGTGCCTCGCCGCCTTGCTGAAAGCCTGACTGCACAAATAGAAACCCCCGGACGAAGCCGGGGGTTGGAGCGGCACGCGGGCCGTCCGAGGAAAGGGCAAAGAGTAGGTTTGCCACTTCCCAAGACGCAGTGACTGCGTCCCTTTAGGTTGCCTGCCTAGCAGACGTGGTCAGAGTAGTTCAAGCGGTGGCCGAGTGCAAGTCCATTCGTCGGATGAGGTTGATGCCACTCAAGCCTTTTGACCAAGAATGCGCGAAACGATGTCGTCCACGCGCGCGTTGACGGCGTCCGGCATGGTGATCGTGCGACCCCATTCGCGACTGGTTTCGCCTGGCCATTTGTTGGTGGCGTCGAGTCCCATCTTGCCGCCCAGGCCACTGACGGGTGAGGCGAAGTCCAGGTAGTCGATCGGGGTGTTTTCCACCAGGGTCGTATCCCGCACCGGATCCATCCGTGTGGTGATGGCCCAGATGACTTCCTGCCAGTCACGGATGTTCACGTCGTCATCGCAGATCACGATGAACTTGGTGTACATGAACTGACGCAGGAAGCTCCACACGCCGAACATCAGGCGCTTGGCGTGACCTGGATAGGCCTTCTTCATGCTGATGATGGCCATGCGGTAGCTGCATCCTTCGGGGGGCAGGTAGAAGTCCACGATCTCCGGGAACTGCTTTTGAAGGATGGGCACGAACACTTCATTGAGGGCCACGCCAAGGACGGCCGGTTCATCTGGTGGCTTGCCGGTATAAGTAGAGTGGTAGACCGGATCCTTGCGGTTGGTCATCCGCTTTACTTCGAAGACGGGGAACCAGTCCTGCTCGTTGTAATAGCCGGTATGGTCGCCAAAGGGCCCTTCCAGCGCGTGCAGGTAGCCTCCGCGCTCCATCAAGGGCACACCATGTTCGCTCACACCCTTGTAGCCCGAAGGCGCGGTGGGAATGTGACCTTCGAGCACGAACTCGGCGCTCGATGGCACCTGCAACCACTGATCTCCTTCGCCCACATCTGTATTGACCACTTCGGTACGGCTGCCACGCAGCAGGCCGGCGAACTGGTATTCACTCAATGAGTCGGGCACGGGGGTGACGGCACCGAGGATGGTGGCCGGGTCAGCGCCCAGGGCCACGGCGATGGGGAAGGGCTTGCCGGGGTTGGCCAGTGCGAACTCCCGGAAATCCAGCGCGCCGCCGCGATGGGCCAGCCAGCGCATGATCAACTGGCGCTTGCCGATCAACTGCTGTCTATAGATACCCAGGTTCTGCCGGCGGCGCGGGTTGGGCACGTTCTGTGGGCCGCGTGTGACCACAAGCCCCCAAGTCAACAAAGGGGCCGCGTCGTCAGGCCAGCAATGCTGAATGGGCAACTCGGTCAGGTCTACCTCGCTGCCTTCTCTAACTTCGGCCTGGCAAGGCGCACTGCGCGTGGTGGAGGGCTTCATGTCCCACAGCGCCTTGGCCATCTGCAACAGCTTGCCGGCATCTTTCAAACCGCGCGGTGGCTCGGGCTCCTTGAGGCTGGCCAGGACGCGGCCAATATCACGAAGTTCGCTCACGTCATCGGCGCCCATACCCAAAGCCACACGCCGAGGTGTGCCAAAAAGGTTGGCCAGAACCGGTACTTTGTAACGATCTGCGTTATTTTGACCACCTTTTTGAGGGGGTACAGGTTGCTCGAACCACAGGGCCGGACCACCCGCGCGCAGCACGCGATCGCTGAGCGCGGTCATCTCCAGGTACGTAGAGACCGCCTCTGGGACGCGCTGGAGCTCGCCGAGCCGTTCCAGACCGGCCACAAAGTCACGCAAATCACGGTATTTCATCATTTGAAGTTATAAGAGAAGACTTCTATATGCTTGACTGGTTATTACAGGCCTGCCTAGAATCCGCCCCGAACGAACCCGGCTTCAGTTTTTCCGGGTTTCCCCTTGTGTGCCTCTGTTGAGGCACCACGCTGCCAGCCCTGGCGGTTCTTTGGGGTCTGCTGTTGTTTGGCAGGCCTTTGTTGATGGTGAGCGAGCTTGCACCGCTGCCACCATCGTTTCAAGCCGGGGCCATTATCACTGGCGCTGAGGGGTGCTTTCGGCACATGGCTTTGCAGCCTGCCGAGGCGCTCCGAGGCGACGTGAGGAAAGGAGAAGCATGACAGCGTATGAACGTGCTGCAACGAGCCTGGAGTTCGTGGCAGATGGTGCTGATGAAGTTGAGCAGTCCCCCAAGGCCAAGCGCAAGGTGGCCGGTCTGCGTTCGCCTGCCGTTCTGTTCGTGCAGGATGTGGTGGAAGGTGTGCGTTGTGTGAGTCACAACGCCTTGGCCATGGTGGGCCTCACGGCCGTCGTGGCTGTGCTGTTCCTGATGGGCCGTGCCGATGTGCGCTACAGCCTGGAAGGGCAGGCCCTGACCTGGTTGATGGAGCGTGCCCACTTGCGTGATGGCACCGCTGGTGATGAGGCTGATGCCGGTGACGGCGAACTGCTGGCCATGGCCGAACCGGAAGCCATCCAGCGCGCGACGGCGACCAACCCGTCCGAACTGAACCGCCAGCAGTCTGCCGTGGCCTACTGGATCTCTCGTCGCTACAACGTGGCGCCCGAGCCGATCAGCCGTCTGGTTCAGGAGGCCTGGGAGGTGGGCCGCCGTGTCAATCTGGAGCCCACCCTGGTGCTGGCCGTGATGGCCGTCGAGTCCGGCTTCAACCCGTTTGCGCAAAGCCATGTTGGTGCGCAGGGCCTCATGCAGGTCATGACACGTGTCCACAGCGACAAGTACCAGATCTTTGGCGGCCAGAACGCAGCTTTCGATCCCGTGACCAATCTGCGCGTGGGTGTGCAGGTTCTCAAGGAGTGCATCCGCAAGGCAGGCAGCCTCGAAGGCGGCCTGAAGTACTACGTGGGCGCAGCCAACCTGGTAGATGATGGTGGCTATGCCGCGAAGGTCCTGGCCGAGCAGGGCTATCTGCGCCAGGTCGCCAATGGCGTGAAGCTGCCTGTGACCGTGTCTCTGCCTCAAGCAGTGGTTCAGGCTGATGTGCCCGCTGTGGCCCCGGCTGCCGCAGCCAAGGCGGGCTCTGCGGCTGCCAATCCTGCTGCAGGCGTGTCACCCGTGGTGCCTGCTGCCAGCGAAGCGGCACCCGCAGCACACCGTACGGAACAAGTCGCGCTGCTGACGCCGACCGCTCACTGAGATTACAATCCGATCCAGCCGCGCAACTGGCGATACATGGTGGGGTGCTGACCAGTGCCCTTGCCTGAGGTGGTGAACCACCGGGAAGCGCGGCCAGCCCAAGGGGCTGTTCAGTCGTTTGACTGATGATGCCCGGGCTGAGTCAGCCGTTCGCCTGGGCAGCCCTCACACCTGGCCTTTTTGGGGTCAGTGCTGCGGGACTTCAACCTAGAAGAGGACTGCCAAGTCATGTTTGACCGTGCCCAACACACTATTGCCAACGTTGACGCTGAACTGTGGGCTGCCATCCAGGCAGAAAACCAGCGTCAGGAAGATCACATCGAGCTGATCGCTTCCGAGAACTACACCTCGCCCGCAGTGATGCAGGCGCAAGGTTCTCAGCTGACCAACAAGTACGCTGAAGGCTATCCAGGCAAGCGCTACTACGGCGGTTGCGAAAACGTCGACGTGGTCGAGCAACTGGCCATCGACCGCCTCAAGCAACTGTTTGGCGCCGAATACGCCAACGTGCAGCCCAATTCCGGTTCGCAAGCCAACCAGGCCGTGTTCTTCGGTCTGCTGCAACCCGGCGACACCATCATGGGCCTGAGCCTGGCTGAAGGTGGTCACCTGACCCATGGCATGCCTCTGAACATGTCGGGCAAGTGGTTCAAGGTCGTGTCCTATGGCCTCAACGAGCAGGAAGACATCGACTACGACAAGATGGAGGCCCTGGCTCGCGAGCACAAGCCCAAGCTGATCATCGCTGGTGCATCGGCCTTCGCCCTGCGCATCGACTTCGAGCGTTTCGGCAAGATCGCCAAGGAAATCGGTGCCTACTTCATGGTGGACATGGCCCACTATGCCGGTCTGATCGCTGCGGGTGTGTACCCCAACCCCGTGCCTCACGCCGACGTGGTCACCTCGACCACCCACAAGAGCCTGCGTGGCCCTCGTGGCGGCATCATCCTGATGCGCGGTGAAGACATCGCCAAGAAGATCAACAGCGCCATCTTCCCTGGTATCCAGGGGGGCCCGCTGATGCACGTGATCGCCGGCAAGGCCGTGGCTTTCAAGGAAGCCCTGTCGCCCGAGTTCAAGGCCTACCAACAGCAAGTGGTGAAGAACGCCGCCGCGCTGGCTGACACCCTGACCAAGCGCGGTCTGCGCATCGTGTCGGGCCGCACCGAAAGCCACGTGATGCTGGTGGACCTGCGCCCCAAGAACCTGACGGGCAAGGAAGCCGAAGCCATCCTGGGTGCAGCGCACATGACCTGCAACAAGAACGGCATCCCCAATGACCCTCAAAAGCCGATGGTGACCAGCGGTATTCGCCTGGGCTCGCCAGCCTTCACCACGCGCGGCTTCAAGGAAGAGCAAGCAGTGCAAGTGGGCAACCTGATTGCCGACGTGCTGGACAACCCGCACGATGAAGCCACCCTGGCGCGTGTGCGTGAACAGGTGGCGGCACTGACCCGCCAGTTCCCCGTCTATCGCTGATGATGCGTGACTGACAGACAACCCGGCTTTCGGATGTGCATCCGGGCCGGGTTTTTTACTTGTTGTTCTTCGTTTTTTGCAGGGAGTTGAAAGACGATGCGTTGCCCATTTTGCGGTCACCACGATACACAAGTTGTCGAGACCCGGGATTCTGACGAGGGGGATTCGACCCGCCGCCGGCGCAAGTGCAATGGCTGCGACAAGCGTTTCACCACGTATGAGCGCGCCGAAATCGAATTGCCGGCCATCGTCAAGCGCGACGGACGTCGCACCGATTACGACCGTGCCAAGCTCAAGGGCTCGATGATGATCGCCCTGCGCAAGCGGCCCGTGAGCGCCGAGGCACTGGAGAGCGCGCTGGAGGCCATCGAGGCCCGACTGCGCCAGTGCGGAGAGAAGGAAGTCGTCTCGACGCAGCTGGGCGAATGGGTGATGCGCGAGCTGCGCAAGCTCGACAAGGTGGCCTATGTGCGCTTTGCGTCTGTGTACCGCAGCTTTGATGACGTGAGCGAATTCGTCGCGGCGATCAAGGAGACGGGTAACAAGCGCGGCGCGAAGGCCGGCGGCGAGGAGTAAGTAAGGCTTACTTCCAGCAGCGGGCGACGTCGTAGCCGGAGGCTGCGTTGGTGAGACCCTTGACGCCGGTGGATGTCAGGGTGAAGTTGCCGCATCCGTCGTTGGCCATCACGCCTGTGCGTGTGGCGGTGATGGTGTAGCTGAGGTCGTCTGCTGCAACAGCAACGCTGAGTGTGTAGTTCGAGGCGCTTGGGACGCTCGACAGAGACGGATTTCCACCGTCACTGTCCTTGAACGTATTGCGCGCTGCATACCAGCGCTGCATGAACTGCGACGCTTCCTGCAAGGACTTCTGGGCCGTCGCACGGCGACCGCGCGCCACGTGTTCCGTGTAGCTGGGGTAGGCCACGCCGGCCAGGATGCCGATGATGGCAACCACGATCATGAGTTCCACCAAAGTGAAGCCGCGAGCGCCAGCTTGAAATGGCGCGCGCCTGGTAAAGGGACGCTGGCGCATGTTGAATGCAGGTACGGGCATGGTGTCAGGGGTGCGGTGTGGTGATCAGTTGGCGCCAGACGCGTTTCCATGAGCCAGGCAATTGAATGTCAGTGTCGCCGTCCGTATGAAGGTCTTTGACCTTGCCATCGCCGCCTCCACCTCCACCTGTCAGCGTTGTGCCTTGTCCGTCGGCAGCAGTTTTGTATCCAAACGCGATGGTGTCCTTGTTTTTGTCGACCATGCCATCTCCGTCCGTATCAATGATCACGGACGTGTCATAGGTGCCGTCCATCAATGTGGGAAGAACCCAACTGAAACCCAGACCGTTGTTGTCGCAAGTCTTGGCTTGTGCCGTGGTAACAGGGACCGTGGTGTTGAACAGTACAAAGTCCCTCAGTGGGGTACCGGGATAGATCAGACGCTGGCCAGAGGCCTGAGTCAGGTTGATGACCCAGCCCCTTTTTTGCCCATAGTCCACCTTGTTGAATTCCAGTCCGTAAAAAGTCTGCTCGCTATTGGAGGCAACGGGGTCGCGTTTGATGACCTGCTCGACCAGGTCGGACGTGCTCAGCCCGGTGGCCACCCCCGTGCTGTCCGTTGTTTTTTCCCAGACACCATAGAGTGACTGCAGGGTGTGGTCGTCGCTATCGGTCTCGTCATACAACTTGCCAGTACCAAAGGTGATCATGTAGCCACCAAGTGGGTGGGACATCACGCTTGGCGCTGCGGTGATGGGTTGAGGTTGCCCCGATGAGTCAATCGCCGTTGTGAACAGGTGGGTTTTCTTGAATTCCGCTGGCTTTCCCGTGCCGAAGTCGAAGTGCCACAGCCGGCCTTTGAGGTCTCCTGCAAATGCGCCAACAACTTGCTGGTTGCTGTTCCTGACAAGTCTCACGGCCCCCAATCCGTTACCCGAGGTGTCGTCCGTGATGATCTTGCTGACAGCGCGGGTATCGAGATCAATCATCATCAATACGGCTCGGCCCTTGTCGCTGTATGGGCCATTGCCCACAAATACCTTCCAGGACCCATCAGCCATCACACCAACCTGGGCTGCGCCCATCATGTAGCCAAAGTCCTCGTCATTGTCGCCAGACTTTTCCCACATGACCGATGATGTCCCCAGGCTGGTGCCAGGGGAGACATCAAGCGCAAAGATGGCCCTGCCGCCTGCACCCATGGTGCCCACCACAATGTTCTTCCATTGCTTGTCGAGGTAAACGTCACTTTCAGTGAGGGGGCCATCTACCAGGAACTGGTGGGGGTTGCTGGCTGAGCCGTAGTCGCGTTTGGCCAACTTGCCCAACTTGCTCAGTGCGCCGCGCGGAATATAGGCGAATACCTCTTGGCCGCATGATGGCGGGGATGTCGTGCCCGAATCCACACATTGCTCGACGGTGGGGTCAGCGAATGCGTGCAGCATGCCGTCGTTGGCGCCAGCCAGAATGAGGCGTGTTCGAGCTGCCTTTTGCGTGCGGAAATCCGCGTATCCTGGGGCTACTCCCTGGGGCAGCAGGTCGTAGAACAGGTTGACGTTGCCTTGGAGTACCAGCGGCGTCGAGTTCACGAAGTCGCCAAGCTTGCTCTCACGCTGACGGAACAGGTTCAACTTCAGTGCTGTATCTTCCTGGCTGCTGTCGCCACGGATGTAGTTGACCAGATCAGCACCTGAGGCCCCTGTGGGCAGGTTTTGCCTTAGCAGTGCCTGGCTGGTCTCGTCAATGCTGCCGGCACCACTCGTTTGGTTGTTGGCCGGCCAGAAAAAGTTGACGCCAGTCGGATTGTCGCCGTCGGCGCCAGTAATCGTGACGATGTTGCGGTTGGCTGGCGTTGGCAGGTGGGCCGAAGCAACCCACTTGGGTGTATCTGACCATACGCCGTTGGCGTTCAGACTGTATGCCTTCAGGTCGCCAATCCATTGTTCAGTCGTGTACTCAGGCACGTACTTCAAGTTGCCAGCAATGGCGGTTGGCGCGGCGGTTGCCACACCGGCTTGCTTCAGGCCATCGCGCCGAGCCGCACGATTCAAGGCTGTGGTCAGTGCCGAGCTCAACTCGCTAGGCTTCTTGGCACTGAAGTACTGACCTCGCGTGTTGACCGCCGCATGGAGCAGGTCATCGACTTTTTGTACGCCCGAGTCGGCTGCAGACCACCAGCCATTGGCTTTCACGAAGTTCACGAGATTGGTGATGGTGTCGTTGGGCACGGAGCCCGTGATGCCCAGGCCAATCGGCAGTTGAACCAGATGCTGCCAGAAGGCGGGATCCTGGCCGGGTGTGTTGCTGCCGGCAGGGACCTTGTTGTCCAGGCCCTGTGAAAGCAGTCGGCCGCGAGCATCGTATTGGTCGGAGGCAATGTCAGCCTTCCAGTATTTCATGGCAACGTCGGCCAAGGTGTTGGACTTGTTGTCAGCGTACAGGCTGTTGCTGGTATCGCCCGCCTTGTAAGTAAAAGGCTTGTTGTTGGGGCCCGTGATGGCGAGGCCATTGCTGCCATCCACGTTGCCCACATTCGGGTCGCTGTCGTTGTAGTAGCCATCGGTGATCAGCACGTTATAGGCGCGACGGCAAGCCAACATGGAGCCGGTTGTTTCTCCTGCATTGGAGCCTGGATTGGTAGCCCAGGGGCTACCGGAATCCGTGCGCGAGAAATAGTCGCCCACGCCTAGAAGGGCCTTGCGCAAGGGCGTACCGTTGTTCAGCGTTCTGAAGGCCCGGATCCAGTCAGACAACTCGGCTTTCCGCTGCGTGTCGAGCATCCGGACGCCAGACATCACGTGTGTGCTGGAGGCGCCATCAATGTTGTTGCTCGTCTCCTGGTGGATGGTGGCCATGCCTGTGCGGATCTTGTCATCGTCCAGGTTGATGAAGGCTTCGGGGATGGCCGCCTGCGCCATGTGCAGGCGCGTGCGGTAGTAGACGAACCAGTTGGCGAAGTTACGGCGTTCTTCTTCCCGCGTGCACGTGGCACCAGCACAGTCATCTCGATTCGGATATTTGGTGAAGCTGGTGTCCGTATTGATGTCGAACTTTTTATAGCAGGGGCCGTAGTTGGGATCTGCTGGGTCAGTGCAGCCTGTCAGGCTGCTGTCCAGCAGGTAATAGAGGCCTGGGCTGAATGGCTTTGATGTGCCGCCATTGGTGCCTCGATCACAATTGAGCTTGCCTGGATTTTGTTCATCAGCTCGGTACGGCGAACTGGTGCACCAATAGGTCTTTATGTCTGTGGTAGCTGCAGTCAGGTCCGCATACGTATTGGAATCTCCTGCATTGGCATTCGTAGGGTCAAAGAAAGCCATGCTTGGTACAGCTTCTGGAAAGCGTACTTTTTCCTGGGTGGTGGGGTCGATCTTGAGCCAGGGCTTGTAGCGAATCCTGGGGTCGTAGTACATCGCGTTCACATCAGGTGAGCGCATCTGCATCTGGAATACCGGGGCCTTGTCGGATGGGTCGCCCGAAATGGCGCCGCCATCTCCCAGCCAGGGGCCGTTACCCTTGTCAAAACGCGTGTCCTTGGGGTGCAGAATGGGTGACGTGTTGTTGGGGAAGGTGACGGTCCCACCAGCTACGCTGAACTTGCCTTCCGGTATGTACGGAAAGATCATCGACCACGATGTGTCGAGCGTCAGCATCACGTTGGGCGCGGGTTGCAGGCCCTTGCTGATCAGCGGATTTTGAGATGGCGCTGCGGCGTAGACCATCGAGGGCGCAAGCGTGGCATGCAGCAGGGCTGCCATGGCCAGTGTGATGGCGTGGGGGCCGGCCAGTTGAGGCGACAGTGCGCGAGGGGTGCGTTGCATGGGGTTCTCCTGCACTTGTTGTGTTGCTGTCAGCTTCTTACCAAGGTTGATTGAAGCCAGACGACGGCGCCTCGCTGGGTTCTGCCGTTGGCATCAGCCTGAAAGTCGGGGCTGAAGCCGCGTGCGGTAACGATGAACGTGTTGTTGTTCAGTGGGCTGAACTCAGCCATGCACTGTGGTGCCCGATTGGTGCCCGCTGAGACTTGGTCTGCTGACCGGAAGTCGGCTTCATTCAGGTTGAAGGCCGTTTGGCTGGTGCCTTCCCAGTTGCCGAAGGTCTTCCAGGCGGGGGCGGTCGGATTGGCTGCCTGAATCTGGATCGTGCCATTCCTGACGCCAGCTTCACAAAACCTCAGGGCCGTTTCTGCGGACTGCTTGGCCAGGTTTTCCAGTCGCGTGTTGTTGCTGATCAGGTCGGCGTTGGCGGCCTGACGCATGGCCGATGCCGATACCAGCCCGATCACGACAAGCATGACCATGACCACCAACAGCGTCACACCTTGTTGGGTGCGAGGTGCCTTGGCGTGGTTGGGCGGGAATACATGTTGAGGTGATGTCATGGCGGACCTCAGTTCGGGAAGATGCGATTGTTCAAGACCACGGTGGTCGAGAAGGCACGATACAGGCGGCGATCCGTGGTGGGGGTGCTGACGCCGTTGCAGTCAAAGAAGGGGGCGGGGGCGTCCAGGACAGGCTCGCGGCTCTGTATGACCAGGCACAGGCGGACGGATACGACCTGATCCCAGTTGCCACTGTTCATGTCGCCTACCTGATTGGCGCGGAGGTACCTGGTGGCCACGGTGCCTCGCGTTCCCGTCGGGGAGGGCGTGGCCACGCCGTAAAGGATCTGCATCTGGGCGACGTTGTCCACCAGGGGTTGAGGGGGCGCACCACTGTTTCCGCGGCAGCTCAAGGCGTTGTTGGCATTGATGAAGAAGCGGTTCTCAGCGATGCTGTAGCTGCCCAGCGGATTGGTGGTGATGGGCGGCGGCAAGCCGTTGCCCAGGCAGTCCGTTGGTGCGGCTGCGCCGTTGGCAATCGTGTTGTCCTGATCGGCTTCATACAAGACGATCAAGGTGTCGTTGCCGGCGGCCAGGCCGTTGTCACAGCTCACCTGGGCGCTGGCGGGATCTGTGCTGCTCAGGAAGTTGTCATTGGTGTCCGAAGTCACACCAAAGCGGCAACCAAAGACGGGGTGCCCGTTATAGAGCTTGACCATGGTGTTGTTGGCTGGGTCGAGGACCATGCGGCTGTAACCAGCCATGGCAATGTGGTTGCGCATGAGGCTCAGTGCCAGGGTGGCGTCTTCACCCATTTGGGACAGCGCACTGCTGCCTTTGCCGGCAAAGCCCGACGTGGTGTACATGGCCATGCCCGCTCCGATCACGGCCAGCCCGATCACCATGGACACCATCAGCTCTACCAGGGTGAGCCCCATTTGCGCCCTTGGGCGGAAAGATTGCGTCAACGGGCTCATATGGCGATTCGGAAGTAGACGCAGCGAACGGTGCTGGGTTGGTTGTAGTTGGCTGGGCAGTTGTCTGCGGCCTGGTTGGATGTGCTGCTGCTTGGGTCGGTCCACACGATCCAGATGTCGGCATAGATGCGGTCACCAGTGCCATTGACAATGACTCGGGCCGTGCCTTGTGGCAGTTGTCGGAACACCGTGCGTGACCAGACGGCCTTGTCATATGCGGCCATCTGGTTGAACGTACAGGTCGTGACACCATCGGCGCAGTTCGTGCCTGGCTCATCCGGCAGCGTGGGCGCCGCATAAGCGTCGGTGCTCAGATAGTCATAGCCCGTTGCGCCGGACATGTTTTGCAATGCGGGGTGGTTGGCACGCATGCGATCACCCAGATCGTTGGCCAGCAGCGTGGCCAGGGTACGGAACTCGCTGGTCTTGCTGTACTGCACGGCGTTGACCTGCATGGCGGCCATGGCCAGAATGCCCAGCGCCAGCAGGAGGGCGGATACGAGAACCTCGACCAAGGTTGCGCCCGTCTGATTGTTCCAGTGTGGCTGGTTTCGGCTCTTGCTCATGGTTAGCACGCCCCCTTTTTGACTTGCACGCGACCGGCCACACTTACCACCACACAGCGGTTGTTAGCTGGTTCTGTCGCCTCGGTTCCTGTCATGTGGGGGTGAACCTGGAAGCTCCCATTGTTCGCGAGTGCCATGCCGTTCTGGGTAAAAGAAATGACCGCATTGCCACCATTTGACGCGATGTTGCCGGACGAGTTGAAGGCTTGTTGAACCTTCACAATGGTTTCTCCGGCGTTGTAGCTCCGAGCGGGAGCGACATCATCCACCCAGACCAGCCACCCCCGGCTCCAGTCAGCCGCCCCCGCTGCTGCACAAACGGGCAACGTCGCCGTGGGATTGGTGCTGGCACACATGCTGACTCTCACCCCTCGTTTGATGGCTTCCGAACGGGCCAGGCGAACAGAGGCGGCAAATGTGTCTGCCTGGCTGTCCACCGTGCGTTGAATCAGGAAGGTTTGCAGTTGGGGGGCGCCAATGGCAAACAGGATGACCACGATGGCCATCGTCACCAGCAATTCAGTCAAGGTGAAGCCTCGCTGCTGAGCAGCGCTGCCTTCGGAATTTCGGTACTTTTCCATACTTTTGATTATGGTTTGGCGCGCCCGGCCAAACCAGCGCCCTGGCCGACGAGTGGTTGTCTGCGGCCGATGGGCGGTCGGCTTGGGTCAAAATGACACGCCAAACCCCTGTTTCGAGGGGTGGGTCAATGCGGATGTGGCGAACCACCAGACAACATGGATGACGACTTTCTCCTCAAGGCAGCAGGCCTGGCCAGGCAAGCCATCGGCCTGTCCGAGCCCAATCCCCGCGTAGGGTGTGTGCTGGTGTCGCCCTCGGGCGAGGTGCTGGGGCAGGGGCACACCCAGCAGGCGGGCGGGCCTCATGCCGAGGTCATGGCCCTGCGCGATGCCGAATCGCGAGGGTTGTCCGTCGCTGGCGCCACCGCTTATGTGACGCTGGAACCCTGCGCCCATCACGGCCGCACGCCACCTTGCGCGGATGCCCTGGTGCGTGTGGGGGTGGGGCGCGTGGTCATCGCCTTGATGGATCCCAACCCACTGGTGGGCGGCAAAGGGGCGGCGCGCTTGCGTGAGGCCGGGATCCAGGTGGACGTGGTGCCGCCAACCCATCCGGCTGCCGTGGCCTCATGGGAGCTCAACATCGGTTTCCTGTCCCGGATGGTGCGCCAGCGCCCCTGGGTTCGCATGAAGATGGCTGGCTCGCTGGATGGGCGCACGGCGTTGAGCAATGGGCAGAGCAAATGGATCACTGGTGAGGTGGCCCGGGCCGACGGGCAGGCCTGGCGTGCACGCGCTGGCGCTGTGTTGACCGGTATTGGCACCGTGCTGGCTGATGACCCCAGGCTGGATGTGCGCGCCATCGACACGTTTCGCCAGCCCTTGCGTGTGGTGCTGGATGCTCATTGGCGAACGCCGGTGAACGCCAGGATCTGGGATCTGCCAGGCGAGGCGCTGGTGATCGGTCTGGTTGGCTCGCCGGAAGACGAGGCGGCGCAGGCGCGGTATGACGCCCTGGTGGCGGCGGGCCGTACAGTGCTGGTCTTGCCTGCGGATGAGAGCGGGCGCCAGGTGTCGCTGCCGGCCGTGCTGGCCGAGTTGACGCGGCGCCACGTCAACGAACTGCACGTCGAGGCGGGGGCGCAACTCAATGCCGCCTTGATGGCCGCCGATCTGGTGGACGAATACCTGCTCTACCAGGCACCCAAGCTCATCGGGCCGGGGCGTGCGCTGGCCGAATTGCCTGCCTTGGCAGATCTGGCTCAGGCCGTGACATTGCAATTTCACGACGTGCAAATGGTGGGCGATGACCTGCGCATCCTCGCCCGCCCGCCTGGGCGAGGGCGGTTCTGATCCACGAAAGCCCCCGCAATCCTTTGCGGCCACCCCGTGTTTTCCCCCAAAACAGGGCGCCGGCCCGCCTACAATCGCGGGATGCCCATTTCACCCATCCCCGAGCTGATTGCCGAACTCGCCGCTGGCCGCATGGTCATCCTCGTCGATGAAGAGGACCGCGAGAACGAAGGCGATCTGGTGCTGGCGTCTGACCACGTCACGCCCGAAGCGATCAACTTCATGGCCAAGTATGGCCGTGGCCTGATCTGTCTGACCCTGACGCGCGAACGCTGCGAGCGGCTGCAACTGCCGCCCATGGCCACCCGCAACGGCACCAAGCATGGCACGGCCTTCACCGTGTCCATCGAAGCTGTTGAAGGCGTGACCACCGGGATCTCGGCCGCTGACCGCGCCCGTACCGTGGCCGCTGCCGTGGCACGTGATGCCAAGCCCACCGATCTGGTGCAGCCTGGTCACATCTTCCCGCTGCAGGCACAGGATGGCGGCGTGCTGATGCGCGCCGGGCACACCGAAGCCGGCTGCGATCTGGCTGGCATGGCTGGCCTGACGCCGTCTTCCGTGATCTGCGAGATCATGAACGACGACGGCACCATGGCCCGTCTGCCCGATCTGGAGGTCTTCGCCAAGGAACATGGCATCAAGATCGGCACCATTGCCGACCTGATCCAGTACCGCAGCCGCAATGAATCGCTGATCACCAACCTGGGCAAGCGCGTCATGCAGACGCCCGAGGGTGAGTTCGAGGCCAATGTGTTCCGCGATCGCACCGGTGCCCTGCACCTGGCGCTGACGCTGGGCAACTGGACTCAGGACGACGAAGTGCTGGTGCGCGTGCACGAGCCCTTGTCCGTGCTGGACTGGCTGGACGCCGGCAACCGTACCCACTCGTGGGCACTGCCCAAGGCCCTGTCTGCCGTGCGTGAAGCCGGTCGTGGCGTGATCGTGCTGCTCAATGCGGGCGACGATACCGAGCAACTGGGCGAGCGCCTGCTGCCCAAGACACCGGTTCAAGCGCCCAAGACCCCCGTCGATCTGCGCACCTACGGTGTGGGTGCCCAGATCCTCAAGACGCTGGGTGTGCACCGCATGCGCCTGATGGGCAACCAGCAGCGCCTGCCGAGCATGGTCGGTTACGGCCTGGAAGTCACGGGCTTCCTGACGGCCGATGGCCAGACCTTGGCACCATCACATTGAATTTGGTTGAGATCGCGCGCTGTTAGCTCTTAATTTCGCTCTTTCTGTTTGAAAACTCGCTCTTTATCTGGAATACAAAACTATGCAAGGCGCTGACAAAGGACAAGCCAGTCGACTGGACGGCAAGGATCTGCGTGTCGGGATCGTTCAGGCTCGCTTCAATGACGAACTGACCTCCCGCATGGCCTCCAACTGCATCGACGAACTGGTCAAGCTGGGCGTGTCTGCCAAGCACATCCAGCACGTGACGGTGCCTGGCGCACTGGAAGTGCCCGTGGCCCTGCAGGCCATGGCCGACAGCGAGCGTTTCGATGCGCTGGTGGCCCTGGGTTGCATCATCCGCGGTGAAACCTATCACTTCGAGCTGGTGGCCAACGAAAGTGGCGCGGGCGTGACCCGTGTCAGCCTGGATCACCATGTGCCAGTGGCCAACGCGATCCTGACCGTTGAAAACCAGGAGCAGGCCGAGGCCCGCGTGGACGAAAAAAGCCGTGACGCCGCCCGTGTGGCCGTCGAGATGGCCAATCTGCTGGATGACCTGCTGTGAGCCAAACGCCTGAATCCAACGCCAAGCCGGACGCGCCTCTGGAAGGCCGCCCCGCCCGCAAGTCGGCCTCGGGCGCGCCTTTGCGTGACCGTGCCAAATCTTCCCGCCGCCGTGCCCGCGAGTTCGCGCTGCAAGGCCTGTACGAGTGGCAGATCAACACGCGTGATGCGGGTTCGGTCGATGCCCACATCCGTGAGCAGGACGAATTCGCCAAGTGCGATCGCGCCCATTACGACGCGCTGCTGCATGGTTGCATTGAACAAAAAGTGCAACTGGATGCTGCATTGCTCAAGTTTCTGGACCGACCTGTCGAAGAATTGTCGCCTGTCGAGCATGCCGTGCTCTGGATCGGTGCGTACGAGCTGACGCATTGTCTGGATGTGCCATACAAGGTCGCCATCAACGAGGCGGTCGAGCTGGCCAAGAGCTTCGGTGGTACCGACGGGCACAAATACGTCAATGGCGTGCTGGACCATCTTGCGCCCGGCCTGCGTCCTGACGAGGTCAAAGCAGCACGTCCTGCCAGGAAGTAAAGGGCGTTTTATCGGGGTACTCGGTACGTGTCGGAGCCAACTCAACCAGCGGTCACGCAGCCTTATGACGAGGAGGCTGAACGCTTGGCGGACGATCACATCGACACCATCGCCGAGACACGCCCGCTGCCCGAGCCCGAGACTGTGTCCGCGGCGCGCGGGCGCCCGGATCTGCTGCCCAGCATCGGCCACATCGGCCGCTATGCGCTGAAATACAAGATTGGTGAAGGTGGCCTGGGGACCGTGTACGCGGCCCATGACCCTTTGCTGTCTCGCCTGATCGCGATCAAGACGCTGCACGTGGACATGTCGCCGGCTGATCGGGAACAGTTCAATGCGCTGTTCCTGAACGAGGCCAAGGCGGCCGGCAGCTTGAATCACCCGCACATCGTGACGATGTACGACGCGGGCACGAGCGAGCAGGGAACCTATATCGCGATGGAGTTGCTGCGCGGCAAGGACCTGCGGCAGTTGCTGGCCATGGGCTGGAAGCCGACGCCGGCGCAGTCTGCCCTGATCGTGCGCCGTGTGGCCGATGCGCTGTCCTATGCGCACCACAAGGGCGTGATCCACCGCGACATCAAGCCCGCGAACATCTTCATGGTGGGGCGCACGCAGCCTCGTGTGCTGGATTTCGGCATCGCCCGTATCCGTCAGGCGGAGTCGCTGGCGCAGCGTGATGATCCGCAAAGCCGGTTCCAGGAAATCGTGGGTGGCTCGCCTTACTACATGGCGCCCGAGCAGGTGCAGCACAAGCCAGTGGACCGGCGCGTGGACGTGTATGCGCTGGGCGTGGTGTTGTACGAACTGCTGACCTTCAAGCGCGCCTTCAGCGGCAACAGCCTGGAAGAGATCGCGGATGCGGTGCTCAGCAAGCCTGTGCCGCTGGTGCACGAGGTGAACCCGGATGTGCCCAAGGTGCTGTCCGAGATCGTGGCGCGCGCCATGCATCGCGATCCGGAGCAGCGTACACGCTCGGCCAGGCGCTTGTCCGCCGAACTGCGCTCGTGGCTGGAAGGTGTGGAAGGGCGCCAGGATGCGGCGGCCTTCAGTCGCAGTGGCATGGGTGCACGCGTTGGCCGGCCCGGTTTGTGGACCGTGGCAGTTGCCGGATGGCTGGCCGCCTTGCTGGGCGTGGGGTGGTTGATCTACCAGTCGCGAACGAGCCATGTGCCGGCCGCGCCAGTACCGGATGTCCGGCCGTCACCGGTGGCGGCCAAGCCAAGCGAAGCTGTTGTGGTGGCTTCGGTCAAGCCTGCACCGGCTGAACCGGTGGCCAAGGTGCCCGCCGCTGTGACTGCCGTGGCTCAGCCGGTGGCTGCCGTGGCTGCTTCGGCTGCACCTGTCGCGTCGGCAGTTGTGCCAAGCGTGGTGCCTCAGGCCAATGGCACCTTGAAGCTGGCCATCAGCCCATGGGGCGAAGTGCTGGTGGATGGCCGCGCCGTGGGTGTGGCGCCCCCCTTGCATCAGCTCAGCCTTTCACCTGGCGCGCACGTGATCACCATTCGTAACGGTGACTCGCCTGATTTCCGGCAGACTATCGAGGTGCGTGCCGACAAGGTTGTGCACGTGAAGCATCAATTCTGAAAATCAAGATCGCTGAGTCATGAAGTCTGAAAGCGTTGCCCGCAAGGGGTGGGAGTGGAGCACGGTCGCCATGCCGTTTGCTCTGGTTGCGGTGGCCGGTTTCCTGTCGGCTTGTTCTTCAACAAAGGGCTATGAGCAGTCCAAGCCTGCGGTCACGCCTGCCACGCCTGCCGTGGTCGCTTCCGCGCCTGCGCCGGCAGCTGAAGAGCCTGTGGTCAAGAAGCCCTCGGCGGCTGACATGGCACTCGCGGACGGCCTGAAAGCCTACCAGGCCGGGCAGTACAAGATGGCCGAGACTCAGCTGAAAACCGCGCTGCAAAGTGGCCTGACTGCCCCTGCTGACGTTGCGAACGCCAACAAGCATCTGGCTTTCATCTATTGCACCAGCAAGCGCGACACGCCTTGCCTGGCGGCCTTCAAGGCTGCGAAGGCCGCAGATCCATCTTTTGCCTTGAGCAAGGCCGAAGCCGGGCACCCGATGTGGGCCCGGACTTACAAGAAGGCCCTGGGCCTGAAGTAAGCCTCGCGCCTGTCGCTGGGGCCGGCTGGCCAGATCAGGCCAGCACGATCTCCAGCTGCCTGTCCCCCTGACCCGCCCAACGGCGGGTTTCTTCATCCAGCAGGTGAATCGTGCGCGGGTGTTGAATGGCCCATCGGCGATTGAGGTGCAGCCTGGCTCGGCCGCCGCGTACGCGCTGCAGCGAGGCCACCTTCTCGGGCAGGTCGATGCGGGCGTGATGCAGGATGGTGGCCAGGCGCAGGCACAGCACCTGAGACATGAAGGCCGTGTCGTGCAGGTGTTCGGCCAGCTTGATCAACTCGCCGCGTTGCCCCAGTGCCAGTGCCGCCAGCCTGCGCAATTGTGATTGCGAGAAGCCTGAGGCATCCACATGTCCCAGCAAGTAGGAGCTGTGGCGGTGGTGATCGTGGTGGGACACCATCATGCCGATTTCATGCAGGGCGCTGGCCCAGCCCAGTTCGCGCGCATCTTCACCATCGGCACTGGCTGCAGGTTCTTCCAGGCTTTGCCACAGCGCCAGAGCGCGTACGCGCACGCGCTCGGCGTGAGCGGCATCCACACGGAAGCGTTGTTGCAGTTCACGTACCGAGGTATCGCGCGGGTCGGGCAGGCGGTGGTTGCGCGCTGCTTCCAGGCGCTCTTCCAGATCGAAGATCACGCCCTGGCGCAACGCTCCTTTGGCTGGGCGCAAGGCTTCGATGTCGAAATGCTGCGACAAGGTGTAGAGGATGGACAGGCCGCCGCCCAACACGGCCTTGCGCTCGGGCTTGAGGCCAGGCAGGTTGAGGTTTTCCGTGGAGCCGGCTGCAATGCATTGCTCGATGCACCAGCGCAGCGATTCGGGCGTGATGCAGCCATCGGTGATGCCGTTTGCCGCCAGGATCTGCGACACCGCACCCACCGTACCTGATGAGCCCAGCGCCTCCTGCCACAGGTGGCGCCCGAACAGCGTCAAGGCCTCCTCCAGTTCTGCACCGGCGGCAATCTGCGCGGCACGGAAGTTCTCTGCGGTGTAGCGCCCCTGCGGGAAGTGCTGCATGGACAGGCTCACGCTGCCCACGCCGAACGATTCGGCTTTCTGCGGCGTGCGGCCGTGCCCCAGGATCATCTCGGTGGAACGGCCACCAATGTCGATCACGAGGCGTGGCAACTCGCTGGGTTGCAGGCGGGATACGCCTTGATAGATCAATCGGGCTTCTTCTCGGCCGGAGATGACCTCGATCGGGTGGCCCAGCACGCGGTCGGCACGTTGCAGGAAGGCATCGCGGTTGCGGGCTTCGCGCAAGGTCTGGGTGGCCACGGCGCGAACCTGCCAGGGGGCAAAGCCTTTGAGCTTGATCGCGAAGTGCGCCAGGCAGGCCAGCCCTCGCTGCGTGGCTTCTTCGGTGAGCAGGCCGCGCGCATCCAGACCGGCGCCGAGCCGCACGGTTTCCTTGAGATAGTCCACCCTCTTGTAGCGGCCCTTGACCAGCTCGGCGATTTCGAGCCGGAAGCTGTTGGAGCCCATATCGATGGCGGCCAGCAGGTGAGGGAAGCGGCTGTTGTCCAGACCTGGGGTCTGGGTCTTGCTTGTTGTCTTGGCAATGAGCTTTTCCATGAGGCTTATTCTCCCCGCTTTGCGTGACGAATCGGCCCTTTCAAAAGGCTGTAGTTGACAGGATTGCTAAGATCAACGCATGACTTTGACTTACATCGTGACCGCGACCTTCGTGGGCGGTCTGATTTCGGTGCTGCTGGCAGCAGCCCTCTCGGCACCTTTGCTGGGCCTGATCGTTCGCCATCTGGTGAGCCTGTCCACTGGTGTGCTGCTGGGCACGGCCTTGCTGCATGTGTTGCCGGAGGCCTTCGAGTCGGGCAAGGATCCTCAAGGTCTGTTCCTCACCTTGCTGGGCGGCTTGCTGTTCTTCTTCCTGCTGGAAAAGGCCGAGCTGTATCGCCACGGGCATCACCATGAGCACGATGGGCACCACCACCATCATCACTTCGACCGCGAGCAGGCTGGGCGTGGCGGATGGAGCGTGCTGGTGGGCGATTCCATCCACAACTTCTGCGATGGCGTGCTGATTGCGGCCTCTTTCCTGGCCGATCCTCATCTGGGCTTCGTGACATCACTGGCCATCATCGCGCACGAGATCCCGCAGGAGGTGGGCGACTACATCGTGCTGATCAACGCGGGCTTCTCGCGTATTCGTGCCCTGGTCTACAACATGATCTCGGGCATGGCCGCCGTGGTGGGTGGCTTGCTGGGCTACTTCCTGATCGTGCCGTTCAAGGAATACCTGCCCTACATGATGGTGGTAGCCGCCAGCAGCTTCGTGTATGTGGCCGTGGCTGATCTGATCCCGCAGTTGCAAAAGCGCCTCAATGGCCGTGACACGGTGCTGCAGATCTTCTGGCTGGCCGCTGGCCTGGTGATGATCGCCTCGATCGTGCATGGCATTCACGATCCCCATTGAGTGAGCGCCTGTCGTTCAGGCCGGTTTGTCGCTGGGCTTGAGGCGCGTTGACGCGATGCCTGCGCCAATGATCAGCGCCATGCCGATCATGCCGTCCACGCTGAGTTGCTCGCCGAAGAGCAGCATGCCGAACACGCTGGCATGCACGATGCCGAGGTATTGCAGGCTGGCGTTGACCAGCATGCGGCCTTGTGCGTAGGCACGGGTCATCAACAATTGGGCGATGGTGGCGAAGATGCCGACCCCGACGAGTGCGGCCCAGGCTTCAAGCGGGATGCTCGCCATCGGCGTGTGGTTGGCCTGGCCCGGGATCAGCCAGATCAGGGCGCCCAGTACGGTGCCTGTCAGCGAGAAATAGAACACCACACGGACTTCCGGTTCGCCTGCGCGCCCCAAGGCGGTGACCTGCACATAGGCCATGGCCGCCAGCATGCCCGAGAAGATGCCCAGCATGCCAGCCGCGATCTGATCGCGTGCCAGTGTGGGGTGCAGGACCAGGCCCACGCCCAGGAATCCCACCAGGATGGCGATGATGAGGCGTGGGTCGACTCTGGCGCCGCCCAGCAGGCCGGAGCGGATCAGCAGGTAAGCCGCCATCCACACCGAAGACATGTAGTTGAGCGTGACCGCCGTGGCCAGTGGCAAGGTGCCGATGCAGTAGAACCACAGCGACAGCGCAAACACGCCTGCAAAGCCTCGCTTGAGATGCAGCATGGGCACCTTGGTCTGCAGGCTGGAGCCTGAACCCCAGGCGATGGCCGCCATCATGACGGCTCCCACCAGGCCACGCGCACTGACCACTGCGGCCGTGCCGAAATGCGCCGAAGCCAGCTTCACGCACACGCCCATGCAGGCGAACAGCAAGGTCGCCAGCACCATCTGGGCATAGGGTGAGACGCGGGGCTTCATGGGTACATCAAGTGGCATGAAAAAGCCGCCCTGCAAGGCGGCTTAGGTGTCGTGTTCGTCGGCAGGGCGCTTCAGTCCTTGAAGTTCATCGTGCGCCTATACCACTCGTGGAAGTGCTGCATGCCGTCTTCCATGGGGCTCTGGTACGGGCCGACTTCGTTGTCGCCACGCGCCAGCAGGGCCTTGCGGCCGGCGTCCATGCGCTCGCCGATCTCGTCGTCCTCGATGCAGGTCTCCATGTAGGCGGCTTGCTGCGCCTCCACGAATTCGCGCTCGAACGCCACGATCTCTTCGGGGTAGTAGAACTCCACCACGTTGAGCGTCTTCTGGGGACCTTGCGGGTACATGTTGGACACCACCAGCACGTGCGGGTACCACTCGACCATCATGGTCGGGTAGTAGGTCAGCCACACGGCGCCCTGGTTGGGCTTTTCGCCGCCACGGTAGTTCATCAGCACTTCGCGCCACTTCTTGTAGACGTCGGAGCCGGGCTTGTCGAAGGACTTGGCCACACCCACGGTCTGCACCGAGTACTCCTGGGCCATGTCCCAGCGCAGGTCGTCGCAGGTCACGAAGTTGCCCAGTCCAGGGTGGAAGGGGCCGACGTGGTAGTCCTCCAGATAGACCTCGATGAAGGTCTTCCAGTTGTAGTTGCACTCGTGCAGTTCGACCTTGTCGAGCACGTAGCCGCTGAAATCGAGATCGCCACCGGGCTTGAAGCGCGCGTCGATGCCGGCCAGATCCGCGGCGATGTCGCGGCCGTTGTCTTCGAACAGCAGGCCGTTCCAGTTGCGAACCTTGTAGTTGTTGAGGTTCAGGCAGGGATCGTGGTCGAAATGCGGCGCACCGATCAGTTCGCCCTGGTGGCTGTAGGTCCAGCGGTGCAGCGGGCAGACGATGTTGTTGCGGCTGTTGCCACGACCCTTGAGCATGATCGCCTGACGGTGGCGGCACACGTTCGAGATCAGCTGGATGCCGTCGGGCGAGCGCACGAGGGCGCGGCCTTCGTTCTCCTGGGGCAATGCGTAGTAATCGCCAACCTCGGGCACGCTCAGGGCGTGACCCAGGTAGCGAGGACCGGACTGGAAGATGCGCTCAAGCTCCTGTTGGTATAGCGACTCGTCGAAGTAGACGGACACGGGCAGTTGCGTGTGACTGCGGCTGAGGGCGTTGAGTGCGGTACTCAGGTCGGACATGATCCCCAGGATCTCCAAAAACCAATGTCAACCCCCCTTGGGCTTGAAGCAAGCGCCAAGGGTTTTGAACAATCCCTGGCATGACCAGGGGCCTGAAGTTTCCCGCCTTTGTGGCGCGCCGTGGCGTGCCACGGCCTGACGGGCGGCATGCCAACCCCGAACCGACCAGGCTGAAACCTGCCGGTGATGAGGTGAGCCAGCGCGCGGCTGGGTACGGGAAAGCCCGAAATTGTACCCTCTGGGGGGAGCGGGGGCCAAGACCGGGGGCTGCGTCAGGTCAAATGGGCTGACCGGCCACCTAGTCCGGGGGGCGGGCTCAGGGGGCTGAACTTGGCAGTTCTTGAGCGCAACAGGGGCGGCTGGAAATAGAATACGCGTTTGCCCTCAACGGGGGCCTCTCAGACCACGCCATGGCCAAACCCGCCAAAACCATCGCAGCCGCCACCGCCGAGACCCCTCCCATGCCCGCCAGTTACGAAGAAGCGCTGGCCGAACTGGAGCAATTGGTCGGCAAGATGGAAGCTGGCGCCTTGCCGCTGGACCAGTTGCTGGCCAGTTACCAGAGAGGCGCTCAGTTGCTGCAGTTCTGCCGCACGCGCCTGGAGGCCGTGGAAGAGCAGGTCAAGCTGCTGGAAGACGGGCAACTCAAACCCTGGGACGTTGCATGAGGCCTGAAGTGTTCAAGGACTGGTCGGCCCAGGTGCTGGCCCGTGTGGAGTCGGCCCTGAGCGAATGGGTGCCCGCGTCGGCACCTGCCGGCCTGGGTGATGCGATGCGCTATGGCGTGCTGGATGGCGGCAAGCGCCTGCGTGCCTTGTTGGTGCAGGCTGCGGCCGATGCGGCTGGTGCCGGCGCGACCGCACAGGGCCGTGATGCCGCTTTGCGTGCTGCCTGCGCTGTTGAGCTGATCCACGCCTACTCGCTGATCCACGATGACATGCCCTGCATGGACAACGACATCCTGCGCCGGGGCAAGCCCACGGTGCACGTTCAGTTCGGCGAAGCGCAAGCCATGCTGGCCGGCGACGCCATGCAGGCACTGGCCTTCGAGGTGCTGACGCCCGATGTGGACGAGGGTGCCGCCACCGACCCCGTTCTGCAGGCGCGCCTGTGCCGTTTGCTGGCGCGTGCGTCCGGGCAGTCGGGCATGGCCGGCGGGCAGGCGATAGACCTGGCCAGTGTGGGTCACGCCCTGGATGAAGCCACCTTGCGCGACATGCATCAGCGCAAGACAGGTGCCTTGCTGCGCGCCAGCGTGCAGATGGGCGCCGCCTGTGCCGGCCTGCAAACGGACAGCGCGGCGTGGAAGGCCTTGACCGAGTATGGTCATGCGATGGGCCTGGCGTTCCAGATCGTTGATGATGTGCTGGACGCGACCCAGGGCTCCGAGACCCTGGGCAAGACGGCAGGCAAGGACGCCGATGCCAACAAGCCGACCTATGTGAGCCTGCTGGGCCTGCAAGGCGCCCGCGATGAAGCGGATGGCCTGTTGCAGCAATCCCTGGCTGCGCTGGCTCGCAGTGGCTTGTCTGCGGTGGACACGGCAGCGCTGGCGGCACTGGCCGAGCGCATCGTGCACCGCGATCACTGAATAAAAGAAATCCCTCCAAGGACCTTCCAACATGAGTTACCCCCTGCTGTCCAGGATCGACAAGCCCGCCGACATCCGGCACCTGTCCCGGTCCGAGCTCAAACAGCTGGCGTACGAACTGCGCGATTACCTGCTGCACAGCGTGTCCCGCACGGGCGGTCACCTCTCGTCCAACCTGGGCACGGTCGAGCTGACCATTGCCTTGCACTATGTTTACAACACGCCGGACGATCGCCTGGTGTGGGACGTCGGCCACCAGACCTATCCGCACAAGATCCTCACGGGGCGCCGTGACCGCATGCCATCCTTGCGCCAGCTGGGCGGCATGAGCGGCTTCCCGCGTCGTGACGAGAGCGAGTACGACACCTTCGGCACGGCCCACTCGTCCACATCCATCTCGGCCGCACTGGGCATGGCCCTGGGTGCGCAATTGCGTGGTGAGGCCCGCAAGGCCGTGGCCATCATCGGCGACGGCGCGATGACCGCCGGCATGGCATTCGAAGCCTTGAACAACGCCGGTGTGCCGCATGCGGGCAAGATGCCCAATGTGCTGGTGGTGCTCAATGACAACGACATGTCGATCTCGCCGCCGGTTGGTGCCCTCAACCGTTATCTGGCTCGCCTGATGTCAGGCCGCTTCTACACGGCGGCACGCGAGAGCGCCAAGCAGATGCTGCGCAATGCGCCGCCCCTGTTCGAGCTGGCCAAGAAGCTGGAAGAACACGCCAAGGGTATGGTCGTGCCGGCCACGATCTTTGAAGAGTTCGGCTTCAACTACGTGGGCCCCATTGATGGCCACGATCTGGATTCGCTGATTCCCACGCTGGAGAACCTGCGTGATCTGGAAGGTCCGCAGTTCCTGCACGTGGTGACCAAGAAGGGCTATGGCTACAAGCTGGCCGAGGCGGACCCGATTGCCTATCACGGGCCAGGCAAGTTCGACCCGGCCGTGGGCCTGGTCAAGGCGCCGGCTGGCGCCGAGCCGCCCAAACCCACCTTCACACAGGTGTTTGGCCAATGGTTGTGCGACATGGCCGCAGCGGATCCTCGCCTGGTGGGCATCACGCCGGCCATGCGCGAAGGCTCCGGCATGGTGGAGTTCCACCAGAAGTACCCGGGCCGCTACTTCGATGTGGGCATCGCCGAGCAGCATGCCGTGACCTTTGCCGCCGGCCTGGCGTGCGAAGGCCTCAAGCCGGTGGTGGCGATCTATTCGACCTTCCTGCAGCGCGCCTACGACCAACTCATCCATGATGTGGCCATCCAGAACCTGCCTGTGGTGTTTGCGCTGGACCGCGCCGGCATCGTGGGTGCTGACGGCGCCACCCACATGGGTGCGTTCGACATCGCGTTCACGCGCTGCATCCCGAACATGAGCTTCATCGCGCCGGCTGACGAGGCCGAGTGTCGTCAGGCCCTCAGCGCTGCTTATGCGCAGAACCACCCAGTGGCGGTGCGTTATCCGCGTGGTGCAGGCGCAGGCGTGCCCGTGCCGACCACCCTGGATCCGCTACCTTGGGGCAAGGGTGAAGTGCGCCTGCAAGGCACGCAAACTGCGGCTGGCCAACGTGTGGCCATCCTGGCCTTTGGCACCTTGCTGCAACCCGCCTTGAAAGCTGGTGAAGCCTTGGGTGCCACCGTGGCCAACATGCGCTTCATCAAGCCGCTGGATACCGAACTGGTGGCGCAACTGGCCAGGGACCACGACCTGCTGGTGACGGTGGAAGAAGGCTGCGTGCAAGGTGGCGCGGGTGCCGCCGTGGCCGAAGCGCTGGCCGCCGCCGGCCTGTGCAAGCCCATGATGATGCTGGGCTTGCCGGATCAGTTCATCGAGCACGGTGAGCCTGGCAAGCTGCTGGCCATGTGCGGGCTGGATGCCGCGGGTATCGAGCAGTCGGTGCGCACGCGCCTGGCCGCAGCTCAGGCTTGAGACCTCAGGGTCGCTTCTGGATCAGGATGCGGTAGAGGCTTCTGCCGAGGCTTCGCTGTCGCTGCTGCTGCAACTGCCGCCGCAACCGGAGATGGCTTCTTCTGGCAGCTTGTCCGGGTTGCTGATCTCGCCGGTTTCCGGGTCGTAGCCCATGCTCTTGAGGTGCAGGGCCAGGCCGAAGTCCATGTTCTGCGCGTGATGCGGGAACCAGATCGTGAGCTCGTGTGCCATCTGGCGGATCGGGGCGAAATCACCCGTCTGCCCGAGCGCTTCGCCTTCACGCAGCACCTTGAGCACCACGGCATGCTGGGAGCTGTGGCAGTTGCCGGGGGCAAAACCGGTGTCCTTCATCCACTTGTCTTCGCGGGCAAAGTGATCGTCTGTGTGGGCGATCAGGGCTTGCCAGTTGGCCAGCAGGCTGGCGTCATCCGAGGCTTCGACCTTGGCCAGCAGGTCGACAAATTCCTGGTGGGTGGTGTCCATCACGGGCATGGACAGGGACAGGGCTTCAGACCAGACAAGCGTAGACATGGCAGTGGTTCCTCAGTGGGCCCTTGTGGAGGGAAGAGGGCCTTCAATCATTGAGGGGCGAGCGTAGCCGCTGGCCTGCCGTGAGGTTTTGCGCTGGCGCAAGGGCCGTGCAAGGCTGGCGTCTCGAGCAGGCTAAGATGGCCGCCGTTTCACGATGAGGTCCACCTTGCTGCAGCGTTTTCGGTCATTGATCCTGTTTTGTGTGTCCGGTGGGCTGGCGCTGTTTGTGGACATTGGTGTGCTGTACGTGAGCCGGCCCTGGCTGGGCAACTATGGCGGTCGCGCGCTGTCCTTCCTGGCCGCGGCCACTTTCACCTGGCTGTTCAACCGCCACATCACCTTCAAGGGGCCGAAGGAGGGCAGTGTGCTCAAGGAGTACCTGACCTACCTCTCGTCCATGCTGGTGGGGGGCGCCATCAACTATGGCGCCTATGTGGGCAGTCTGCAGGCCTTCGATGCCGTGCGCGCGCAACCCGCCTGGGGTGTGGCGATCGGCAGCCTGGCCGGCCTGGTGTTCAACTACCTGTCGGCGAAGCGCATCATGATGAAAGGTACGAAGGCCTGATCATCAGGCGCCAAAGCAAAAGGCCGTGGGCGTGTGCCGCACGGCCTTTGTCATGTGGCGTTGGCGCGCCGTGGTTCTGGATCAGACCAGACGTGCGCGATGGCGTGCCACCTGCGCACGCACTTGTGCCGGTGCTGTGCCGCCCAGCGTGTTGCGGGCGTTCAGCGAGCCACGCAGGCTCAGCACCTCGTACACGTCCTGCTCGATGGTGGCGTTGTAGCTCTTGAGCTTGTCCAGGGGCAGCTCGGACAGGTCCACACCAGCGGCGATCGCGTCCTTCACGGCGTGCGCCACCACTTCGTGCGCATCACGGAAGGGCAGCCCCTTCTTGACCAGGTAGTCGGCCAGATCTGTGGCGGTGGCGTAGCCCTTCTTGGCAGCGCGCTCCATGGCTTCGGGCTTGACGGTGATGCCAGCGGCCATCTCGGCGAAGATGCGCAGGGTGTCCTTCAAGGTGTCCACGGTGTCGAACAAGGGTTCCTTGTCTTCCTGGTTGTCCTTGTTGTAGGCCAGGGGCTGGCCCTTCATCAGGGTGATCAGGCCCATCAGGTGGCCCACCACGCGGCCGGTCTTGCCGCGCGCCAGTTCGGGCACGTCGGGGTTC
>NZ_DASUIS010000138.1:0-76764 GCF_036279675.1 Aquabacterium sp. | reverse complement strand
AAATGCTGGCTGAGCATTGAAAATGGCTAACTGTCGGTTCAACGCGGACGCCATGGCAGGCCATCGCTTCGCGCTACGGTGCCGGTTAACCTGGGCGCTAGACATCAGAAGGAGCACACCTTGATCACCGACATCCTCCTTAAGCGATACCCCGAACGTTGGATACATTCCGATAGGGTTCCTCAGAATGCAGCGCTCTTGATTCGTCAAGCGGCCATCCTGCTGTATGAAGATATCGCGTCGAAGCTTCCAAACCGCACTAGGCTTTTTGAAACAGCAGAAAAGGGCCTTTCTCGAGAGATTGGCACGGTAGCTTTGGGTAGATTGCCAACGCCTGAACAAAGGGTCATGGAGTTTCTTAGCACGCCATACGATCTTTGGAACGACGCACACGGTGATCCGGATACGTTTTTCAAGCTCCGGCTCAGTCTTTTGGAACTTCTATTCCGTGAGGCAGAATCCATACTGCAAGGCTATGCACCCAAGAAGGACGTAGCCTCATGGTGGGCATTGCTACAGAAGCGATCTCAGTCGGCAAATAATCCGGTCGAGAATGCTCTCCAAGTAACAATGCTGGGAATTGCAGAGTTGAACAGCCGATTCAAAGATGCAGACATGCCCTTTGAATATCACAATGGGCTAATTCAAAGAGTCGACGACGAGCGGACATCAACCGAGATTGATCGTCCGTTTTGGAAACTCGTTTCCGATCCAAAGTACGCCAACATTGACACAGATATGAAAGAGGCCATCGATCGCAGAGATTCTGGAAAACCGGATGCTGCCTTCCATGCATTACGCGCACTTGAAAGCGCAATCAAAATCCTATCCGATGATCTGGGTAGAACACGAAACACCGAGAAAGGAGCCGCAGAATTCATCGACAATTTGGTGTCATCCAAGCATGGTCGATATATCGACACTTGGGAGGCTGAAGCCCTCAAGACTCTCTTCCGTGATTTGCGAAACCCACTTGGTCACGGCCCTGGCTCTACACAACCAATGAAACTCACGCACCAGCAGTCGTCTTGGGCAATTGAAACTTCTATGGCTTGGATCAAAAGCCTATTGCGGCGCAAGCCATGATCCAATGTCTAACTGCCGGTTCAACGCGGACAAGAGGGAGCTTGTCTAACTTTTGCGGACATTCAAACCTAACGGAGAATGCCTTGCAGAACAAATACTCAGCGAGGCAAACGCATCACGTCTCCCTCAATGCGCAGACGCCACCACCCCACCCCCACTCAAAATGGGTCGTCCAGGCGGCGCAGCCGGCACCAGCACCGGTGGTTGCTGCTCCAGCAGCGCCACCCAGAAGGGCTGGTTGTAGCGCCACCAGGCGTGGCCGCCCATGGGCGCCCTACCCTGGTTGATGGCCAGGTAGCGTTCGGGTTGCAGTTCGAGCGCAAACAGCGAGGCCACGCGCTCGTTGGGGATCTTGAAGCTCACAGACTGTGAGCCGATCAGCGAAAAGAAGATGTCTTCGCTGGAGCCCGAGCGCAGGAACATGTCCGTCGCCTGTGGGAACTCCTTGAGCAGCTGGATGCAGGCCGCATTGCGGCGCAGGCTCAGGCCGCCGTTGCCCACGTGCACCTTCACGCGTTTGCCCAGCGGGCCGGTGAAGTTGTCGAGGTTGATCATCACCTCCAGGCCATCGGGCCAGGGGGCGCCCACGTAGTCCCAGGGCTGGCTGCACCAGTGGTCCAGGTCGTCGCGCAGCAAGATGGCGTCCGTCTGCAGCACCAGCATGAACTCGTGGCTGCTGGCAAAGCGCTCGTAAAACGCGGGGTTCAGCAGCAGGCGGTTGTAGCCTTTGACAGAGGCAAAGTAGCCATTGTCAAAGCGCACCACGGGCACGCCCGGGTAGTGGCGGGTGTAGTAGCTCACGTCCAGGTGTTCGGGGGCCACGAAGAACAGGTCACGCCCGGGTTTGAGGTGCTGGGTGGAATAGTCCAGCGAGAACTTTTCCAGCGGCTCCAGCTCGGCCCGGTAGATGGGGATGACGATGGCGCACTGGCCTTTGGGGCTGTCGCTGTGGATGTTGGTGGTGCTGTTGGTGCTGCTGCTCATGATGCAAAACGCTCCCTCACGAATCTCATCACATCGGCCATGCGCTGGTCGCCGTGGTGGTGGTCCAGGGCGTAGCGGTGGCGGGCCACGATGCCGTCTGCACCGCCTGCGTCAAACATGGCCACGGCGCGCTCGATCAGCGGCTTGGGGTTCATGATGTCGTCGGGCGTGCTGAACACGATGTGTTCGCGGCTGATGTCCTTGATGGGTGGCAGGAACTGCATCGAGGCGGGCACCACGGGGATGCCGCCCGTGCTCAGCGCGTCAAAGATGCGGATGGCCACGTCATTGAGCACAGGCGCAATCCAGTGCACCTTGTGTGAATACCATTCCTCCAGGCGCTCTTCCGGCGTGCGCACATGGAAGTTGCGGTCGCTGAAGCCGATGGATGGGTAGTGCTGGCTCAGCGTGCTCACCACGCGGTTGCGGTAGGTGAACGGGGCATAGGGGATGTGCTTGCCCAGCGGCGCGTTGGAGCGCTTGGCCGTCACGATCTTCGCGATGCTGTCCGTCAAAAACTGGCGCGACCACTGCACGGTGCCGCAGTACACGGGGCCCACGGTGGCCCAGTTGTAGCGGGTCAGCAGGTAGAGGTTCTCGTGGTGGCCGGGGGCGTACACATCGCTGTGCGCGGCCAGGAAGGTGCTCAGGTCCAGCCAGTGGTGGTTGTCCCAGTCCCAGGCGATGAAGATGGTCTTGTCGCACTGGGTGTAGAAGTCGGCGTATTCGGCTTTGGCCTGGCCCACATCGTTGTTGTTGACGATGACGATGGCGCCTTCCAGGAAGGCCCGCTTCTCGGCGCGGATGGCCTCGTTGGGTTCTTCAAAGAAGCCCTTCTCCAGGTATTCCACCGTGCAGCCGGGGATCTGGCAGCCAAAGCCGTTGATGTTGGCGCCCAGAATCACGCGGGTCAGGCCCTTGTCGGCAAACCAGGCTTTGAGCGCATTGGCACGGCTGTGCTTGAGCGCGGCCAGATGAAAGAAGCCATCGTGCTGGGCGAACTTCACCAGCTCTTGCGATTGCTGCACAGGCAGCGTGCGGTTCTCGATGGCCTGGAAGACGGCGTGGATGCTGGGTTGCGCCATGGTGTGCTGCCCTCGCGGTGTTCAGAGTTGGTCGTGGGCTTCACCCAGCTCGGCCTTGCGCCACATGGCCACGTAGATGGATTCCATGTTGCGGCAGAAGCGTTCGGTGTCAAACAAGGCATGGGTGCCTTGGTTGGCAGCCAGCTTGGTGCGCAGGGCTTCGCGCAAGGGGCGGTCGTTGGCGAGCTTCAGGGCCAGGGCTTCGTAGCCTTCTTTCGAATCGGCCACCAGTTCGGGCATGCCGATGGCGTGCAGCAGGCTGGCCGCCACACGTGCCGGGAAGGCGCCGCCCATGAAGGTGACCACGGGCAGGCCGGCCATCAGGGCGTCGGCAGCGGTGGTGTGGGCGTTGTAGGGGTGGGTGTCCAGGAAGATGTCGGCCTGGCGGTAACGGGCCAGGTGGTCTTCCACCATGGGCACGCGGCCGGCAAACACCAGGCGCGATGGGTCCACGCCGCGCTTGGCGGCTTCGTTGCGCAGATTGGCCTGGGCAGCCTGCCCGCGCGACATCAGCCACAGCACGCTACCGGGCACCTGTTGCAGCAGGCGCATCCACACATCGAACAGCGGGGGCGAGATCTTGTAGTCGTGGCTAAACGAGCAGAACACCAGGGCCTCATCCGGCAGGCCGCATTCGGCGCGGGTGGGCGTGCGTTCGGCGATCTTCAGGCCGGCATCGGTGGGCAGGTAGGCATCGGGCAGATAGGCCACCTTCTCGTCGTAGAAGCACTGGTGCTCCGGCGGGATCACGTAGCGGTCGGCCATGATGTAGTCCATATAGGGCACACCCATGGTGCCGGGGTAGCCCAGGTAGTTCACGTGAACCGGCGCGGGGCGGTGGGCGAACACATCGGTGCGTGAATCAGCGGTGTAGCCGGCCAGGTCCACGGCGATGTCCACTTCCATCTCGCGCATCTTCTCGGCGATCTGGCGCGAGGTCATCAGGCGGGCGTCCACGAAGTGGTCGAAGCAGTTGAGCATGCGGCTGCGCAGGCGGCTCTTGTCGTCAATGCCCAGCGAGATGGCGATGGTCTCGAAGCGGCTCTTGTCGTGGTGCTCGAAGATGCCGCACATCAGGTGGCCCACCGGGTGCTCACGCAGGTCGGGCGAGACATAGGCCAGGCGGATCTTCTTATGGTTGTAGCGTTGGCCCGTCCACATGGCTTGCTTGGCCTGTGGGAAGCGCTGGCCGAACAGGCGCGAGCTGATCTGGTGGGCGGCCACGTCATCCGAGAACGCCATCAGCGGCAGGGATTTGCAGGTCTTCTTGCCTTGGTGGATGCCCTGCACGATGCGCTGGGCCATGCCTTCAAAGTCGGTCCAGTCACAGGCGTGCAGGCGTTCGTAGCCCAGCAGGCCCAGGCCCCAGTCGTAGTTGGGGTTGACGGCCAACAGGCGCTGGAACATGCCGATGGCTTCTTCCGAGCGCTTGAACTCGGTCAGGATGATGCCGCAGTTGCCCAGGGCGGTTTCGTGGTCGGGCTTGATCGCCAGCACCTGCTGGAAGCGCTGCAGGGCCTCCAGGTGGCGGTGGGTTTCGCGCAGCAGCACGCCGCTGTTGATCAGGGCTTCGGTGTATTGGGGGTTGACGGCCACGGCCTTGTCATAGGCCGCCAGGGCCTCTTCGCGGCGGCCCAGGTTCTGCAGCACGTTGGCGTAGGCCATCCACACCGGTGCAAAGCCTGGGGTGACCTGCACGCAGGGCTCCAGGATGGCCAGGGCGCGGGCGTGGTCCTGGCGGTGCATCAGGATCACGGCCAGCGAATAGGTGGCGATGCCGTCACAGGGGTGGGCTTGCAGGTAGCCGGTGAAGATGGCTTCGGCCTCGGCCAGTTGCCCTGCGTTTTGCAGCTCGATGCCGCGGATCAGGGTGGACTGATCCTGTGCGATCTGGCTGGGGGCTGGTTGCGGTGCGGGTTGCGGCTGCGTCGGTGCGGCGGCAACTGAGGCGGCCACTTCCTTCACAAGCGTCGAAACAGCTTGCTGTGCAGGACGAAAGGAGGCGGCAAGAGCTTGATTTCCCATCACATTGGCCCGTCAAAACACGGCGATCGTCGCCGCAGAGCCAAGATTAGGGGACCGCACCCTAGGGTGCTCCCGCCAACAAAGCGTGAAAAACCCGTCAAATTGGGCTTGTCATACCCGCAGATCTGATCAACGCGTCACAGCTTCGGGCGTCAGCCAGGTGGTCAGGCCCGATCCCAGGGAGCGCAACTGGGCGCTGGCCAGGTAGCCGTCATGCAGCGCGTTCACGTAGGCGATGCGCAGGTTGAAGTGGTCGCTCTCGGAGGACATCACGTCAAACAGCGAGCGGCGCCCCAGTTGGGACCACTGCTGGAAGGTGAAGTTGCGCACCCGTTCGCTGTCACGCAGCACGTCCACATAGCGTTTGGCACGGTCGAAGGCGCTGGTGGCCACGTCGTACATCTCGGCCGTGCGGCTGAACTTGGTGTTGAGCAGATCCTGCAATTGCTGGCGGCTGGCCTCGGCGCGCTTGGCGGCAGCTTTTGCCGTGGCCTCGTCAGAGAAGCCATTGAAGATGCTGTAGCTCACCGTGACGCCGGCATGCCACGATGAGGTACTGGCGGTGCCCTGCTGCCCTTGCGTCTTGCCCAGGCTCCAGTTGAACTGAGGCCCCTGCCCGGCCACCACGGCCTTGGCATAGCTGTCCTGGGCTTCGGCCTGCGCGCGCAGTTGCTGTGCGTCGTTGCCGAACTCGATCTGGCGGTTGATCTCACCGATCTCGGGCACGTTGGCCAGCGGGATGGTGATGCCGTCACCCGGGGGCACCTGGTCTCCGATCAGCTTGCGCAGCTTGATCTCGCTCTGGCGGCTCTGGGCCAGGGCCTGGTCGCGCTGTAACTCGGTTTGCTGCTGCGTCTTGCGGGCCTGCACCAGCTCGCTCATGCGGCCCTTGTCTTCATTGACGATGCCTTCCAGGGCCTCGACCAGGCAGCTCATCTTGCGCATGTATTGCTGGTAGACCTGGGCCTGCAGGCGGTAGCGGTTGCGCTCCAGCGCGGCGCTCACGGCCTCCAGCACGACTTGTTCGGTGGTCACGGCGGCGCCAAACTTGGCGGCACCGGCCAGGTTCGATCGCCAGTCCGTCAGGCGGCTGAGGCGGCCGTTGTCCCACAGGGGGGCCGACAGGTTCACGCCCAGGCTGGACTGGTTGCCCTTGCTCACGGTGGTGCCTTCCACCGTGCTGCCACCCGCACCCAGCACACCGCTGATGGACACCTGCGGCCAGCGGCCTGCCTTGGTCTCTACCACATCGAGTTCGGCCGCTTCGGCCAGCAGGCGCGCAGCCCCCACCGAAGCACTGCGGCGCTCGGCTTCACGCGCAATCAATTGCAGCTGGCTGACCGGGTCCATCGGTGCAGGCTCGGCTTCCACCTTGCCGGCAGCGGCCTTGGCACCGCCTTTGATATAGGCGGCCTTGTCCGGCTTGGGCTCGCCGGCCAGGTCATCCGCACAGCGCGCCCACGCGCCCACCATGCCGGCTTGCGCCGCCAGTACGGCCACACAGACAGCAGACTTCAGAAACGGGGATGTGGTGGTCTTCATGGCTCAACGCTCTCGGAAAGCTTCCTGGGACTTGACCAGTGGCATCAGCAGGTACTGCGCAACGGTCCTCTCGCCGGTCCGCACCTCGACCGTGGCTGTCATGCCGGGCATCACGGCCAGCGGCTTGTTCCCCTGGTGCAGGGTCGACACATCCGAGCGGATCAGCGCCCGGTAGTAGGTGGCGTCATGGGCGCCTGTCTTGGCGTCATCACCCAGGGCATCCGGGCTGATGTAATCGATCGTGCCTTTGAGGCCGCCATACAGGTAGTAGTCGTAGGCGCTGAGCTTGACCGTCACCGGCAGGCCCACCCGCACGAAGCCGATGTCAGCAGGCTTGATGCGGGCCTCGATGAGCACGCGCGGGCCGATCGGCAGGATTTCCATGATGGCAGCACCGGCAGGCACCACACCGCCCACCGTGGCGATGCGGATGTTCTTGACCAGGCCCTTGACGGGTGATTTCAGCGTGGTGCGGGTCAGCAAATCCTGCTTGACCACCATCTGCTCTTCCAGCTGGGCCAGCTCGGTTCGAACCTTGACCAGCTCACCGCTGGCGTCCTGCCGGAAGCGGTTGATGCGCTCCTGAATCTGCAAAGTCAGGTCATTGACCTGGCGCTGCGAACGCATCACTTCCACCTCGGACATCAGCCCCTTGGCCGACATGCGCTCGGCCATCGCCAGTTCGCGCCGCAACAGGCCCAGGCTGCGCCGGGTCACACCCACGGCCTCTTCCAGGGCCATGCGACGTGCTTCATACGATTCGGTCTCGTCATGCACGATCTGCGGCAAGGCCCGCACTTCCTTGGGGAAGATCAGCGGTTTGCCGGTGGACTCAGCCAGCAGACGCGCCAGCGTACCGGTCAAGGCCAGGCGCTTGGCTTCGCCTTCGTTCTGGCTGGCCTCGGCGCGTGTGGGGTCGATCTGCAAGAGATCCTGGCCCTTCTCGACCATCATCCCTTCACGCACCAGCATATTGCGCAGGATGCCGCCTTCCAGGCTGGCAATGACCTGCTCGCGACCATCTGACACCACCTTGCCTTCAGCCTTGGTGATCTGCTCGACGCGCGCCATGAAGGCCCAGGTGATCGCGATGACCACCACCGTCAGCATCAGGTAGATGGACCACACCGCTTGAGGCGTGGCCTCGACCAGTTCGGCCTGCTTGATGCCCGACATGAACTCTTCGTCGCCGGGGTAGGCCACCCCGTCGGCGTTCTTCCTGGATCGACGCAATGCCATTGCCATGATCGTCAACCCGCCGCCGCCAGCTCACGCTGCGGCTGAGGCGCAGCCGCTTGCGGCGCCTGTTGTTGTGCCTGCACTGGCTGCACATGGCCCGGGCGTTGGCCCGCCAGCATCGCCAGTACCTTGGCCTTGGGGCCGTCAGCCAGGATGCGGCCACTGTCGACCACGATGATGCGGTCCACCACATCCAGCAAGGCCGGGCGGTGCGTGACCACGATCAGCGTCTGCCCATGCACGGCAGAGCGCAGGTGATTGATGAAGCTGGCTTCAGACTGCGCATCCATTGAACTGGTGGGCTCGTCCATCAGCAGCACCTGGGATTTGGTCACCAGGCAACGTGCCAGCGCCACCAACTGGCGTTGGCCACCTGACAGCAAGGAACCCATTTCGCCCACAGGCAGGTCGTAGCCCATGGGATGCGACGCTGCGAGCTTGTCCAGCCCGGTTTGCCTGGCCACCTCCAGGAAGTGGCCCACATCGGCATTGGGGCGGCCCAACAGCACGTTTTCTTTCAAGGTGCCGTAGAACAGGCGAGGCTCTTGCGACACGAAGCCCACGTGCGTGCGGAAGTCCACCGGGTCGATCTGGCGCAGGTCGATGCCATCCACTTCCACAAAGCCATCTGTGGGCTGATACAGCCCGGCCAGCAGGCGCAGGATGGTGGACTTGCCGCTGCCGATCTTGCCCAGGATGGCGATGCGCTCACCCGGCTGGATCTGCATGTTGATGCCCTTGAGCACCGTGGGCGCATGATCGTGCTTGCCCTTCGGGTAGGCGAACATCACCTCGTGCAGGCCCAACTGACCCTTGAGGTTCTTGCGCGTGAGGTACTGCTTGCCCGCCACGCGCTCGGTGGGCATGGCCATCAGGTCATTGAGGATCAGCAAGGCGGCCTTGGCACCTTGGTAGCGGCTGGCCAGCGCCACCAGAGAGGTCAAGGGCGCCACGGCACGGCCGGCAAACATCACGGCGCCGATCAGCGAGCCACCAGACACCTGCCCCTCCTTGATCAGCACCACGCCCCACATGAGCATGGCCACCGTCACCAGGGGCTGCACCACGGCCGAGAAGTTGTTCACCAGACTGGCAATGGCACGCGAGCGCAGCGACGACGCCGCCGCAGCCGCATTGGCCGCCTCATAACGTTTGGAGAAGTAGCCTGCCGCACCGGCTGCGCGCACATCCTCCAGGCCTTCCATGGCCTCCACCAGCACGCCTTGCAAGTCGGCGTGCTGCGCCATATTGGCCCGCATCGAGCGGCGCAGCATGCGCTGGATGCCAATGGACAGGCCCAGCACCGTCGGGATCGCGATCAGCAGCACGAACACCAGCGGCCCGGCGATCACATAGGTCATCAGCACGAACAGGAAGATGAAGGGCAAGTCCGTCAGCACCGAGGCGCTGGCCGATGTCGAGAACTCGCGCACCACCTCGATCTGCGACAACCTGTGCGCAAACGAGCCAGCCGAATCGGGCCGGTGTTCCAGGCGGATGTTGAGCGCCTGGTTGAACAGCATGTTGCCCATGATCAGATCGGCCTTCTTGCCGGCCGTATCGATCAGGTAGCTGCGCAGCTGCCGCGCCACCAGGTCAAAGAAGATACCGATCAAGGTGCCGATGCCCAGCGACCACATGGTCACCATGGCGTCGTGCGGGATCACCTTGTCGTACACGATGGAGGTGAAGAAGCCCGTGACCAGCATGAGCAGATTGCTCAGCAGCGCCGCCACCATGGCAGAGCGGTAATAAGGCACGTAGCGCTTGAGCGTGGACCACAGCCAGTGCGATGGCGACAGTTGTTGCGCGTCGCGGTCACCATGCACGGTGCCAGGCTTCAGCGCGGCCAGCAAGGTGTAGCCGGAATACTCGGGCAACAGCTCTTCTTCCGTGGCGGTGCAGACCTCGTTGCCCGAACCCGGCATCACCACTTCATAGCGTGTGCCCCCTGCCCGCTTCGAGCGCGAGCCCAGGCGGCGCGTGAGGATCACGGCATCACCGTTCTTGAGCAGCATCACCACGGGCATCAGCAGGCCCAGGATCTTGCTGGGCGGGCGCTTGACCAGCGTCGCGCTGAACCCAACCTGCTTGAGCACCTGCACGGCCTGTGGCGGCGACATCCCGGCCTCGTCCACCTGCAAGCCATCCAGCAAGGAGGCATGGCTGCGGTCGATGCCATGGTGGTGGCACAACCAGACCACGGCCTCCAGCAGCGGATCGGCAGACAAGGCTGCGCCCTCACCTGCAGCAAAACTCTGCTCAGGTTCACCAATCGGTTCTTCGATCAGATCGGGCTCGGAGGTGGGGTCCACCAGATAGCTCCCAGGTAACAACAACGGGTACACGGCCCGTTTGGGGCCCCTTTAGGGACTTTTCGGGCGTGTACCTGGGATGCTAGGTGGGGGGCAAGGAAGTCTTAAGCGGCAATAGAGGCCACTTCGCCGCGCATTTCCGGCCCGCGCCACACGGACGCTCAGGCAGACGCCGAAGCGACGGCGCACGCGAGCCGTGCACGGCCGTCCGGGCAAGGCTTCAGCGACAGCGATGTGAGGGGAAAACGAAGAAGAGGGGTGGAGGCGCGGGCCGGAGTCGAACCGACCTACACGGATTTGCAATCCGGTGCATAACCGCTTTGCTACCGCGCCTCGGAAAAGGCATCCAGCGTGGAGCTGGAAAAAAGGGAAGCGCTTTGGCTTCCCTTTTCAGAATTTGGAGCGGGATAAGAGGCTCGAACTCTCGACCTATACCTTGGCAAGGTATCGCTCTACCAACTGAGCTAATCCCGCATATTGTCATTGCTGACAATTTTCTTCGCTTTGACTTCAGCTTGTTGGCTGCTGTCTTGATCGTTTTGGTTGTCGCGATCAGCGAAGACCTGAACTATACATCGATTTTGGTACTTTGCGCAAGGTGTCGCAAATTTTCATCAAGAATTTTTCGAAGTCCAGGACGTACACTTGCGCCCGGCGCCCCGGTGGTGAAATCGGTAGACACAGCGGACTTAAAATCCGCCGACGCTAAAACGTCGTGCCCGTTCGAGTCGGGTCCGGGGCACCATCTACACCGAGCGGCACTACTGCACGCCACACGGGCGGCACAAAGCCCAAGCCCCCTTCTCTTCCATTCGCGCTTGCCTAGAATGGGTCTCAAGAGATCAGCGGGAGCCACACCATGCGTGTACTCGTCCTCGGAAGCGGTGTGATCGGCGTGACCAGCGCCTATTGCCTGGCACGCGCCGGTGCGAAAGTCACCGTGATCGACCGACAGCCCGGGCCCGCCATGGAAACGAGCTTCGCCAATGCGGGCCAGATCTCACCTGGCTATGCCTCCCCATGGGCCTCACCCGGCCTGCCCCTCAAAGCCCTGCACTGGTTGTTCCAGCAGCACTCGCCCCTGGCCATCAGGCCAGACGGCAGTTTGTGGCAATGGCAATGGATGGCGCGCATGCTGCGCGAGTGCAAGCCAGAGCGCTATGCCGTCAACAAGGAGCGCATGGTGCGTGTGGCCGAATACAGCCGCGACTGCCTGCGCCAGTGGCGCGGTGAACTGGGCCTGCAATACGAAGGCCGCGCCCTGGGCACTTTGCAGATCTTCCGCACCCAGGCACAACTGCAGAGTGCCAACAAGGACACCTCGGTGCTGGACCGATGCGGCGTGCCCTACCAACTGATGACGCCCGATGAATGCGTGCAACAGGAGCCGGCCCTGGCGGCGCGCCAAGGCCTGCTGACAGGCGGCCTGTACCTGCCTGGTGACGAAACCGGCGATTGCCACCTCTTCACCCAGGTGATGGCCGAGAAGGCCCGCGCCCTGGGCGTGCAGTTCCAGCATGGCGTGCAGGTGGACCAACTGCTGCATGACGGCCAGCGCATCACCGGCGTGCGCCTGCTCACACCTCAAGGCGCCGAGGTGCGCCTGGCCGATGCCTATGTGGTGGCCATGGCCACGTATACGCGCGCGCTGCTGCGTGATCTGGCACTGGACCTGCCCGTGTACCCCGTCAAAGGCTACTCGCTCACGCTGCCCATCCAGCAGGCTGAGGCGGCCCCGCGTTCCACGGTGCTGGACGAAAGCTACAAGGTTGCCCTCACCCGCTTTGATCAACGCATCCGCGTGGGCGGCATGGCCGAGCTGGCCGGCTTTGATCTGAACCTGCGCGAAAGCCGACGAGCCACGCTGGAGCGCGTTGTGCGCGATCTCTTCCCCGATGCCGGCCCCATCGATCAAGGCGAGTTCTGGACCGGCCTGCGCCCCATGACACCCGACGGCACGCCCATCATCGGGCGCACCCGCATCGACAAGCTGTGGCTCAACACCGGCCACGGCACGCTGGGCTGGACCATGGCCGCCGGCAGCGGCCAGTTGCTCGCCGACATGCTGCTGGGCCGCCCTACCGCCATCCGCAGTGATGACCTGGCCCTGAGCCGCTACCAACGTGCGCCCATCAAGGTAGCCCCACCCGCACCCGCCATAGCCCGGCATCGTTCCTGACGCCTGCAGCAGGCAGAAAAAAAGCCCCGCCAGCTGAACTGGAGGGGCTTTTTCTTGAAAAGCTGGAGGCGCGGGCCGGAGTCGAACCGACCTACACGGATTTGCAATCCGGTGCATAACCGCTTTGCTACCGCGCCACTGATCTCGTGCTGATCAACTTTTGCTGATCAATCTCGTTGCCGAGCCCCGCAGTATCTCTGAAAAATCAGCAACGTGCAGGGCAGCAACAAAAAAGGAAGCCGAGTACTTCTACAAGGCTTCCTTTCGGAATTTGGAGCGGGATAAGAGGCTCGAACTCTCGACCTATACCTTGGCAAGGTATCGCTCTACCAACTGAGCTAATCCCGCATGTATCACCGATGGTGACGATCGCTTTATGCAGATGCTCTAGAGTTGCCCCTTGCTTTGCTGCATCGATCCCTGTTTGGTCACAAGCATCTTGCGATGTCTGTGCAGTGATCAGCGAAGACCTGAACTATACATCATTTTTGACGTTTCGATCAAGTCGTCGCTTTTTTTCATCAATCCATCAATGCTTCAGGACGTCGGTGCTGGTGGCAGCAGGCGCGGCGGCAGCAGCCTCCGGCTTGGCTTCCACCTTGGCCTCTTCGTCAGGCAGCGGCGTGGGTTGGCGCTCCAGGGCGACTTCCAGCACCTTGTCGATCCACTTCACAGGCACGATCTCGATCTGGCTCTTCACGTTCTCGGGGATCTCAGCCAGGTCCTTCACGTTCTCTTCAGGGATCAGCACGGTCTTGATGCCACCACGGTGAGCAGCCAGGAGCTTCTCCTTCAGGCCACCAATCGCCGTGACTTCACCACGCAGGGTGATTTCCCCCGTCATGGCCACGTCAGCACGCACCGGGATGCCTGTGAGCGCCGACACAAACGCCGTGGTCATGGCAGCACCGGCGGACGGACCGTCCTTGGGTGTGGCGCCATCAGGCACGTGGATGTGGATGTCGCGCTTCTCGAACAGATCGTCGGTGATGCCCAGGCGGCGAGCGCGTGAACGCACCACCGAACGAGCCGCCTCGACGGACTCCTTCATCACATCGCCCAGTTGCCCGGTGCGGATGATGTTGCCCTTGCCGGGCATGATCGCGGCTTCGATGGTCAGCAGATCGCCGCCCACTTCCGTCCACGCCAGGCCGACGACCTGACCGATCTGGTTGTCCTTCGTGGCTTCGCCGTAGCTGTACTTGCGCACGCCCAGGAAGTCATTGAGGTTCTCGTCGGTAACGACCACCTTCTCGGTGTACTGCTTGAGCGCAAAGCCCTTGATCACCTTGCGGCAGATCTTGGAGACTTCGCGTTCCAGCGAACGCACACCGGCTTCACGGGTGTAGTAGCGGATGATGCCGCGGATGGCGCTTTCAGCGACTTCCAGTTCACCTTCCTTCACACCGTTGTTCTTGATCTGCTTGGGCAGCAGGTACGTTTGAACGATGTGCACCTTCTCGTCTTCGGTATAGCCGGCCAGGCGAATCACTTCCATCCGGTCCAGCAGGGCTGGCGGGATGTTCAGCGAGTTCGAGGTCGCCACGAACATCACATCCGACAAGTCGAAATCGACTTCGATGTAGTGGTCGCCGAAGGTGTGGTTCTGCTCGGGGTCGAGCACTTCCAGCAGCGCCGATGAAGGGTCGCCACGGAAGTCCATGCCCAGCTTGTCGATCTCGTCAAGCAGGAACAGGGGGTTGCGCACACCGACCTTGCCCAGGCTCTGCAGCACCTTGCCCGGCATGGAGCCGATGTAGGTACGACGGTGGCCACGGATCTCGGCTTCGTCACGCACGCCGCCCAGGGCCATGCGCACGAACTTGCGGCCGGTCGCACGGGCGATCGACTGACCCAGCGAGGTCTTGCCGACGCCGGGGGGGCCAACCAGGCACAGGATGGGCGCCTTGACCTTGTCCACGCGTTGTTGCACGGCAAGATACTCAAGGATGCGTTCCTTGACCTTGTCGAGGCCATAGTGCTCTTCGTTCAGCACGGACTCCGCCAGGGCCAGGTCATGCTTGACCTTGGACTTCTTGCTCCAGGGCAGGCCGACCAGGGTGTCGATGTAGTTGCGCACCACGGTGGCTTCTGCCGACATGGGCGACATCAGCTTGAGCTTCTTGAACTCGGCATCGGCCTTCTTGCGTGCCTCCTTGGGCATGCGAGCGGACTCGATCTTCTTGGCGATTTCTTCGAGGTCTGCGCCCTCTTCGCCTTCACCCAGTTCTTTCTGGATGGCCTTGACCTGTTCGTTCAGGTAGTACTCGCGCTGCGACTTCTCCATCTGGCGCTTGACGCGGCCACGGATGCGCTTTTCGACCTGCAGGATGTCGACTTCGTGCTCGAGTTGTTCCAGCAGCTTTTCCAGGCGGCCAGACACCGAGAACAGGTCCAGCACGGCCTGCTTGGCTTCGAGCTTGAGCGGCAGATGTGCAGCGATGGTGTCGGCCAGGCGACCCGCATCATCGATACCGGAGATCGACGTCAGGATTTCAGGCGGGATCTTCTTGTTGAGCTTGACGTACTGGTCAAACTGTTGCGTCACCGCGCGGCGCAGCGCTTCAACTTCAGGCGTGATGCTGCCTTCAGGTTGAACCGGCACCACATCAGCGGTGAAGTACTCGTTTTCGTCGTGGATGGCCGACGTATTGGCTCGTTGAACGCCTTCGACCAGCACCTTCACGGTACCGTCAGGCAATTTCAACATCTGCAAAATGCTGGAGACGCAGCCGATGTCGAACATGTCTTCCGCCTTGGGCTCATCCTTGCCGGCTGCCTTCTGGGCGACCAGCATGATTTGCCTGCCAGCTTCCATCGCGGCTTCGAGGGCCTTGATGGATTTGGGGCGTCCCACGAACAGCGGGATCACCATGTGCGGAAAGACCACGACATCTCGCAGCGGCAGCAGCGGCAGCGTGATGGGATCGGAGGGAAGGATGGGGTGTCCAGACATATTGGGCTCACTTTCTCTGATACCCACATGGGGCTTCAGCGATAAAACACAAGGGCACCGTGAAAACCTTGGATCACAGGGTCTTCAGCGGTGCCCGTCAGAGCTGAACTTCAAGAGTTCGCTCAGGCACTGGCCTTAGCCTGTTCCCGATACACCAACAAGGGCTTGGCGTTCTCTTCGATGGTGGCCTCATCCAGGACCACCTTTTGCACTCCTTCCTGTGTAGGCAGTTCGAACATCGTGTCAAGCAACGACTGTTCCAGGATGGATCGCAGACCACGTGCACCGGTCTTGCGGGCCAGCGCCTTGCGGGCGATGGCCGACAGGGCCTGCGGACGGATCTCCAGTTCGACGCCATCCATGCTCAGCAGTTGCTGATATTGCTTGAGAAGCGCGTTCTTGGGTTCGGTCAGGATACGCACGAGCGCATCCTCGGTCAATTCGCCCAGCGTCGCCACAACGGGCAAACGGCCAACCAGTTCGGGGATGATGCCGAACTTGATCAGATCCTCGGGCTCGACCTCGCGGAAGACCTCGGAGAGCTTCTTTTCTTCCTTGCTCTGCACGGAAGCGCCGAAGCCGATGCCGGACTTCACCGAACGGTTCTGGATGACCTTTTCCAGGCCATCGAAAGCACCGCCGCAGATGAACAGGATGTTGGTCGTGTCGATCTGCAGGAAGTCCTGATTGGGGTGCTTGCGGCCACCCTGCGGTGGCACGCTGGCCATAGTGCCTTCGATCAGCTTCAGCAGTGCCTGCTGCACGCCCTCACCCGACACGTCACGCGTGATGGACGGGTTGTCGGACTTGCGCGAGATCTTGTCGATTTCGTCGATGTAGACGATGCCGCGCTGGGCCTTCTCGACCTCGTAGTTGCAGTTCTGCAGCAGCTTCTGGATGATGTTTTCAACGTCCTCACCCACATAACCGGCTTCGGTCAGGGTGGTGGCGTCGGCAATCACGAAAGGCACGTTCAGCAGGCGGGCCAGCGTCTGGGCCAGCAGCGTCTTGCCGGAGCCGGTGGGCCCGATCAGCAGGATGTTGCTCTTGGCCAGTTCGACATCGGGCTTCTTGTTCTCGCCCGTGCCCATGTGCTTGAGCCGCTTGTAGTGGTTGTAGACCGCCACGGACAGCGTGCGCTTGGCCGTGTCCTGGCCAATCACGTACTGGTCCAGGCTGGATTTGATTTCGGCCGGCGTAGGCAGATCGCTGCGAGCGGGGCGTGATTGCTCGGCTTCGGCTGCGACTTCATCGCGGATGATGTCGTTACACAGCTCGATGCACTCGTCGCAGATGAAGACCGACGGGCCGGCGATGAGCTTCTTCACCTCGTGCTGGCTCTTTCCGCAGAAGGAGCAGTACAAGATTTTTTCGCTGGAGGAGCCTTTTTTCTCGGGCATGGTGCAGGCCTGTCAAAGAGTCGGCAAGGGGGTTGGGGACATGATAAGACAAATGCCCCTGCGTCGATCTCGGTGAACTGCCCCATCTTGGCGCGGCTTTTTTGCCACTTTGGGGTCAATCCGGAGACGAGCGGGGGCCCGTCTGTCAGATCACTGTCGCTTGTCCAGCACCTTGTCGATGAGTCCGTAAGTGGCGGCCTCATCGGCCGACATGTAGTAGTCGCGTTCGGTATCGTTCTGGATCTTCTCCAGGGGCTGGCCGGAACGCTCGGCCAGGATACGGTTGAGTTGTTCGCGGGTCTTGAGGATCTCGCGGGCGTGGATTTCGATGTCCGTCGCCTGACCTTGTGCACCACCCAGGGGCTGGTGAATCATGATCTTGGAGTTGGGCAGCGCAAAACGCTTGCCCTTGGTGCCGGCAGCCAGCAGGAAGGCGCCCATGGAGGCGGCCATGCCCATGCACAGCGTCGACACATCCGGCTTGATGAAGTTCATCGTGTCGAAGATCGACATGCCGGCGCTCACGCTGCCGCCAGGCGAGTTGATGTAGAACGAAATGTCCTTGTCGGGGTTTTCGCTCTCGAGGAACAGCATCTGTGCCACGACCAGGTTGGCGGTGGCGTCGTTGACGGGACCGACCAGAAAGATCACCCGCTCGCGCAAGAGGCGGCTGTAGATGTCGTAGGCGCGCTCGCCACGACCCGATTGCTCAATGACCATGGGCACCATGCCCAGGTTTTGAATGTCCAGTGCGCTCATGTGCTTCCTTCAAAAGAGGCCCCTCGCAAAAAGGAGCCGCAAATGTGTATGTAAAACGATTATGACTTGCGAAAAGCCCGGGTCGAACGCTGGAAAAAGCGCACGACTACCTTGGTCGTCTTTCCGTTGTTTGCAAGCACAGACACGGTCGCACAAAACAAAAGCACCTGCCCTCACTCGGGATTGCAGGTGCTTTTTTTGAGGGTTTCCCTGGCTGACGACCGGCATTCACCGGCAAACGTCAGAGCCCGGGGCCCTTTTTCCTGTCAGATCGAACGATCAGGCTGCGGCTTGCTGACCCATCAGTTCTTCGAAGCTCAGGGCCTTGTCGGTCACCTTGGCCTTGGACAGCACGAAGTCAGCCACGTTGCCTTCGATCACGACGGCTTCCACTTCAGCCATGCGCTGACGGTCGCTCATGTACCAGGCCACCACTTGAGCGGGCTGCTCGTAGCTTTGTGCCAGCTCTTGAATGTGAGCTTGCAGTTGCTCGGGCTTGGCAGCCAGGTTGTTGGCCTTGACCAGCTCGGCCACGGTCAGGCCCAGACGCACGCGGCGCTCGGCTTGGGGCTTGAACATTTCAGCGGGGATCGGAGCCTTGTCGGCGTCCTTGATGCCACGTGCCTTCAGGTCTTCGCGGGCGCCTTGCACCAGGCGGTCGGACTCGGCGGCCACCAGCGACTGGGGCAGATCGAAGTCAACCAGCTTCAGGATGGCTTCCATCACGGCAGCCTTGTTGCGGGCGGCCACGCGGAACTTCACTTCGCGCTCGAGGTTGCGCTTGATGTCGGCGCGCAGCGCGTCGATCGAACCATCGGCCAGGCCCAGGCCCTTGATGAACTCGTCGTTCAGCTCGGGCAGGTTCTGGGCTTCCACCTTCTTGACGGTCACCAGGAAGTCAGCTTCCTTGCCGGCCACGTCCTTGCCGTGGTAGTCCTCGGGGAAGGCCAGGGGGAAGGTCTTGGAGTCGCCAGCCTTCATGCCGCGCACGGCCTTTTCGAACGCTTCGAGCATCTGGCCTTCGCCGACCAGGAACTGGAAGCCTTCAGCCTTGCCGCCGTCGAAAGGCACGCCGTCGATCTTGCCTTCGAAGTCGATGGTCACGCGGTCGCCGTCAGCAGCGCCTTCGGCAGCAGGACGCTGGGCGAAAGTGCGGCGTTGCTTGCGCAGGATCTCGATGGTGCGGTCGATGGCAGCGTCGTTGACTTCAGCCGTCACGCGCTCGACTTCGGCGGTGGACAGGTCACCGATGGTCACGTCGGGATAGACCTCGAACGTGGCATCGAATTGCAGTTGACCTTCAACCGGGCCACCTTCCTTTTCGGAGATGCTGGGTTGACCGGCCACACGCAGGTTGGCTTCTTGAGCGGCTTGAGCGAAGGCTTCGCCCAGCTTGTCGTTGACCACTTCGTACTGCACGGAATAGCCGTAGCGCTGGGCCACGACGTTCATCGGCACCTTGCCAGGACGGAAGCCGTCGGCCTTGACGGTGCGAGCCAGCTTCTTGAGGCGGGCATCCACTTCCGATTGCAGAACGTCAGCAGGCAGCGACAGCGTGATGCGGCGCGCCAGCTTGTCGAGGGTCTCCACGTTGATCGCCATGATGTGATCTCTCAGTAAGGAATAAGAATTGAGTCTGGTGCGCGGGGGGGGACTCGAACCCCCACACCATTGCTGGCGTCAGGACCTAAACCTGGTGCGTCTACCAATTTCGCCACCCGCGCATGAACTCTGAAAAGCCCGGCCACCGGTCGCTCCTGCGAAGCGGCTCACGAAGTGAAACTGTCTCACGCAGGCCCGCCCGACACCCGGACTGGCTAATTTGGTCTGAACCGCCGATTCTAGCGCGGCTCAGACCCTGTTTTTCACGCTTCAGGCCACGCCGGTATCGCGGCGAACCCTGAACCAGGCGGCGTACATGGCCGGCAGGGCCAGCAAAGTGAGCAAGGTCGCCACAATCAGCCCGCCCATGATGGCCACGGCCATCGGGCCCCAGAAGGCGCTGCGGCTCAGCGGGATCATGGCCAGCACGGCGGCGGCGGCGGTCAGGACGATCGGGCGGAAACGGCGCACGGCCGCCCCGACGATGGCATCCCAGGCCGGCACGCCACGGGCGCGGTCCTGCTCGATCTGGTCGATCAGGATCACGGAGTTGCGCATGATCATGCCCATCAGCGCGATCACACCCAGCATGGCGACAAAGCCGAACGGACGGTCGGACGCCAGCAAGGCCATGGCCACCCCCGCAATGCCCATCGGGCCGGTGAGGAACACCAGCATGGCGCGCGAGAAGCTCTGCAGCTGCAGCATCAGCAAGGTGAAGATGATGAACAGCATGGCCGGCACGTTGGCAAAGATGGAGCCCTGCCCCTTCGAGCTTTCTTCTGCCGTACCCGCCAGTTGCACGTGGTAGCCCACGGGCATCTTCGCCTCCAGCGCCTTCATCTGAGGCCACAGTGCCTGACTGACGGTCGGCCCCTGGATGCCTTCGCGCACATCACCTTGCACGGTGATGGCGAAATGGCGGCCTTCACGCCACAGCACGCCCGGCTCCCAGACCATCTGGGGCTTGGCCACCTGCAACACCGGCACCATGCGGCCGGAAGCCGTGGGCACATAGGCGTTACCCAGCGCACTCATGGACTCGCGTTCTGATTGCGGTGAACGCAGCGCGATCTCGATCAGGCGGTCGCCCTCGCGGTACTGGCCAATGGTCGTGCCGGAGGTCAGCACCTGGGTGGCCTGTGCGATGGATTGGGTGGTCACGCCCAATGCACGCGCCTTGTCCTGGTCCACGGTCAAGCGAACCGACTTGATGGCTTCATTCCAGTTGTCGTTGACACCACGCATGTCGGCGTGCGCCCGCATCAGGTCCTTGGCTTCTTCGGCCCAGTGGCGCAAGGTGGTCACGTCCTCACCCACGATGCGGAACTGCACCGGATAAGGCACGGGTGGCCCGTTGGGCAGCAGCTTGACGCGGGCACGGACTTCCGGGAACTCGGCGGCCAGGATCTCGGGCAGCTTGTGGCGCACCTTCTCGCGCATGGAAGCATCCACCGGCAAGACCACGACCTGGCTGACGTTGCTTTGCGGGAAGATCTGGTCCATCGGCAGATAAAAACGTGGCAGGCCCGAGCCGATCCACGAGCTCACCGTCTTGACGCCCGGCTCTTTCATCATGCGGGACTCGAAGCGCCGGGCCACCGCCTCGGTCGTATCGAAACTGGAGCCTTCGGGCAGCCAGAGGTCCACGATGATTTCAGGGCGACTTGAATCCGGGAAGAACTGCTGCTGGACCTTGCCCATGCCCACAAAACCCAGGAACAAGGCGCTCAAGGTGATGGCGATGGTGATCCAGCGGTGCCCCACGCACCAGTTCACCAGCGCCTTGAAGCGCGAGTAGAACGGGGTGTCGTACAGATCGACCGCGTCACCGGCCTGCACCTTGGGCTTGGTGCGCAGCAGCCATTGCCCCAGATAGGGCACGAAGTACACGGACACGATCCACGAGATCAGCAAGGCGGCGGCCGTGACGGCAAAAATGGCATACGTGTACTCACCCACCGACGAGTTGGCCATCCCGATGGGCAGGAAGCCGGCAGCCGTGATCAGCGTGCCTGTCAGCATGGGCATGGCCGTGATGTCGTAGGCGGCTGTGGCCGCGCTCATCTTGTCGTAGCCCTCTTCCAGCTTGTGCACCATCATCTCGACGGCGATGATGGCGTCATCCACCAGCAAGCCCAGCGCGATGATGAGCGCGCCCAGCGAGATCTTGTGCAGGCCCACCCCCCAGAGATCCATGATCAGGAAGGTCACGGCCAGCACCAGCGGAATGGTGATGCCCACGACCAGACCTGGCCAGACATCCAGGCGCAGCGGCTTGGTGTGCAGCCCCAGGCTCAGGAAACTCACGGCCAGCACAACGACCACCGCCTCCACCAGCGCGTGCACGAACTCGCCCACGGAGGACGTCACCGCCTGCGGCTGGTTCTGGATCTGATCGAGCTCGATGCCCACAGGCAGGTCGGCCTTGATGAGCTCGGTGGCCGCCGTCAGGCTCTTGCCCAGCTGGATGATGTCGCCGCCCTTGGCCATGGAGATGCCCATGGCGATCACGGCCTTGCCCTGGTGGCGCACCTTGGTCACGGGTGGGTCTTCATACCCGCGGCGGATGGTGGCGATGTCGCCCAGGTGGAAGGTGCGTGCCTGCCCGTTGGCCTGGTTGATCAGGCGCAGCGGCATCCGGCGAATCTGCTCGATGTTCTGGAAGGCGCCATTCACGCGCATCTGCACATTGGTGCGGTCGCCGTTGTAGACACCGGCGCCCTCGATGCCGTTCTGGGCATTGAGCTGCTGGATCACCTGAGACAGGTCCAATCCCAGTTGAGCCAGTTTGAACTGAGGAATCTCCAGGAAAATCTTTTCAGCCTGAACCCCGAACAGCTCCACCTTGGCCACGCCCGGCACACGCAGCAGATCGGAACGGGCGCGATCTGCAAACTGCCGCAGCTCTTCCGGCGAGAAGCCATCGGCCGACAGCGCGTAGATCGAGCCGTACACATCGCCGAACTCGTCATTGAAGAACGGGCCGATCACGCCCTGGGGCAAGGTGTGGCGCATGTCGCCCACCTTCTTGCGCACCTGATACCAAAGGTTTGGAATTTCCTTGGGGGGCGAAGAGTCCTTGACCATGAACATGGTGAAGGACTCACCCGGCTTGGTGTAGGACTGGATCTTGTCCGCGTAAGGGACTTCCTGCAGCGTGCGCTCGATCTTGTCGGTCACCTGCTCGGCCATCTGCTGGGCGGTCGTGCCCGGCCAATAAGAGCGCACGACCATGATGCGGAAGGCAAAGGGCGGATCTTCGTCCTGCCCCAGCTGGAAGTAGGCGGCCAGGCCCAGCAGCATCAGCACCACCATCAGGTAGCGCGTCAGTGCGGGGTGCTCCAGCGCCCAGCGGGAAATATTGAAACGCTGCCCTTGCGCCTCGTTCGAGGAATCTGGCTTGTGACTCAAGACTCGCTCCTCGCCGATCAGGGCTTCACCGCCGGGCTGTTGCCCGAAGCAGCCGCATCAGCAGCGCCAGCCCGATAGCGGCGCACCTTCTGACCGGGATTGAGCGCATGCACGCCCGCCGTCACGATCTCCTGGCCGGCGTTCAGGCCCTTGGCCACCAGCACCACATTGCCGGTGATGTCACCCGTGATGACGGGCTGCGGCTTGACGGTCATGGTCTTGTCGTCCAGCACCCAGACGATGGACTTGCCATCGCGCTCGGCCAGGGCGTACAGCGGAATGCGCAGGCCACCGCTGACACGCGCTGGCGTGTTGAAAGCCACGCTGGCCGACTGGCCCAGCTCGAAGCCGGCCTTGCCGACATCGGCCTTGGCCTGGAAAGTGCGCGTCACGGGATCAGCGGCTGCGGCGACTTCACGCACGGTGGCCGGCACCCACTCGCTGGTACCCCAGCGGCGAACCTTGATCGCATCCTTCTTGCCAACCAGGCCACGCACCACCTGCCCCAGATCCTCGGGCACGGCGAACACGGCGTCACGCGCGCCGTCATGGGCCAGGGTCAGCACCGGCATGCCGGCGTTCACCACCTGGCCGGGCTCCATGTCCACCGAGGTGATCACACCTGCGGCGTCGGCCACCAGCGCGGCGTAGCTGGTTTGATTGCTCTGGACACCGGCTTGTGCACGCGCCTGACGCAGGTTGGCCTCGGCGGTTCGCGCCATGGTGGTGTGGCGCTCCAGCTCAGCCTCGCTGATGAAGCCTTGCGACTTCAGTTCGGTGAAACGCTTGAGATCGGACGTAGCCTGCGTGGCATTGGCCTCGGCCGCAGCCAGACCGGCTCGCGCGGCATCCTGTTGCAGACGCAGATCCTGTGGATCCAGTTGCCCCAGCACCTGCCCGGAGCGAACCGATTGACCCAGCTCGACCAGACGGCGGGCCACCTTGCCGGGCACACGGAAGCCCAGGCGCGACTCCGTACGGGCACGGATGTCGGCGGAATACTCACGCTCCAGCACGCCACCTGTTTCAGAGATCAGCAAGGTGCGAACCGCGCGCTCGGGCGTGGGCGCAGGGGCTTCCTTGCTGCAGCCTGCGAGGACCAGGGCCAGTGCAGACGAGATCAAAGCCATGACCGCAGGCACGCGGCGCGCATTCAATTTCATAGAGCGATATATGTGAAATCAATGGGTGATGCGCGGTCATTCGACGACAGAAAAACGCCGGGCATCAGGCGATGACAGAATAACTGACTCGCGGGTCAGTAATGTAGGCAAGGACTTCCTGATCTGTCAATTCAGCTATTGAGACAATACGGCCTGCGTCTCACCATTTGTCATGAATTCATCCACCCCGCATCCCCCCATTGACGTTTTCCCCCGCGCCGGCAGCAGCCTCTACTACGCGCTGGCTGCGGCACCTGCTTCACAGCGTCCCGCCTTGCTGTATTGGGTGCAATGGTGGCACGAGACCGCCCAGATTCCTTTCAAAATCCAGGATCCCGGCGTGGCGGAAACGAAACTCCGCTGGTGGTTGCAGGAATTGAACGACGCCGCGCAAGGCCAGGCACACCACCCTTTGCTCAAAGGTTTGACCGATGCCTCACGCGTCAGCGCCCCTGCGCAGTTGCCTGCCTGGCCCTTGTGGAGCAGCCAGATTGAAGGCCTCATCACGCTCATCAACCAGACGCGCTGGCTGGATGACGCGAGCCTGCAGCGGCACATGAGGCAAACGACGGGCGCTGCCGCAGAAGGTGCCGCGTGTCTGCTGGGCGCCACCAGCGACGCCGCACGACAAGCCGCTCACCAGTTGGGCTGGGGGCTGCGCCAGGCTCACCAGTTGGCCAGGCTGGGTCAGGACGCGCGCAGCGGCTGGATCCAGGTCGCCATCGATGTGTTGCAGGCCCATGATGTGCGCGCCCACCAGTTGAGCAAACCTGATGCGGCTTCGCCGGCCGAAGGCTGGCCCCGTTTGCTGACGCATCTCCACGGGCAGGCCTCGGCGCATCTCCACCAGGGGCTGTCCGCCTGCCGCGCCCTGCCCTCGGCTGAACAAGCCGCGCTCAAGCCCTTGCTCGTGCTGTGTCACATCTACCTGTATCTGATCGATCAGGTCGCCCGCCAGGGGGATCGGGTGCTGCACGAACGTATCGTGCTGACCCCGCTTCGGAAATGGTGGATAGCCCAGCGTGTTCGCTGGGGCCTCTTGCGCTGAACCGCTAGTGAGCGAAAGGCGCAGCCAGCGGCTCGCCGACAAACAGACCCTGCTGCGGCCACATCACGCTTTTCCAGTACGCCTCCAGGGCCGTGGCGCCTTGCACATAAAACAGCAGCAGGACCTGCGGATGCGGGAACTTCTGCGGATGGGCACAGGGCTCGCTGGTGGTGCCATAACTGGCCGTGGCGCCAGCATCGATCCACGAGAGCACGGACATCTGCCCGTGCGCGTCATCCAGCATGCCGCCAAACGAAGTCAGGTGATCGGCCAGGGCCCCCGGCACAAAGCTCACCGTGTCCAGGCCTTCGATACGCTCCCGCCCGGTCATGTAGAGCAGCACGCGATCGACGTGGCGCAAGGCATCCGTCTGATCCAGCAAGACGTTGATGCCGACCTTGGGCTGAGGCCCGGCTGGTGGATACGACCACTGTCGAACACTGCGTACCTGGTCTGATGTCGTGACAAAGTGCACGTCCACAGGGGGCGCCCCCTTCAGCCCCAAGGTGCCGTCGGAGCGTACCCCGCGGTCGATGAGGGCCTTGGCACTTGCCACATCCTTGGCAGCCAGGAGCATGCCTGGTCGCATGTGGTGGTCCTTGAAAGGCTTGACGGATACCGACCCGAAGTAGACAGACGACCGGCTCTTGTGCCCGGGTTTCTGGCAGGCCTCGCTGCACAATTTGCCGTCATAGCCCAGCGCCAGCGCGCCTGTGATGGAATTGCAGCCCACGGCATAGGGCTGCCTCCAGGCCAGCGCCAGGCCTTGAACCCGGCTGCCGTAGAAGGCGTCGACCTGCTTCGAAAACTTCGCGAAATCCGCTGGCGACAACTCCGGCTTCACCGGCAGGTTGACGCGCAGGATCTGCGAAGCGGGGATGCGCCTTGCTTTCGCGTAATACGCCCCCACCTGTACGGAATACGGATCATCCTCGTTGATGACCAGCCCCAGGTCCTTGACGCCCAGTTTGCCGATCACGCGTGGAAAGGGAGACACCCAACGGTGCACAAACGGTGCCGATGCGGCGGAAGCCGGCGGCGCTGCAGCCGCACCCGAGGCTGTTGACGACGCGGCCCCAGGCGCGCTCGCGGCGGTTTTTTCCACACTACTGGCGGGGACATCCGGCTGAGCCATCACCCCACCGACAAAACAGGCCGCCAACAGTCCCGGCAGCCAGGCTGACGCCGACCGGAAAGCGAGGACGAAATCTCGCCAAATTGGCGCAAATGGTCTGGAAATGGTCATGGGCGTTATGAAATGCCGAAAACGACATGGCAGACGGGTGGAAATGCGCTCAAGGCACGGATTATTTCGCCGATTGATGGGGGATCCCGCCTTTCAAAATCCCTTCTCACGGAGGAAAACCCCGATGAGCGATACCAAAGCAGCTTCCACTTCGATCCAGGTTCTCAGCAGAATGTTCAGTCTGCTGGACACACTGGCGCGCGATGGCGGTGCCGTTTCACTGAAACTGATCAGCGAGCAGACCGGACTTCATCCCTCCACAGCTCACCGCATCCTCAATGACCTGGCCGTTGGCGGCATGGTCGAGCGATCGGGCCCCGGCAGCTACCGGCTGGGCCTGCGCCTGCTGGAGCTGGGCAACCTGGTTCGCGCTCGCCTGGATGTGCGCGATCTGGCCGTGCGCCCGATGCAGGAGCTTCACAGGCTGACCGGCTTCCCCGTTTCCCTGTTCATTCGCCAGGACGACGATGCCTTGTGCATCGAACGCACCGTGTCGGAACGCAATGGCGTGCAGGTGACCCGCGTGATGGGCCTGCGCGTGCCACTGACCAGCAGTGCCGCCGGCAAGATCCTGCTGCTCAATGAATCCGGCTCTGCCCTGCAAGGCCTGGCGGGCGCCCACCCAGGGCTGCACGCCGAGCTGTCGTTGATCCGCCAAAGCGGCATCGCGCAAGAAGGTGAAGGGCAAGACCCCTCCCTTCAACTCAGCGCCGCGCCGATCCTGGACGACCAGGGCCGCGTTACAGCCAGCCTGGCGCTCAACGCACCTGCCGCCCGCATGAGCCCGGAGTGGGGCGAAGCTTTGAAGAACACAGCGCAACGCGTGTCGAGCACGCTGGGGTGGAGTCACAGTTGATGCCTGGCCGCTAAAGGCCGCAACGAAAAAGCCACCGACATGCGGTGGCTTTTTTCATGCCTGGCCGAACCCTGGGCTCAGCCGGTAGCACGATGAGTCAGGACTGAACCTTGTTGTGCGGCAGGCTACTCAAGGCGCCCTTTTGCGTGGCCGACTCGATCCAGCGACGCACGCGCTCTGCATCGGCCTGACGCGAATACTTGCCTGCCGAATCCAGGAACACCATGATGAACTTTCGGCCAGCCATCTTGGCCTGCATCACCAGGCAACGCCCCGCTTCCACGATGTAGCCCGTCTTTTGCAGACCGATGTCCCAGGCGGGGTTGCGCACCAGGCTGTTCGTGTTGTGGAACTGCAGTTGGCGGCTGCCCACACGCACGGCGTACTCATGCGAGGTCGACAGCTCACGGATCAGGGGCTGCTGGTAGGCAGCCTTGACCAGCGAGGCCAGATCCTTGGCGCTCGACTGGTTGCCACTGTTGAGGCCGGTGGGGTCCACATAACGGGTATCGGCCATACCCAGCGAACGGGCCTTGGCATTCATGGCCAGCACGAAAGCAGGCAAGCCACCAGGATAGGTCCGCCCCAAGGCGTGAGCCGCGCGGTTTTCCGACGACATCAGGGCCAGATGCAGCAGTTCACCACGGGTCAGCGTGGCGCCCACCGCCAGGCGGGAGCTGCTGTTCTTTTCGGTGTCCACGTCATCGGCGGTGACCGTGATGGTTTCTTCCAGCGGCAGCTTGGCTTCCACCATCACCATCGCGGTCATCAGCTTGGTCAGCGATGCGATCGGCAGAACGGCTTCGGAATTCTTGGCAAACACCACTTCATTGGTGTCCTGGTCCATCACCAGCGCCACGCTGGACTTCAGATCCAGTGGATCCTGTGTGTGGTGCAGACCATAGAGCTGACCAAACGAGGTGCCTGAGGCGCTGGAGGCTGCGGCCAGATTGGAGGATGGGCGAACCGGTGCTGCAGCGTTGATGGACACGGGCGCCAGTCTGGCAGGCACGGCGTTGCTTGACACTGCGCGCACGACGCTGGCGCGGGGGGCTTGCTGGACCACGCGACCGCGAGACTTGGCCTGACGGACCACCTTGCGAGCAACGGGCTTGGCCTTGACCACCTTGCTGGCCTTGGCGGTACGGGTGGTGGACTGACGGGCCTTGGTAGCTGCTTCAACAGAGGTGCAGAGGGACACGGACAGCACCGATACCAGTGCAATTGCAAGCCAGTTTTTCTTCAATTTCGAGCACACCACGGTACAGCCCTTTCGTCTTCACGCAAGTGTAATAAAAAAGACGCGCAAGATCAAAGACTTACGCGTCTTTTATCAAGTGGCCTGGCTGATCAGACCACCGTCATGCGGGTCAACCCTGTGCGGCCACCCTTTCCGACTTGCTGTGGAGCTTGTTCAACGCAGAAAGATAGGCTTTGGCTGACGCCACAACGATGTCCGGATCTGCTCCGACCCCATTGACAACCCGCCCGCCATGCTGCAGACGAACTGTGACCTCTCCTTGTGATTCTGTGCTTCCCGAGGTGATCGCATTGACCGAGTAGAGGACGATTTCTGCGCCACTTTTCACGACAGCCTCGATGGCCTTGAGGGAGGCGTCCACCGGGCCATTGCCATCGCTCTCGGAGCGGTGTTCCTGATCGCCGGCCACGAACACGATGTTGGCGTGCGGGCGCTCACCGGTTTCGGAACGCTGAGACAGCGCCACGAAGCGGTAGTGATCCTGCTCGCTGGCGGCACCGTCGTGGCCCACCAGGGAAATGATGTCCTCGTCGAAGATCTCGCTCTTGCGGTCGGCCAGTTCCTTGAAGCGGCCAAAGGCGGCATTGACTTCGGTTTCCGAGTCCAGATCGATGCCGAGTTCCTGCAGGCGCTGCTTGAAGGCGTTGCGGCCGGAGAGCTTGCCCAGCACGATCTTGTTGGCAGCCCAGCCCACGTCTTCCGCACGCATGATTTCGTAGGTGTCCCGCGCCTTGAGCACGCCATCCTGGTGGATGCCGGAGGCGTGGGCAAAGGCGTTGGCGCCCACCACAGCCTTGTTGGGCTGCACCACGAAACCGGTGGTCTGAGACACGAGGCGCGAAGCCGGCATGATCTGCTGGGTGTCGATGCCCACGTCCAGGCCGAAGTAGTCGCGACGGGTCTTGACCGACATCACGACCTCTTCCAGCGCGCAGTTGCCGGCACGCTCGCCCAGGCCGTTGATGGTGCACTCCACCTGACGCGCGCCACCGATCTTCACGCCGGCCAGGGAGTTGGCCACGGCCATGCCCAGGTCGTTGTGGCAGTGCACGGACCAGATGGCCTTGTCCGAGTTGGGCACTTTTTCGCGCAGAGTCTTGATGAAGTTGCCGTACAGCTCGGGGATGGCGTAGCCCACGGTGTCCGGGATGTTGATGGTGGTCGCGCCCTCGGCGATCACGGCTTCGCACACGCGGGCCAGGTAATCGAGGTCGGAGCGGTAGCCGTCTTCAGCCGAGAACTCCACGTCGGACGTGAGGTTGCGGGCAAAGCGCACGGACAGTTTCGCCTGCTCCAGCACCTGCTCGGGCGACATGCGCAGCTTCTTTTCCATGTGCAGTGCGCTGGTGGCAATGAAGGTATGGATACGCCAGGAGTTGGCGCCCTTCAGGGCCTCGGCAGCACGAGCGATGTCGCGGTCATTGGCGCGAGCCAGCGAACAGACGGTCGAATCCTTGATCACGTCGGCGATCGACTTGATGGCCTCGAAGTCACCATTGGACGAAGCGGCAAAACCGGCTTCGATCACGTCCACCTTCAGACGCTCCAGCTGGCGGGCAATGCGCAGCTTTTCTTCACGCGTCATGGACGCGCCGGGCGACTGTTCGCCATCGCGCAAGGTGGTGTCGAAAATGATGAGCTTGTCGGTCATGGTGGTCTCCGTGGGACAGAAGTCGGTTCAGATCAGGTTGGTGGCCGCCTGGCGTGCTGTGAAGCATCTCTTGGGCATCTGGCCAGTTCCGGATTGATCAATGACTCCATCCAAAACAAAACGGCCCGCAAGAAGCGCTTGGCGGGCCGTGATGCAAGGTACAGGTGTGTACAGACGATAGCGATCAACGCGCCCGGGGCTCTCCTAGCAGTAGTAGCAGCGATGCGTTGAACGTTTTCATGGGTATCAATATAACACGCAGGTTCAGAGCCTGAGGCTGGCAATAACGCCAAACAAACCCAGGAAATGACGATCAGCGATGCAGGCCGGCTTCATCGGGCTCATCGGTCGAGGTGGAAATCACGCTCACCGGCTTGCCCTTCATGCGCTTCCAGATGTAGACACCATAGCCGGAGGTGCCGTAAACCACAAAGATTCCGAAGAGCACGATGGGCGGATGGATGGTGATCACGGCGATGCCCAGCGCGATCGCCACGATGGCGATGAACGGCACCGTGCGCCGGAAGTTGACGTCCTTGAAGCTGTAGAACGGGATGTTGGTGACCATGGTCAGCCCCGCGTACAGCGTGAAGCCACAGGCCAGCCAGACCATGCCGTGCAGGGAGCGGGCGGTTTCACCCATGTCGGTGACGACCCAGATCAGGCCCATGACCAGGGCCGCAGCGGCCGGGCTGGGCAGGCCCTGGAAGAAGCGCTTGTCCACCACCGCAATATTGGTGTTGAAGCGCGCCAGGCGCAAAGCCGCACACGAGCAGTACACAAAGGCAGCGATCCAGCCCAGCTTGCCCATGTCCTTGAGCGCCCATTCGTAGACGATCAAGGCGGGTGCGGCGCCAAAGGACACCATGTCTGACAGGCTGTCCATCTGCTCGCCAAACGCGCTTTGCGTGTTGGTCATCCGGGCGACCCGGCCATCCAGGCTGTCGAGCACCATCGCAAAGAAAATGCCGATCGACGCCTGGTCAAAATGGCCGTTCATGGCCATCACGATGGCGTAGAAGCCGCCGAACAATGCGGCCAGCGTGAACAGATTCGGGAGGATGTAGACGCCCTTGCGACGCGGACGGGGCGCGTCATCGGCATCATCCAGGCTCAGATCCACATTGGGATCGGCCTCTTTCGGGGAAACAGGTTGCACAGTCAAGCCTTGTTCAGGGTTGCCAGAATGGTGGTGGTTGCCGACACCTTGTCGCCAGGGGCAACCTTGGGCACGGCATGCGGCGGCAGGTAAACATCTACCCGAGCGCCAAAACGGATCAGGCCGTAACGCTGCCCACGCGTGAGCGTGTCGCCCGGCTTGACCCAGCACAGGATCCGGCGGGCGATCAAGCCCGCCACTTGCACCAGCGTCACCAACTGGCCGTTGGACTCGATCACGATGGCATTGCGCTCATGATGGCGTGAAGCCGTATCCAGATCGGTGTTCACCAGTTGCCCGGGGATGTACTCGACCTGGCGGATCACGCCGTCCACGCTCGCACGGTTGCCGTGCAGGCTGAACAGGCTCATGAACACGCTGATGCGCAAGGCGTCACGGTTGGCGTAGGGGTCGCGGGCCTTTTCGATGCGCACGATGCGACCGTCTGCTGGCGACAGCACCACACCGGCCTGGGCAGGCACGGCGCGTGGCGGATCGCGGAAATAGACCATGTGCGCCAGCAGGCCAGCCACGGCAACCAGGGATGCCGCCAGGGGGCCTTGCCAGGCAAAGGCCAGCAGGCAGGCCAGCAGCACCAGCCCCATGAAGGGCCAGTTCTCCCGGCTGGGGAAAGAAATGGGAAAGCTCATCGTGCGGCGGAGGATACCTCAAGCCACGCTGGCCTGATGCACAACCCTCTGAGGAAATGGAATCTCGACGCCCATGCTGTTGAGCGTATCCAGGATGGCCAGATTGACCGCCGAGCGTGCACCGAGTTGCCCGTTTTCGGGATCCATGATCCAGAAAGCGACGGTCAACTCCAACCCGTCCGCAGCGAAATCGGACAGGTGCACGGCGGGGCCAGGATCCTGAACCACACGCGGCAAGGCCGCCACGGCGTCCTTGAGCCTGGGCATGACACTGTTGAGGTCGGTGCCGTAGGCCACCTGTACGACGGTCGTGAGCATCAACTTGTTGTCCGCCAGGGATGCGTTTTCAACACGCTGCGTGATCAGCAGTTCGTTGGGCACGATCGACTCCCGGCCCGTGACCGAGCGCAGCACGGTGTAGCGCGTGTTGATGTCGGTGATGCGCCCCTCGAAGTTGTCGACCTTCACCAGATCCCCGATGCGCAGGCTGCGCTCGGCCAGGATGACGAAGCCGCTCACGTAGTTGGCGGCCAGCTTCTGCAAGCCAAAACCCAGACCAACGCCCACGGCACCGCCCAGCACCGACAAGGCTGTCAGGTCGATACCGGCGGCCGACAGGGCCATGATCAGCCCCAGCGTCAGCAGGATGGCGCGGATGGCATTGGCCGCGATCTTGCGCAGCGACAGGTTGTCCGTGGCGCCCTTGAGCAGCTTTGTCTCGATCGCCGAGGACAGGCTCAAGCTCAATATCAGCACCAGCACCGCACTGAGCGCGCCTTCAATCAGGTTGCGCAGGCTGACCCGCGTCGCGCCGATCTTCCAGGTGATGTCTTCCAGCTCGCCCAGGATCATGGGCATGACGCCGGTGACCCACAGCACGGTGACGATCCAGGCCATCCACGAGACCGTCCGTTCGACCACCCTCACCGTCTGGGAAGACGGAAAGGCCACCTTGAGCACCTTGACCGTCAGCCGAATGACGGCCAGGGAAGCGAGGATCGGGATGATCAGACGGAAAACCGTCAGCGGCAAGACACCCATGAGGGCGCGGCGCGCAGCCAGGGCCAGCAGCAAGGCCAGCACCGGAAACAGCACCCCATCCACGATATTGCGGCCGAACCAGACGGAATGCGGATCCCCCTGTGCACCCCGCCAGAGGCGCAGCAGGCCCCAGGAGAGCGCCAGGCAACCCAGGATGATGCCCGCCTCGGACAAGGCAGAGCGTTGCTGCAGCCCATCCAGCAACTGAAGCAGTTCATCAGGGGTGATGGGATGGGTGACCTGGACGGAACTCACGGACATGTAGAAGATAGGCGGGCTTAGTTTTCAATCAGGGTTCGCACATGCGCCGCCACACTGCGGGCCAGCGAACTGAGGTTGTAGCCGCCCTCCAGACAGGACACGATGCGCCCCTTGCTGTACTTGGCTGCCACTTCCATGATTTTCGCCGTGATCCAGGCGTAATCTGCCTCGACCATGCCCAAACCGCCCATTTCGTCCTCACGGTGGGCGTCAAATCCGGCCGAAATGAAGATCATCTCGGGCTGGAAGTCTTCCAGGCGATACAGCCAGTAGCTTTCCACCACGTCGCGCACGACCTTGCCGTCGCTGCGCGCGGGGATCGGGATGTTGACCATGTTGCCGGCACGGCACTCCGCCCCACTATATGGATAGAAGGGGTGCTGGAAGAGCCCCACCATCAGGACGCGGTCGTCGCCTGCCAGGATGTCTTCCGTGCCATTGCCGTGGTGCACGTCGAAGTCCACCACCGCCACGCGCTTGAGCCCCCGCACGTCCAGCGCATGGCGCGCGGCCACGGCGACGTTGTTGAAGAAGCAGAACCCCATGGTCTGGTTGTGGGTGGCGTGGTGCCCGGGCGGCCGCACGGCACAGAAAGCGTTGTCCAGCTTGCCGTCGATCACGGCGTCGGTCGCGGCGATGGCGGCACCGGCGGCTCGCCAGGTTGCGGCACGGGTTCCGGGACTCGCCCAGGTGTCCGGGTCGAGCGCACGGGTGTCGCCTGTGGCCTCCAGCTGTTGCAGGAAGTCATCCAGCGTCAGCACGTAGTTCAGATCGTGGGCCAGTGCCAGATCGGTGTTGCTGGCCAGCGGCACATCAGGCGACAACATCAGGACATCCAGCCCCTGGGCTCTCAACTGGTCTTCAATGGCCGTGATGCGCTGGGGGCATTCGGGGTGTCCGTTGCCCATGTCGTGATGCAGGCAGTCAGAGTGTGAAAAATAGCCGGTTGCCATGGGTCAGCTTTGGTCCGCACGCCGTGCGGGTTTGAGGTAATGTCGCGTCATGTTGCGAAACGACTCGAACCATGCCATGCCGACTGGCGCTGCCACGTCCGTCAAGGGCTCGCAAATCACTCAGCTCATCGATCAGGTTAGCACGATCATTGTGGGCAAGCGCGAGCAGGTCACCCTCAGCGTGATCTGCCTGCTTGCTTCAGGTCATCTTTTGATCGAAGACGTGCCGGGCGTCGGGAAAACCACCCTGTCGCAAGCCCTGGCGCGCAGCCTGGGCCTGAGCTTCTCGCGTATCCAGTTCACCTCGGATTTGCTGCCGACCGATCTGATCGGCGTGAGCGTCTACGAGCGGCAGAAGGAAGCCTTCGTCTTCCATCCCGGGCCGGTGTTCGCGCACGTGCTGCTGGCAGACGAAATCAACCGGGCGGGCCCGCGCACCCAGAGCGCCCTGCTGGAGGCCATGGAAGAACGGCAGGTATCGGTGGAGGGCGAAACACGCCCCCTGCCCTCGCCGTTTTTCGTGATCGCCACGCAAAACCCCTCCGAGCAACTGGGCACGCACCCGCTGCCTGAATCTCAGTTGGACCGCTTCGCCATGCGCCTGTCGCTGGGCTACCCCGACCCAGGCGCCGAGCGCTCCTTGCTGACCGGGCAGGATCGCCGCGGTGCCATGCTGCATCTGCAACCGGTGATGACGCCGGCGCAATGGCAACACTGGCAGCAACGCGTGGACGAGGTCCATGTGGCCGACAGCCTGCTGGACTACCTGCAGGCCTTGATCACTGCCACCCGCGATGGCCGCTGGTTTGCACTGGGCCTGAGCCCGCGTGCCGGCCTGTCGTTGTTGAAGCTGGCACGCTCCAGGGCCCTGGTGCTGGGCCGCCAGCATGTGTCGCCTGAAGACATCCAGAGCTTGTGGATTCCCGCCGTGGCACACAGACTGATGCCCTTGCCACAGTCCGGCCGCAGCGCCACGGCTCAAGCACGGGCGTTGCTGGAGGCCACGCCGGTCCCATGACGATGACCCGCGTGCGCGCGATGCTGAACACACCCAGCCCACGCCTGAACCTGAACTGGATCAGGCAAAGGGTGAACGCCTGGTGGGAATCTCGCCTGCCCAGACGTGATCAGCTCACCCTCAATCAACGCAATCTCTACATCCTGCCGACCAAGGCTGGCTGGGCTTTTGCACTCGTGTTCGTGGTACTGCTGCTGGCCTCCATCAACGAACAGGTCAACCTGGGCTATGCCTTGAGCTTCCTGCTGGGCGGGGCCTCCATGGCGGCGCTCTATCAGACCCATGGCAATCTGCATGGCGTGAACCTGCGGCTGCTGACGCTGCGCAGCGTGCACGCCGGCCAGGTTCTGCGCGTGGGCATCACCCTGAGCAACAAGCACCGCAAGCTGGGGCGTTATGGCTTGCAGGTCACGGCAGGCCCCAAGGCCCCCGAGGGCACGATGGAGGGCCCCGGTACGCCCGCGCACGCCGAGTTGACACCCGGCAGCGATTGCACGGTTGACGTCGATGTGGCCACACAGCAGCGCGGCTGGCTGACCCTGCCCCGCATCACGATCGACACCCGCTTCCCGCTGGGCCTGTTTCGCGCCTGGGCCTACTGGCTGCCTCAGACCCGCGTGCTGATCTGGCCCGCCCTGGACCCCAATGCACCGACGCTCCCACAAGGACGCCGGTTGGAGGCCTCGGAACACGCGCAACGCGCCACGTCAGTCAGCTCGGAAATGCCGGAAGGCCTGCGCGACTACCGGCGCGGGGATCCGATGCGCTGGATCGCCTGGAAGAAGTCCAGTCAGGCCCTGGCCTCGGGTACGGGCCTGGTCAGCCGGGAGCCCGCACAAGGCCACAGCCCGGATCTCTGGCTGGATTTCGAACACAGCCCGGGGATGATCGGTCTGGATGCGGAAGCCCGTCTCAGTCGCCTGGCCAGTTGGCTGATTCAGGCCGAGCAGGATGCGTCCGCCCGAGGCCCCATCTATGGCTTGCGGCTACCCGGCGTGGCCGTGGACTGCAACGCCGGCTCACATCACCTGCGCCGCTGCCTGGACACCCTGGCCTTGTGGAACCCTGGCGCCCAGACCGGAGACCTCCGGTGAGGCGCCTGTCAGCATCGTCCTTGACGCGTGAAGGCCGTGACACGCTGTTGTTGCTCGCCGTGCTCACCCTGAGCATCCTGCCTCACCTGCCTCGTCTGCCATTGTGGTCGTCCGTGAGCACGGGCCTGGCCATCCTGCTGCGCGCCCGCATGGCCTGGCGCGATGACCCGCTGCCACCACGCTCGGTGTTGCTGGTCTGTCTGGCCATTGGCATGGGACTGACCGTCTGGACCTTCCACACCTTGTTCGGACGAGAAGCCGGCGTCACCCTGGTCTGCCTGCTGGCAGGCTTGAAAACGCTGGAGCTGCGTGCCCGGCGAGATGCCTTCGTGATCACTTCGCTGGGCTTCTTCCTGATCCTGACGCAGTTCCTCTACTCGCAAAGCCTGTTCATCGCCTTGCTGATGATCGTGGTGCTGATGGGCATGCTGACCTCGCTGGTGCTGGCACAAAGACCGCTGGGGCGCCCCAGCATCTGGTCGGCCATGAAGATCGCCTGGCGTTGCGTGCTGATGGGCATCCCGGTGATGCTTGCGCTGTATGTGCTGTTCCCGCGCCTCGGGCCTTTGTGGAGCGTGCCGGCCGATGCCGGACCTCGCACGGGGCTGTCCGACCGCATCAAGCTGGGCAACGTATCGGAACTGGCTCAGGACGACACCGTCGCCATGCGCGTGAAGTTCATCGACGTACCTCCGGTGACCAGCAAGCTGTACTTCCGCGGCCCCGTGCTGGACTTTTTCGATGGCCGCAACTGGATGGCACGCCCGCGCAACCCGGCCCTGATCAGCGCCGACGAGGTCTTCCCGCCACGCCCGAGCGGACAGGTCACGCGCTACCAGATCACGATCGAGCCGAGCAAGGTCAGCACGGTGCCCTTGCTGGACGGCACCTTGCTGGCTGCACCCACACCACCCCAGACCGAGCCTCAGATCGTGCGCGAGGGCCTGAACTGGATGGCCGCTCAGGCACTGGCTGACCGCGCCCAGATCGATGCGCAGGCCTGGTTGCAGATCGAGCACGGCCCGCGTGAGGGCAGCCCGCTGCTTCAGGACTGGTTGCAACTGCCATCGGGCTACAACCCGCGCACCATCGCCTGGGCCTTGGCCATGCGGCAGTCGGCGGCACTGGCCGAGGCCGACCCCAGACGCTTGTCAGAAGCCATCCTGCAGCACATCCGCCAGCAAAACTACCGCTACACGATGACGCCAGGTGATGCCTATCTGGACGCCGACGGCAAACCCGAACGCCACCTGATCGACCGTTTCTGGCTGGACCGCCGCAGCGGCTTCTGCGAGCATTACGCCACGGCCTATGTGGTCATCATGCGGGCCATGGGCGTGCCAAGCCGTGTGGTCACTGGCTATCAGGGCGCGGAGATCAATCCGGTGGACGGCTGGTTCGTGGTGCGCAACAGTGATGCACACGCCTGGGCAGAGTTCTGGCAGCCCGGCGAAGGATGGGTGCGCGTGGACCCCACCGGTGCCGTGGCGCCTGAGCGCATCGAACGTCCGCGGCAGACCTTCGGGCGCCGCAACATGCTGCCCGGCCCGCTGGCCAACATCGACCCGGCACTCTGGAGCCGCATTCGCGATTACATGGACGCCAGCAATCACCGCTGGAACCTGTGGGTCTTGCAGTACTCGCGCCATCGCCAGATGCAGCTGCTGCAGGACTGGGGCTTTTCGTCCCCCAGCACCACCGACCTGATCCGCCTGTGCGGCATCGTGATTGCCTGCACCAGCCTGCTGGGCGTGGGCTGGCTATGGTGGACCAGGCCACGCACGCCACGCACCCCGTGGCGACGCCCTCTCATGAAGGTTCACCGTGCCCTGGTCGCAGCCGGCCTGCCTGAACCGGGCAGCAGCCCTGCCCCCGCGCCTGCGCTGACCTGGGCCGAGCGACTGGAACACCTGCCGATTGCGCCCAACCTGCAGGCTACCAGGCAAGCCCTGATCGATGCGCTCAGACAGCTCGATGCCTTGCGCTACGCGCCTCAGACCGGCCACCAGCGGGAGGCCAGACAACAGCGGTCAGCGTTGGTGCAGGCGATTCAGCAACAGGCGCAGCAATGGCGCGCGATCAAACGGCGGGATCGGGCAAACTAGGCACACCAAGCCTCCTTGAACCCGCCAGTGCCGCACCGTCAGTCATCCCACCTGTTTCGCGCCAGTTTGCTGGCCATGCTGAGCGCCCTGGTCGGCGCGTGCAGCACGCCCCGGACACCATCGCCACCGCCAGTGGCCAGCGCACCAGTGCCCAGCGAGCCACAAGGTGCCCATGCCCGCGGCCCCTCCAATGACCCGGGCGTGATCACCAAAGGCATCGTGACGCCGGACATTCAGGGGCAAGCCCCGAAAGGCATGTCAGGCAGCCCGACAAGCGACAGCTATGCGAGCCGCGATGATGCCCGTGTGCTGGCTGCAGACATCGCCAACAAGATGGTCCTGGATCCGCAATGGACATGGAACGCGGTAGCCAAGGCGCGCTACAGAGAAAGCGCCGCGCGGCTGATGCTGCCCGCACCGGTTGGCACGGCCAAGAACTGGGGGGTCTACCGCAGTCGCTTTGTTGAACCCATCCGCGTCAAGGCCGGCGTCAATTTCTGGCGCGCCCACGAAACCGAACTCAAACGCGCGGAAAGCACGTATGGCGTGCCTGCCAGCATCATTGCGGGCGTGCTGGGCGTGGAAACGATTTATGGCCGGCAAACGGGGAATTTCAGGGTGCTGGACGTCCTGACCACCCTGAGCCTGGATTTCCCAAAAGGCCGCAGTGATCGCAGCGAGTTCTTCAGGTCTGAACTGGCCCACTTCCTCAAGCTGTGCCAGGAGCAAGGTACGGAGCCGGAAACCGTGCTGGGCTCCTATGCCGGTGCGATCGGCCTGCCCCAATTCATGCCGAGTTCCATCCGGCGTTTTGCCGTGGACTTCGACGGCGACGGCCACATCGATTTACTGCGTAGCCCCGTGGATGCCATCGGCAGCGTCGCGCACTACCTGTCGCAACATGGCTGGCGCGCCCAATGGCCAGCCTATTTCGATATCAAGCCACCGCAAGACGAGCAGGCACTGGCCAAACTCCTGGCCCCGGATATCTTGCCCAGTTTCTCGGCGTCAGACATGAAGGCATTAGGCGCGTCCCTGTCGGACAGCGGACAAAATCACCTGGGCCAGCTCGCCATGGTGCTGCTACAAAACGGCAACGATGCGCCGACCATGATCGCAGGCACGGACAATTTTTACGCCATCACGCGCTACAACCAGTCCAGCTATTACGCACTGGCGGTCATCCAGTTGGGCGAGGTTGTTTCCCGAGAAGCAAGTCGGCAAAATACGCAAACTCCGTAATACGGGTGTTTTATCAAGCCTAGGTATTACTACTTATGCCGAGTGGCAATGAACGACAAGAGGTCAATAGTGCCTCGACGCAATATCATGTGCATTCGGACATGATCAACGGGACGCTCGGGCATATTGCGTTTGCAATGAAATTTAATTTGTGTATAGAATCCGGCACAGGTTGATGCAAGCGCGACTGGAACGACTTCCGGGTACAGCCCATTGACTGCAGGCTCTCACCAATAAGTATTCATTGCCCTAGACACCCGGGCCACAAAGGACACCAAATGAGCAACTACCAAGAGCTTCTCGCACAAAAGGCCGCACTGGAAAAACAGGCGGCAGATCTGGAAAAGCAACTGCAGGACGCACGTCGTGCCGAGCGTGCAGGTGTGATCGCTCAAATCAAGTCGCTGCTGGCTGAGCATGGCCTGACCGTTGCCGACCTGGGCCTCAAGGCAGGCAAGCCCGCCACAGGCGGCAGCGCCTCTGCTGGCCGCAAGGTGGCCCCCAAGTACCGCAACGCTCAAACCGGTGAAACCTGGACCGGCCGTGGCCTGCAGCCCAAGTGGGTTCAAGCCGCCATCGCTTCGGGCAAGAAACTCGAAGATTTCGCGATCTGAATTTCAGATTGAAACAAAAAGGCCGGTCGACAGACCGGCCTTTTTTATTGCTCAGGGCTTGGCAGGTTTGAAATCACCTGCAAGACCCAATACAAACTGTTCGGGCTTCAGATACTTCTTGAGCGCCTGATTGACCTGATCCAGCGTGAGGGATTCGATGGCCGCATCGACCTGAGCCGCCAATGCATAGGTGCGATCCAGGTACAAATTGGCCGCCCAACCAGCAGCCAGACGTGCGTCTTGCGCCCTGCCCAGACGGCGGAAATTCAGCAGGCCGCGTTTACCGGATTCAAACTCGGCCTGCGTGAAGCCCTGCGCCAGCGCTCGACTGATCTCTTCCTTGAATGCAGTCTCCACTTTGTCGCGGTTTTGAGGCGCAAAGATGGCCGAAGCCGTCCATTCGGAATGCTGCTCGACGGGATTCCAGTTCACGCTGCTGTACACGCTATATGAAAGGCCTTCCTTTTCACGGATACGGTTCCACAAACGTGAGTCACCGCCCGCACCCAATAAATGATTGGCCAGCATGAACGCAGCGTAATCAGGATCCCGGTCGGTCATGGCCAATGGCATGACCACCGACATCGCGGCATTCTGTTTATCAGGCGTGCTCAGCACCAACCGTGTCGCGGGCAGTTTGATCAGGGGATTGGGCACGCGCGCAAATGGTTTGTCGTTGCGCCAATCACCAAAACCTGCCTGCAATGCCTGCCTCACCGCATTGGCGTCCAGATCACCCACAGCAGCAAATTGCGCATGGCCGGCAGCCAGAAACTCGCTGTGGAATGCGCGCACGCGTTCAATCCGAACGGACTTCCAATCCGCTTCGGTTTCAGCGAAGGTGCGGGCATACCTCACGTCGCCCGCCGGATAAGGATTGCCATGCCGCGAGATGGCTTCAGCCAGCACCGCTTCGGGTTCCTTGCTCTGCTCTTCCAGGGAAGCGAGCGCCTGATGGCGAGCCTCTTCCAGTGCATCGGCCGGCAAGGCTGGGTGGCGCAACACATCGGCCACCAGGGAGATCACGGCAGGCAGGTGTTCGCGTCGCGTGGCGAGGTTGACGATCAACTGGCCAGGCGCGGAAGCAAAGCTCACCTCTGCCTGCAAGGCGTCGAGCTTGTCCTGCAACTGCTGGCGGTTCAAGGTGCTGGTGCCTTTGTCCAGCAAAGCGGCCAGGGCAGCCGGTGCCTCACCCCAGTTGGCGAGCGACTTTTCATCACCGAAGCGCAGCGTCAGGCTAGCCTTGACAGCCTGGCCACGGGTCGACTTGGGCAGCAGCGCCACCTTCATGCCTGATGGCAAGGCAAAGCGCTGGGTACGGGCGTCGATGTTGGCCGGGCTGGCATCGAAGGCCTCTGCCTTGGCCTGCGCACCTTGTGCCTTGAAGTCCTTGAACATGTCGGCCACGTTCACGCGATCCGGCTGCGGCGCACGCTCTGGCGTGGCGGTGGGCACATACTGGCCCAAGGTGCGGTTGGACGACACGAACACCTGCTGAGCCACACGTTGCACATCGGCCAGCCTGGCGTTCTTGATGCGGTCACGCGTCAGGAAGAACAAGCGCCAGTCGCCTTGCGCCACGGTTTCAGACAGGGCCACACCAATGCGCTGCGGATCTGAAAAGCCCATGTCCCAGGACTTGAGCCACTTGGCCTTGGCGCGGTCCAGCTCTTCCTGTGTGATGGGCGACTGCTTGAGCGAGGCCTCGATGACATCCAGCATCGCCTTGCTGGATGTGGCTGGGTCCTGTTGGGGCGAGAGTTGCGCACCCAAGAGGATGAAACCAGGATCAGCCATGCCTTCCGAGAAACTGAATACACCGGCAGCCAGTTGCTTTTCTGTCAGCGCCTTGTGCAGGCGACCGGAAGGCGTGTCCCCCAGGATCACGGAGATCAGCTCGATGGCGGCGTAGTCCGGATGCGCGCCCGGCATGATGTGATAGCCCGCGTACAGCAAGGGCACGCCACCGACTCGACGCAAGGTCACGGCGCGCTCGCCATCCTGCACGGGATCCAGCGTGTACAGATGCGGCAACTGGCGTGAAGGCTTGGGAATCACGCCGAAGGCTTCCTGTACCCAGGGCAGCACTTTGGCCGGATCAAACTTGCCCGACACGATCAGCGTGGCGTTGTCAGGCTGGTAATAGCGGCGATAGAAGGCCTGCAGGTGACTGATGTCCACGCCTTCGACGTCGGCCCGCGCGCCAATGGTGGACTTGCCATAGTTATGCCACTGGTACATGGCCGAGACGGTTTTTTCCATCAGGATGCGGCCGGCATCGTTTTCGCCCATCTCCATCTCGTTGCGCACCACGGTCATTTCGCTGTCGAGGTCCTTGCGGGCAATGAAGCTGTGCACCATGGCGTCAGCCTGCCAGTTCAGGTACCAGCGCAGGTTGTCCTCGTTGGCAGCAAAGCTGGCGAAGTAGTTGGTGCGGTCGTACCAGGTGCTGCCATTGGCGCTGAAGCCACGCTTGTTGAACTCGGCCCAGACCTGCGGGTACTTGGGCGAGCCCTTGAACATGAGGTGTTCCAGCAGGTGAGCCATGCCGGTCTCACCGTAGCTCTCGTGGCGCGAACCCACACGGTAGGTCACGTTGACCGTGGTGGTGGGTTTCGAATCGTCGGGGATCAACAGCACCTGCAGACCATTGGGCAGGCGGTATTCGGTGATGCCTTCTACCGACGTCACCTGTTTGATCGCCGCAACGTCCTTGCGGACCACCAGGGTCGCCTTGCCAGGGGCAGCTGCGGGCGCCGCCATCGCCTGCCCTGCAAGCGTGGAAGCGACCAGCAAGGTCAGGGCACTCAGGACCAGGCGGGGTGATTGACGAAAACGGGCAGCACGTGAACTGGGTGAGATCGATGCGTTCATGGTTCGGGTCGTCATGACAAAAAAGGCCCGAAAGCGGACCGAGCTTTACTGAGTGTAGGCGGCATGTGTAAAGGTTCCCTTTACAACTGCGCTTCGTGAGGATGTTCAGTGCCTTGCACTGCTTTGTGCAATGTCATCTGCGCCGCACTTGATGCATGGTAAAAAACAGTGTTCTCTCTGAACGAAAAGATCCAACATGACTGCCGACACAGGCCCCCTGGCCTCCCCGATCCGCAAGCGACTTGGCTGGGTGGTGCTGGCCTTGGTTGCTGCAGCTGCGCTGATCGCGTGGAACCGCCTCAAACCGCAAGGGATGCCACCCGGTATCGCCAGCGGTAATGGCCGCATTGAAGCCACCGACATCGACGTGGCCACACGCACGGCCGGCCGGCTCAAGGATGTGCTGGTCAAGGAAGGTGACGACGTCGAAGCCGGGCAGGTGCTGGCCCACATGGACACCGCCACGCTGGAGGCCGATTTGCAGCGTGCCCAATCTCAGGTCAATCAGGCGCGCAATGCCAAGGCCACGGCTGCGGCCATGCTGGCACAACGTGAGCAGGCCGTGACCACGGCCTCGGCGGTGGTGTCACAACGGCAGGCGGAGCTGAACCTGGCCAGCAAGCAGTTGCAGCGCACGCAGGAGCTGGTCAACAAGGGCTTCCTGTCGCCCCAGAAGCTCGATGAAGTGCAGGCGCAGGTCATGAGCGCCAAGGCGGGTGTCAGCGCGGCGCAGTCCCAGGTGGCAGAAGCGAAAACGGCCATCACGGCCACACGATCGCAACTGCAGGAAAGTGATGCGGCGATTGCCACTGCGCAAGCCAGCCTGGCGCGCGTCCAGGCCGACCTGGACGAGAGCGTGCTCAAGGCCCCCAGGCCGGGGCGCGTGCAGGTTCTGGCCGCACAGGCCGGTGAAGTCCTGGGGGCGGGAGGTCGGGTCGTCTCGCTGGTGGATGTGGGTGATGTCTACATGACCTTCTTTCTGCCCGAAACCGCAGCCGGGCGTGTGGCCATCGGCTCGGAGGCCCGCTTGGTGCTGGACGCAGCACCTCAATACGTGATCCCCGCCAAGGTGACTTTTGTGGCCAGCGTGGCGCAGTTCACCCCGAAAACGGTCGAGACCACAGCCGAGCGCCAGAAACTGGTCTTCAAGGTGCGTGCCCAGATCGACCGGGCCCTGCTCGATCGCTATCGCCAGCAGGTCAAGACCGGCATGCCAGGCATGGCCTATGTGCGTGTGCAGCCCGATACGCCCTGGCCCGACAAGCTGAATGTGGCGCTGCCTGAGCAGCCCTATCCCAAACCAGACGCCCAAACCGCCGCGCAACCGGTTGCATCCAGCGCATCAACGCCCTCCACACCGTGAACCAGCCTGTTGCCAACATCCGTTCGCTGAGCCACGCCTACAAGCGGGCCCAGGCGCTGGATGAGGTCACGCTGACGATCCCGGGCGCTTGCATGGTCGGCCTGATCGGGCCGGATGGCGTGGGCAAATCCACCCTGCTGGCCTTGATGGCCGGCGCGCGCCGGATTCAGCAAGGTGAGATCGAGGTACTGGGCGGCAACATGGCCAGCGCGAGGCATCGCCGCGAGGTCTGCCCGCGCATTGCCTACATGCCGCAAGGGCTGGGCAAGAACCTCTACGCCACGCTGTCCGTGCGCGAAAACGTGGACTTCTTTGGCCGCCTGTTCGGCCACGAGGCCAACGAGCGCCAGGCCCGCATCGATGACCTGCTGCACAGCACCGGCCTGGCCCCGTTTGCAGACCGGCCGGCTGGCAAGCTGTCTGGCGGCATGAAGCAGAAGCTGGGCTTGTGCTGCGCGCTCATCCACGATCCTGACTTGCTGATCCTGGACGAGCCCACCACCGGTGTGGACCCACTTTCGCGCCGCCAGTTCTGGGAGCTGATCGAACGCATCCGCTGCCGACGCCCCGGCATGAGCGTGCTGATTGCCACGGCCTATATGGAGGAGGCGCAGCGCTTTCATCACCTGGTGGCCATGGACGATGGACGCGTGCTCGCCACCGGCACGCCAGCCGAATTGCTGACGCGCACCGGTTGCCAGGATCTGGAAGCGGCCTTCATCCAGTTGCTGCCTGAAGCAAAACGCCAGGGGCACCATGCCCTGGTCGTGCCGCCGCGCCAGCATGAAGATGGTGACATCGCCATTGAAGCCCACGGCCTGACATGCCGCTTCGGCGACTTCACCGCGGTTGACCACGTCGACCTGGCCATCCACAAGGGCGAGATCTTCGGCTTCCTGGGCTCCAACGGCTGCGGCAAGACCACCACGATGAAGATGCTGACCGGCCTGCTGCCTGCCTCCGAAGGCAGTGCCTCGCTGTTCGGGCACCCGGTGAACGCGCAAGACATGGCCATCCGCCAGCGCGTGGGCTATATGTCGCAAGGCTTCTCGCTCTACAACGAGCTGACCGTCACACAGAACCTGGAACTGCACGCCAGGCTGTTTCATGTGCCTGCAGCGCGGCGTGCCGAACGCGTGCAGGCGATGATGCAGCGCTTCGAGCTGGAGGCCGTGGCGGATGAGCTCCCTGAGAAGTTGCCGCTCGGTGTGCGTCAGCGCCTGTCGCTGGCCGTGGCTGTGGTGCACCAGCCGGACATGCTGATCCTGGACGAGCCCACCTCGGGTGTGGACCCGATCGCCCGCGATCGCTTCTGGGAATTGATGATCCAGCTCTCACGGGAAGACGGCGTGACCCTGTTCATCTCGACCCACTTCATGAACGAGGCCCAACGCTGTGACCGTATCTCGCTGATGCATGCCGGGCGAGTGCTGGCCAGTGACACACCAGCCGCACTGGTTCAACAACATGGCCACACCAATCTGGAAGACACCTTCATTGCCCTGCTGGAGCAGGCGCAATCTGCTGATCAGGCCGGCCCGGCCAATCAAGGCGCCACAGGTGAGCCTGACCACGCGAAGACGGAACAAGCCGGCACGCACACCGCCCGCCAACCTTCATCCCGCTTCAGCCTGGCGCGGCTGCTGAGCTACGCCCACCGCGAATCACTGGAGTTGCGGCGCGACCCCATCCGCCTGACCCTGGCCCTGCTGGGCACCGCCCTGCTGATGATCATCATGGGCTACGGCATCAGCATGGACGTGCAGGATCTGCGCTTTGCCGTGCTGGACCGCGATCAGACCACCCTGAGCCGGGACTACGTGCTCAACATCTCGGGCTCGCCCTACTTCCTGGAGCAGCCGCCCATCCAGAACGATGCCGATCTGGACCGGCGCATGCGCAATGGCGAGCTGAGCCTGGCCATCGAGATCCCGCCCCAGTTCATGGCCGACGTGCAACGTGGCCGCCCCACGAGCATCGGTGTATGGGTGGATGGCGCCATGCCGCAACGCGCCGAAACCGTGTCCGGCTATGTGCAAGGCCTGCACGCCAGCTACCTGGCCGACAAGATGGCGCAAGCCGGCATGCAGGCCCCCGCGCTGGCCGAGGTCGAGATCCGCTACCGCTACAACCCGGACGTCAAGAGCCTGTACGCCATGGTGCCGGCCGTGATCCCCATCCTGCTGATCTTCATCCCGGCCATGCTGACGGCGCTGGGCGTGGTGCGCGAGAAGGAACTGGGCTCCATCATCAACCTCTACGTCACGCCGGTGACGCGGCTGGAGTTCCTGCTGGGCAAGCAGCTGCCATATATCGGCACGGCCATGGTCAGCTTCCTGCTGATGACGGCCATGGCGGTCTGGGGCTTTGGCGTGCCCCTCAAAGGCAGTCTGCTGGCACTCACGCTGGGCGCCCTGCTCTATGTGACCGCGGCCACCGGCCTGGGCCTGCTCATGTCCACCTTCACCAACAGCCAGATCGCGGCCATCTTCGGCACCTCGCTGGCCACCATGCTGCCCGCCATCCAGTTCTCGGGGATCATCAACCCGGTGTCCTCGCTGGAAGGCTTCGCCGCCGTGCTGGGCCGCATCTACCCGACCGGCCCCTTCCTGATCATCAGCCGTGGCACCTATTCCAAGGCGCTGGGCCTGGCAGAGCTGTGGCCGTATTTCATCCCGCTGGCGGTGGCCATTCCGGTGCTGACCATTGTCAGCGTCGCCCTGTTGAAAAAGCAGGACAAGTGAGGACCGGCCCATGCAAAGACTGCAGACCTCACTGGCCAACATCTTCAACCTGGGCGTCAAGGAGTTACGCAGCCTGTGGCGTGACCGTTTGCTGCTGCTCTTCGTGATCTGGGCGTTTTCCGGCGCCTTGTACACCGCCGCCAAAGGTGCGCCAGACCGCCTGCACCGCGCGCCCATGGCCGTGGTGGATGAAGACCAGTCCAGCCTGTCTCAGCGGGTGATCAATGCGTTTTACCCGCCCACCTTCATGAAGCCCAGCCTCATCAGCCTGAGCGACATGGACCCCGGCATGGACGCCGGTCGCTACACCTTCGTGATGGACATCCCACCCGACTTCCAGCGCGATGTGCTGGCCGGCAAGACGCCCGCCATCCAGCTCAACGTGGATGCCACTCAGATGAGCCAGGCCTTTCTGGGTTCAGGCTACATTCAGAGCATCGCACTGGGCGAGGTCAGCGAGTTCGTGCAACGCGAGCGGCTCAACAGCACCCCACCTGTGGACCTGGCCATGCGCATGCGTTTCAACCCGGCACTGGACAACACCTGGTTCATGGGCGTGATGGAACTCATCAACAACGTGACCATGCTGTCCATCATCCTCACGGGTGCGGCCTTGATCCGAGAGCGGGAACACGGCACCATCGAGCATCTGCTGGTGCTGCCGCTCCAACCTGTGGAGATCATGCTGGCCAAGGTCTGGGCCATGGGCGCCGTGGTGATGCTGGCCACGACACTGGCCGTGCACTTCGTGCTGCGAGGCGCGCTGAGCATGCCGATCACCGGTTCGGTGGGCCTGTTCATGGCGGGTTGTACGCTGCACCTGTTTGCCACCACCTCGATGGGCATCTACCTGGGGACCGTGGCACGCTCGATGCCACAACTGGGCTTGCTGATGATTCTCGTGCTGCTGCCACTGGAAATGCTCTCGGGCGGCATGACCCCCAGCGAGAGCATGCCCGAGGTGGTGCGTTTCATCATGCTGGGTGCGCCCACCACGCACTTCGTGAGTTTCGCGCAGGCCATCTTGTACCGAGGTGCCGATCTGAGCATCGTGTGGCCGCAGTTCGCCGCGATCGCGCTGATTGGCGCCGTGTTCTTCACCGCCTCTCTGAGGCGCTTCCGTTCTGCGGTCAGCCGCATGCAAACCTGACACCATGCCCTTGTTCAAACCCGGATCCAATCAGCCTGGCGGCCCCACCGATGGCGACAAGAAGCAGCCATGGCCCATGAGCCCCTGGGGCATGGCCTTGATCCTGCTGACCATGCTGTGGGTGCGTGACCTGTGGGTCAACAATGCCCAGGTCCAACCCATGCCCTACAGCGAATTCGTCCAGCACCTGGAGGCCGGCGAAGTGGCCTCGGTGAGGGTGGCCAGCAACGTCATCGAGGGGGAATTGAAAAAGCCCCTGCCAGACGGGCGTCAGCGCTTCATCACCACGCGCATTGAACCGGGCCTGGCCAAGGACCTGTCGAGCTACAAGGTGCGCTACGAAGGCGTGGTCGAGAACACCATCGTGCACGACGTGCTCTCGTGGGTGCTACCCGTGCTGCTGATGTTCGGGCTGTGGAACCTGCTGGCGCGCAAGTTGATGAAGGACGGCGGCTTCGGCGGCGGCCTGGGCAGCATGATGGGTGTGGGCAAGAGCCGAGCCCGCGTGTACGCCGAGACCGACGTCAGCGTGCATTTCGATGATGTGGCTGGCGTGGATGAAGCCAAGGACGAACTGCGCGAGTCGGTGGACTTTCTCAAGAATCCCAAGTCATACGGCCGACTGGGCGCGCGCATGCCCAAGGGCATCCTGCTGATCGGGCCACCGGGTACCGGCAAGACCATGCTGGCGCGTGCCATGGCCGGTGAAGCCGGCGTGCCCTTCTTCTCCATCAGCGGCTCGGAGTTCGTCGAGATGTTCGTGGGCGTGGGCGCGGCCCGTGTGCGCGACCTGTTCGAACAGGCACGCAAGGCGGCACCCGCCATCATCTTCATCGACGAACTCGACGCCCTGGGCCGCGCCCGCGGTGCCGGCCCTCTGAGCGGCGGGCACGACGAAAAGGAACAGACGCTGGACCAGTTGCTCTCCGAGATGGATGGCTTTGATGCCAGCGTGGGCGTGGTCATCCTCGCGGCTACCAACCGCCCCGAGGTGCTGGACCCTGCCCTGCTGCGCGCTGGCCGCTTCGACCGCCAGGTGCTGGTGGACCGGCCGGATCGAAAGGGCCGAACAGACATCCTGCGCGTGCACCTCAGAAAGATCACCATCGCCGCCGACGTCAACCCTGATGCCGTGGCCGCCCTGACGCCCGGCTTTGCCGGCGCCGACCTGGCCAACCTCGTCAACGAAGCGGCCCTGCTGGCCACGCGCCGCAAGGCCGAAGCCGTGGAGGCGCGAGACTTCAACGATGCCATCGAGCGCATCGTGGCCGGCATCGAAAAGCGCAACCGCGTGCTGAACCCCAAGGAACGCGAAACCGTGGCCTATCACGAGATGGGGCACGCCTTGCTGGCCATGTCCCTGCCTGGCGCCGATCCGGTCCACAAGATCTCCATCATCCCGCGGGGCATCGGCGCGCTGGGCTACACCATCCAGCGCCCCACCGAAGACCGCTTCCTGAGCACCTGCACCGAGCTCGAAAACCGCATGACCGTGCTGCTGGGCGGCCGGGCGGCCGAGCAACTCATGCTGGGCGAAATCTCCAGCGGCGCCGCCGACGATCTGGCCAAAGCCACCGACATCGCGCTGGACATGGTGACCCGACTGGGCATGTCAGCCGAGCTGGGCCAGGTTGCCTACGAGCGGCAGCGCACGCCCTTCCTGGCACAGATGCCGGCCTTCGGATCCGAGCGCAACTACAGCGAAGACACGGCCCGCCACATCGACGAGGCGGTGCGTCAACTGGTCGACAAGGCCTTCGCCAGCGCCACGGCCGGCCTGCAAGCCCGGCGCGAATTGCTGGAACAAGGCGCCCGGCTGCTCCTGGCCCACGAGACGCTCACGGAGGCCGAACTGGCCCCGCTGGCCAAACAGGCCCGCGCCCAAACCGCTTGACAAGAAACAACAGCTGTCACGAAAAAGGACAGTTGTCCTGAATCAGCAGGTATAACGCAGGCTGTCAAACCGAAGCTGGCATCACAAAGCCTGCCAGGTCGTGGGATTCCGGAGTCCATACATGAACATCGTCAAGCGCGTCCAGACGGGGACTGGGCTGCTCCTGATCAGTTTGCTGGCAGCCTGCAAGCAGGATCCGCTGCCTGCGTACTCGGGTTACGCAGAAGCCGACCTGATCTACATCGCGCCCTCGGCAGGAGGCGTGTTGCAGGATCTGCGTGTGCAGCGCGGTGACCATGTCGACATGGGCAAGCCTTTGTTCCAGGTGGATGCCAGTGCCGAGACCTACAGCCGTGACGCCGCAGTCGCCCAGCAAAGCCGTGCCAACGCCCAGCTGGCGGACCTGAGCAAAGGCCGCCGTTCAGAAGAAATCGCCGCCATTGAGGCCCAGCTTGTTCAAGCCCGAGCTGCGCGCGACATGTCCACATCTCAGCTCAAGCGTCAGCGCGAACTGATACGCCAGGGTTTCGTGTCCGCGGCCCAGATGGACGAGCTTGAAGCCACCCAGACCCGCGATGTCGCCCGCGTCAAGGAACTGGAAGCCCAACTGGCCCTGGCCCGTGATGCCGCGCGCCCTGACACCATCCAGGCCGCACGCGCCGAGGTTCAGGCCGCCAGTGCCCAGGTCTCGCAATCGACCTGGGCAAAAGGCCAGAAGGCGCGCAGTGCACCGGTGAGCGCCACCGTTTTCGACGTGCTGTACCGACCCGGTGAATGGGTGGCCCCCGGCTCCCCCGTGGTGGCCCTGCTGCCGGACAAAGGCGTGAAGGTCCGCTTCTTCGTGCCACAGGCCGATCTGGCCAGGACCAAGGTTGGGCAGACCGTGGATGTGCAGTGTGATGGCTGCAGCCATGCTCAGGCTCGGGTCACCTACATCTCGGCTCAGGCCGAGTTCACGCCGCCGGTGATCTACAGCAACGAGAGCAAGGGCAAGCTGGTCTTCATGGTCGAGGCCACGCCGACAGGTGAACAAGCCCCGCAACTCAAACCCGGCCAACCACTGACCGTGAGCCTGGCGCCATGAACGGGTCTGACCTGGCGATTGACGTCCGCGGCCTGACCAAGGAATTCGGCGGCCGCACCGTGGTCGATGGCATCGACATCCAGGTGCGACGCGGCGAGATCTGCGGCTTCCTGGGGCCCAACGGCAGTGGCAAGACCACCACCATCCGCATGCTGTGCGGCTTGCTGGAACCCTGTGCAGGCGAAGGCCACTGCCTGGGCTTTGATCTGCTCACCCAGTCGCGTCAGATCAAGCTGCGGACCGGCTACATGACGCAGAAGTTCGGCCTGTACGAAGACCTGTCGATCGAAGAAAACCTGCGCTTCATCGCCGAGGTCTATGACATGCCCAAGGGCCGTGAACTGGTCCGCGAGACACTGGAAAAGCTGGGCCTGCATGAACGCCGTCAGCAACTGGCCGGCTCGTTGTCCGGCGGCTGGAAACAGCGCCTGGCACTGGCCGCCTGCCTCCTGCACGAGCCCGAGTTGCTGCTGCTGGACGAACCCACCGCCGGCGTGGACCCCAAAGCCCGGCGCGACTTCTGGCACCAGATCCACCTGCTGGCCGCCGAGGGCCTGACAGTGCTGGTCAGCACGCATTACATGGACGAGGCCGAGCGCTGCCATCGCCTGGCCTATATCTCCTACGGCAAGCTGCTGACCTCGGGCACCACGCAAGAGGTGATCGCCGACTCGAAGCTCAAGACCTGGGAAGTGACCGGGCCAGCCCACAACCCACAGCTAGATCGCATCATCGCCCTGACGGAGAAACACAAGGACTGGATGGCCGTGCCCTTCGGTACCGAGATCCATGTCAGCAGCGTCACAGGGCGCGATTTCGGGGGCTGGCTGTCCAGCATCGAACCCCACCATCCCTGGCAGGTGCGCGCCATCCCCACCGGTCTGGAAGACGTCTTCATCCACCTGAGCCAGCATGCCCAAGACAATTTCCGATAAGGCCTTGTCGTGGCGGCGCGTGTGGTCGGTGCTGCGCAAGGAGTTCGTCCAACTTCGACGCGACCGCCTGACCCTGGCCATGCTGATCGGCATCCCGCTGATCCAGCTCATCCTGTTTGGCTACGCCATCAACGGTGATCCCAAGCACCTCCCCACTGTTGTGGCGGCGGTGGACAACAGCCCGCTGAGCCGCAGCGTCATCCGTGCCATCGAGAACACCGGCTACTTCGACATCCAGGGCGTGGTCAGCGAGGCCGAGGCCGAACGGCAGATCAGTGCGGGGCTGGTGCAATTCGCCATCGTGCTGCCTTCGGATTTCAGCCGCAAGCTGCTGCGTGGCGAGCACCCGGTCATCGCCGTCTACGGTGATGCGAGCGACCCCTCCACCTCAGGCGGCGCCATCTCGGCGCTCAACCAGTTGCCCGCGCAGGCATTGCAAACCGAGTTGCGGGGCCCACTGGCCCACCTGCGCGCCAAAGAGGCCCCTTTCGAGCTGCGCGTGCACCGCCGCTACAACCCGGAAGGCATCACGGCCTACAACGTCGTTCCCGGCCTGATGGGCATCATCCTGGTCATGACCCTGGTGATGATGACGGCCATGGCCATGACACGCGAGCGCGAGCGCGGCACGCTGGAGAACCTGCTGGCCACACCCGTCAAGCCCATCGAGGTGATGATGGGCAAGATCCTGCCTTATGTGGTGATCGGCTATGTGCAGGTGCTGATGGTCTATGTGGCATCGCGTGTGTTGTTCGACGTGCCCATGTTCGGCAGCTACCTGTTGCTCACCGCCTCGGTGCTGATCTTCATCATCGCCACGCTGGTGGTGGGTTTTCTGTTTTCGACCGTGGCACGCACGCAGTTGCAGGCCATGCAGATGGCCATCTTCTTCTTCCTGCCCAACATCATGATCTCCGGCTTCATGTTCCCGTTCAGGGGCATGCCAACCTGGGCTCAGTGGATCGGCGAGGCGCTGCCGGTCACGCACTTCCTGCGCGTGGTGCGCGGGGTGATGCTCAAAGGCTCGACCCTCGCCGAAGTGGGCCACGAGATGTGGCCCATGCTGGCCTTCACGCTGATCGTGGGCATGCTGGCCATGCTGCGCTACCGGCAGACGCTGGACTGAAGCGGCTGCAGCGGTCAAAAAACCGCGCAGCCAGCCCGCTCACTTGGCTGCAGGCGCAGCTTGCGGTGCTGTCACCTTGGGTGCCAGCATCACGCGGGTCTTGCCGCTGGTCGTCACAAGGATGACCGCATCGCCAGGATTGAAGGTTTCATTGCCCTTGGCCTGCACGATCGAACGACGCTGACCGTTGGCGGTCTGCAGCAGGATCTCGATGGCGTCTTCACGCGTACCGAAACGCTCCACGGCGTTGCCCACCACGGCGCCCACCACGGCGCCCGCCACGCCGATCATCGCCGAACTGCGGTTATTGCTGGACGCACCCACGCCGGCGGCACCACCCAGCACCGCACCGGTCACGGCACCACCACCGCTTTGACTGCCTTCGATCACCACCGGACGCACGTTGAGCACCACGGCATCTTCAACCTGGGACATGCGCTGGGCGTTCTCAGGCTTGATCACGTCAGGGCTGGTTGTCGAACAGGCCGCCAGAACCGCGAGAGACACAGCGGCCATGGACTTCAGGGTCAACTGCACGATTTGCTTCATACACACACTCGCTTCAACAGAAAACGGGTGCCCGGAAACAGCAAAGGGATGGCACCCCATCCCTTCACTGTATCGCAGTCGTGTTGGGCTTTTGTAAAGAAGCCCGTACCACGGTATCGCCGTCAGTCGTCGATCCCCAGCTCCTGGATCTTGCGCGTGATCGTGTTGCGGCCAATGCCCAGCTTCTGAGCAGCCTCGATGCGGCGACCACGGGTCAGATCCAGCGCCGTGTGAATCAGGCTGGCCTCGAACTGGCGGGTCAAGGCATCCCAGACGTCCGTCTGACCGGATTCGAGCCGCGCGCGGGCGTCGCGCTCCAGGTCCTTCAACCAGCTCGGCACCGCTGCGGCTGCAGGCACATCATGCGCGGCCTCCACGGCGCCCACCGGGGCCGGCACAAACGGGGCTGCAGGTGGCGAGGCGGGCGGCGACTGGTAGGCGGCAACGGGTGTGTCAACCGGCTGTCCTTGCCAGCCCTCCGTCGAGGGCCGCGCCGCTTCCACGGCGCCACTGTAGGAAGCCACTTCAGGCGTGGTGGCCGGCGCAGCGCCATGGCTTGCTGCCAACGAATCCGCCGAGGTGAAGGCTGTAACGCTCACCTTGTTGTCGAGCAACTCTGGCGGCAGGTCCTTGGTCTCGATCACCTGAGCTGGCGCCATCACGGTCAACCAGTGACAGATGTTCTCCAGCTGACGGACGTTGCCGGGAAAGTCAAAACCTGCCAGACGGGCCAGGGCCTGCTCGGAGATGCGCTTGGCTTCGACACCCAGATCCTTGGCGCTCTTTTGCAGGAAGAAGCGCGCCAGCGTCGGGATGTCTTCACGGCGTTCGCGCAAGGCCGGCAGGCGCAAGCGGATCACGTTGAGGCGGTGGAACAAGTCCTCGCGGAACACCCCGTGCTTGACGCGGTCTTCCAGGTTCTGGTGGGTCGCGGCGATCACGCGCACATTGCTCTTGAGCGGATGATGGCCCCCCACGCGGTAGAACTGGCCGTCGCTCAACACACGCAGCAAACGTGTCTGCAGGTCAAACGGCATGTCCCCGATTTCATCGAGGAACAAGGTGCCGCCATCGGCCTGCTCGAAACGGCCACGACGCATGGTCTGCGCGCCTGTGAAGGCGCCGCGCTCATGCCCGAACAGCTCGGACTCCAGCAGGTCCTTCGGAATGGCTGCCGTGTTGATGGCCACGAAGGGCCCGTTGCCACGTGGGCTGTGCTTGTGCAGGGCGCGCGCCACCAGTTCCTTGCCGGCGCCGGATTCACCGGTGATCAGCACGGTCACATTGCTCTGGCTGAGTCGGCCAATGGCGCGAAACACGTCCTGCATCGCAGGCGCCTGCCCCAGCATCTCGGGCATCTGCGTCACGCGCTCGTCGATCACCTCTTCGCGCACGCTCTCATCCACCGCACGGCGGATCAGTTCCACCGCCTTGGGCAGATCGAAAGGCTTGGGCAAGTATTCGAATGCGCCGCCCTGGAAGGCCGACACGGCGCTGTCCAGATCGGAATACGCCGTCATGATGATGACGGGCAAACCTGGCAGGCGAGCCTTGACCTTGGACAGCAGGTCGATGCCGGAGCCACCCGGCATGCGGATATCTGACACCAGCACCTGAGGCTCGTCCTCATCGAGTGCTGCCAGAACATCACGGGGGTTGGTGAACACGCGAACGGGCAGGTTTTCGCGGGTCAGTGCCTTTTCAAGCACAAAGCGGATGGATTGGTCGTCGTCAACGATCCAGATGGGTTTCATGCTGGCCTAGTGTGGATGGCATCCCGAACCGGATACGTTGCGATCGCCGGCGTCACGGTAGTGGTATCAGTATTTTGAATACCGTGCGTCCTGGCTCGCTTTCGCATTCGATGGTGCCTTGATGCTGTTGAACGAAGGTTTGCGCCAAAGTCAGGCCCAGACCGGAACCACCCTCACGCCCCGACACCAGCGGGTAAAAAATGCGATCGCGGATGGCTTCCGGTATGCCCGGGCCGTTGTCCTCAATATGCAAGACCAATGCCAACCGATGCAAATGACGGTTGATGGTGACCCTTCGCATCACCCGGGTGCGCAAAGTCAACATGGCATCGCCGGCCGCAATGCGGTCGGACAAGGCCTGGGCCGCGTTGTGCGCGATGTTGAGCACCGCCTGGATCAGCTGCTCTCGGTCCCCCCTGAACTCAGGCAAGGAGGTGTCGTAATCACGCCAGACCTTCAAGCCTTTGGGGAACTCCGCCAGGATCAGGGAGCGCACCCGCTCGCACACCTCGTGCACGTTCACATCCCCCACCAGATGCGGCCGCCGATGCGGTGCCAGCAGGCGGTCCACCAGCGCTTGCAGGCGATCAGCCTCGTGGATGATGACCTGGGTGTACTCCGTGAGCGATTTGTTCTCCAGCTCCATCTGGAGCAACTGCGCCGCGCCACGGATCCCGCCCAGCGGGTTCTTGATCTCGTGCGCCAGATTGCGGATCAGCTCCTTGTTGGCCTGCGCCTGATCGAGCGCACGCTCCTCCCGCTCCTGCTTGGTCTGCTGCTCGATCTCGACCAGCTCGATCAGCACATGGGCGGTGAGGTCCATCTTGGTGACGATGACCTGAACCGGCAGTGGATCACCAGCCAATACATGCAGATGCCGCTTGAGCTCTGCCTGCAGACGGCTGGTCGCAAACTCGTTGTGCGCCACCGCCGTGACGATTTCCTTGAGCAGGGCCGGATCGACGAACCAGTCGTAGATGGACTCGCGCATCACGCTGCGACGCGACAGCCCCAGCACCTCTTCGAACACCGCGTTGGCAAACAGGCAACGACCATCAGGTTCGATCACGGCCACCATCGTCGCCAGATGATCAAACGCTTCCAGTTGCGGAGACAACTCCTGTGCACCCCGCCTCACTTGCTTGGCGGACGCCGCTGTCTTGTTGCCCATGACTGCCTTCTTCTACTTGCTTGTGTGCCCGAACCGCTTACTTGCTCGCCGGTGCGTTGCCCAGATTGCCCAACTCGCGTCGAAGGGCCGCCACATCGGCTTCCTTGCGGGTGATCGCGGCCTTCATCTCGTTGACGCGATCCTGGTACTTCTGGAAGTTTCGCTCGTCACCCTTGCGTTCAGGCTGGCCGTTGTTGAACTCTTTTTGTAGCCCGGCCAGGGCTTCTTCTTCCTTGCGCAGCTCGGCTTCCAGAATCTTTCGACGATCGGCGTCACGGGCTTTCTGGTCATCGGGCGACACCTTTTCGCCGGCGCCAGCACCACCGCCAGACGACTTGCCTGACCCACCGCCCTTTGGCGCCACAGACTGGATCACCGTGATGGGCGCGCCATCCAGGGTCTTGCAACCCTTGTCATGCGCTTCCTTGGCCGTGAGCGCATCCGTGTAAAGATTGCCAGGACAGCGGTACACCGGCTTGTCTTCGGCACAGGCGGGCGATTGGCTCAAAGCGGCCAACAGGGCCAAGGACATCAGCCTCGACAAGCTGCCAGTCGATCTGGACGTGCCTCGACCCGACTGATCCACAGGAAGGTGATAAGCCATATCCGTCTTGATGATTCATTGATCTGGCAAGCAGTATGCCCTCAAGCCAGGGGCGCCGGTCAACAGCACAAGCGTGCGTTTACATGACACAACGCCCCACAAAGTGCATCGCGCAATGAAAAAGGGCGACTCACGTCGCCCTTTTCTGTCAGCCTTTGCACTTGGCCTTTGCAGGCCACACTGGCGTCCCGAAGGATTACAGCGCGTAGTACATGTCGAATTCGACAGGGTGCGTCGCCATGCGGAAACGCGTGACTTCCTGCATCTTCAGCTCGATATAAGCGTCGATGTAGGCATCGGTGAACACGCCACCCTTGGTCAGGAAGGCACGGTCCTTGTCCAGGTATTCCAGAGCCTGATCCAGGCTGTGGCAGACGGTCGGGATCAGTGCGTCTTCTTCCGGAGGCAGGTGGTACAGGTCCTTCGTGGCGGCTTCGCCCGGATGGATCTTGTTTTCCACGCCGTCCAGACCAGCCATCATCAGAGCCGAGAAGGCCAGGTATGGGTTGGCGGAAGGATCGGGGAAACGTGCTTCGATACGACGGCCCTTGGGGTTCGCAACGTAAGGAATACGGATCGAGGCCGAGCGGTTCTTGGCCGAGTAAGCCAGCTTCACAGGGGCTTCGAAGCCAGGGACCAGACGCTTGTAGCTGTTGGTGCCGGGGTTCGTGATGGCGTTCAGGGCACGAGCGTGCTTGATGATGCCACCGATGTAGTACAGAGCGAATTCGCTCAGGCCAGCATAGCCTTCGCCTGCGAACAGGTTCTTGCCGTCTTTCCAGATGGACTGGTGAACGTGCATGCCGGAACCGTTGTCACCAACGATGGGCTTGGGCATGAAGGTGGCGGTCTTGCCGTAAGCATGTGCCACGTTCGTGATCACGTACTTTTGCAGTTGCAGCCAGTCAGCGCGTTCGGTCAGGGTGCTGAACTTCGTGCCGATTTCCATCTGGCCGGCGTTCGCCACTTCGTGGTGGTGCACTTCGACAGGGATGCCCAGCGATTCGAGGATCAGGCTCATTTCAGAGCGCATGTCCTGGAAGGAGTCGACGGGAGGCACGGGGAAGTAGCCGCCCTTGACGGTGGGACGGTAGCCGCTGTTGCCGTGTTCGAATTCCTTCGAGGTGGACCAGGCGCCTTCTTCAGATTCGATCTTGAAGAAGCTGCCCGACATTTCGTTGCCCCAGCGAACGCTGTCGAACACGAAGAATTCGGGTTCCGGACCGAAGTAGGCGGTGTCGCCCAGGCCGGAGGACTTCAGGTAGGCTTCAGCGCGCTTGGCCAGCGAGCGAGGATCGCGCTCGTATGCCTTGCCATCGGTAGGGTCGATGACGTCGCAAGTCAGGATCAGGGTGGGCTCTTCGAAGAAGGGGTCGATGTTGGCCGTGTTAGGGTCAGGCATCAACTGCATGTCGGAGGCTTCAATGCCCTTCCAGCCGGCGATGGACGAGCCGTCGAAGGCATGGCCCGAGACGAACTTGTCTTCGTCAAAATGAGACACAGGCACGGTCACGTGCTGTTCTTTGCCACGGGTGTCAGTGAAGCGGAAGTCAACGAACTTGACTTCGTTGTCCTTCACCAGCTTCATCACGTCGGCGACGGTCTTGTTGGCCATCAGGTGCTCCTAGCAAGAGGCTTAATGTGAATGCAAGAAGAGAAAATATGTCTGTTTCCAGATCAGAAACAGCGCGCAAGTGTAATAGCAGAAAGCGTGCCTCAAGGGCGTGACAGATCAAGGTTTTGATTTTCCTGCACGGGAAATCCCCCGCAAGATCGCACCGAAGCGGATCACCAGGTCCGATTCGCCATGCACTCGAAGGTGACACGATTCAAATCGTGAAATCTCCAGAACCTCTCGGCTGAACCGTACGCGCCACAAACTGCACCACAAACGTGCATTTATGATATCAAGCCTGATTACGCACCAATATTGGGCCCATTTTCGCACCAAGCTTGAGCAGACCTTGCTGCAGGTACGCGAACGCCTCCTCGATGTCCGGCGCCCCACCTTTCACGCCCAGTTCGATGTGGCGTCCATGCACCGGATGGTCCACGCTGGGCAGGCTGAACACCTTCACAGGCGCAAAGCGTGCCTCGACTTCCACCATCAACGGCGTGAGCACGGACTCGATCGCACCGTAGACCACCACCGCTTTCTCCGCCAGTTGCCCCTGACCGTGCAGGTCCGCGTGCAACTCGTCGAGCACCCAGGCCATCATCGGCCAGGCCATGACGGGGAAGCCCGGCAGGAAGTGCACACGGCCCTCCAACGTGAAACCCGGGATCTGGTTGTAGGGGTTGGGGATGATGTCCGCGCCAACCGGGAAGAAGCCCATCTGCAGACGTCGCTGCGTGTCAGCGGAATCAGGCTCGAAGGGCTTGCCCTCCTGCTCGGCCAGCACCTTGCAGCGCTGCAGGATCAAGTCACGGGCTTGCGGGTGCAGCACCAGTTCGCGCCCTGTGGCCTTGCCGGCGCATGCACGCGTGTGGTCATCGGGCGTGGCACCGATGCCGCCGAACGAAAACACCACGTCGCCGCTGCTCAATGCGTGCTGCAGGTCCGCCGTGATGCGGTCGGGCTCATCGCCCACGTATCGCACCCATGAGACGGCCATGCCGCGCTCTGAGAGCAGCTCGATGGCCTTGCTGAGATGCTTGTCCTGACGACGTCCGCTGAGGATTTCGTCGCCGATGATGATGAGTCCGATCATGTGGATGTCCCGTTGTGGATCTCGATCGTGTCGACCGCTGAACCCGATGCTGCCGAGGATGCCTGACGCTGAGCCTGCAAGGCACTCAGCAGAAAGTGCGCAAACCACAGGCTGGAGAAAGCGAACACCAGCGTGTAAAGCCACACCGAAAGCAGCACCATCAGCGGTGCCAGGATCACCGTGAGTGCCCCCATGGCCCACAGCGCAGCCGGTGCGGCGCCAATGTAGCCACACAGGATGCCCATGCCCAGCAGGCTGGCGTGGTGGCGCTTGAGCAGGACCTCCCGCTCGGTCGGTGAAGCCACATCCACCAAGGTGTCGAACGCCATGACGCGGTAGGTCAGCCAGCCCCAGATGACGGGTGGCACCAGCACCGCGAAGATCGGCACCAGCCACATCGGCAGGCTCACCACCAACAGCGCCAGCGCCGTGATGGAGGCACCGGCAGACCACAGCAGCGAACGCCACCACGGCGTGGCCTCACGGTCGATCAAGCTTGGAAAGCGCCGCTGCCGCACGAGCTTGACCAGCGATGGCGTCATCAGGCCGGCCACCAGCAACAGGCACAGCACGATCACCAATGGCACGATCATGAGCACCAGCAGAAATGGCGCTGCCGCCGTTCGCAGGAAGCTCAGGCCGGCACGGTCCAGCCAGGCCAGCACGTCATGGCTGATGCCCCAGGCATCCAGCGCCTGGCGCACCGCCGCCACACCCGGCTCCCAGCCGAACCAGCCCAGCAGGCCCAGACTCAAGGCGGCCAGGAACAGGGGCAGAAGCGACAGGTAGATGACGCGGGGGTGCAGGCAGTAGGCCAGCGCCCTCCAGGCGGAATCGACCATCAACGCCGTGGACGAGATCGACGCCCCCAGGGGCATCGCAACGGTGGAACGGGGTGCTTGCATGGCAGGCAGCATACCCAAGCTCGGGCAGCGTGACCGCACCCGTTCGAATTAGCCCTGGCCAATCAGGCGCTTGAGCCCCAGCCATTGCTGGGCCCAGAAGCCTTCGCCGTAGTCACGCCCGCCCTGCTGCGGCAACTGATCGCGTATGCCGGTGGCAGCAAACTGACCATCGAAGCGCGCGGTGCGAAACACGATGTCCCAGATCGGGAACAGGACGGCGAAATTGCAGCCGCCCAGTGAACCGGGTTTGTCGCCTTCGTGGCCCAGGCCGATCGCGTGATGCAGGCGGTGAAACTTCGGCCCCACGAGCAGGCGCTCGCCCAGCCAGCCAAAGCTGAGCCGGGCATTGGCATGTGACAGGTTCTCGATCAACTGCGTGACGGCCACCACCGCCACGAACTGGCCAGGCGGCACGCCAATCGCACGCGCCGTGAACGCGATGATCAAATCGCGGATGACGTCGTCAAGCAGGTGATTGCGGTTGTCGCTCCACATCGTCATGTGACGCTGGCTGTGGTGCACCGCATGCAGCGCCCACCAGCGGTTGACGTGGTGCTGCCCGCGGTGGATCCAGTAATCCACCAGATCGAACACCAGCAGGTACAGCACGAAGCTGGCCCAGGCGGTATCGGTCACGCCCGGCCACCAGGGCGCCATCTCCGCATCAAGCTGCACGCCGTCCAACCCCAGCACACGGGCCTGGCCAAAGAGGCCGTCCAGCAAAGGCTCGACCGAAAAGAACATGGCCACGCGGAACACGCCCAGCCGATGCAGCAGCGTGTAGATCACGTCGGCCCTGACGCCCTTGTCAAAACCGAAATACTCGACCGGGCGCCAACGCTGCAATGGCGCGATCAGGCACAGCATCAGCACCAGCTGAATGAGGCCTACCAGCAACCACCCCGTGGCCGCGTAGGCATCTTCCAGCAGGTTGCCCATGCCGGCCGCAAACATGACGGGCTGCACGGCTTGCTCGAACAGCCATTGTTGAACCTGCCCGAACGCGTCGGTCAGGGGTGTGATCAGCGTGTCGTCGATCATGATGCCAGGTGCTCAGGGCTTGAGCGGGGCCGGCCCCGCCGCCGCAAAATCAGGATGATCGCGCAGTGTCGCGAAACACAGCCCGCGCGACTGCAACCCCACGATGAGCGGCTCCAGCACGGCGGGCGCCCACGGGTCCTGCCGCGACCAGATGCCCAGGTGCATCAGGAGGATGTCGCCCTGACGCACCTTGTTCAGCGCCTGCTTGAGCAGGGCCGCGTTGGGGTAGCGATCACTGGGCAGCTCATCGCCCAGGAAACCCGCGGGTGTCCAGGGCACATGCTGCCAGCCACAGGCCTTCGCAGCGGCCAGCAAGGCCGGCGATGTCTTGCCACCGGGCGCACGGAACAAGGCCCGCATGGGCTGCCCCGTCATCTCCTGAAAACGCCGGGCTGGCTGGGCCAGTTGCGCACAGTATTGCCGGGCCGTGAGAGACTGCACCTGCCCGGCCAGAGGGCCTGCCGTGCCTTTGAATTTGAAGCCACCAGCCTCATCGGCCTTCCAGCTCAGGTGGTCCCAGGTGTGAGAGCCGAAATCGTGTCCTTGTGCGGCCAGCGCCTTCCACCAGGGTGCCCATTGCGCGTCCAGCGTGCTGCCTTCCCGCTTGCCATCGACAGCCTGGGTGCGCTCGTTGGCCAGAAAGAACGTGGCCTTGACACCATGACGCTGGAGCGTGTCCACGATCAAGGGCGCCACGCCCATGTGGCCGGTGTCGATGGTGAGGTACACAGGCTTGCGGCAAGGCGTCGAACCGCCACCAGCTTCCGCTTTCAACGCGCTACCGGACAGGAGCAAGGCCGACAGGCAGGCCAGCAGCCTGCCCGAGCTCGCCATGGCCAGATCAGTTGCGCGGCGCATGATCCAGTGTCCACACGCCATGCGGCGAGCGCCCCATCGGGATCTGACGGATCACCTTCTGCGTGACCGTGTCGATGAAGGTCAGCTTGCGTGCCCAACGCGAGGTGACCAGGATGGTCTTGCCATCGGACAGCAAGTCCATGCAATCGGGGCCGCCTGGCGCCGGATACGTGGCCACCACCGACATGGTCTGCATGTCGATCTTGCTGATCGTGTTGGCCACCCGGTTGCTCAGCAAGACGTGGCGTTTGTCACCCCAGGCCCGGAACGCATGCGCGCCCTCGCCTGTCTTGATGCGCTTGCTCAGAACCGGCTTGGGGCCGGTGATGTCATACACCTCGACGAAGCTGTCGCCGGTCAGGCCGATCATCAACTGCTTGTCATCCGGCGTGAGGAACACGTCCGCCGGCAGCTTGCCCACAGGCACTTTCCAGCGCGGCGTCTGCGTGGCCAGGTCAATGGCGATCAGTTCATCGCTGTCCTGCATGGTCACGTAGGCGACCGTGCTCTTGCTGTCGATGTTGATGTGGCTGGGCGTCTTGCCGGTGGACACCCGCTTGGCCAGCACCAGATCCACACCGCCACCCAGGCGAGGTGTCGAGCGGTAGATGTCCACGTGGTTGAGGCGGTTGGCGGCGGTGACGAACCATTTCATGTCCGGCGAAAAGCGCAGCTGGTAGGGATCGGCAATGCCCTCCATCACGCGCTGCACCTGCCCAGTCCTCGGGTCCACCAGTGTCATGGAATCGGCCCGCGCATTGGCCACCATGAGCGATTTCTCGTCTGGCGTGAGGTAGAGGTGGTGCGGTTCCTTGCCCGTGGGCAGGCGGCGCAGTTCCTTGAAGCTCACGGCATCGACCACACTGATCGTGGCATCCAGCGAGTTCAGGACGAAGATCGGCGGCTTGGCAGGCGCGGACGCAGATTGAGAGGCTGCTGGCGAGATGAGCCCCAGGCTCAACACACCCGCCAGCAAGGCACCGGCGACATGCCATATGGGAGCATGTCGAGCGATGCTCGGTTTGTCTGTGCGGTTCATCGGATTACTTAACTTCGGTCAAGCTCTCCAGTGTAAGCCGGCCAGGGGCCCTGTCAGATCACCCGGCATGCATCGCCAGACATCCAGTTCGCCAGGATCGTCAATCGCGATCGCTGCCCAGGACCGAGCCCAGCAGGCCACCTGCGCCACCACCGAGGCTGCTCAGCAGATTACCCTCTTCGCGGCCACCGCTTCCTGTTTGCGGCGCTGCAGCAAAGATGCGGGACGCCAGTCTGGAGAACGGCAGGCTCTGCAGCCACACCTGGCCGGGGCCCGTCATCCTGGCCAGGAACACGCCCTCGCCGCCAAACAAGGCAGTCTTGATCTTGCCAACGTACTGGATGTCGAAGTCCACGCCGGTGGTGTAGGCCACCACACAGCCGGTATCGACCAGCAGGGTCTCGCCAGCCTTCAATTCACGCCGCACGACGGTACCGCCAGCGTGCACGAAAGCCATGCCATCACCTTCCAGCTTTTGCATGATGAAACCCTCACCACCGAAGAAGCCGGTCCCGAGCTTGCGCTGGAAGGCGATCCCCAGAGACACGCCACGTGCCGCGCACAGGAAGGCATCCTTCTGGCAGATCAGCGTGCCGCCGAGCTGCTTGAGGTCCATCGGCAGGATCTTGCCCGGGTAGGGGGCCGCGAATGCCACGCGCTTCTTGCCGCTGCCCTGGTTCTGGTAAACCGTGGTGAACAGACTCTCCCCGGTGATCAGGCGTTTGCCCGCCCCCAGCAACTTGCCAAAAATGCCGCCTTGTTGCGGCGATCCGTCACCAAAGACCGTGTCCATCTCGATGCCGGACTCCATGAACATCATGCTGCCGGCCTCGCCGATGGCCGCCTCGCCCGGGTCGAGCTCGACCTCCACGAACTGCATTTCAGCGCCTTTGATTTCGAAATCCACGACATCCATCGCCATCTCAGTGTTCTCCTGTAGTCAATACCCCGGCAGTGCGGGATTCACACAGCGCGTTGCATGCGTGAAAATAGGACGCACAACAAAGAACTGTGCAGGGGTACCATGAAGGAGGATTTTGTCCGACTTCCGGACGTCATGTTGCGACCAAGCAGTTAAAAGCCGCAATGCCTCATTTCGAACCCCTTCACTTGCCCACGCTGACCCTGGTCATCGGCGTCGTGCTGTTCATGGCCGCCGGGATCATGACCCTGGTCGGCGTGACGCAGCGCACCTACCGAGGCTACTGGTTCTGGACGGCAGCCCAGTGGGCCAACATGCTCAGCGCCCTGACGCTGTTCCTGCATGACACGCACCCCTGGATGGTGCCGCTGTCGGTCCTGCTGTCGCTGCAATGGCCCCTGACCATGCTGGCCGGCATGCGCCAGTTCTACATCCGCAGCAACTTTCGAACACCACCGCTCACGGACCTGGTCCTGCTGGTGGGGGGCTTTCTGGCCTACGTAACGATCTGGCGCCAGAACCCCAACGATGTCGGCGCACGCGTCGCCACATTCAGCTTCATCAACATCTGCTTCTACACCTACACCGCCTGGCAGGTGCATTCGATCCGCGACTGGCGCCAGAGCCCCTACCTGAAGGCCATCCTGTTCTTCCTGATCGTGGCGGCAGGTTTCCAGATGCCCCGCATGGTGGCGGCCTTCGGCGCATGGGGCGTGCCCGTGGCAGACCCCAACCAGATTCAGCAACCTGTGGTGCTGATCGGCCTGGTGGCCGCCGTCATGTTCTCGGTCTACATGTGCCTGCTGCTGACCTACGAGCGCACCGAGCAGGATCTGCGCGAGTCGCACCGACAGCTGCGCATCATGGCGGACTTCGACATGCTCACGCAGGTGCCCAACCGCCGCCACTTCAACGAAATGGCCGCACAGACCCTGCGCCTGAGCCCTCCCGGTTCTTCAGCTCTGATGGTGTTCAACATCGACCACTTCAAGCAGGTCAACGATGAAAGCGGGCATGCTGGCGGCGACGAAGCACTCAAGCTCGTGGCGGGCAGCGCACGCAAGATCCTGCGCAGCCGCGACCTGGTGGGCCGACTGGGCGGCGACGAGTTTGTGGCCTTGCTGCCCAACACCACCATCAACGATGCCCTGCACGTGGCAGACCGCATGGTCAGGCAGGTGGACCAGGGGCGCTCGTCGCTGCAACAAAGGCCCTTGAGCCTGAGTTTCGGTGTGGTGCAGATCCAGCCAGGCGAGTCCCTGCCGGACGCCACACACCGGGCTGATCAGGCCTTGCAGGAAGCCAAGCGGCAAGGGCGTGGCCGTGCGGTTGCGGCTGAGCAGGAAGGCGAAGAAGGCGTGTTCACGACGGTGCGCACGCTGGGCATCAACGAGGCCTGATCGCACTGCTGCGACAATCCCGGCATGTCAAAGTTCGATGTCGTCGTGATCGGCGCGGGTGCCGCCGGCCTGTTCTGTGCGGGCGTGGCGGGCCAGAGAGGCCTGAGTGTCCTGCTGCTGGACCATGCTGGCAAGGTGGCCGAGAAGATCCGCATTTCAGGTGGCGGCCGCTGCAACTTCACCAACCGTGAGGTCACGCCGGCCAACTTCCTGAGCGAGAACCCCCACTTCTGCCGCTCAGCCTTGACAGGGTTCACGCCCCAGCACTTCCTGAGCCTCATCGAGCGATATGGCATTGCCTGGCACGAAAAGCACAAGGGACAGCTGTTTTGCGACCGCAGCGCCGGCAACATCATCGACATGCTGCTCAAGGAGTGCGACGCGGGGGGCGTGGTTCGGCGCCAACCTTGCGCCGTGCATGCCGTCAGGCCGATGGCCTCCCCCGCGGCAGATCAGGCCCGATTCGAACTGGACACGGACCAAGGTCTGGTGCGCGCTCACCAGGTCGTGATCGCCACTGGCGGCCTGTCCATCCCGAAGATTGGCGCCACCGACTTCGGCCAGAGGCTTGCGGCGCAACTGGGCCACCGCATCGTGCCCTTGCGCCCTGCCCTGGTCCCCCTGACCTTTCCCGCCGAGCAATGGGCCCCGTTCGTCTCACTGGCGGGCATTTCGCTCGAGGTCGACATCAGCACGCCGCCTGCCCCGCCGGCCGACGGCGCCAAACGCAACAAGAAGGCTGCACCTGTCTCTTTCCTCGAAGACCTGCTGTTCACGCATCGAGGGCTGAGCGGTCCGGCCGTGCTGCAGATCTCGAGCTACTGGCAGCCAGGCCAGCCCTTGACGCTCAACCTCGTGCCCCAACAGGATCTGGCTGACAGCCTCAAGCAGGCCAAGACGGGCTCGCGCAAGCAGTTGTCCACCCAATGGGGATTGAGCCTGGGCGACACCGTACCGCAGCGCATGGCGCAAACCCTGCTGGCGCAACAGGCCGTGTCCAACCCAGCTCTGAAGCCGGACGCCGCCCTGGCCGAGCTCAAGGACAAGGATCTGGAAGCACTGGGGCAGGCAGGCAATGCCTGGTCCATCACACCCAATGGCACGGAAGGCTACGCCAAGGCGGAGGTCACCGCTGGCGGCGTCGATACCCGCGACCTCAGCTCCCAGACCATGGAGAGCAAGATCGTGCCCGGCCTGCACTTCATCGGCGAGGTGGTGGACGTCACCGGCTGGCTGGGCGGCTACAACTTTCAATGGGCCTGGGCCAGCGCGATGGCATGCGCCCGTGCCCTGATGCCGCTTCCGGGCTCACAACAGGATTAAGATGCCGGCCTATGAGCAGCACGCACTTCGGTTTTCAGCAGGTTGACGAGCAACAGAAGGCACAACGCGTTCGCGGTGTGTTCGACTCCGTCGCCGGCAAGTACGACATCATGAACGACCTGATGTCGATGGGTTTGCATCGCCTGTGGAAGGCCTACACCATTGCCGCCAGCGGCGTGCGTGAAGGCCACAAGGTGCTCGACATCGCTGGTGGCACGGGCGACCTGTCCGAGGCCTTCGCCAAGCGCGTGGGCACCACGGGCATGGTGGTACACACCGACATCAACGAGGCCATGCTGAGCACCGGGCGTGATCGCCTGCTCAACGCCGGCATGGCCCTGCCCACCACCTTGTGCGACGCCGAAAAGCTCCCCTTCCCCACAGGCACCTTCGACATCGTCACCGTGGCATTCGGCCTGCGCAACATGACGCACAAGGACCTGGCCCTCAAGGAAATGTGCCGCGTACTCAAGCCCGGTGGCCGCCTGCTGGTGCTGGAGTTCTCCAAGGTCGCCAAGCCGCTTGAAAAGGCTTACGACTGGTACTCGTTCAAGGTCCTGCCCAAGCTGGGCCAGATCATTGCCGGCGATGCCGCCAGCTACCAGTACCTGGCCGAATCCATCCGCATGCACCCCGATCAGGCCACGCTCAAGGGCATGATGAAGGAAGCCGGCTTCGGCCATGTGGACGTGCACAACATGACCGGCGGTGTCGTGGCCATGCACATGGGCATCAAGTGCTGAACACCTGATGCCCATCGTGGCGGCAGCGCCTGTGCCAGACGCTCAGGACTGCCCCAGCAGATCACCCTTGAGGCTGCGGTCAGACGGGTGCTCGCCCAGCCAGATCTTCAGCAAGGCACGATAGAAGTCCTCGCCGGCGATGTCCTTGCCCAAAGGCTTGCCACCCATGGTCACACGCGTACCGATGCCTGGCAGGTAGTCCAACTGGATCTGCGCGCCCTTCACCGCCTCGCCGGCATTGCGCATGGCCGTCTCCAACTCTTCGAGGCGAGGCTGCAAGCTGCGGAGATCGGCAGGGCTCACGTTGTCCACGATGCCCTCCATCAGGGCGTCGGTCAGCTTCTCGGCGGAGACATTGCGCAGCATCACGATGCGGATGCTCTTGGGGCCGGCCTGATTGAGGATACCGGCCGGCGCCGTTTCCTTGTGAGGCACGTACAGGCCTACGGCATACACCTTGATGATCATCTTGACGCGTACTCCCGCGCCATTGAGCACCAGGGCCTGGCTGGCCAGGCTGGTCTGATCGTCAAAACGCACGCCAGCCACTTCGCGGGCGGCATGGGTCGGCAAGGTCCAGAGGCTGGTCAGCGCCAGAACCAGACCCGCCAAGGTCGACTGAAAACGGTTCATCACGTGGATCGGACGGTAAAAACTGCCATTCAGGTCGAACCGATACGCGCCCTCCCGCCCATCCCGCCGTTCGACATCGCGGGGAAGGACATGCGCCAGAAACTTCATTGTCGACGCAACAACACAGATGTTACATTAACTCTGCAAGATAGGGTCGGTATCATGCAGGCCAATACCGTTATCCGACTATCGATGTCTGCCGTTCCTGCCAAAAATTCCCGCCATCGCCCTGCCCGCCCATCCGCGGACGGCAGCGAGATGACCGTTGAAGAACTCTCGGCGCGAACAGGCGTCAGCGTCCGCAATATCCGTGCATACCAGACTGCGGGCCTGATGCCTCCGCCAAGATTACAAGGGCGCCTGGGGCTGTATGACGCGGAACATCAGGGCAAACTGGAGCTGATTCGCGACTTGCGCCAGCAAGGATTCAGGCTGGAAGCCATCAAGGGCATGCTGGAAAAGACGCCGGAAGGCGCCTGGGGCGAGTACTCGCTCATCAGTGAGCTCTTCTCGACCACCTTCTTCACTGTCGAGGCCCCCAAGCGCAAGGGCATCAACGAGATGGCCGCCAACTGGGACACCAAGGCCACACCCGAACAGAAGGAACGCCTGGCCCGCAACGGCCTGTACCGCCCTGTGGGGGAAGACGAAGTCGAGATGCTGAGCCCTGCGCTCGAGCGCATCGGCATACAGCTGGCCGAGTTGAATGTGCCCCTCGACACCGTTCTGGACCTGCAGGACGAATTGATCAAGCACACCAGGGCCATTGCCAAGGCCTACGTGGAGCAACTCTTTCTGGAGCTGCTCAAGGCCATCACCAGCTCACAGCCGGCATCCAGTGACAAGGGCTCGCCAGCAGCGAAGCTGGCGCCGGACCCCAATGTCGTGGGCGCCATGAAAGGCCTGTTCGAACGGCTGCGCCCGCTGGCGATTGGCTCGGTCAGTGCGGCCTTCCCTGTGGTACTGCAACAGGAATTTGACCGCGCCATCCAGAAGCAACAGAAGAAGCGCAGCTGAGCAGATTCCGATCAGCCCTGCACCATGGCTCCGGTCGTGAAAAAGGCGCCACCAGCCACGTGATGCAGGCTGCGTTGCGCGTCATGGTCGAGGTGCCAACGTCCGTCACGGAACACCGATGGATCCGCCCAGGCGGCCACCACCTCTGCCAGAAAAAGGTCATGGCGCTGGGCCATTTCAGGCTCAGGCAAGACCTTGCACTCCAGCCAGGCCACACACCCCTCCACGAGGGGCGCCCCCACCGTTGATGCGGGGGCAGCCTGCAAGCCGCACACCTCGAATTTGTCTTGCGCCAGGTCTTTGCCACTCTGGCTGCCCGCTGCCATGACCTGATGGACCAAGGCCACCGGCGGGACCGACAACACAAACTCGCCCGAAGCCTCGATCAAGGCCCTTGTATAAGCCTGCTTGTCGATCACGACGGCCACTTTGGGCGGATTGAAATCAAGCGGCATGTTCCACGCAGCCGCCATCACATTGCGGCGACCGCCGTGAGCGGCACTGACCAGTACGGTGGGCCCGTGATTGAGCAGGCGATATGCCTTGCTCAGCTCGACAGGTACGCGCACGGCGTGGCTAGGCTGATCAGGGGCGCTCGTCATGAAGGGACTCCGACAATTCAGTTCATCCGAGCCAAGCCGCTCTGCGTGAACGGGGGGCAGAAAACACGAAAGGGTCAGTAGTTTCCTACTGACCCTCGTGAACTTCTTTGGTCGGGGCGGCGGGATTCGAACTCGCGACCCCTTGCACCCCATGCAAGTGCGCTACCAGGCTGCGCTACGCCCCGACGAAGACTTAGACTATAGCATGGGTTTTTTGATTTTTTGGAAACTCTCGCAAACTTTTTGTCATCAAGACAACAGATCGCGGATCGACAGCAAGGCTTCGCGCAGCGCCATGACCGAGTCAGGGCTCAGTTTGTCCAGTTCAGGCAAGGCCGGCATCATCCAGGCCGCATCGGCCATGGCAGGCGTGCTGGCCTGCAGGGCGCGCGCCGCACGACCATCCAGCAAGCCGTTGGATGCCGCGCCATGGTGTGCACCGTTGAGCACGCCAGCCGACACGGGCGGCATGCCACCCGCATGGTTGCGCGCCGGGCTCTGCGGCTCATCCATCACGCCATCCAGTTCTTCCGCCGCTGGCGCCAGGACACCCATCTCGGCCAACTGATTGCGGGCACCACTGATGGTGAAACCCTGCTCGTACAGCAACTCGCGGATGCGGCGAATCAACAGCACCTCGTGATGCTGGTAGTAGCGGCGATTGCCGCGGCGCTTCATGGGTTTGAGCTGGACGAACTCCTGCTCCCAGTAGCGCAGCACATAAGGCTTGACCAGGCACAGTTCGCTCACCTCACCAATGGTGAAGTAGCGCTTGGCAGGAATGGGGGGCAAGACGCCCTCGACGCGGTCCATGGATCCCATCGCAGACTACAGATCAGTTTCCCGATGTTCCGTAAAAATCCCGAGCAAGATCAACAAGATCGGGAAAAGGTTTCAGACTTTACTCCAAGTCTTCACCAGATGGAATGTCACCTTGCACCATGCCTTTGAGCTTCTGGCTGGCGTGGAAGGTCACGACATTGCGCGCCTTGATGGGAATCGCCTCACCCGTACGGGGATTACGTCCCGGGCGCGGTGCTTTGCGGCGAATCTGGAAGTTGCCAAAGCCCGACAGCTTCACGTCGGTGCCCTGCACCAGGGTGTCGTTGACCAGCTCGAAAAACGCCTCGACCATGTCCTTGGACTCACGCTTGTTGAGGCCCAGGCGCTCGAACAGCATGTCGGCCAGCTCGGCCTTGGTCAGGGTTGGCGTTTCGATGGTGGGCAACAACACCGTCAGATCACTGATCTTTTCGCTCATCTCTCAGGCCCTCCCCGGCCTCAGGCACGAACTCGTGCGCCAATGTTGCTGTCCAGGGAGGCCAGGACGGCCTTCATGGCGGCTTCAATGCGCTCATCGGTCAAAGTCTGCTCATCATCGCGCAGTTCCACGCGCACGGCCAGACTGCGCTCGTTGTCGGCGATGCCGGCCACGGGCGTCTTGGGCTTGTAGATGTCAAACAAGCGGGCACCACGCACCAGGCCCTCGCTCGGGGCCTTGGTGATGGCGGCGATCAAGGCGTCGTGCGGCGTGCTGTCCTGCACCACCAGGGCCAGGTCACGGTAGACCGACTGCATCTTGGGCACGCTGGTGAACGCGGGTACCACGCGCTGTACCAGCACGTCGGCATCCAGCTCGAACAGCACCGGCGCCAGCGGCAGGTCATACGACTGGCGCCACTTGGGGTGCAACTCACCCACGAAGCCCACCGCCTTGTCGTCCACCACCACCTGCGCGCAACGGCCTGGATGGAAGGCGGGGTGCTCGGCGGTCACGAACTGAGGCTGGCGCGGGGCCAGCAAGGCCTCCACGTCGCCCTTCACGTCGAAGAAATCCACGTTGCGGGCAGCCGTGCCCCATTGCAGCGCGTCAGCCGAGCCATAGGCCAGGCCGCTCACGCGTACAGGCTGATCAAAGCCCGCCACGGTCTGCGCGCCGTCTTGCACGGACGCGTCACGCTTGAACACGCGCCCCACTTCAAAGATGCGCACGCGATCAGCCTTGCGCGACAGATTGGTCTTGAGCACCTCGACCAGGCTGCCGATCAGGCTGGAACGCATCACGGCCAGCGGGCTGGCGATCGGGTTGAGCACACGGATCGGGTTGGTGTTGCCGGCGAAATCGGCTTCCCACTTTTCTTCCACGAAGCTGAAGGTGATGGCTTCCTGATAGCCACGCGCGGCCACGGCACGGCGAACGGCGTACAGGCCACGCTGTGCCTCAGGACGCACCTGCGACGTCACCGGCGCCTTGGGTGCACGCTTGGGCAGCTTGTCGAAGCCGATCACGCGCACCACTTCCTCGATCAGGTCTTCCTCGATCTGGATGTCGAAGCGCCAGCTCGGAGGCGTGACGACCAGGTGCGTGTCGTCCTTCTTGGCCTGTGCCGTGAAAGGCAGATCCAGGCGCGTCAGCACCTGCTCGACTTCCGTCAGCGTCACGGGCATGCCGATCACACGCTGGGCGCGCGACAGACGCAGCGTCACCGGCTTGCGATCGGGCTTCTGCACGATCTGGTCGTCCAGCGGGCCAGCCTGTCCACCGCAGATGTCGATGATCAGGCGGGTGATGCGCTCGATGTAATCGGCAGTGGGCGCCGGGTCCACGCCACGCTCGTAACGATGCGAGGCGTCGGTCGAGAAGTTGTAGCGACGGGCACGGCCAGCAATGGCCTTGGGCCACCAGAACGCGGCCTCCAGGTAGACATTGCGGGTGTCATCACCCACGGCGGTGGCGTCGCCACCCATGATGCCGGCCAGCGACTCGACCTGGTTGCCGTCCGCGATCACGCCAACTTGCTCATCCAGCGTGATGGTGTTGCCGTTGAGCAGCTTGAGTTGCTCGCCGGCCTTGCCCCAGCGCACGGCCAGCTCGCCATGGATCTTGTCCAGATCGAACACGTGCGAAGGCTGCCCCAGCTCGAACATCACATAGTTGGAGATGTCCACCAGTGGGGACACCGAACGCTGACCACAACGCGCCAGGCGTTCGACCATCCATTCCGGCGTCCTGGCTTGCGGATTGACACCACGGATCACACGGCCGGCAAAACGACCACACAGGTCGGCCGCTTCCACGGTCACTTTCACGCGGGCGTCGATCTCGGGCTTGACGGGCGCCACAGCGGGCAAGGTCAAGGGAGCGCCGGTCAAGGCGGCCACTTCGCGAGCGATGCCCGCCACGCTCAGGCAATGCGCCAGATTGGGCGTGAGCTTGAGCGTGAACAGCGTGTCGTCGAGCTTGAGGTGCTCGCGGATGTTCTGGCCAATCGGTGCGTCATCCGCCAGGATGTGCAGGCCGTTCGACTCCTCCGACACACCCAGTTCGCGCGCCGAGCACAGCATGCCCTGGCTTTCCACGCCACGCAGCTTGCCCAGCTTGATCTTGAACGGCTTGCCATCGGCACCTGGCGGCAATTCGGCCCCCACCGTGGCGCAAGGGATCTTGATGCCCGGGCGCACATTGGGCGCACCGCACACGATCTGCAACACGGCGCCCGTACCGGCATCCACCTTGCACACGTTCAGACGATCGGCATCCGGGTGCTTGGCCACTTCCAGCACATGCCCCACCACCACGCCCGTGAAAGGCGGCGCAACGGGTTGCAGCTCTTCCACTTCCAGACCAGCCATGGTCAGGAGATCGGCCAGTTGCTGCGTGGTCAGGTCGGGGTTGCAGAAGGTTCGCAGCCAGGACTCGGGGAATTGCATGTCAGTGATCCTTGGGAATCGGTATGTTTGGTTCGATCAGATGAGCTCGGACGGGTAATCCGCGTCCAGCACCACGCGATAACGGGCCTTGCCCGCGCGCAGGTGCTCCAGCGCATCGTTGATGCGGCTCATCGGGAAATGTTCTGTTTGAGGCTCGATGCCATGGCGTGCGGCAAAGTCGAGCATGGTGTCAATGTCCTGGCGCGAGCCCGTTGGCGAGCCCGACACACTGCGTTGGCCACCGATCAGCGGGAAGGCTTCCACCTCCATCGGTTGCGGCAGGATGCCCACGATGTGCAGGCGACCATTGGGTGCCAGCGTGCTCATCAGGGCCTTCCAGTTCAGCATGACATTGACCGTGACCAGCACCATGTCCAGCTTGCCGGCCACCTGCTTCATGGACTTGGCATCCACGCTGGAGACCACGTTGTGTGCGCCCAGCTGCAAGGCCTCATCGCGCTTGGATTCGCTGGATGTGAAGGCCGTGACCTCGCAACCCCAGGCGCGCGCGAACTTGAGCGCCAGGTGCCCCAGACCGCCAATGCCCACCACGCCCACGCGGTGCGTCGGCTTGATGCCGAAGTTCAGGAAAGGCGAGAACACCGTGATGCCACCACACAGCAGCGGGCCAGCCTTGGAAGGATCGAGCTTTTCAGGGATGGGGCACGTCCACAGCCAGTGCGCACGCACGCGCTCGGCAAAGCCGCCGTTGTGCCCCACGATGGTGGGCACGCCGGCACGGCACAGCTGCGGCTCGCCCCCCAGGCAGCTCTTGCAGGACATGCAGCTTGCGGCCATCCAGCCAATGCCCACACGCTGACCCAGCTTCAGGCCCTTGGTGCTGCTGCCCAGCGCGACGACCGTGCCCACCACCTCGTGGCCACCGATGATCGGGTAGCCCGAGAAGCCCCATTCGTTGTCGATCAAGGACAAGTCGGAGTGGCACAGGCCGCAATGCTCGACCTTGACCTCCACCTCTTCCGCACCGAGGGGGCCCGGCTCATACGAAGTGGCCACAAGCGGCTTGGAAGCCTCTTGCGCAGCCCAGGCACGGATGGTGGTAGCGGAAGTCGTGGTCATGGCAGAGATCCTTAGGCAGGTGTAGCGGGACTCAAAGCATCACACAAACGGCAAAGGCCTTGCGGCCCTTGCCTTTACTGGAATTGCTGCAGGAAACGCAGATCGCCTTCGTAGAACAGGCGAAGGTCGTTCACGCCATAGCGCAGCATGGTCAGGCGATCCGGCCCCAGACCAAAGGCAAAGCCGATGTAGTGCTCAGGATCCAGACCGAAATTGCGCACCACGTTCGGGTGCACCTGCCCTGCCCCGCCAACTTCCAGCCAGCGGCCCTTGAGCGGCCCCGAGGCGAAAGCGATGTCCACTTCAGCCGAAGGTTCGGTGAACGGGAAGAAGGATGGACGGAAGCGGATGTCCAGCTCATCGGTCTCGAAGAACGTGCTGAAGAAGTCGCCCAGCACGGCCTTCAAGTCCGTGAAGCTGACGCTCTCGCCGATCCACAGGCCTTCGCACTGGTGGAACATCGGCGAGTGCGTGGCGTCACTGTCCACACGGTAGGTGCGGCCCGGCGCAATCACGCGAATCTCGGGCATGCGCTCGCCCTTGGCGATGGCTTCAGCATGTTGCTTCACATGCTGTACCGCGTAACGCACCTGCATCGGGCTGGTGTGTGTACGCAGCAGATGACCACCTTCCACATAGAAGGTGTCGTGCATGGAGCGCGCGGGATGGTCTTCCGGCGTGTTCAGGGCGGTGAAGTTGAACCAGTCGGCTTCGATTTCCGGGCCATCGGCCACGGCAAAACCCATCGAACCGAAAATGCCTTCAATGCGCTCGATGCTGAGCGACACAGGGTGAAGGCCACCCTCGCCACGACGGCGACCGGGCAAGGTCACGTCCAGCGATTCTGCACGCAACTGTGCAGCCAGTTCTGCATCAGCCAACGCCTGACGACGCGCATTCAGCGCCGCTTCAACCTGCTGCTTGGCCTGGTTGATGGCCGCACCACGGGTTTTCTTTTCTTCAGGGCTGAGCGCGCCCATGCCTTTGAGCAATTCGGTCACGCTGCCAGACTTGCCCAGGAAACGGGCCTTGGCGTTTTCGAGGTCGGCGGGCGTGGCTGTGGCGGCAAATGCCTCTTGGGCAGATTGCACCAGCGCCTGGAGATCGCTGTGGGTGTCGGTCATGGTCTTTTGTCGAAAAAAAAGGCCAACGCGATGTTGGCCTTTAGTTCACCGGCCTGACGACCGGCGCAGCATCTTGCGAGCTGTCTGCTCGATAACGATCAAGCAGCCAGTTGAGCCTTGGCCTTTTCAACGATGCTGGCGAAAGCAGCAGGATCGTTGACAGCCATGTCAGCCAGCACCTTGCGATCGATTTCGATCGAAGCCTTCTTGATGCCAGCAATGAACTTGCTGTAGGTCAGGCCCAGTGCACGGCTACCGGCGTTGATACGTGCAATCCACAGACGGCGGAATTCACGCTTCTTGGCACGGCGGTCACGGTAGGCATATTGACCTGCCTTCATGACGGCTTGTTTGGCGATGCGGTATACGTTCTTGCGGCGACCACGGAAACCCTTGGCCAGGGCGAGAACTTTCTTATGACGAGCGCGGGCTGTTACACCACGTTTGACGCGAGGCATG
>NZ_DASUIS010000137.1:0-18148 GCF_036279675.1 Aquabacterium sp. | reverse complement strand
CGTGTCGGCCAATATGGGCTGGGTAATCTGGGCGGACTGAGGAAGGCACGTGATGTGAGCACAAAGGCGCAAAATAGCGGGATGCGCCTGAGACAACAAGCCCTGCAGGTCCTGCTGATCTGCGACCCTCATACCAAGGCCGCCGCCACGCTGGCGCTGAGAGCGGCCTACCTGCAAGCCCATCCAACTGGCGGCCTGGACGAGGCCGACCGGCACGACACGCTCGAATTGAGCGCCGAGCAAGCCAATGCCATGCCGGGCCGCCCTGCCCGCCCCGCGCTGGTATCGGCCACACAGGTGCCCGCCCGCTCACCCTTCACGGCAGAGGGACGCGCGGCCCTCCTGCACGCCATCTGCCACATCGAGTTCAACGCCATCAACCTGGCGCTGGATGCGGTCTGGCGCTTCGCCAGCATGCCCGCCGCGTTCTACGCCGACTGGCTGCAAGTCGCAGCAGAAGAAGCCGAACACTTCAGCTTGCTGCGCGCGCACCTGCAAACCATGGGCGCCGACTATGGCGATTTCGATGCCCATGACGGCCTGTGGACCATGTGCGAAAAAACCAGGAACGACATCCTGGCGCGGATGGCCCTGGTACCCCGCACGCTCGAGGCCCGCGGGCTCGACGCCACGCCGCTGATCCAGGACAAGCTGACACGAGCAGGCGACCACGAAGCTGTGGCCATTCTGGACATCATCCTGCGCGATGAGGTGGGCCACGTGGCCATCGGCAACCGCTGGTTCCACCACCTGTGCCAGGAACGCGGGCTGGATGCCCTGCGCCTCTACCCGACTCTGGTCAAGCAATACGAGGCCCCGCGTTTGCGCCCCCCCTTCAACGAAGCAGCCCGCAAGGCAGCAGGCTTCACCGAAGACGAACTGGCGTTCCTGCTCGGCGTGGACTGAGCTCTGGCGCACTCACCCTCTGGGGTGATGCCTGGCGTGCAACTGTCTCAGGCGCTCCCGCGCCACATGCGTGTAGACCTGGGTGGTCGAGATGTCGGCATGCCCCAGCAGCATCTGCACCACGCGCAGGTCGGCGCCATGGTTCAACAGATGCGTGGCAAAGGCGTGCCGCAACGTATGGGGCGACAAAGGCTGCGTGATGCCCGCGAGCATCGCGTACTTCTTGATGAGCTTCCAGAACATCTGGCGCGTCATCGGGCCGCCGCGCGCGGTCACAAACAGCGCATCACTGACCTGGCTGCCCAGGATCATCCCCCGGCCCTGGCTCACATAGCGCGCCAGCCATTCGCCCGCCTCGGCACCAAAAGGCACCAGGCGCTCCTTGCTGCCCTTGCCCATGATGCGCAACACACCTTCATTCATCCCCACGTGCACGGACTTGAGTTCCACCAGCTCGCTGACGCGCAGCCCGCTGGCGTAGAGCAACTCCAGCATGGCCCGGTCCCGCAGACCGATGGGCTCGTGGATGTCCGGCGCGGCCAGCAAGGCCTCCACCTGATGCTCGCTGAGTGTGCCTGGCAGGCGCATGCGCTGACGAGGCGCATCCATGCGCACGGTGGGATCAGCCGCGCACAGATTCTCACGAACTGCCCACCGATAGAAACGCCGAAACACACTCAAACGCCGCCCTGCCGATGAAGGCTGAGACCCCGCATGCCGGGCTGTGGCATAGCCCTGCAGATCCGGCTCGGATGCCGTCACCAGCGTGTGCCCCTGTTTCTGGGCCGTCAGCCAATGGGCCAAGCCCTGCAGATCTCGCCGGTAGGCCGCCAGCGTATTGGCGCTCAGGCCGTCCTCCAGCCAGAGCGCATCAATGAAGCGATCCAGATGAGGATCGTCTGATGACTCAGTAACCGCCACGCAGCAGCCCTTCCCTCATGCGGCGATCAACCGGGTGCTCGCCCACGAAGATCTTCAGCACGGCCCGATACAGGTCATCACCGGCCACTGCCGCACCCACCGCCTTGTCGTTGACGCGCAGGTGCACGCCCTTGTCAGGGATGAAGTCCAGATCCAGGGTGTCGCCCGGCTTGAGGTCGCCCACGCTGTCGATCAGGCCGGCAAGCCGGGTGAGGCGCTCGCTCAGCCTGGCCAGCACCTCGGGCGGTTCGTGGTCTTCAATGCGCCCCGTCAGGGATTTGGTGAGCTCATGGCTGGGCGCACTGAGCATGATCTTCAGGCGGATGCGTTTGGGACCCGGCATGGCCAGCAACTGCCCCGCATCCTTGCTGGGGGCGGCTACATACAAACCGGCCACAAAAGCCTTGACCCAGGCCACGCCCCGCAGCCCCAGGCCATTGAGCCGCAAGGTGCGGTCACCCAGCATGGTCGTGGCCTCGAAGCGCTGCCCTTCCAGCGAGGGCATGCGCACCTCGGCAGCACTTTGTGCGCACGCCGGCAAACCCGCGCCAACCGACAGCCCCAGCAGCATCGCCGCCATGCCTGCCTGGCGAACGAACCGCCTCAACCTCATTGCCTTGTGCATTGCATCCTCATTGACTACCAGCAGCCACACAACCGTTGCCGCCAAAGCATGTTGCCATGTGCAGCGAAAGTCCGTGACACCTCCAACGCCTGGCCCTGCAAGGTGGCTGACAACTTCCCCCCCGACTTGACGTAAAGCTTTGTCTACCTTCCGGGAAAGCGGAACTGGCGGCCCCGACTAAAATCCGCGCATGCAAGACAGTAACCGCCCCCAGGACGCCGAAACAGGCATCCCCGACACCGCCCCTGCCGACGCCCCTGAAGCGCCCAACCTGGGAGACCTGCCCCCGCACGCCCGCACCATCCGCAGCTATGTGATGCGCGCCGGCCGCACGACCGAGGCCCAGGCCAAGGCCTTGTCCGAGCTTGGCCCGCGCTTCCTGCTGCCCTATCAGGAGCGACTGCTGGATCTGCCCGCCACGTTTGGCCGCACGGCGCCTGTGGTGCTGGAAATCGGTTTCGGCATGGGAGACGCCACGGCCAAGATTGCGGAAGGCCAACCCGACACGGACTACATCGGCTGCGAAGTCCACGAACCCGGCGTGGGCGCCCTGCTCAAGCAGATTGGCGACCGCGGTCTGAGCAACCTGCGACTAATCCGGCATGACGCCGTGATGGTGCTGGAAAACATGATCCCGCCAGGCTCGCTGGCCGGCATCCACATCTTCTTCCCTGACCCCTGGCACAAGAAGCGCCACAACAAGCGCCGCCTGATCCAGTCGCCCCTGGTGGCCAAGCTGGTGACGCATCTGGCCCCCGGAGGCTACCTGCACTGCGCCACCGACTGGGAACCCTACGCCCAGCAGATGCTGGAGGTGCTGAGTGCCGAGCCCGCTCTGGTCAACACAGCTGAAGGCTACGCGGAAAAGCCTGCCTACCGCCCCCTGACCAAGTTCGAAAACCGCGGCCTGAAGCTGGGCCATGGCGTGTGGGACCTGGTGTTCCGCAAGAAGGCCTGACAAGAAAAAACCCGCAGGTCCTGAGGGACCGGCGGGCGCAAAGCGCAACGCTGTCATCACGATGCACTACCGGCTCAGGGAGGTAAAGCCGGGCCTTGAATCAAGGCATGCGAATGGTAGCGCTTTTGGAATGCCCCTGCAATTTGTAGCGTTACAGAACGATTGAACTTGTGACTTGCTTCACTCAAATGAAGTTGAGGTCAAGCCTTGCACAAGTCGGTGGCCGCTTTCTCCCAAGCGGCTTTCTGGGTGGCGTAATCAAACGAATACAGCACGGTGGTGCCATCCGGCAGCAGGTTCTGCAGCGCAGGACCACACTTGCCGCAGGGGCTCATCTCGATGTAGACACCCACGATCGGGAACAACTGCCCGCTCTGGTGGCCGTTGCCCATGATCACCTCGATGGCCTGGGCCAGGCCTGCCAGTTCGCCGTGGTACTTCACCCAGGAGTTCTTGTAGGGCGACTGCTCCAGCTCGTTCTTCATCTGACTGAAGCCCGTCTGGATCTTGATCTCGCCGTTCTGGTAGAAGGCGATGCCCGCCCAGCATGAGTGCGGGCCAATCCCCGGGTGCGACTGGCTGATCTTCTTCGTCAGCAAGGTGGTGCGAACCAGATCGTTCTGTGCGTTGATATCGTACGGCGTCTGGAGAAGGGTGATCATGATCTATACCTGCCTGCAATGGATGGGTTAATTGAATGCAGGCAGCGTATCGACGCGCGTTGTACCGGTCAACGATCAGCCTAGGGATAGGCTGGTGTCAGTTTGGTATCAAGGCAGCAGAAAGCAAAAAACCCCAAGCGAATCAATCACTTGGGGTTTGCATCTGGCGGAGAGGGCGGGATTCGAACCCGCGGTAGGGATTAACCTACACACGCTTTCCAGGCGTGCGACTTAAACCGCTCATCCACCTCTCCGAAGCCCGCTATTGTAGCAAGGTTTCGAGCCGTTTCCGAACCAATCAGTTCAGAGGCACCTTCTTGCCTTCTTTGTAGCTATACAGCGTCATGGCCGGGTTCTTGAGTTCGCCGTTCGGCTCGAACATCACCTTGGCGGTCACGCCCTGGTAGTTGGTCTCGGCCAGCTTGGGGCCGTAGACCTTGGGGTCCACCGAGTTGGCGCGCTTCATGGCGTCCACCAGGACCATGGTGGCGTCATAGGTATAGGGCGAATAGACCTGGAACTGCTTGGGGAACTGGGTCTCGTAGCGCGCACGCCAGGCCTTGCCATTGGGCAGTTTGTCCAGCGAAGCGCCCCCCACGGCACACACGACATTGGCCAGGGTCTTGGCGCCACTGGAGAGGTCCATGAGCTTGTCGGTGCAGATGCCATCGCCACCGAACAGATAGGCCTTGTTCAAGCCAAGTTGCTGCATCTGACGCAGCATCGGGCCGGCTTGGGGGTCCATGCCACCGAAGAAGATGCCATCGGGCTTCTTGGACTTGATGGACGTGAGGATGGCGCTGAAGTCCACCGCCTTGTCGTTGGTGTATTGCTGGCTGACCACCTCGATGCCCCGCTCCTTGGCCACCTTGGCAAAGACTTCGGAGACGCCCTTGCCGTAAGCGGTACGGTCGTCAATGATGGCCACTTTCTTGAGCTTGAGCGTGTCGGCCGCGTAGTTGGCCAGGCCCGCACCCAGTGCCAGGTCATTGGCCAACAGGCGGTACACGTTCTTGTAGCCCAGCGTGGTCAGCTCGGGGTTGGTGGCCGATGGCGTGACCATGGGCAGGCCACACTGGTTGTACACCTTGGCCGCCGGGATGGTGGTGCCGGAGTTCAGGTGGCCGACCACGCCGTTGACCTTGGCGTCACACAGCTTCTGCGCTGCGGCCGTGCCTTGCTTGGGGTCGGCGGCATCGTCTTCGGCCACCAGCTCGAACGTGACCTTCTTGCCGCCAATGGTCAGCTTCTGGGCATTGAGCTCGGCCACGGCCATGCGTGCGCCGTTTTCGTTGTCGCGGCCATAGTGAGCCTGCGCACCGGAAACGGGGCCCACGTGGCCGATCTTGACCACCGTCTGGGCCTGCGCGGCGGGTGCCATCAATGTGGCGGAAACAGCAGCAGCCAAAGCCAGGCGCGCTTGAACGGACAGAACAGATCCAGACATCAGGTCCACCTCAAAACTGAATGGTTGGAAACAAAAGGGAAGGAAGAAAGCTCGGCTCAACGTTGCCGCAATTTGGCGATTTCCTGCGTCACCGAGCGGGCCACCACGTCACGCATGGTGCGGCTGAGTTCCTCGCGCAGGTCACGCACCAGGGCTTCGCTGTGCTTGGCCAGGATGGGGCCGATGGCCTCTTTCAGGCGGAAGTCCAGCATGCCGTCGATCTGGCGCTGCACGTCAGCCAGCACGCGTTGTGCCAGCTGGGTTTCGTTGATTTCGGGTAGCACGGGCTCGGTCAGCACGGGCGGTGCGACGACCTGTGCAGGCGCCACGGCTTGCTCTACACGCGCCGCCTGTACGGGCGCTGCAATGGGCGCGGCCACAGGCGCGACCTGGGGTGGCGCAGGGGCCACCACCGGCACCGGCGCCGGCTCCGCCACCACCGCATTCAGCACGGGCAGATCAGCCAGAGGCACCATGGCCGGGCTGCGCACGGTGTCCAGCGAAGGCACAACGACCGTCGTCATGGGTGACCACGATTCGCGTTGCTGGCTGGCCATCAGGCCACCGGTCACGATGGGCGCACCTTCCGGCGAGCCCTGGTTGGGCGCAGCAGGCCGGGGCAGGTTGTTCAGGCCATCTTCTCGCACCGGCGCGGGCGACAACAGCTCGATGACCTCGGTCAGGGTTGGCACTTGCGCCGGATTGGGTTGAGCTGCGGCGTTCATTCCTTGACCTCATGTGGTTGAACCTGCCAACCCATGGCTGCGTAGGCTTTCCAGCGCTGGCGGCCGAGCTGCCGGTCGTCCGGTGCACTGCTGACGATGTCGAACAGGCGGGGAAAACGTTCCATGCCAGCCGGCATCTCCTGACCCACGTTGACGAGGATGCTGCGCTCGCCGGGTGCCGAGGACGGGTCCACGGACAACCAGATGGGCGTCTCGTTCTGGCGCTCGGGCACGGGCTGGTTGGGGCCGGCCATCACATGGGGCACGAACTCCTGGTCATCAAACACCCACAACTGCTTGTCCAGCGTGCGCAGCGTGGCCGCGTCGCCGGTCACGACAACCTGTGCGCCGGCCTTATAGGCCTTGCGCAACAGGCGGCAGGCGTACGACAGCTTGTCGCCCACACCGTGATGAAACTCCACCTTGCCCATGCCCGTGCTCATCGTCAGGCTTTGGCGGCGGCTTTGCGGGCCGGCGCTTGGCGAGCGGTCTTGCCAGCGACCTTGCGGGCCGTCTTGCCCGCCGGTGCCTTGCCTTCAGCCTTGACGAGCTTGGGCGCAATGGCGTCCTGGCCTGCGGCGGCCTGGTTCAGGATGAACTGGGTGAGCAGCCCCACCGGGCGACCCGTGCCGCCCTTGGCACCACCGGACTTCCAGGCGGAGCCGGCGATGTCCAGGTGGGCCCAGCGGTAGGCCTTGGTGAACTTGCTGAGGAACACGGCTGCCGTGATGGCGCCACCTTCGCGACCACCCACGTTGCCCAGATCGGCAAAGTTGCTCTTGAGCGACTCGCCGTACTCTTCGTCCAGCGGCATGCGCCAGGCGGTGTCCAGCGACTGCTGCCCTGCTTCCAGCAAGGCACCAGCCAGTTGTTCGTCGGCCGAGAACAGGCCGCTGTGCACATGGCCCAAGGCCACCACGCAGGCGCCGGTCAGGGTGGCGATGTCCACCACGGCGGCGGGCTTGAAGCGCTCGGCATAGGTCAGGGCATCACACAGGATGAGACGTCCTTCGGCATCGGTGTTGAGCACCTCGATGGTCTGGCCGGACATGCTGGTGACCACATCGCCCGGCTTGGTCGACGAGCCGCTGGGCATGTTCTCGCAGGTCGGGATCAGGCCAACCAGGTTGATCTTGGGCTTGAGGTCGGCCACGGCGCGGAAAGTGCCCAGCACGCTGGCAGCGCCACCCATGTCGAACTTCATCTCGTCCATGCCGGCTCCGGGCTTGATCGAAATGCCGCCCGTATCGAATGTGATGCCCTTGCCGACCAGCACCACAGGTGCTTGCGACGCTGCGGCGCCCTGGTAGCGCAGGATGATGAAACGGGGTGGCTGAGCCGAACCGTTGGCCACCGACAGGAAAGAGCCCATGCCCAGCTTTTCGATGGCGCGGCGGTCCAGCACTTCGGCCTTGATGTGCTTGAACTCGCGCGACAGGCGCTTGGCTTCGTTGCCCAGATGAGTTGGGGTGCAGTAATTGCCTGGCAGATTGCCCAGTTCGCGGCCCAGGGCCACGCCTTCGGCCACAGCCTGGCCTTGTGTCAGGCCCGCCTTCACGCCAGCGGCATCCGCCTGGGTAGACACCACCGTGACCTTCTTGAGTGCACCAGCCTTGGGGGCGCTGGGCTTGGTGTGGCGGTATACGTAGGTGGCATCGGCCACACCCAGTACCAGGGCCTTGGCATGATCGGCCGACAGGGCCAGGCCCTTGGCTGCCGCCACAGCCACGTGCGCCGCACCCAGCTCCTTGACCTGTGCCAGGCCTTTGACCACGGCCGCCTTGTACGACTTGGGCTTGGCGTCAGCAGCAGCCAGGAGAACCAGGCGCGCAGCTTTCACGCCTGCGGGGCGGTGGATATACAGTGCACGACCCGCCTTGAGGGCGAAATCCTCTGCCGAGACGGCGTCCTTGACCAATTTGTCGAGCACCGCGTCGCCCGTATTGGCTTCATCGCTGGTCAGAACCAGCAGCAGCGCATCAGCGTTGACCTGAGACAGAGCGGGCCCTTCGGCCACGGTGGAGCGGTAGTCCATGCAGTGCAAGTCCATAATGGACGGATTGATTTGATCTGACCAATGTTATTCGATTCCTCCGTGCGCCGTGAACTCTGGCGCAGCTTTATCGGCACGCTCGTCGTGCTGCTGACCGTGGTCCTGACCATGGTGCTCATCCGCATCCTGGGCCAGGCCACGAAAGGCGCCTTCGCGCCGGCCGACGTCAGCCTGGTGCTGAGCTACACCGTGATCGGCCAATTACCCATCCTGATTGCCCTGGCTTTGTTCGTGGCCGTGGTGTCCGTGCTCAGCCGCCTGTGGCGCGACAGCGAGATGGTGGTCTGGCAGGCCAGTGGCGCGCGCCAGTTCAACTTCGTGCCGCCGCTGCTGCGCATGGCCTGGCCCGTGCTGGCTGTGGTGGCCTTCTCGACGCTGGTGGCCCGCCCTTGGGCGCAAAGCCAGACACAGGTGCTCAAGTACCGTTTCGAGAAGCGCTCGGACATGGCCCGCGTGTCCCCCGGCCAGTTCCAGACCTCGGGTGACGGCAAACGCGTGTTTTTCATCGACAGCCACAGCGACGGCCAGCAAACCGGCAAGAACGTGTTCATGGTGCTGACCGACAAAGGCCAGGAGTCGGTGATCACGGCACGCGAAGGGCAACTGCGGGTAGAGAAGGAATCCCGCTACCTGGTACTGAGCCAGGGCGAGCGCACGCAGACTGATCTGAGCACGGGCGACAAGACCTTGTCACGCTTCGAGACTGCGCGCATTCTGGTTGGCGAAGTGGTGGACCCTCAAAAGCTGACCCCCGATGTGCGCGCCCTTTCTACCCACGCCCTGCTGGGGCTGCGAAGCAACAAGGACGCTGCCGGTGAATTGAACTGGCGCTTCGGCCTCGTGTGGGCCACCTTGAACATGGTGCTGGCCGGCCTGAGCCTGGCTGCGGGCAACGCCCGGCGCAACAGCAACTGGAATCTGGTTTACGCCCTGCTTGTCTTCGTCGTGTATTTCAACCTGCTGAGCCTCAGCCAGAACTGGGTGGTGCAAGGCAAGCTGGGCTGGATCACCGGCCTCCTGCTCGTGCATGGTGGTTTGACACTGGGCGCCCTGGCCGTGATCTGGTGGCGGGACGGGGCCCTGCTGCCAGGCCGATCGGTCACTCGCAAGGCCGGGCCCTTGGCTCGACGCCAACCCAACGGAGGCCGGGCATGAACACGGTTCGCAGGCTGATCTTCCGCTCGGTGATCTCCCATGTGGGTTTCGTCACCCTGGCCTTCTCGGCCCTGTTTTTCTTCATCGACTTTGTGGAAGAACTGCAAGACCTGGGGCACCGCCAGTACACCCTGGTCGATGCCCTGTGGACCTGTCTGTTCCTGCAAGGGGCCCACTTCTACGACCTCTTCCCGATTGCACTGCTGATCGGCGGCATCCTGGCGCTGGCCCGCATGGCACAGACCTCGGAGTTCACCATCTTGCGTACCGGCGGCCTGGGCCCCGGTCGGGCACTCGGCCTGCTGGCCGTGCTGGGCGCCTCGGCCGCCATGATCATGGTGTTCGTGGGCAACTGGTATGTGCCCTGGTCAGAGGCGCAACTGGCGCTGCATCGCGCCAAGTTCAGCTCCAGGCAAGGGCTCAACCTGGGCCATGGCGGCACCTGGCTGCGTGAGCGCCGGGAGGTACCAGGCTCGGGCTTCCACAACATCACGGTCAACGTTGGTGCCGCCAACAGTCAGGGCGAGTTCGGCAACGTGCGCATTTTCGAATTCGATGCGCGCGGCCGACTGATCCGACGCCTGGCGGCAGACAAGGTCCACGTCGAGGCCTTGGGCAATGCCACCACGGCCAGCGGCTCCATCTGGCACATGGAAAACGTGCTGGACACACGCTGGACGTCGCACGATCTGGTCGGCGAACAGGCTGTGCTGGAGGGTAGCAAGATCATTGCTGAAACACGCCAGACCACGATGGACTGGCAAAGCAGCCTGACCCCGCTGGTGGTGTCCGCTTCGGTGCTGCCACCGGAGACCATGTCGACCGCCGCGCTGTGGCGCTACACCCAGCATCTGGCCACCAACGCCCAGGCTGCGCAACGCTACGAAATCGAGTTCTGGAAGAAAACCTTCTACCCGCTGGTATGCATGGTGATGGTCGCCCTGGCCCTGCCCTTCGCCTATCTGCATGCACGCAGTGGGGGCATGAGCCTCAAGATCTTTGGCGGCATCATGCTGGGCATCAGTTTCGTGCTGATCAACCACATCTCCAGCCACCTGGGCTTGCTGCACCAGTGGCAGCCCTGGCTGGCGGCAGCGGCCCCCAGTGTGATCTACCTGCTGCTGTCGATGTCAGCCTTCATCTGGCTGGTGAGATACCGCTGAATTCAACCCAAAGACCCACATGAACCGATCCGGCATCCTGCTGTTTGCCCATGGCGCACGCGACCCGGCCTGGGCACGCCCTTTTGAAACCGTGGCCGACCGGCTGCGCGAACGTGCCGCAGCCAGCGGCGACGAGGTCAGGCTCGCCTTCCTCGAACTGATGACACCGGGCATCGCCGAAGCAGGCGCCGAACTCGTCGCCAAAGGCTGCACGCGTATCACCGTGGTGCCCTTGTTTCTGGGCGCTGGTGGCCACGTGCGCAAGGACCTGCCTCGTCTGCTCGAAGAGCTGCAGCACCGTTACCCCGATGTGCGCTGGAACCTGAGTGCCGCTGTGGGCGAGACGGACGTGCTGATTCAGGCCCTGGTGGATGCAGCCTGGCAACTGGCCCAGCCTGAAGACTGACCTGGAGCCCTGACCATGAACCTGCACCAGTTCCGCTTTGTCTACGAGGCCGCCCGGCGCAACCTCAACCTGACGGAAACCGCCAAGGCCCTGCACACCTCGCAGCCCGGCATTTCCAAGGCCATCATGGAACTGGAAGAAGAGCTGGGCGTGGACATCTTCGTTCGCCACGGCAAACGCCTCAAGCGTGTGACCGAACCCGGTCAGCAGGTGCTGCAATCCATCGACATCATCCTGCGCGAACTGGGCAACCTGCGCCGCATTGGCGACGAGTACGCCATGCAGGACGCCGGCACCCTCTCGATTGCCACGACCCACACGCAGGCGCGCTACGTGCTGCCTGAGCCCGTGGCAGCCCTGCGCAAGAAGTTTCCGAAGGTCTCCGTCAGCCTGCACCAGGGCACGCCAGAACAGGTCGCCCAGATGGTGCTGGACGAAACCGCCGACATCGGCCTGGCCACCGAATCGCTGAGCGACTTCCCCGACCTGGTCACCCTGCCCTGCTACGAATGGCAGCACGTGGTGGTGATGCCTGCCTCGCATCCCCTGACGCAAGTACCCCGCCTGACCCTGGAGCAACTGGCCGCCGAGCCACTGATCTCGTATCACCCGTCGTTCACGGGCCGCAAGCGCATCGACCAGGCCTTTGCCCAGCGTGGTCTGACACCCAATGTCGTGCTGGAAGCCATTGACGCCGATGTGATCAAGACCTACACCCGCCTGGGCCTGGGCATTGGTCTGGTGGCAGAGATGGCCGTCAAGGATGACCCGATGATGAGCACACCCGGCAGCGAGCTGGTATGGCGCCCTGTGGGCCATCTGTTCGGGCCCAATATGGCGCGGCTGGCCTTCAAGCGCGGCGCCTACTTGCGCCAGTTCGTGCTGTCGTTTGCCGAGCTGATTTCGGACCGGCTGTCACGTGCCTTGATCATGCAGGCCATGCAGTTGCCCAACAGCCACCAGGGCGACGGCGACTACGGCCTGTAAGCCACCTCACCCCTTGTGGTCAGGCTCTGGCGGCTGCAGATCTTCGAGATGCAGATCCAGACTGATGCTGGGACTGACCTCTGGCTGGGCCTTGATCGGACGCGTTGCCATCAAAGGCTCGATGATCGAGTTGTGGTGCACCGGCTCGGCAGGCTCCAGTCCGGACAGATCCGTCACAGGCAGCAGCAGGTCCACGCTGGCTCGATCACCTGTATCTCGCTCGGACAGATCACGCGCCACAGCATACAGGAACAGCAATTCACGGTAGGCGGGCAACTCGAAAGTGTCTTCGCTGCTGTCCGGCCGCGTCAGCGAGTGCTCGAGCACTTCCATGGCCTGAGCAGGTGAAGACCACAAAGCCTGCAGGCGCTCGATCACGCCGGGGTAGTCCGCCAGGCTGTGGCCTTGCTGCAGGTCGGCATCCCATGAGGGCGCGTAAGCATTGAAGCGCTCGTTGAACTCGGCTTGCACGCGCTCGTACTCTGCCCGCTTGCCCACACGACGGTAGATCTCGAGCAGCTTGAGGAAAGGCAAGGGGCTGGCGCCTGTGGTGTGATGCACATGGCTTTCAAGCAGGTCGATGGCGGCATCGTCCTGCCCCAATACCACGAAGAACTCGGCTTGCTGTTCCAGGTCGATCAACTCTTCCACTGACACTTCACGCAGTGGCTCACCACGCGGCTCGACCAGCGGCGGAACCTGCATGCCAAGCGGTGCGGCATCCGGCACGACCTGATGGATATTGGCCGCCGTGACACCCGCGGCCGCCTGATAACCGCCGTTTGCAGTGCGTGCTGACGCAGCAGCCCAATCCGGTTCATCCGAGGCGGGCTCATGGCGCCCGCCTGGCACATGCACAAAGTCGGCAGAGGTCTGCTCGAGGGCAGACTCAGGTTGATCATGCTGCCCGTCCTCGGGCAACTGTGATTGCGCCTGCCACCAGGCAGCCTGACGCTGACGCTCCAGCCTCAAGCGATGGAACAGATAACCCGACAGAGCCAGGCCGACAAAGGCCAGCAAACCCATGCCATACAACCACGCACCACCATGCGCAGACTCGGCCTGGCGGGCACGAACCTGCAAGGCCGTCACGACCTCGCGGGACTTCTCGCCCTCCTGCTTGAGCTGCGCAAGGCGCTGCTCCAGATCCTGCAGACGCTGATGATCGCGGGCCATTTGCTCCGGCGTGGCATTCATCGCCAGCCACAGGGCCGCAGCCGCCTGCCGGCGCAACAACACCTCGGGTGACTGGTCTTCCGCGTTGGCTGCCGCCCCCATGGTCGGCGTCATGCGCAACTCGGGCGCAAACATGGCGTCGGCCTCGACAGGATCCAGCAGCAAGCGTGCGCCTTCGTCCTTGACTGAGGCCAGCGCTTTCGCGCCTGACGTCTTGGCTTTGCGTGCTGCCCGTTTGCTCGACGCAGGCGAAGCAGCACCCGTCTCGCTGGAGGCCATCACATGGTTGACCACCAGACTGGGCGCGCCAGCCAGTGCATTTGGCGGATTGGAAGAATCGGATGCGGGCTTGCTGCCGCCGCGCCTGGAAGCACCACGAACTGAAGCAGAGGACTTGCCGGAAGCCATGGCGGCAGACACGACGCCAGGCGGGCTGACCACTGTCGCAGCAGGCAGCGAGACGCTCTGAACCGCCTCACCGACATCACCGGAGGCCGCTGCCTCATTGCCCGCCATGCTCAAGCCAGGCGGATCAGCCAGCGCCACCACCTTGCGCGTGATGCGCGACTTGCACCCCGCAGCCAGATAGACCGTGACAACCGGCTCGTTGATGAACGCCGACGTGCTGACCCGCAACACGGCGCGGTCACTGGTGGCGCCAGGCATCACCTCGGTGAAAACGGCCTTGGCCTGCACCTTTTCGTCGCCGAAATACACATCGGCCGCCATGCATTCATTGGCGATTTCTTCGCCTGCCTCGAGGCGCAAAGGAATGGTGACCCGAAGGGTGTCACCCAGAATGGCACGGCTGCTTGGCTGACCGAATCCCAGGCTGTATGAGGCACCTGAGGCACACAACAGCGTCATACCAGCTGAAACCGCCGCCGATACCCGCTTAAAGTTATTCATGTCGGTGCATCATGAGGCCCAGGTTTTCACTCTAGCATGAAGGCCTGGTTTCCCATGCTGTGGGAAGCCCCGGAGAATCACGCCAGTTTGCCCCATGCAACCTGTTGACAACAGCACGCAGATAGCCCCATTTCCTGCATGACAACCGAACTCAAGACTGAACGACGCGGCCACACCCTGGTCATGACCCTGTCCGGCCCGGCCACCCGCAATGCCCTGTCACCTCAGGTGTATGCAGCCGGGATCGAGACCCTGAACATGGCGGAAGCCAATCCCGAGGTCTGTGCTGTGGTGCTGACTGGCGAGGGGGACCACTTCTGCGCTGGTGGTGACTTGCAACGCCTGTCCCACAACCGGCAACATGACCTGCCAACACAGGGCGCCAATCTGGAGGCATTCCATCAATGGATCGAAGCCCTGCGCAGCTTTCCCAAGCCGATCCTGGCTGCTGTAGAGGGCGTGGCGGCTGGCGGCGGTGTGTCGCTGGCGCTGGCCTGTGACCTGATCGTGGCGTCCGAATCTGCCCGCTTTGTGATGGCCTACAGCAAGGTAGCCCTGTCACCTGATGGTGGCGCCACCTGGCACCTCGCGCGTGCATTGGGGCGAGGCAAGGCGCTGGAAATCCTGTGGCTGGGAGAACAGCAATCTGCCCAGCAATGGCAGGCCCTGGGCCTGGTGCATCGACTGGCTCCGGCCGGACAAACCCTGGAACAGGCCCTGACGATGGCAGAGCAGCTCTCTCAGGTGGCACCCGGCGTACTGGCCAGCGTGAAAGACCTGGTGAACGACTCGGATCGGCCACTTCGCGCCCAACTGGACGCCGAAAAGCAACATTTCCTGGTGAACCTCACCCGCCCCGAGGCTGGTCAGGCCATCGAGCAGTTCCTGCAAGGCAAACGGCGCTGATCTGAGCGCTACAGCCTGGCGTCAGACGCCGGCCAGCGCCACGTCCCGCATTCGTCTGGCGATCCGGGCAAACAGCTCGCCCACCATGTGCAGTTGCCCAACTTCCAGAGGCTCGCCCGGCATGCGCACGGTGAGCATGCCTCGGTTGACGGTCAGCACCAGCAAGAGACTGTCGGTCCACCAGGTCGTGGCGGCCTCTTCCAGGGCCATCACCATCTCGGGATTGAGCCAGGCCTGCGCCACGCCCTCGGCGTTGGCCAGCAGCACGAAGCGTTTGGCCAGTACGGCAGCGGCGTTCAAGGACACCTTGGGGTGCATGGCCAGCCATCGCATTTCATCGGGCAGGCTGTTGTCGATCTGCGTCTGCATGGCGTTGGTGAAGCTGCTGAACACTTCCGACTCGAGCAGCTGAGCCAGCACACGGCTGACCATCACCATCTGCACGTCGCCCGGCAAGCCGGTGTCACAGCGGAAACGCAACTCCTGACCGGAAATGTACGAGCGCTGGGACCCGCCCCACTCCACGCGCCAGCCTTCCTTGGTCTCGACCACGTAACCGCCTCCGGTCTTGTCCTTGACGCGTTTGAACGTGAATCCTTCGGACTTTGCCCACGCACCCAGTACCTGCCCTTCATCACGGGCTGCCGGCGCAGAACCAATCAATCGCTTGAGAGAGGCAAACATGCAAAAGGCGATTCCCCAAGGGAATGTGTGGGTCTATCCAAAAGGCAGTCTAACTGAGCCCCCTGGGGTGTGACGCCAGAAAACACATGGCGGAATCCCTGAAATCGTCGCGTCTGTTACCGGCGGCAGCCAGGCCCGCCGCCCGATCATTTATGTGCAACAACAGAACTTCTGCTCAATTTCTGGGCGCCCCTGTCGAAAACCCTTGATGCCTTCCAGGAAATCCATCCTGTGACGGCCAAGGAGCATCGAAATGGCTTTTTTCTCGCTCGCAGACATTCGACTCAAACCCAAGCTCATCGCCCTGACACTGGTCGTGGCGGGCCTCGGGGCGATTGGCGGCGTATGCGGCCTGTACGGTATGGCCCAACTCGATTCAGAAGCTGATCACCTGGGGCAGATTGAACTGAAGGGGCTGGATGCAGTCCGGGCGGCAGAAGTGGCCTTGATTGACGCCGGGCGCGCCCGAGCGAACGCGATGCTGGCCACGACGGAAGAGACCAGAAGTCAGCGGTCTCAGCAGTTCTACAAGCACGTGGCCGAGATGCAAGCCGCGCTCAAGGCTGCAGAGCCCACCTTCCATACCGAGAAGGGCAAAAAGCTCTTTGCGGAGACCCAACAGGCCGCCTCGGAATGGATCCCTCAAGCCGATCGGTTCATGACGCTGATGAAAGGCAAGGCACTGTCCAATCTGGACGGCGAAGTGGTACAGGCTGATGCCCTGACTCGCGACCTGAACAGCAAAGTCAGCGCTGCCATGGACAAGCTCGTTGAGCGCCGCAAGGAAGCTGCCCACGAAGCTGTTGAAAGGGCGGATGCGCTCTATCACCAATTGCAATGGATTGTGGGCGGTGCCATCGCGGGCTCATTACTGGCAGGCGTCCTGATTGGTTGGTGGGTATCGACCGCCATTGCCTCGCCCATTCAACGCGCCGTCAAGGTTGCAGAAACCGTGGCGCAAGGCGATCTCACCACGCGAATAGACGTGGAAGGCTCAGACGAGACGGCGCAACTGCTTCGCGCACTGGACCGAATGACCGTGAACCTGGTTGAGATCGTCAAGCAAGTCAGAGAGAGCAGCGACAGCATTGCCACAGGCTCCAGTCAGATCGCCACAGGCAATGCCAGCCTGAGCCAGCGGACCGAAGAGCAGGCCAGCAACCTGGAAGAAACCGCAGCCTCCATGGAACAGCTGACCAGCACGGTCAAGAGCAATGCCGACACGGCCAATGAGGCCAGCAGACTGGCGTCCAGTGCTGCCGTAGCCGCCACGCATGGTGGCCAGGCCGTAGACCAGGTCGTCAGGACCATGCACGAGATATCCACCTCATCCAGGAAGATCACCGACATCATCAGCGTGATTGACGGCATCGCTTTCCAGACCAATATCCTGGCCTTGAACGCGGCGGTGGAAGCCGCACGCGCAGGCGAACAAGGACGAGGCTTCGCCGTGGTGGCCGGTGAGGTCCGCACGCTGGCACAACGCAGCGCTCAAGCTGCCAAGGAAATCAAGACCTTGATCAACGACAGCGTGGAGAAGGTCGACACCGGGGCCCATCAGGTGAACAACGCGGGTGATGCCATGAGCGGCATCGTGGCCCAGGTGGAGCAAATGGGTCAGCTCATCGCCGCCATTGCCAACGCGTCAAACGAGCAATCAACGGGCATCAGCCAGGTGGGCGATGCGGTCAACCAGCTTGATCAGGTGACGCAACAAAACGCGGCCCTGGTTGAAGAGAGTGCCGCAGCAGCAGAAAGCCTCAGACACCAGGCACAGCAACTGGCCCAGGTCGTTGGCCTGTTCAAGGTGGGCGCTTGAGGACGCAAACAGCCTGACGTGCAAGTCAGATTGCAGAGCCCGGAGGGTGTTAAAAACAATGCTCTAAGCCGCATGGCTACTAGGGCGAGCAGCCTACGTGGCCGATCGGTTCCCCGGTTTGTTCCCCGGTACTTCAATCCATGGAAGCAAACCCGGAAATCGCCTGTCAATTGTCCACACTCTACGGCGATTCACCCTCCACCTACTAGAGGAGAGCGATCACCTCTGTTACCCCAAAATTCGTCCCCGTTAAATTAGGGGCGACAAAATGGTTGACTCAATCGGCTAAACGTCTATTCGTTGGCAAAACGAACCAACCACTACTGAGCCGAGGGCGCAAGTACTTCAGGTCAACATTGCCTAAAGGCCAAGCGGGAGGGCTTTGGAGTCAAACCCGGTAAACATGAGTTCCCTTCGGAAGTGCATCATGGCCAAAGGAAAGACTTGCGAGAACATGCTGTATTGGTTCGGCTCCTCCTGGATCCACTGATTCAACATATCCTCCGTCATCTCTGGCGGGCAAACAAAGCGCCCGAAGTACTCTCCCGCGAACGTAGCTTGCAACTGCTTATCATCGATGCACTCACCCAACGCCTTCAGGTTCACTTTGACAGAGACTTGAAGCGGAACGCTTGGTGCGTTGGGG
>NZ_DASUIS010000136.1:0-7687 GCF_036279675.1 Aquabacterium sp. | reverse complement strand
GCTTCGCACGAATCGACCACCAGCGCCGAATGGCGCACTTCGGCCACGATGGCGGTTTCGCCGCTCGGGAAGATCTGCACTTCGTCGCCAGCCTTGACCGCGCCGTGGGCAATGCGGCCCCAGAAAGCACGGTACTGGTGGCCGGTGCCAGAGGCTGTGGCTTCGCCTTCACCCACGCTGTCGCGGGTCACGTACTGCACAGGGTGCAGCAGGGCGCCGTCATGGCTTTCGTCGCTCGGAGGCAGTTCTTCCAGCACTTGCAGCAGCGTCGGGCCCTGGTACCAGGGCCAGTTGGCGCTCGGTGTGGTCACGTTGTCGCCGCGCAGGGCCGACACGGGGATCACGCCCTTGCTGTTGATGCCGGCTTGCTGCGCGAAAGCTTCCAGCGAAGCCTTGACGTTGTTGAAGGCGGTCTCGGTGTCCTGCTCGATGGCGTCCAGCTTGTTGATGGCGAACACGATGTTGGGTACGCGCAGCAGGTGGGCCAGCAGGCTGTGGCGGCGTGTCTGGGCCAGCAGAGGCACAGGCGAGGCTTTCCAGTCGATCTTGGTGATGTCGACCAGCACCACGGCCGCGTCAGAACCGGCGGCAGCCGTCACCATGTTGCGGGTGTACTGCTCGTGGCCGGGGGCGTCGGCGATGATGAACTTGCGCGTCTTGGTCGCGAAGTAGCGGTAGGCCACGTCGATGGTGATGCCTTGCTCGCGTTCGGCTTCCAGGCCGTCGGTCAGCAGCGACAGGTCGATCGGGGCGCCGGCGGCGCGCTTTTCCAGCGCATCCAGCTGGTCAGCCAGGATGGCGCGGCTGTCGAACAGCAGGCGGCCGATCAGGGTGCTCTTGCCGTCATCCACGCTGCCGGCAGTCAGGAAGCGCAGGGCCTTGTGGGCGAGCTCTTCGCGAGCTTCGTTATGGGTCACGTTAGTCATCAGAAATAGCCTTCCTTCTTGCGGCGCTCCATCGAGGCCTCGGACGTGCGGTCGTCCATGCGGGTAGCGCCACGTTCGCTCACGGTCACGTGCAGGGTCTCAGCAACGATGTCGGCCGGGTTGGCCGCATCGCTCTCGACCGGGCAGGTGCAGGTCATGTCACCCACGGTGCGGAAACGCACGTCCACGGTCTCGATGGTTTCGCCTTCCAGGGCGGGCGTGACCTCGGTCAGCGGCACCAGCAGGCCCTTGCGGCGGATCACCTGGCGGGCGTGCTTGAAATAGATGTTGGGCAGCGGGATGTTTTCGCGGGCGATGTAGAGCCACACGTCCAGCTCGGTCCAGTTGCTGATGGGGAAGGCGCGGAAGTGCTCGCCCGGCTTGATGCGGGTGTTGAACAGGTTCCACAACTCGGGGCGCTGTTCCTTGGGCTGCCATTGGCCGAAGCTGTCGCGGTGCGAGAAGATGCGCTCCTTGGCTCGGGCCTTCTCTTCGTCACGACGGGCGCCGCCGATCAGGCAATCGAAGCGGTTGTCTTCGATGGCTTCCAGCAGGGTCACGGTCTGGTGGCCGTTGCGCGATTCCAGCGGATGAGCCAGGCGTACGGTGCCCTTCTTGATGGACTCTTCCATGTGCGCCACGATCAGGCGCTCGCCGATTTCCTTGACGCGACGCTCGCGGAACTCGATCACTTCAGGGAAGTTGTGGCCGGTGTCCACGTGCACGAGTGGGAAGGGCAGCTTGCCTTCAAGCTTACCTTCGGCGTTCTTCATCTTGAAGGCCTTCTCGGCCAGATGCAGCACCACGCAGGAGTCCTTGCCGCTGGAGAACAGCAGGCCGGGGCGCTCGAAACTGGCGGCCACTTCACGCAGGATGAAGATCGCTTCTTCTTCCAGGGCGTCCAGGTGGCGGTGGTCCACATCCGCCAGCAATTGGTTCACATCAGTCATAGCTTCAATCTACTTTTCGGGATTCAATTCTTGTGCACGTGCAGGCCACACTCTTTGGCCTTCTCGTCTTCCCACCACCACCGACCAGCGCGGAAGTCCTCGCCGACAGCGATGGCACGCGTGCATGGGGCACAACCGATGCTGGGCATGAACTGGTCATGCAGCGGGTTGTAAGGCACGTGGTTGACGGACACGTAGTGCCACACATCACCCCAGGTCCAGTCGATCATGGGGTTGAATTTGGCACGGCCCTTGTCGTCCTGTTCGCGCGCGGCCATGTCGCCACGGTTGTTGGACTGCTCGCGGCGCAGGCCGGTGATCCAGGCTGTGCGTTCGGCCAGCATGCGGCTCAGCGGTTCGAGCTTGCGGATGCCGCAGCACGCCTTGCGCAGATCGATGCTTTCGTACATGGCCTTCTCGCCGTTCTTCTGCACGAACTCGATCACGGCCTCTTGAACAGGCTTGTAGACCTCGACGTGGATGCCCATATCGGCGTAGTGCGTCTCGATGGTGCCGATCAGCGAAGCCGTTTCCGGGTTCAGCATGCCGGTTTCCAGCGTGCCGATGGCGATCGGCAGGCGATAGCGGGCGATCAGATCGGTCACGATCATATCTTCCACGCCCAGGCTCGTGGCCTGCACGACCTTGCCGTTGTGCTCGATGGCCGCAGCCTTCAGCAACTCGATCGTGGCGTGCACCTTGTCGGCGTAGGTCGGGCTCGGGTTGTTGTACAACGCGATGGCCGAACCAGCAGGTGCCGGGCCACCGATCAGCGACGACACGCCACCCAGAGAAGAGGATTCGCTCATGTCAGCTCACTCCTTGTGATGCGGGATCAAGCCGCGCGACCGAACACAGGCTTGGTCACCTTGATGTCGCCCTGGTAGTGGCCACGGGCCGCAAAGAAGCCCAGGGCACGTTCAGCGGCTGCACGGTCCTGGTCCGCACGCAGCACCACGGCGTCAAAACCGGAGCGCGCCATCAGGGGCATCATGTCCACCAGCACTTCACCGGTGGCGCGGATCTCGCCGCCAAAGCGGTAGCGGGCGCGCAGGATGTGGGCCTGGCTGTAGGCACGGCCGTCCACCCACTTGGGGAACTGCAGCACCACCAGCGCCAGCTTGGCCACATCGGCTTCCAGCACTTCGATGTCGGTGTCATTGGGCAGGATCACGCCAACTGGCTTGTAGTCGGCCGAGCCCTGCGCAGGCCACTGTTCGCGCACGGCATGCCACTGGCCCAGCGTCAGCAGGCTGTAGGCCTTGATGGGGGGGTGGGACATGGGGCCGTCTTCGCCGCCCACGGTGTGCCACTGGTCGTGATGGATGTCGATGAATTTCATGTTGTGTCCTCTCTGCCCGATCAGGCTGCCTTCGCAGTGGAGCGGCGAACGGCGTTGGCCGCGGCCTTGAACGGGTCAATGCCGATGCGCTTGACGGTGTCAACGAACTTTTCGTTGGCAGCGCGCTGGCCCTTGTAGGTCTCGATCACGGCTTCGATCACGTCCGTGACTTCATCGGCCGCAAACGAAGGGCCGATCACCTTGCCAGCTACGCTGGTGGGCGCGTGATCCGAGCCATCGGAGCCACCCAGGGTGACCTGATACCACTCGGTGCCATCCTTGTCCACGCCCAGGATGCCGATGTGGCCCGTGTGGTGGTGGCCGCAGGAGTTGATGCAGCCAGAGATGTGCAGGTCGATGTCGCCGATGTCGTAGAGCTCGTCCAGATCCTGATAGCGCTCGATCAGGTCGTTGGCGATGGGGATGGAGCGGGCGTTGGCCAGAGCGCAGAAGTCACCACCGGGGCAGGCGATCATGTCGCTGAGCAGGCCCAGGTTGGCCGAGGCCAGCGTGGCGGCCTTGGCGACTTGCCAAAGGGCAAACAGCTGGTCTTCGCGCACGAAGGGCAGCAGCACGTTCTGGTCGTGGGTCACGCGCAGTTCGCCGCAGCTGAATTGATCAGCCATGTCGGCGATGGCGTCCATCTGGGCGTCGGTCACGTCGCCGGGCGCCTGGCCCACGCGCTTGACCGTCAGGTGCACGTTCTTGTAGCCCTGCACCTTGTGGCCCTTCACATTGCGCTCCAGCCACTTGCCGAACTGCGTCTTGTCAGCGTCGGACGCATCGGCGGGCAGGCCGTTACCGGTCGGCGTGTAGGCCTTGACCGATTCGGGGAAGCCGAAGCCCACGTTCACGCGGTCGAACTCGGCCTGCGGGATGATGTGGGCAGCGCCATCGACGTCACGCGTCAGGATGTCGCTGAACTCCTGGTTGACCTGGTCGAAGAACTTCTGGCCTTCAGCCTTGACCAGGATCTTGATCCGGGCCTTGTACATGTTGTCGCGGCGGCCGTAGCGGTTGTACACGCGCACGATGGCCTCGATGTAGACCAGGATCTGTTGCCAGGGCACGAAGCTGTTGATCACCGTACCGGTGATGGGGGTGCGGCCCATGCCACCGCCCACGATCACCTTGAAGCCAACTTCGCCTTCGTCATCCTTGACCAGCTGCAGGCCGATGTCATGCCAGTAGACCAGGGCGCGGTCTTCCTTGGCACCACTCACGGCGATCTTGAACTTGCGAGGCAGGAAGGCGAACTCGGGGTGCAGCGTGGACCACTGACGCAGCACTTCGCAGTAGGGGCGTGCGTCGATGATCTCGTCTTCGGCCACACCCACCATGGCGTCTGCCGTGATGTTGCGGATGCAGTTGCCCGATGTCTGGATGCCGTGCATGTTGACTTCGGCCAGCAGGTCCATCACATCGGCGCTCTTGGCCAGCGGGATCCAGTTGTACTGGACGTTCTGGCGCGTCGTGAAGTGGGCGTAGCCGCGGTCGTATTCGCGGGCGATCTTTGCCAGCTGGCGGATCTGCTTGCTGGACATCTCGCCGTAAGGCACGGCCACACGCAGCATCGGCGCATGACGCTGAACGTACCAGCCGTTTTGCAGGCGCAGCGGACGGAACTCGTCATCGCCCAGCTTGCCAGCCAGGTTGCGCTCCAGCTGGTCGCGGAACTGAGCCGCACGCTGGCGGACGAACTGTTTGTCAAATTCGGTGTACTGATACATGGCAAGTCTCCCGCACTCAAGCAGGGTGTCGATGTGTCAAATCTGCCTGGCACGTCACCCCGTGGCGTGAACTGTGCGGCGGCGGTTCTGGTTGTGAATCAAGCGGTCAGCAAAACCTTCTTGGCAGCAAGGACCAGGCAGGCGCAAAGCGCAAAACGCGTGATTGTCTCAGGCAAATGCTTGGTCAGCTTGGCGGCCACCCAGATTGCGGGGATGGAGCCGATCAACAATTCAATCAGCAGCACCCAGTTGACGTTGCCCAGCGACGCGTGGCCGATGCCGGCGACGATGGTCAGTGGCACCGCGTGGGCGATGTCGCTGCCAACCAGGCGCTTCATGTCCAGGCGAGGGTAGAGCAGCAGGATCATGGTGGCCCCCAGCGCACCGGCGCCGATGGAGCTCAAGGACACCAGCACGCCCAGGATGGCGCCACACAACACTGTCAGTGGGCCACGGCGTTCCCGGGTGATCCAGCGCTCCAGCCAGATACCAACCTTGTGCCACACGGGGCGAAACGCCACGGTCACGGCCGTCAGCAGCAGGGCAATGCCCAGGGCATAGGCCAGGGCGCTGTCGCCGCTTTTGTGGATACCGAACTGGTGCATGGCGACCATCGTGAGGATGGTCGCGGGAATGCTGCCCAGCAGGAGCTTCTTGACGATGTGATAGTCCACATGGCCTTCGCGGTGGTGCGCAACCGAGCCCGACACCTTGGTCAGCCCGGCAAACCACAGGTCGGTACCGATGGCCACTGCCTTTTCGAGACCAAAGACCGAAATCAGCAGGGGGGTCATCAAAGAGCCGCCACCAACGCCAGTCAGCCCCACAATCGAGCCCACACCGGCCCCGGCGGCGATGGCCGTCCAATCGAAATTCATTAAACGCTTCAGCTTTCTGAACGCGCCCGCAAGCAAGAAGAGCATGGCGGGCAGTTTGAAGGAGGTTGAAATGTAGAAAACTTTTATATAAATGCGAAGAACAGTTTTAGAAGTTGTTTATTCCTTGGCGGAATATGGCGGATTCAAGAGGCTGGCCGTTCTGGGGGCCGCCATGGCATTGAGTGCGTGCAGCGTCTTTCAGGAGCCCGTGGGGCCCCCTCCATCACCGGCCCCGGTCGTTGTGGCGCCCAAGCCCGCCCCGAGGCCTCCTAAGATCGGGCTGGCACTGGGCGGTGGTGCGGCGCGTGGCTTTGCCCATATAGGCGTGCTGCAGGTGCTGGAAGAGCAGGGCATCAAGCCCGATCTGATCGTCGGCACCTCGGCGGGTAGCGTGGTGGCAGCGCTCTATGCCTCGGGAAAGACGCCCGCCGAATTGACCAACATGGCCATGACGCTGGACGAGTCCACCATCACCGATTGGGTCTTCCCCGGGCGATCACTGCTCAAAGGCGAGGCGCTGGCCAAGTTTGTGCGCAACCTGACGGGCGGCAAGCAGATCGAGAGCATGCGCTTGCCGCTGGGCATCGTGGCGGCAGACCTGCAAAACGGCCAGCCCATCCTGTTTCGCCGAGGCGACCCTGGCACGGCCGTGCGCGCCTCCAGCTCGGTTCCGGGTGTGTTCGAGCCGGTGAAGATTGGCGGGCGCGAATACATCGATGGGGGCGCCGTGTCGCCCATCCCGGTTCGTTACGCCAAACAAATGGGTGCGGACGTCGTGATCGCGGTGGACATCTCCGCCATTCCCGAGGGGCAGTCGACGAAGGGCGCCGTGGACATCCTTCTGCAGACCTTCAACATCATGGGGCACGCCATCAGCCAGTTCGAGTTGCAGGACGCCGATGTCGTGATGCGTCCCAAGCTGGAGGGCATAGGCAGCGCCGAATTCAGCGCGCGTCGGCTGTCCATCCTGGCAGGGCGCGAAGCCGCCCTGATGGTGATGCCACAGTTGAAGGAGCGCATCGCAGCCAAGACCCGTTGATCCGAGGCGCCGCGAGTGCGGTGCCCAGGCTCAGCGAGGCGTGCCGAAAGGTGCGCCAGTGAGCTTGAAGCCTTCCTTGATGGCCCGCTTCGCAAACCAGCCGGTGTTCATCTCCAGCACGAAGCGCACTGGTTTGGCCGAGCAGTGCGGGTCCAGCGTTTGTGGCTTCATTTCATCCACGTTCACGACCGTGCCATCGTCAGCCACGAAAGCCACAGACAGCGGGATGAGCGTGTTTTTCATCCAGAAGCACTGTTTGCCCGGTCGGTCGAAGATGAAGATCATGCCCTCGTTGCCGCCCATGCTCGTGCGGTACATCAGACCAATCTCGTGCTCCTCGGGGGTTTGGGCGACTTCCGCCTTGATGTTGTGCATGCCGGCACCGAGCAGCACGGTCGGTAGCCGTTGGGCGCGTTCCTGGGCCCAGGCGCTGGCATTGAGGCTTGTTGCGGCGATGCACAAGCCGATTGCGCCAAATACGGCTTTCAAGGCTGGAATGCCGGCAACTTGAAACACAATCCGAGACATTGCGTTGATCCTTGTTGGGGTAAACCCGTAAATTTCCGTGTAGATTGCCCACCTGTGTCGCCTCAGACCCCATGGTGGTGACCTCTGTGGCAGCCCGACTGTATCAGCGAGCCCGATGAACCCTGCGCCCTCCCAATCCACCGATCCCGTGGCGACGCCTCTGGAGCCATTGACGTCTGCGCAGGTGGCGGGCCTGGACGATCCCGCCCTGTTGTCTCAGTGCATCGTCGACATGCCGGCAGGCAGCAGCATGCGCCGCATCGGCTTGGGCCTGTCGGGCATGTACTGCGCAGC
>NZ_DASUIS010000135.1:0-22126 GCF_036279675.1 Aquabacterium sp. | reverse complement strand
TGGATTTCGTTGTCGAAGTGACCGATGTTGCAGACGATGGCGTTGTTCTTCATCGCGGCCATGTGCTCATAGGTGATCACGTCGCGGTTGCCGGTCGTGGTCACGAAGATGTCGGCCTTGTCGGCAGCCCAGTCCATCGTGACGACGCGGTAGCCTTCCATGGCGGCTTGCAGGGCGTTGATCGGGTCGATTTCCGTCACCCACACTTGGGCGGACAGGGCACGCAGCGCTTGAGCCGAGCCCTTGCCCACGTCACCGTAGCCAGCAACCACGGCGATCTTGCCGGCGATCATCACGTCGGTGGCGCGCTTGATGCCGTCCACCAGGGATTCGCGGCAGCCGTACAGGTTGTCGAACTTGGACTTGGTCACCGAGTCATTCACGTTGATGGCGCGGAACAGCAGGGTGCCCTTGGCGCTCATCTCGTTGAGGCGGTGCACGCCGGTCGTGGTTTCTTCGGTCACGCCGATGATCTGGGCGGCCTTGCGGGTGTACCAGGTGCTGTCCACGGCCAGCTTGGCCTTGATCGAAGCGTAGAGGATGCGCTCTTCTTCGCTGGTGGGGTTGTTCAGAACGGTGATGTCCTTTTCGGCGCGCTTGCCCAGGTGCATCAGCAAGGTGGCGTCACCACCGTCGTCCAGGATCATGTTGGGGCCTTCGCCTTCCGAACCCTTCGGGCCAAAGTCGAAGATGCGGTGGGTGTAGTCCCAGTAGTCTTCCAGCGACTCGCCCTTGTAGGCGAACACGGGGGTGCCGGCTTCCACCAGGGCAGCGGCGGCGTGGTCTTGCGTCGAGAAGATGTTGCACGAAGCCCAGCGCACGTCGGCGCCCAGCGCTTGCAGCGTTTCAACCAGCACGGCGGTCTGGATGGTCATGTGCAGCGAACCGGTGATGCGCGCACCCTTGAGGATCTGCTTGGGCGCGTATTCGGCACGAATGGCCATCAGCGCGGGCATTTCGGCTTCAGCGATCTTGATTTCGCGGCGGCCCCAGGCGGCCAGCGACATGTCGGCGACGATGCATTCGACGCCCTTGTGTTCAGTGATCAGTTTGTTGGTAACAGCGGTCATGGAGAGCTCCTAAGGGTTCAGAAGCCGCCGTGCGCTACCGTGGGGGGGACGTGAAAAGATACAACTCACCCAGCGGGACACATGCGGGTGAGCGCGGTTGCAGATACATGTCTTTCGAGCCTGGGGACCTGGGGCGGCCCTTGCAACGCTCCTCGAAAGCCTGCGCAGTATAAATCGTCTAGGCGGCTTGTCCAGCCAGAACTACGCGATTCCGACCGGCTTGTTTGCCTTGATACAGGGCCTTGTCAGCCCGAGCCAGGGCCTGCTCGACCGTTTCGCCAGGGGAGAGCAGGCTCACACCCAGGGTGATGCTGATGGGCACCAGCTGGTGGTTGTGCACGAGGTCGATCTTGCTGATGGCATCGCGGATGCGCTCCGAGACGCGCAGGGCCTCGTCCTGCTCGGTGGATGGCAGGAGCATCAGGAACTCCTCGCCGCCCCAGCGGGCCACGTGGTCCACCTCACGCACACCGTCGCGCAAAGCCTGGGCGACGGCCTTGAGCGCCGTGTCGCCGGTTTCGTGGCCATGCACATCGTTGATGCGCTTGAAGTGATCCACATCACCCAGCACCAGGGCGAGCGGCCGGCCGCCACGTTCATACACCGCAGCCTCGTGCTGGGCCACTTCCATGGCAAAGCGGCGGTTGCGCAACTGCGTGAGCGGATCGGTGCAAGCCTGCAGGCGCAGCCTGGCCTCGGCCGAGGCCACCAGGCGGTAGTACACCGTGGCCAGCAGGCCGAGGATGATCAGGGTGCTGGCCTGGTTGAAGTAGTGCAGGCCCGACAACATGGTGTGAGGCAGATCCTCCAGGGGGCGCGCATCCCGAAACACGAAATCCAGCCCCATGTAGAGCAAGCCCACGGCAATCGCCGCGGAGACCTTCTGCCAGGTTGCGTGCATGTTGCTGAGGATGGCCACCGGGATGATCAGGATGATGTAGTAGTGAAAGCCACTCTCCCAGCCGATCACCACGACGGACAGGATGCCGTGCAGCAGGATCTCGCCCACGATCAGCCCCATGGCAATGAAATGCCGACCGTTCTGGATCAGCATGGCAGACAGGGTGTAGACCAGCACGCTGGCCACGTTGCCGCGCGCCATCCAGGCCACGCCCACCGAGTCGAACAGGAAGATGAAAGCCAGATGAGCCACAGCGGCAATGACTGTGACGGCCGACAACAGGCCCAGGAAGACACCGGTTGTATTGGTGCCTGCCAGCAGCGTGTTGACTAAATCCCGAACGTACTTCACTGGGTCGCGGGGCGACAAGCCCGACAAGGTGATATCGGGTTTTATCGACTGGCGAAACGGTGACTTGAGGGAGGTGGGCAGCCCTTAACGGGAACTATTGGCGTCTTCGGCGGCGTCGCTGTCACAGAAGGCTTCGTCGTCGATGAGGCATTCACGCTGCTCGTCGCCGCCCTTGCCGCCACGGGTGACGAGCTTGCTCGAGAGCAGGGAATCGACCTCGGCGTGCGGCACCAGCACCCACATGCGACCACGGTGCTTGGTACGGCGAGCCTGTTTGCCCGCATCGGCGCCGAAACCCCAGAAGTAGTCGGCGCGCACCGCACCCCGGATGGCGCCACCGGTGTCCTGCGCGAACATGAGGCGCTGCATCTGGGTCTGGCGCCTGTCGCCTGCGGAGGCATCCAGGAAGACCGGGTAGCCCAGAGGCAGAACACGCGGGTCCACCGCCAGGGAACGCCCGGCCGTCAGGGGGACGCCCAAGGCACCAACCGGGCCGGCCTGCGCGGACTGATCGGGGGCGGCGCGGAAAAAGACGTAGCTGGGATCGCTGTCCAGCGCCTGACTACGTTGCTTGAGCAAGGCGGTGCTCAGCTTGTTGCTGGCGCTGCCCTCCCTGGCGGTCGCCGCCTGGGTAGCCGCTTTCGGCGTGGGCGACTGTGTGACCTTGCGGGCGTTTTTCTGCGCCTGGGTCAGCAGGTCGTCCACCAGTTGCTGGGACCCTCCTGCGGGCTGCGGCTTGGCTGGCGTCACGGCTGGAACAGTCAGGGTGATCGGCGCCTTGCCTGCGCTGGTCTTGGTGTTGGGTCGGGCACCTGCTGGTGGCAGGAGCGAATCCACCGCATCGGCCACAGCTGGATCAGCGGGTGCACCGGATGCCCCCGCTTTGCGGGCGCCACGGGTCAAGGGCTCGTCGGCGGGCTGGCTGGCTGTGCTCGTGTCTGTGGCGGCATCGGTATCCGCCGCATCGACGAGATCGAAATGCTCGATCTCGTCGCTCAGATCAGCGCCCTCGCCTTTGGCGCCGCGGGTCTGCACGCGCTCATTGCCCGACGAGGCCAGTTGCATGGGCTTGAAGGGGTGGCCATTCTGGTCGGCATAGGCCAGACGCAGGATGCTGCCGTCGGGCAGGCGGATGCGGCCAGTGCCTTGAACCTGCATGGCGTACAGGGCGATGGGGTCGTCCACCCAGGCCAGCACGGGCGCATCCAGCGCGGCCGAGCGGTTGATGTCCGCGCGGGTGTAGTACGGCAGCCCTTCGTTGCCCTGCAGGCGCACGCGCAGGCGGCGGTCCAGGGTGTCGAGGGTGAAGCGGCGCATGTCCACGGCCACCGCACCAGGCTGGCCTGCCTGGGCCGGGCTCAGCAAGCGGCCATTGGCACGCACATGGGTCACGCCTTTGCGCTGGTTGGCGGGAATGGTCTTCCAATCCAGAAAATACAGGTCGTTGGGTACGCCATAGACGGGCACCGAGAACTGCGCGTCTCGCTGCGCACGCCCCTGCAGCAGAGGCTCGTAATAGCCGGTGATCTCACCTTCGCGGGTGCGATCGGTGTTCTGCACCGTCAACAGAGCGAACTCGCGCTCCAGGAATTGCCGGCCCGACTTGGGGTCCTTGATGGACTTGACCTTGGCACACAGGGGCTTCCAGTTGGGTTTGCGCTCCAGCGCCTTGCACGACTCCTTGAAGGCCGTCCAGGCTTCGCCCAGATTGTCTTGCTGCCAGCCCGGCAGGCTCTCGAACGCGCTGACCTTGAACAGGGCGTGTTTGGTGGCGATGTCCTTGCCCTCCTGGCCACGGGCACCTGCCGCATTGGCCCCATCGGCCTCGCCATCACCTTCGGCAGACGCACCTGCCGGGGCTTGCGCAGCCTGCTCCACTTTCGGGCCACTGGCGCAAGCTGCCAATGCCAGAGTGACGGCCAGTGACAAGGCAGCCAGCGCGCGCGGCGGCAAAGAGGGGGGCTTCAGGGCTTGCATCATGGCCCGCATCTTGAAACCGGGCTGCCCATGCAGCAACTGACCTTGGTCAAAACGCCCGACTTGTTACCTAAGTCACCGCGCCCCGCCCAGGGGGGCCGGTATTCTCGGCTGTTACTCCTCCTTATGGTCATCTACCCCTCGTCTGGCATGCGCTTTCATCTGCCCCAACTCTCTCGCTGGCTGTCGGCCGCTGTGATCGGCGTGGCCCTGGCCGGCTGTGCCGACGTGCCCATTCCCTTCATGAAGCCCGACCCCACCGTGGTCGAAGCCAAGGTGGTGGCGTCTCCCCAGGCCAATCCGGATGCACGCAAGCGCCCCTCGCCCGTGGTGGTGCGTGTGTATGAACTCAAGAGCCGGGCGCAGTTCGATTCGGCCGATTTCCTGTCGCTTTACGAGCGAGACAAGGACGTGCTGGGCAGCGATCTGGTCGCGCGCGATGAATTCGTGCTCAAACCCGGCGAGACCAAGGACATCAACCGTCAGCCGCAGGCCGACACCAAGTTCCTCGCCGTGCTGGTGGGCTTCCGCGATCTGGAAAAGTCACGCTCGCGCGCCATCGCCGCCGTGGTGCCCAACGCCACCAACCGGTGGGTGATCAAGATCGAGCCGCTGAGCGTGGGCATCCTGCCCGCCCCGCCGGCCAAATAAATCAAGCATTCAACGCTCGGCCCCAACCCGAATCCTGACCAAGGCACACACATGAGCTGGCGCAACAAAGTCGTCTGGTCGCAGGGGATGTTCCTGCAACCGCATCATTTCCAGCAGGAAGCCCGCTACAACGAGCGCCTGATCGACAGCCGCGTGCGGGCCTTGTCGCCCTTTGCCTGGGGCTTCACGGAATTGCAGCTGGACGACAGCCTGCTGGCCCTGGGCCGTGTGGGGATCGCCCGCGCCAGTGGCATCTGGCCTGATGGCACGCCGTTCGCCATCCCCCTGCTGGACCCGGCCCCCGCCCCGCTGGACATCCCCGCCGATCTGAAGAACGAGATCGTCTACCTGGCCCTGCCGGTGCAGCGCGAAGGCCTCAACGAAGCCGACTTCGGCGCAGGCGCTGGCAGCAGTGCGGGAGACGAGCTGGCACGCTTTGACACCCTGGTCGAAGCCGTGCGCGACAACACCGACGCCACCGCCGAGCCCGAAGAGATCCAGACCGGCCGCCTGCGCCTGCGCCTGCTGCGCGCCAAGGAGCTGACGGACGCCTATACCGTGCTGGGCTGCGCCTTGGTGGCCGAGCGCCGCAGCGACAACGCCGTGCTGCTGGAACGCGCCTACATCCCGCCACAGGTGGTGTGTGATGCGTCCGGGCACCTGTCATCGAGCCTGACCTTGCTGCATGGCCTGGTGCGCCAGCGCTCGCACGCACTGGCCGGCAAGATGGGCCAGTTGGGTCATGGCGTGTCTGAAGTGGCGCAGTTCCTGAGGCTGCAGTTGCTCAACCGTCACGAGCCCTTGCTGCGCCAGTTCGCCAGCGCCCCCCACGTGCACCCCAAGGAACTGTTCCAGGTCTGCCTGCAGCTGGCCGGTGAGCTGTCCACCTTCCACACGGCAGCGCGCCGCTCGCCGGATTTCCCGCTCTACCAGCACGATGACCTGCGTGGCTGCTTCACGCCCGTGTTCGAGGCCATCCGCGACATGCTCTCGGCCGTTGAAGAAGACAACGCCGTGCAGATCGAACTGGTGGACCGCAAGTTCGGCGTGCGCACGGCGGTGGTGCCCGATCTGGAGATGACCCGCAGCGCCACCTTCGTCCTGGCGGTCAACGCCCAGATCCCTGGCGAACAACTGCGCACGCGCTTCCCGGCCCAGACCAAGGTGGGCCCGGTCGAGAGCATCAAGGAACTCGTCAACTTCAACCTCGCCGGCATCACGCTGCGTGCCCTGCCTGTGGCACCACGCCAGCTGCCTTTCCATGCCGGCTACTTTTACTTCGAGCTGGAACGCGGTGGCGAGCTGTGGCAGAAGTTCGAGGCCAGCGGCAACCTGGCGTTGCATGTGGCCGGTGACTTCCCCGGCCTGGAGATGGCCTTGTGGGCCATCCGTCGCTGATGAGCCGCTGAACCCGATTGATTGAAAGCCAGGCATGACACAGCCTCCCAACCAACCTCCGATCGATCCTTTTGCGTCGATCGACACCGGCCGCACCTTCGTGATGCCCACGCCCGGCCAACGCCCGGCCGCTGGTGCCACGCCGTTTGACAACATCGCCCGTGGTGCCGATGTGGCCACCGACCTGGGCGCGCCCGACACCGGGCTGAACCCCCTGGTCGCCCTGGCCAACCCCCTGCTGGCCCTGGTGCCGCAGATCCGCACCACCACACATCTGGCCGATCCAGCCGCCTTGAAGGAGTCGATGGCCGCCGGCCTGCGGGACTTCGAAGCCAAGGCTCGCGCCGCTGGCATCGCCAGCGAACGGGTGCTGGCTGCACGCTACATCCTGTGCACGCTGCTGGACGAGACCGCGGCCAGTACACCCTGGGGCGGCTCCGGCCAATGGGCGCGCCACAACCTGCTGGTCAGCTTCCACAACGAGGCCTACGGTGGCGAAAAGGTCTTCCAGCTCATGGCCAAGCTGGCCGAGGACGTGCCCGCCAACCGAGATCTGCTGGAGCTGATCTACGCCGTGATCACCATGGGCTTCGAAGGCCGCTATCGTGTGATCGAAGGCGGCAAGACACAGCTCGACACCGTCCGAGATCGCCTGGCCCAGTTGCTCAAGCAGGCACGTGGCGACTACGCCCAGCCACTGGCCCAACACTGGCAAGGTGCCCCGCAAGCCCGCCGCCTGATGCTGTCGTGGCTGCCGCTGTGGGTGACCGGTGCCGTGACAGCCCTTGTGCTGCTGGCCGTTTACCTGGGCCTGAGCTTTGCACTCAGCGGCCATTCGGACCCGGTGTTCGGCGCCATCCAGAGCCTGCGCCTGGCCCCACCCGTGCCACCCACACCCATCCCTGCGGCCAAGCCGCGTCTGGCGCACTTCCTTCAAGCAGATGTGCGATCCGGCCTGGTTGCCGTGCGCGACGAGATCGACCGCAGCGTGATCACCCTGCGTGGCGACGGCCTGTTTGAAGCCGGTAGCGCCTCCTTGAGCGAAAACCGCGAGGCCATCATGAAGCGCATCGCCCAGGCCCTGGTGCAGGTGCCAGGTAATGTGCTGGTGACCGGTCACACCGACAACCAGCCCATCCGCTCGATGCGCTTCCCCTCCAACTGGCATTTGTCGCAAGAACGTGCCGACACCGTGCGCGACCTGCTGCAGGCCAATGGCGTGGCCAAGGAGCGCATCCGTTCTGAAGGCCGCGCAGACGGCGAACCGGTGGTGGACAACACGACGGCCTCGAACCGTGCGGTCAACCGCCGCGTCGAGGTGATCCTGTTCGTGGCGCGCGACAACAACGGCGCCAATGCCACTGCCAACGCAGCCCAGAACACAGCTCAAGAGACACAACCATGAAGAAGCTGCTGTCCTTCCTCTTCAGCGGCATGGTGCTGGCCATCATCGGCCTGCTGGCCCTGTCGCTCGTCATCTGGATCGTGGGCCCGCTGATTGCCATCGGCACCCTGCGCCCGCTCGAATCGATCTGGTCCCGCCTGATCCTGATCGGCCTGATCGTGGGCACCTATGCCCTGATCAAGGTCATCAGCGCCATCCGGGCCAAAAAGGCCAACCAGGCCGTGGTCAACCAGTTGCTGGCCCCGGCCCCCAAAGGCGCTGACGCCGAGCCCGAAGCACCTGAAGTCAAGCTGCTGCGCGAACGTTTCGAAAAGGGCATGGAGACGCTCAAGAACGCGCGCTTCGAGGCCCACAAGGGCGTGTGGTCGGGCCTGAAGGCCCGCGCCGGCAAGCGCTATCTGTATGAGCTGCCCTGGTACATCATCATCGGCGCCCCCGGTTCGGGCAAGACCACGGCCCTGCTGAACTCGGGCCTGCGCTTCCCGCTGGCCACGCCCAGCAGCGGCGCCCAGGGCCTGCCCGGTGTCGCCGGCACGCGCAACTGCGACTGGTGGTTCACCGACCAGGCCGTGCTGCTGGACACCGCCGGCCGCTACACCACCCAAGACAGCGATCATCAAGCCGACCAGACCGCCTGGAACGGCTTCCTGGCGCTGCTCAAGCGTGCGCGCCCGCGCCAGCCCGTCAATGGCGTGCTGGTGACCGTGTCCGTGCCTGATCTGCTGACCAAATCGGCTGCCGAACGCCAGGCCCAGGCCGCCGCCGTGCGCACCCGCCTGCAGGAGCTGCACGAACAACTGGGCGTGCGCTTCCCCATCTACCTGATGGTGACCAAGTGCGACCTGCTCTCCGGCTTCATGGACAGCCTGGGTGAGCTCGACCGCGACACCCGCGCCACCCCATGGGGCTTCACCTTCAAGCTCGACGAGCAGCAACACAGCGATGCCTCGGCCTTCCTGCCCGAGTTCGACGCGCTGGAAAAGCGCCTCACCGATGGCCTGATCGACCGCCTGCAGCTGGAACACGACCCGGCCCGCCGCGCGCGCATCTACGCCTTCCCGCAGCAGTTTGGCGGCTTGCGCAATGTGCTGAAGTCCTTTGTGGACGATGTCTTCTCACCTTCGCAGTTCGAGCAGAACCCGCTGATCCGCGGCGTGTACTTCATCAGCGGCACGCAGGAAGGCACCCCGCTCGACCGCATGCTGGGCAGCATCGCCCGCAGCTACCGCCTGGAACGCACCGTGCTGCCGCCCAACAAGGCCAGCGGCAAGGCCTTCTTCCTGGAGAAGCTGCTGGGTGAGGTCGTGTTTGCCGAAAGCGAACTCGGTGGCACCGATCTGAAGTGGGAGCGCCGCCGAGGCCTGATGGCCGCCGCGGGTTACGCCACCGTCGGCGTGATCGCCACCGCCTTGCTCGTGGCCTGGGGCGTGAGCTTTTTCAACAACCGCAGCTACGTCAACGAAGTCAGCCAGCGTGAGCAAGGTGTGCGTTCGCTGCTGCAGACCACGCCCAACCGCGCGTCATCGGACATCCTCGTGCTGATGCCCGCCTTGAAAGCCACGCGTGACCTGGCCGTGGGCGACAGCGAACGTGCCGTGCCCTGGTCGCTGGGCTTTGGCCTGTATCAGGGCCGCAAGCTGGACGCCGCCTCACGCCAGGCTTATGAGCGCATGCTGGTGGACGCCCTGCTGCCCCGCATCGCGCTGCGTGTGGAAGACCAGGTCAAGACCAGCATCGACAATCCCGAGCTGCAGTACGAAGCCCTCAAGGCCTATGTGATGCTGCATGATCCGCAGCATTTCGACCCCAAGGCGCTGAAGTCCTACTTCATGGCCGACTGGGATCAGAACCTGCCTCGCAGCGTCACCACCGAACAGCGCGCCGAGCTCAACGGCTACCTGGACGACCTGCTGGCCCAGGGCCCTGCCGTGTCGCCCCTGCCGGAAGACCGCAAGCTGGTGGACAGCACCCGCGCCCGCCTGGTGGCCATCCCCCTGGCGCAGCGCGTGTACTACCGCCTCAAGCAACAAGGCGTGGGCGAAGAGATCCCCGAGTTCACGGTGGCCAAGGCAGCAGGCAACAGCGCGGCCCTGGTGTTCATGCGGGCCAGCGGTGCGCCGCTGACCAAGGGCGTGCCCGGCCTGTTCACCTTTGACGGCTATCACAAGGGCTTCCAGCCTCAGGTCGAGCAGGCCACCAAACAGCTCAGCGAAGAAGAGACCTGGGTGCTGGGCGTGCAGGACAGCGCCCGTTCGCAGTCCCTGCGTGACCCCACCGCCCTGCGCCGCCTGACCGATGACGTGCGCCAGATCTACCTGACCGAGTACGCCACGATCTGGGAAGGCTTCATCGCCGACATCCGCATGCTGCCTTCCGACAGCCTGCCCAAGGCCTCGCAGATGGCGCGCGTGCTGTCCAGCCCGGAATCGCCTTTGAAGCCTTTGCTGACGGCGCTGTCGCACGAGACCACGCTGAGCCTGTCGGAGAGCAAATCGCTGATCGACAAGGCGCAGGACAAGGCCGAGAGCACGCTGGACAAATCCCGCGCCGAGATCGCCAAGCTGTTCGGCGACAAGCCTGCCGCCACGGCGGTGGCCGATGGCCGGCGCATCGAATCCATCGTGGACGACCGCTTCCTGGCCCTGCGCCAGATGGTCACCAGCCCCGATGGCAAGAGCCCCGCTCCCATCGATGGCACCCTGGGCCTGATCAATGAGGTCTACACCTTGCTGACGGCCACCGAAACCGCCGTGCAAGGCGGCAACGTGCCCCCGCCCAGCGACGTGCCCAACAAGGTCAAGGCCGAAGCCGCCCGCCTGCCCGAGCCGCTTCGTTCGCTGCTCAACACCTTGTCGGTCAGCGGCACCACGGCCGCGCTGGATGCCACCCGGGCCAACCTGGGCCAGGCCATCAAGTCGCAGATCGGCGAGTTCTGCCAGCAGGCCATCTCCGGGCGCTACCCCTTCGTGCGAGGCAGCAACCGCGATGTCACGCAAGATGACTTCGCGCGCATGTTCGCGCCCGGCGGCCTGATGGACACCTTCTTCCAGCAGCAACTCGCCCGCTTTGTGGACACGTCGACCCGCCCCTGGAGCTTCCGCAAACTCGAAGGCGCCACCATGGGCACGGACAGCGGCACCCTGGCGCAGTTCCAGCGCGCCGCTGCCATCCGCGACACCTTCTTCCGCGCCGGTGGCAACCAGCCGGGCCTGCGCCTGGACTTCAAGCCCTTCGAGATGGACGCCACCATCACCCAGTTCACGCTGGATGTGGACGGTCAGTTGGTGAAGTACGCACACGGCCCGCAGATTCCGGCCACGGTGCAGTGGCCCGGCCCACGTGGCAGCACCATGGTGCGCGTGTCCATCGCCCCACCTGGCGCAGGCGACAACGCCATCGTGACCGAAGGTCCCTGGGCGCTGTTCCGCCTGTTTGACCGCATGGCGCTGAGCCCTGCCGGCGCGCCTGAGCGCTTCAATGTGAACTTCAATGTGGGCGGCCGCCATGCCACCTTCACGGTCACCTCGAGCAGCGTACAGAACCCCTTCCGCCTGCCGGAGCTGAGCAGCTTCTCCTGCCCGGGAGGCCTGTGATGCCGGGCGGAGAAGGTGCCTGCGGCTGGTTCGGCAAGATCGCCTCGCTGGGTGATTTCAGCGCCCGGCGCCTGCCGCCGGAGTTCGTGCAGCGCTGCGACGACTGGCTGTCGCGCGGCGTGCAGACCAGCCGCCAGCAGCTGGGTGACCACTGGCTCAACACCTACCTGACCGCGCCCGTGTGGCGCTTCGCCTGGAGCCCCGGCATCGCCGGCCCGCAATGGTGGATGGGTGTGCTCATGCCCAGCGTGGACAGCGTGGGCCGCTACTTCCCGCTCATCGTGGCGCAGGCCAGTGCGCATGCGCCTGATTCCGGCCAGGACCAGACCGCCCTGCAGCGCTGGATGGACCATGTCGCCCAGGCGGCCATGTCCACCCTGCAGCCGGGCTCGAATGTGGACACCTTCGAGGCCCAGTTGATGGCCGCGCCCGGCTGGCAGGCCGCACCGCCCGTGGGCGTGCCGACCATGCAAAGGCTGATGGGCCGCGATCGCTACGTCACGGCGCCGCACACCTCGCTGAGCCAATGGCTCGAAGGCGTGGCCGGCACCAGCCTGCATCATCAGGCGCAGGGGCAAAGTCTGTGGTGGCAGCCGGATTCGGGCCACGGCAGTGGTAGCCTGAGCATGGGTCCGGGCCTGCCCGGCGCGGACCACTTCGTCGATCTATTGCGCGGCAGCTGGTGATTCCCACCGCCGCCCAGCCTCGTTCTTTCATCGCCCCATGAGCCAAGCCGAATCCGCATCACCTACGCCCGCGTCGAACAACAGCCCAGCCCAGGCCGTCGGCCACAGCGGCAATGCGCTGCCCATCGGCCATCGCCTGCACGAGTTCGAGATCACCGGCCTGGTCGGTGAAGGCGGTTTCGGCATCGTCTACCTGGCGCATGACACGCAGCTGGAACGCACGGTCGCCATCAAGGAATACATGCCGGGCTCGCTGGCCACGCGCGCCGGTGATCTGTCCGTCACGGTCAAATCCGAGCGCCAGCGCGAGACCTTCACGCTGGGCATGCGCAGCTTCGTCAACGAAGCCAAGCTGCTGGCCTCGTTCGACCACCCCGCACTGATCAAGGTCTACCGCTTCTGGGAAGAAAACGGCACCGCCTACATGGTGATGCCCTTCTACCAGGGCCCCACGCTCAAGACCTGGCTGCGCGAGCAGAAACAGGCGCCCGACGAAGCCTGGCTCAAGGGCATGCTGGGCCCGCTGATCGACGCGCTCGAAGTCATCCACGCCGATCACTGCTACCACCGCGACATCGCGCCGGACAACATCCTGCTGCTGGGCCCCAACAAGCCCCTGCTGCTGGACTTCGGCGCGGCCCGCCGCGTCATCGGTGATGCCACCCAGGCGCTCACCGTGATCCTCAAGCCCGGCTATGCACCGGTGGAGCAATACGCCGAAGTGCCCTCCATGAAGCAAGGCCCCTGGACAGACGTCTACGCCCTGTGCGCCGTGCTGTACGCCACCATCATGGGCAAGGCTCCACCGCCTTCGGTAGGCCGCATGATGAAGGACGACCTCACACCGATCTCGCAATCGGCGGCTGGCCGTTATTCCGCGCCCTTCCTGGCGGCCATCGACGCCGGCCTGACCGTGCACCCCGAGCAGCGTCTGCAGAACATGGCCGCCTTGCGCGAACGCCTGTTTGCCACCGAGTTGCCACCGGGCGTCACCGCTCCACCACCCGTGAGCGAGGACGATGACCGCACGGTGATCCTGCCTGCGGGCACGGATGCAGCCACGCTGGTGAAAGAGGCACAAGCCCATACGCAGCAAATCTCGCCACAGATCACCCAGATGACGGCCATGGCCACGCCGCACACGGCCTTCCCGCCCACACAGGTGCATCAGCAGGCCAGCTCGTCGGCAAGTGGCTCGGCATCGACACCTGCTTCCAGCAGCAGCACGGCGCCCGACGCGGCCAGCGCCTCATCCAAGGCCGGGTCGTCGGGCAGCAAGCTCTGGATCGCCCTGGCTGCGCTGGGCATCGCCGGTGGCGGTGGCGCCTGGTTCATGACGCGCTCCGGGCACAGCGGCCCGGCTGCGCCTGACGCGGGCGCCTCGCAAGTGGCAGGCGCCAACGCGACGTCAGCCAGTGCCCCGGCCTCCATCGCGGCGGCCAGCAGCACCGCCGCACCGGCCACGCCTCCCGCCATGCCCGCACAACGCGATCCGTTCACGATCGTGGCGGCGCTGGAGGACATCGTGCGCAGTGCCGACCCGCTCATGTCGGTCAACACCCTCACCGACAAGTCCCAGCTCGTGATCGGCAAGGACAAGCTGCTGTTCGAGGTCAAGTCCAGCATCCCCGGCTACCTCTACGTTTACCTGGCCGGCACCGACCAGAACCACTTCTACCTGCTGTTCCCCAACGCGCTGGACAAGAACAACCGCATCGAAGCCAACAAGCTGGTGCAGCTGCCGCGCAAGGGCTGGCACATCACGGCAGGCGGCCCGGCGGGTGTCAACCACATCGTGACCGTGGTTTCTCCCTTCCCGCGTGATCTCGGCAAGCTGGGGCTGAACATGGCCGACACAATTCCCGAATTCGACATGACCCAGGCCGCCAAGGCCTGGAGCGAGCACAAGGGCCCGGGCAGCCCCTTCGTGCCGCCGGCGCTGTGTGAAGGTGCCTCACCTTGCGAACAAGGCTATGGCGCCTCGCTCGTCCACATTGAAGAAGTGGCCACCCGCTGAAATGGGCTGACACCGGCCGCAGACAGGCACACAATCAGCAAATAGCCGGTGACATGGTGGTCGTTTTGCATGATCGCCAGCAGGACTGAGGGGACAGAATCCTTCCGGGCAGGTACGTGTACCTGCCCTCACTGATTGCAGTCCAACCATCCGACTCGATGACACAGCCCGCGCCACTGCCGTTTAACGAAGCCCAGCGTCTGGCCAAACTGCGTGAACTGGCGGTGCTCGACACCGAGCCCGAACCCCTGTTCGACACGCTCACGCGCCTGGCCGCCCAACTGTGCGGTGTCCCGGTCGCCCTGGTGTGTTTCGTGGATGCGGATCGCCAGTGGTTCAAGTCCAATGTGGGCTTGCCAGGCGTGCACGAGACACCTCGGGATGTGGCGTTCTGCGCCCACGCCATTCTGGAGTCGGACGTCATGGAAGTGCCGGACGCCACGCGCGATGCGCGCTTCCTGGCCAACCCGCTGGTCACCGAAGAGCCCGGCATCCGCTTTTACGCGGGTGCCCCCATCAAGCTGCCCGATGGCCTTCAACTGGGCACCCTGTGCGTGATCGACCGGCAGCCCCGCATCCTGTCGAGCAAACAGAAACAGGCGCTGGCAGAACTCGCTCAGATCGCGGCCCAGGCCCTGATGATGCGGGAACGCACCCGCTACCAGGCCCTGGCCGCCGGCCGCACCCTGGCCGAACAGATCGCCAACAACGAGGCCTTGTACCGCGCCATCGTGGAAGACCAGACGGAGTTGATCTCCCTGTCCACGCCCGAGGGCATCCTCACCTTTGTCAACGCCGCCTACAGCAGGCAGTACGGCAAGCCCACCGAAGCCATCGTGGGCACCAGCCTGTATGACTACGTGCCCGAAGCCGAGCGCCCCCTGGTGCGCGCGCACCTCAGCCGGGTGCTGAGCCTTCGTGAAACGCTGCAGGACGAAAACCGTACTGTGGCCAGGGACGGGCGCCTGCACTGGATGGCCTGGACCAACCGCCCCGTCATCAACGAGAAGGGCGAGGTCACCGGCATCCACTCGGTCGGGCGCGACATCACCGAGCGCAAGCTGGCCGAACAATCGCTCAAGGAAAGCAAGACCCGCCTGAGGTCGCTGTACGAATCGACGCCCGCCATGCTGCATTCGATCGATCAGCACGGCATCTTGCTGACGGTCAGCGACACCTGGCTGGCCAAGATGGGCTACACGCGCGAAGAGGTGATTGGCCGCTCCTCTGCCGATTTTCTGGCGCCTTCATCGTACGAGTACGCCCGCAACGTCGTGCTGCCGCGCTACCTGCTGACCGGCCGCTGCGACAACGTCGAATACCAGATGGTGCGCAAGGACGGCAGCCTGATCGACGTGCGCCTGTCGGCCATCATGGAGCGTGACACCGATGGCCAACCCGTGCGCTCGCTGGCCATCCTGGAAGACGTCACCGAAAAGCACGCGGTGGAAGCCGCCCTGCATGCCAACCAGGAGCGCCTGACGCTGGCCACCCAGGCCAACGAGATCGGCATCTGGGAGTTGACCTTGCCCGAAGGCCGGCTCACCTGGAGCGACATGATGTACACCATCTTCGGCCTGCCGCGTGAGCAGTTCACCGGCAAGCTCGATGACTGGGCCAAGTGCATCCACCCTGAAGACCTGGAATACACCAGCCGCGAACTGAGCGCCGCCATCAAGGGCCACAAGCCGCTGGATTTCGACTTCCGCGTGCTCCACCCCAACGGCCATGTGCGCTATGTGTATGGCCGCGCCACCGTGTTCCGCGATGCGCGAGGCCGTGCCACCCGCGTGCTGGGCGCCAACTACGACGTGACCGATCGCAAGCACATGGAGCGCGAGCTGGCGGAAAAGCACGAGCTGCTGCGCGTGACACTGCACTCCATCGGCGACGCCGTGATCACCACCGATGCCCATGGCCGCGTGCAATGGCTCAACCCGGTGGCCGAACGCATGACGGGCTGGCCCAATGAATCGGCCCGCAACATGCCGCTCAGCCAGGTCTTCCATGTGGTCAATGAACAGACCCGCGAGCCCGAGGTCAACCCCTTCGAGCGCTGCCTGGCTGAAGACATCCACATGGGCCAGGTCGACCAGACCTTGCTGATCTCGCGCAACGGGCAGGAATACGGCATCGAAGACTCAGCTGCCCCCATTCGCGACGAAGACGGCAACATGCTGGGGGTGGTGCTGGTCTTCCACGACGTGACCGAGCAGCGCCGCATGGGCCACGAGATGAGCTTCCGTGCCACGCATGACCAGCTCACCGGCCTGGTCAACCGCGCCGAGTTCGACAAGCGCCTCACCCGAGTCCTGGGCGAGGCGCACCAGCACGACACTTGCCACGCGCTGATGTACATCGATCTGGACCAGTTCAAGCTGGTCAACGATGCCTGTGGTCACAGCGTGGGCGATCAACTGCTGTGTCAGGTCACCGGGCTGCTGCAAGGCTGCGTGCGCTCTCGCGACACGCTGGCGCGCCTCGGTGGCGACGAGTTCGGCGTGATCCTGGAGCACTGCACCGTCGATCAGGCGCACCGCGTGGCCCAGGACATCTGCGACCAGATGGAGGAGTTCCGCTTCATCCACGATGGCCGGCGCTTCCGCATTGGCACCAGCATCGGCCTGGTGCCGCTGGACAAGCGTTGGGCCCACACCGCCTCGGTGCTGCAAGCCGCGGACACCTCCTGCTATGCCGCCAAGGAGGCAGGCCGCAACCGCGTGCACGCCTGGTACGACACCGATCAGGCCATGCGCGCCCGCAAAGGCGAGATGCAGTGGGCCAGCCGCCTGGAGCAGGCGCTCGATGAAAACCGCTTCATCCTGTATGCGCAGCGCATCCAGCCCATCCGCCGCGAAGCCATGGGCCTGCATTGCGAGGTGCTGATCCGCCTGCGGGACACCGATGGCAGCATCATCCCGCCCGGGGCCTTCCTGCCCGCGGCAGAGCGCTTTCACATGGCCTCACGCATCGACCGCTGGGTCGTGCGCCACGTGTTCGACTGGCTCAAACAACAAGGCGAGGCACTCGATCAGATCGACACGATCGCGGTGAACCTGTCAGGCCAGTCCATCGGCGACCCGACCTTCCACCGCTTCATGCAGGAGCTGATTGCCGAGACCTCGATCGATGTGCGCAAGCTCTGCCTGGAAATCACCGAGACGGCAGCCATCACCAACCTGGTCGATGCAGCGTCCTTCATCGACGGCATGCGCCAGAGCGGTGTGCGCATGGCGCTGGACGACTTCGGCTCCGGCGCCTCATCGTTCGGCTACCTCAAGACCCTGCCCGTGGACTACCTCAAGATCGACGGGCAGTTCATCAAGGACATCGTCAACGACCCGCTGGACCAGGCCACCGTGCGCTGCTTCTGCGAGGTAGCCCACCTGCTGGGCATCAAGACCGTGGCCGAGTTCGTGGAAACCGAAGCCGTGCTGCAAACCCTGCACGGCATCGGCGTGGACCACGCCCAGGGCTATCTGGTGCACAAACCTCAGCCACTGTGCGAGCTGCTCACGCCCGTGTCCTGCACGGACTGAGCAGCGCTGCCCCGAACTGGCAGGTCTTCAGGAAAATCGACCGCTGACCACGCGTTTGAGCAAGCGCTTACCCAGGCGTTGGGCATAGTCCTCATAGGCGATCTCGTCGGCCATCAGGTCAAGGTGCATGTGCGTGATGGTGCTGCTTGGCAGCATCCGCACAAACAAACGCTCGCAGAACCTGGGAAAGACCAGGTAACGCATGCGATTGGCGTGATCCAGCGCACGGGTGATCTCCCGGCTGCGCTGCTGGTACAGCGGCAATACGCGAACCTGGCCATTGGCGTGCAAGGCCTCCTGCACGGCCAAGGCCGCCTCATGACCACTCTGCATGGCAAAAGCGATGCCTTCTCCCGTGATCGGCTCCACCAGGCCGGCCGCATCGCCCGCCAGCAGGACACGGTCGCGCCCAGGCTCGCGCTTGTAATCGCCAAAGGGCAGGTGGTGCCCCTTGATCTTGCCTGGCGGCATGGTGCCAAACAGGCTGCGCAGAAAATCCTCGAAATCGCGTTTCATGTGGGGATTTCGGGCCTGAATGCCGCCCACACCCACTGTCACCGTGTCACGCTTGGGAAACACCCAGCCGTAACCCCAGTTCACGATCCCGAAATAGACCTCGGGCCGGTGAACCTCTCGGGTCAGCAAGGCCCGGTCTACCTCCATCTCCAGGGCGAAGGCAATCTTGCGGCGATCGTAGGAGGCGCCAAACAGCGTCCTGGCCACCAGGCTGTTGACGCCATCGGCGCCAATCAGGTAGTCGAAGCTGATCTCGCCACCCGATTGCAACTTGCACAGGCGGCGCGAGAGATCGATGGACACCACCCCGTCACCCAGATACATGGCGCTGCCCTTCGCCCTGGCCAGGCTCAGCAGGTAGTCATCGAAGTGGTAGCGGTTGGTGAAGTACAGCGGCGCGTGGCCGTCGACGTCGCTGAGGCAGCGATCCCGATGGAACAGGCGGATACCGGCACACTCGTATTCGTGAGCCTGATCCCACGCCGCATCGCCAAAGATGCGGGCAAACAACTTGCGGCTGCGCATCGACAGCAAGCCGCCACACAACTTGGCCCGAGGGAATGCCGCCTTGTCGATCAGGCCAACGTCCACGCCCAGGCTCGCCAAGGTACAGGCGGCAGACGATCCCGCCGGGCCACCCCCCATCACCAGGACGGCGTGGTGCCGCCTTGCGCCCGGCACCACGGCTTCGCCGACGCCGATCAATCCTTGGACACGTCCGTCACGATGGTGACACGACGGTTCTCGACAGCGGCCGGGTCCTTCGCGTTGAGGACCTCGGAATCACCCTTGCCCACGGCCTTCAGGCGCTTGGCATCGATCGAATGGGCGCTGATCAGGTAGTTGCGCACGCTCTCGGCGCGCTGCTGCGACAGGCTCAGGTTGATGTCATGCGTGCCACGTGGGTCTGCATGGCCTTCCACATTGAAGCCGTAGTCCGCCAGCTTGTTGTTGCGCAGCGCGGCAGCCACCACATCCAGCTGCTTCTTGGCCTGAGGCGTCAGGTCAGCAGAATTGGTCTCGAAGGTGATCAGCAGCGACGCGCTGGGCTTGCGGGCGGCTTGCTGGCCCGGGGTGTCGCGCTGCACACGCAGGCTGCGGGTGACCACGGGCTCCTCGGGTGTCAGGGCATCGATCAGGTTGGTCTCTGTCACGGCCTTGCCCTTGAGCACGGTGGTGGGCGCAGCAGGGCCTTCAGCGTGTGCCTGGGCGTGAGCCAGAGCCAGACCAGCCGACAAGGCGGCCGCCAGCAGAGAGCGGGTCAGAGCGGAAATGGAAGACGTGTTCATGACAGGTCCTTGGGGCAAGTTGACGGCTGCACTGTAGAGCGGCCATTCAGTAAAGAAAAGCGACTTTTGTCACCGTGGATTTGTTCCTGGGTTTTCAGCCACCGATGCGGGTGACCTCGGCAGGATTGCCCGCCCAGACAGCCACCGCAGTGTAGTTGTCCTGGTTGGCGATGCGGCACTGGGCCACGATGGCCGCCATGTCATCAAGCCACTGGCGCGGCGTGTCGGCCCGAAACAGCGTGCGTTCCAGGTCTTCCAGCTCCAGCTGATCCCACCAGCCGTCCGAACACAGCAGGAAGACATCGCCTTCCAGCACCGTTTCAGGCTGCTTCGTGACGTGCACATTGGGGGTCTCGTCGCTGCCCATGGCAGCCAGCAACTGGTTCTTGCGCGGGTGGTGCTTGGCTTCTTCCGGCTTGATGTAGCCGGCGTTCACCATGTGCTGCACCACGCTGTCGTCGACCGTGAGCTGCTCGGCGCGGCCCTGGCGGATGCGGTAGAGGCGCGAATCCCCCACGTGCGCCCACAGCGCCTGGCCCACTTCAGCGTCAATCCACAGTGCCACCACCGTGGCGTGCATGCGCTGGTGGCTGGGCAAGCCTTGCTGCCCCGTGTTGAGCACCTCGTTGGCCTCTTCGATGGCCGCCTCCAGCACCGCCGGGTTGAACACCGTGGCGCGTTGCAGCAGCACGGTGGCCGTGCGCACCACGATGTCGGAGGCCATGGCGCCATTGCTGTGGCCCCCGGCGCCGTCCGACACGATGGCATAGACCTGGGATCCGGACGTGCCGTGGCGCAGGTCGTCCTCGTTGTGCGACCGTTGGCCGACTTCGCTGCGGCTCGCTACTTCAATGTGCATCATGCTGCGGGGGATGTCGGGGCGATGGGCGCACCAGGGTGGCGACCGGACTGGCGCCGCTCGGCATCCAGGCGATCAAGCTGTTCTTCGTAGGCCTGCAGGAAGGCCCGGCCGAACAGGTTGTGGAAATCGTCCTGCGCCTCGGTTTTCACCGACTCGTAGTGCTGCAGATACAGCTCCCAGAGCTTGGCGCGGCGGTTCATGGGCAGCAGGCTGTCGAGCATGCTGCGACCCACCAGCTTGGCCTCCAGCTGTTCAGGCTCGAAGCGGGCCAGCACGCCTTCCAGCGCCGCGCGCATGCCCACCATGGTGCCGATGGTGTGGCCCAGCAGGTCGTCCATGGCGTCAGCCACGGCTTCCGGGCCGGTCATGAAACCACGCATCGGGGGCTGCAGCAATTGCTCCATGGCCGACTGCGTATCGGGCGAGAACTTCAGCGGGTTGTTGCGACGCGCCTGGATCACGGTCACTTCCGCGCGCATCTCCTGCTTGGTGGCCGCACGTGCCGCCACCAGCTTGAGGCTGCCATCCACCGTGTGGTGCAGCAACTGGCCGATGACACGCATCAGGTCCGGGTTGAGCCCCTGGGGTGGGTTGAAGTGGATGCCGGCACCTTCGCAGAAGGCGTTCCACAAGGCCTGGGTATCTGCGGCAGCGGCAGCAGAAGCTGGCGCGGTCGATGGGGCAGTCAACGGGGCGGAAACGGGCGCCACAGGCGATGCCAGCGGCACATTGGTGGGCGCCTCGTCTTCCTTGACGGGTTCGGGCTGGTGTACCGCCACATGGGGCACGGCCGTTTGCGGGATGGGCAGCTGCGTTTCGAGCGGGGCCTGCAAGGGCTCGTGGCCCACAGGCAGGCTCAGGTCCAGCCCCAGCAGATCTTCGGCTGGCATCGGGGCGCCCTCGCCCTGCCGCGAAGCGCGGGGCACATGCACGCTGGGCACGGTCTGCGGTGACAGATCGAGGTCATCCAGCAGGGATGCGCGAGCAGGCTCGCCCAGGCCCAGATCGGCAAAGGGCGATGCGCCAGCCGCCACCGGCGCCGACGTGGACGCGGCATCTTCAGCGTCTGCCTGGGCAGGCAGCGAAGCTGGCGCGGGTTCGTCCGTTTTCGAGGTGGCAGCCGAAGGCGGCGGCATGAAGGAGAAGCTGGCCGACAGGGGCTCGCGGTGCGCAGGCGCCGGCTCGGCCTTGGCCTGCGCCACAGGCGGCAACACCATGGCAGCCTGCAGCTCGGGCACGTCATCCGGCAAGGTCGCAGCGGCGGGTGCAGCTTCGGGTTCCGATGGCGCCATGCCCACATCGGCACGCGGTGTGATCAAGGCCAGCGGGTCCAGGTTGCTGGGCATGCCCGCCGCAGCCTCGGCAGGTGCGGCCGGTTCGGTCTTCTTGAGGAAGCTGGCCAGGGGATCCGAGGAGGTGCCCCCACCCAGACCAAAGAGCTGGTCGATCGAGTTGGCTCCAGCCGGTGCGACCGAGCCCATCAGATCCAGGTCGCCAGGCAGCGCTGGGGCACCAGGGTTCAGATCGAAGGGATTCCCGCTGGCTGGTGGCGTGGGTGACTTGGGCAAGTCCCAGCTGCCGGAAGGCATGGACGACGAGGCGGGGCGGCCTGTTGGCGAAGGCGCCGCCTGGAAGTCGGCAAAGGGGTCGAAGTCGTCAGGCAGGCGGTTCGATGTGGCCACGGGCGCCACAGGGGCCGAGGCGCCAAACGGGGCTGACGCGGGTGCCGGGCTGCCAAAGGGTGATGAGGGCGACGACGACGAGGCCGGTGGCGACATGGGCGCGGGCGTGCCCAGCAGGTCGGCAAACGGTGAGCCCGAGGACGGCGCCGCAGGCTGCGCAAAAGCCGGTGACGAGGACCCACCACCAAA
>NZ_DASUIS010000134.1:0-11965 GCF_036279675.1 Aquabacterium sp. | reverse complement strand
CTGGCAGTCCGGCAAGGCCGAGAAGTGCATCTTCTGCTACCCGCGCATTGAAGCAGGCCAGCCGACGGTCTGCTCCGAGACCTGTGTGGGCCGCATCCGCTATCTGGGCGTGCTGCTGTATGACGCTGATCAGATCCAGGCTGCTGCCAGCGTGGCGCATGACCGCGATCTGTACCAGGCGCAGCTTGATCTGTTCCTGGATCCCACCGATCCCAAGGTGATCGAGCAGGCCCGCCAGGACGGCATTCCTGAAGCCTGGCTGGTTGCCGCACGCAACAGCCCGGTCTACAAGATGGCCGTGGACTGGAAGGTGGCGCTGCCATTGCACCCCGAGTACCGCACGCTGCCCATGGTCTGGTACGTGCCACCGCTGTCGCCCATTCAGGCTGCCGCCAATACCGGCAACCTGGGCATCAATGGCGAGATCCCGGACGTCAACCAGCTGCGCATCCCCGTCAAGTACCTGGCCAACCTGCTGACGGCTGGCGACACCATGCCCGTGACCCGTGCGCTGGAGCGCATGCTGGCCATGCGTGGCTATATGCGCGGCAAGCACGTGGATGGCATCGAGAACAAGCGCGTGCTGGATCAGGTTGGCCTTGACAAGCACACGGTGGAAGACATGTACCACGTGATGGCGATCGCCAACTACGAAGATCGTTTCGTGATTCCGTCTGCGCACCGCGAGTACGCGGAAAACACCTTTGACATGAAGGGCGGCTGCGGCTTCACCTTCGGCAACGGCTGTTCGGATGGCGTCACCGATGCCAGCCTGTTTGGTGCCAAGAAGAAGCGCACCATTCCCATCAAGTCGGAGATCTGAGCATGAGCGCCCTCATCACATTGAAAGCCGGTGCCACGCCGGTGTACAGCCTGCGCGCTCTGGCCAGGCTGCTGAGCTACCCGGATGCAGCCCTGCGTGACACGGTCCCGGACTTGCAGCAGGTTCTGCTCAACGAAGCAGCCGTGGGCGACAGCCGACTGCGCGGCCTGAGCATGTTGCTCGGCTCTCTGGTCGACCAGGAGGTCATGGAAGTCGAGGAGGCCTATGTCGATCTGTTTGACCGTGGTCGCGCCACGTCGCTGCATCTGTTCGAGCACGTTCACGGTGATTCGCGTGACCGTGGCCCCGCGATGATCGACCTGGTCAAGACCTACGAGCAAGCCGGCATGTTGCTGGATCCCGCCAAGGTCGGGGGCGAGTTGCCGGACTACTTGCCTGTGGTGCTGGAGTTCATTTCCACATTGCCTGCGGCGCAGATGCGTGACTTCATCGGCGAGATCGCCCACATTCTCAACGCCTTGCATACAGCGCTGATCAAGCGTCGCAGCTTGTATGCCCATGTGCTGGCAGCGGTGCTGGAGATCGGTCATCAGCCTGTCGAGACGGTCGCGGTACCGGAGGACGAGGACATGGACGCCAGTTGGGCCGAACCGGAGGCCTTCGCCGGTTGCAGCGCCAAAGGACAGCAAAGCCCTGATCAGCCGCAACCCATTCAGATCGTGCGCCGTAGCGCATCGGCCCCACAACGAGGAGCATCAGCATGAGCCTCTCTCATCAATTCATTTTTGGCATCTACCCGTATATCTGTGGCGCGCTGTTTCTGCTGGGCAGCCTGGCGCGTTTCGATCGCGAGCAGTACACGTGGCGCAGCGAATCCAGTCAGATGCTGTCCATGGGCACCTTGCGTATCGGGTCCAACCTGTTTCACCTGGGCATCATCGGGCTGTTCTTCGGACACTTTTTCGGCATGCTGACCCCGCCAGAGATCATCCATGCCCTGGGCGTGACGGCTTCGCAAAAGCAGATGCTGGCCGTGATCGCCGGGGGAACCCTGGGCAGCATCGGCTTGATCGGGCTGATCCTGTTGATCCATCGTCGCCTGAGCAATGACCGTGTGCGTGCCACCTCTCGTGGTCGCGACTTTCTGGTCCTGTTCTGGATCCTGGCCACCTTGCTGCTGGGCTTGTCCACCGTGCCCTTGTCCATCGAGCACAGCGATGGTGCGACGATGCTCAAGCTCATGGCCTGGGCGCAGCATCTGGTGACCTTCCAGGGCAATGCCCCGGCTTTCATCGCCGATGTGTCCATGGTCTTCAAGGTGCACATGTTCATGGGCATGACCCTGTTTGCGATCTTCCCGTTCACGCGTCTGGTTCATGCCTGGAGTGGCTTTGCTTCAGTGGGCTATCTGGTTCGTCCCTGGCAGGTGGTGCGCAGTCGTCGCATCGGCTTGTGATGCACAACAGGAGATCACACCATGTCACATGACCACGTCGCCATGCCTGTTGTGCTCAGGGTCGGGGCGGTCGTTCTGGCTGAAGATGCCGAAGCCCTGAACGATACCGAGAAGCGCCAGAGAGCCAGCCTGGAGTTGTTGCGGCAAGCCGCGATGGCCTCAGGCCTGCTGCCTGCGGATGACGCTCCTCCCGAGGACGGCGTCATCTCGGAGGCCGCGGCCGAGGCCATTGACCGCTACCTGCTGGAGCAGGTGAAGGTGCCTGAGCCTGACGAGGCCGCCTGCCGTCGCTACCATGCGGCGCATGCTTCGCAGTACGCGATCGGCGAGAAGGTGCAGGCCCGTCACATCTTGTTTGCGGTCACGCCCGGCGTGGACGTGCAGGCCCTGCGCTTGCGTGCCGAACAAGCCTTGCTGGATGTGCGAGCCGATCCCAGGCGCTTTGCCGATTCGGCCCGTGAACTGTCCAATTGCCCAACGGGGGAGAAGGGCGGCGATCTGGGTTGGCTGAGCGCATCCGATTGCGCGCCCGAGTTTGCCAAGGAGCTGTTTGCGCAGGATGAGGTGCAGGCCCATGTGGGGGTGTTGCCTCGCCTTGTGCACAGCCGTTTTGGTCTGCACGTTGTGGAGGTGCTGGCGCGCCAGCCGGGCCAGCTGCAGCCGTATGAAGTGGTCAGCCAGGCGGTGGCGCAGGCCTTGCGCCAGCAGGCGTGGATCACGGCCTTGCGCCAGACCATGCGGGTGCTGGCTTCTCGGTGGGATGTGCAAGGCGTCGACCTGGAAGCCGCGGCATCACCATTGATGCAGTGATCATCCATGGATGACCATTTACTGGAGCGCCTGAGGCGCTTCCACAGGGACTTCTTCCCCGACTACAAGGACAAGTTCCAGAGCCTGGTGGAGCAGGGGCAGCACCCCACGATCCTCTTCGTGGGATGCTCGGATTCCCGCCTCGTGCCCTACATGCTCACTGGCACGGGTCCGGGGGAGCTTTTCATCGTGCGCAATGTCGGTGCGCTGGTGCCACCTTATAACGGCTTGCACGGGCTGCATGGCACCGCAGCGGCCATCGAGTACGCCGTTCTCAATCTGCATGTGAGCCATATCATCGTGTGCGGGCATTCACACTGCGGCGCCATGAAGGCCTTGTATGAAGAAGTTTCGCCTGAGGCCAAGAACCTCCAGGCCTGGCTGGATCTGGCCCGTGAGGCTGCCTTGCCTGTACAAGTGTCGGAGGAGGCGTTGCGGCGCACCGAACAGCGCTCTGTCGTGTTGCAGCTGGAGCGTCTGATGGACTACCCCATGGTGCGGCAACGCGTGGAGAAACGCCAGATTTCGCTACATGGCTGGCACTATGTCATCGAAGAGGGCGAGGTGCACGTGTTTGACGTCAGGTCCGGCCGCTTTGTGCCCGCTTCTCATGCCGAGCACAGCGGGACAGGCCCCTACCAGGATGTCGATCCGGACAACGGGTCCATCTTCAACGAGGTGGATGCCTCCTGGTACCAGGGGCGCTGAGGCGTCAAACGGGCGCCATGCCTGTCGTCCGAAATGCTTAGCTCCATTACCCTACCTGATCTGTTGGCCATATTTGCGCCTTGTCAAATCCATGCCTATTGCGGATGCCCAGAATGAACTCAGATTCATGGGAATTCGAGGAGCAATATGATGGGTTCGCGCAGACTGAACGTGGTGTCCTACCTGGGCGGCCAGGCCTTGTTCAAGGACATGTCGGCGCCGGAACTGGCGCGTATCGCTTCTGCGTCCAGCGTCAGACGCTTGTCGCGAGGGCAGGAGATGTTCCATGCCGGGCAGGTGTGCGAGGGCTTGTACTTCGTCATTGACGGCATGATCAAGCTGTATGCCAAGGCCCCCAGTGGTCAGGAGAAGGTCATCGAAGTCATCGGTGCGGGCGGATGTGTGTCCGAGGCGCTGATGTTCAGCGAGGGCGCTCACAGCGTGAATGCCAGCGTGTTGATGGATGTGCAGTTGCTGGTGGTGCCAAGAGATGTGCTGGTCAACGAGATCGAGCACAACGCAGGATTGGCAATCCGCCTGCTGAAGGGTGTGGCCAGACGGATGAACAGCCTGGTCAAGGACATCGAGGCTGTGACGCTTCATTCGGGTGTCAAACGCGTGGTGGATTACCTCCTGCATTCGCCGGTTGTCGGCGATGTTCACGAAGCCGACAAGGACCTGACGGTGTCCTTGCCTGCCAGCAAGGGCACGATCGCCTCTCTGCTGTCCGTGACACCGGAGCACTTCTCTCGCATCCTGCATGATCTGCAGGCGCAAGGCTTGATCGAGGTGGACCGTCGGCACATTCACATTCGTGATGCGCACGGTCTGGCTCAGTGCGCCTGATATGCCGGGTCAATGCCACTTGTTCTGAACGACCTGGTCCTGCAAGTCCGACGAGGCCGTGATCAGCGCAGGAAGCGCATCGGTCGAGGCCGGCGGCAACTCGCTCGAGAGGCCTCAGCGTACGGCCAGCGCCACGCCGGTATCGCGCAGACGTTGCAACAGCGCCGATGACGGCGCAGACCAGGTCTCACGGAGCTCGTCATGTCGGGCTGTCTGGACATGGGCATCCTGGAAGGGCTGCAAGACCCATTCGGATATGCCCAGGTGGACCAGCGTGCGGGCGAGGTCGACCATGCTGTCGTCGTTGTGGAGTTGTGGGTGCCAGGTCGTGCGTACTTCCAGCGCCAGCCCTTGTTGCTTCACCGCTTCCAGAACGCCCTGCAGACTGCGCCAGGCAGGTACGCCGCTTCGAGGTATGGCTGTGACGTCTTCGTAGCGGGCGAAGTCAGTCTTGACGTCGAAACCGATCCAGTCGACAAATGGCAGAACGGAGGCCAATCGTTCCGGGTAGACGCCTGCCGTATGCAGCCCCACCTTGAAGCCCATGCCACGCACGGTCTGGATCGCATCGGGCAAGTCCGGGTCGAGCGTGGGTTCTCCGCCGCTGAACACGACGCCGTCAAGCAAGCCTTGCCGCCTTGCCAGGGTGCCCAGGACCTGAAGCCAGCCACCTGGCAGGCCGCCTTCACGTGTTTGCAGTTCCGCGTTGTGGCAGTAGTGACAGCGCCAGGGACAGCCTTGCACGAAGACCACCGCGGCGAGTTGGCCAGGCCAGTCGGTGGTGCTGAGAGGCGTGAACCCGCCGACTTTCAACATGGGTTCACACGCATGCCTGCTCGGCAGGGCTGGTGGCGAGATGTTGTTCGTCGGGTTCCTTGAAGTAGACGCGTTCCGCAAACTCCCCCTTCTTGCCAGTGTTGAAGGAGGAGACCGGGCGGTGGTAGCCCATGACGCGTGTCCAGATCTCGCAGCGCTGGCGTTCTCCTTCAGTGAGAACAGGGTGAGCTTGTGATGGATGGCGGAGGGTGTTCATGAGGCGTGACTCCTGTGTGAGCGGGTGGCGAGAGCGCGTGAACTCAATGTGATGTGCAGCATGGGCCGCCGGTGTGGCGCTGTGGTCGCTTGCGCGCCAGAGCTTCTTCGTCGCACATGGGGCAGAACTCGTGTTCGCCGGACAAGTAGCCGTGAACAGGGCAGATCGAAAATGTGGGCGTGATCGTGATGTACGGCAGGCGAAACCGTGTCAGAGCACGTTTGACCAGTTCCTTGCAAGCCTGTGGCGACGACACGCGTTCGCCCAGATACAGATGCAATACGGTACCCCCTGTGTACTTGGCTTGCAAGGCCTCTTGTCGCTCCAGGGCTTCGAACGGGTCATCGCAGAAACCCACGGGCAGTTGCGACGAGTTCGTGTAGTAGGGCATGTCGCTGGGGCCGGCTTGCAGGATGTCGTCAAAGCGCTTGAGGTCTTCCTTGGCGAAGCGGTAGGTGGTGCCCTCCGCTGGTGTGGCCTCCAGGTTGTAGAGGTGGCCGGTCTCCTCCTGGATGTCGGTGATGCGGGCACGGATGTGATCGAGAAAGCGCAAGGCGAAGGCTTCACCCCATGCGGAGGTGATGTCCTCCTGGTCATTGGTGAAGTTGCGGATCATCTCGTTGATGCCATTGACACCCAGCGTGGAGAAGTGGTTGCGCAAGGTCCCCAGGTAGCGTTTGGTATAGGGGAACAAGCCGTTATCCATGTGCTGCTGGATGACCTTGCGCTTGATTTCCAGACTGGTCTTGCCCAGTTCGATCAGCTCGTCGGTACGGGCCAGCAGGGCGGCTTCGTCGCCCTTGTAGAGGTAACCCAGCCGCGCACAGTTGAGGGTCACCACGCCGAGCGAGCCTGTTTGCTCGGCTGAACCGAACAAGCCGTTGCCACGCTTGAGCAACTCGCGCAAATCCAGCTGGAGCCGACAGCACATCGAGCGGATCATGTTGGGCTGCAGATCCGAGTTCAGAAAGTTCTGGAAATAGGGCAGGCCGTATTTGGCCGTCATCTCGAAGAGACGCTCGGTATTGGGGTGTTCCCAGTCGAAGTCCTTGGTGATGTTGTAGGTAGGGATGGGGAAGGTGAAGGCGCGGCCCTTGGCGTCGCCACGCATCATCACGTCGATGTAGGCCTGGTTGATCAGGTCCATCTCGGCTTGCAGATCGCCGTAGGCAAAGGGCATCTCCCGTCCGGCGATGACCGGGACCTGCTCACGCAGATCTTCCGGGCAGGTCCAGTCAAAAGTCAGGTTGGTGAACGGTGTCTGTGTGCCCCAGCGCGAGGGCACGTTGAGGTTGTAGACCAGCTCCTGGATGCACTGGCGTACCTGTTCGTAGCTGAGGCCATCCTTGCGGATGTAGGGGGCCAGATAGGTGTCGAAGGAGCTGAAGGCCTGCGCACCAGCCCATTCGTTTTGCAGCGTGCCCAGGAAATTGACGATCTGGCCCACTGCGCTGGAGAGGTGCTTGGGCGGGCCAGCCTCCACCTTGCCTGGCACACCGTTGAGGCCTTCGTGCAGCAAGGTACGCAAGGACCAACCTGCGCAATAGCCCGAGAGCATGTCCAGATCATGGATGTGGAGATCAGCCTCTCGATGGGCCTGACCGATTTCAGGCGGGTACACGTGCGCCAGCCAGTAGTTGGCGATCACCTTGCCCGAGACGTTGAGGATCAGGCCGCCGAGCGAATAACCCTGGTTGGCGTTGGCATTGACGCGCCAGTCTTGCTGGGAAAGGTATTCGTTGACCGAGCGTTCGACGTCCACGGCGCAGGCCTTGTCTGCTCGCAACTGGCTGCGCTGCTCGCGGTAGACGATATAGGCGCGTGCGGTGTCGTAGTGCCCCGCGTTCATCAGAACGCGCTCGACCTGATCCTGAATCTGCTCCACGGTGGGGACGCGTCGCTGCAAGGCCTGACGCACCTGCCGGGCGAGTTCGACCGCACGTGAAGCGTCGAACTCACCGGTGGCTTTGCCTGCGCACTCAATGGCGCGTGTGATCTTGTCGAGCTTGAAGCTGGCGGTTGTACCGTTGCGCTTGATCACGGCGACTGCCAAGGTCTCCGCTTGTGCGAGCGAGCTGTCATTCATGCAGGGCTCCTACTAGATGTAGTGTTTTGCTTGTTTGCGAAACGCTACCGGTAGTGTTCGTGGTGGATTCAATCTTGCGTTTGACTCTGGTCAATCAGGTGCGATTGAAGTCTGGTTCCAGCCATCGTCGCCTTGCGCCTCCATCGATGTGGTTCGGCATCGGGCCAGTCGGGCGCTGGCGGGGCCTCGGTCTGCAGGCATGATGCGCACTTGTTTTGACAAGCTGAGTTGCGGGATATGAGCGAGAAAGGTGACAGGCGTCGGGTATGGGCCCTGACCTTGGTGCTGTTGGCAGGATGTGCGCAGGCTGAGGAGGTGCTCGACGACACCTTCAAGGGTGACGTCGATGGCCAATACAGCTACAACAAGTCGGAATACGTCAGCCGTCGCCTGACGCTGGCCGCAGATGTGGCCTACCTGATGCCACAGCGTGAACTCGATGGGGAACTGCGCTTCGATCGCGAGTACATCAAGGAGGCTGACAGCCCTCAGTCGATCAACCGGGATCGATACGATGCGAACGTCAAGTTCAAACAGTTTTTCGATGGATCGCCTTACTACGCCTACGTATCACCACGCGTGCGGCACAACCGCTTCGGCTACTACCAGTCGGCGCAAGCCTTGCGGGCCGGGGTGGGGCGCAAGTTTGGGGGCGACGGCAGCTGGACGGCGAGCGCCGAAATGGGTTCAGGCTACCGTGTGGCCCATGCCGAAGACGGTGACAACGTGAGCGAAGTGCTTTACACGACCAGTGTGAAGGCCAATTGGGACATCACCGATCAGCTGTCGATCAAGTTCAATGGGGTGCAGGAGCAAAGCCGCCGTGAGACCTTTCGGACCATGGGGCTGGCCTTGCGCAACAAGCTGACCAACCACATTGCCTTGAAGTATGAGGTCCTGTATCGCCGCTCCTTCCCCTTCGACTCGAAGGAGAAGGACGGCGAGCTGTCCGCCGAGTTTGGTGTGGGCTACTCGTTCTGAGCCTCAGGTCGAGGTTTTCAGGGCGTAGTCAGCTGGGTTGCCTTTGAGACCCTTGTTGACCAGGTATGTGAAGTAGCGCGTGCCTGCACGCACTTCCATGTCACGCCAGCCCGGGATGCGATAGCGCAGGGCCGTGGCCTTGTGCAAGCCCGCCACCACGGCGATCACCATGGCCCACAAGGGATGGCGTCGGATGGCCAGTTTGTCGGCCAGCTTGCTGCCCAGCAGTCTTCTGGATATGGCTTCCAGGGCACCTTGCGGCAGGAAGAAGGGTGATTGCCATGCCAGGCCCTGGTGCACGGCCGCCACCAGGGTGCGGCTGTTGTCATCGGGTGTCATCAGCGTGCGCTGGAAGAGTTCGTACAGGTGCGCTTCGTCTTCGAGCGTGTCTGGCAGCAGCGAGAGGTTCACGCCTTGCAGGTAATTGCCATAGCGCCACAGCAACTGGTAGCTGCGCGCTTCATCCTCCGGAATGACCACGCCCAGGCTGCGCATGCTGTTGATCAGCAGGGAGCTGAAGCCCAGTGAGGTGAGGCCCATCTGCTGCTGGTTGATGGGGCTGCCCAACTCGTCGCTAGGCCATTGCGCACGCGTCATCACGTGGTAGCGCACCATGGCATGCAACAGGCGCACACGGATGATGGCCTGGTGGCCAGGCGCACCCACTTCGAGCGCGCCGGGTTGCATCACGGCGTGGACCATGGTGGAGGTCTCGAACAGGCGCCTGACCACGTCCTGGCGCAGGCGGCCGGTGTGCAGCAACACCTTGGCCGAGCCGGGTGGCGTGTAGGTCACCAGCAGGCTGCCCAGCACGAAGGAGGCGATGGACAACGGTGCGCAACGCAGGAAGAGCTCCTGGCCTTTGCGCATGGCCTGCGTGTCGGCCCAGCTGGGTACGTGGTTGATCTGCTCGATGAAGGTCCTGTAAATGCCACCTTCCTGGCTGGCCAGTTGCTGGACCTGACCGAGCAGGTCGCCACCGCGCCGCCCGCCTTGCATGAGCGCAGAGATCACGGCATCGGCGAGCGGGTCGCCTTGTTGGGAGAATTGCTGGTAGGCCTCGGAGGTGGGAAGCGTCACGATGTCACCTTGCTTGTTGGTTTGACTGGGCTTGAGCGTAAAGTCGGGGCTGGTGTGGCGTCTTGACGCGGCTGACAAGCGGTTTTGACATCACCTTCACTTTCTGGCCCTGGGCTGTACCTTGTTGACTGCTGCTGGTTTTTATCTGCGATACCTGCTTGACGCGACGTCAAGCTTGGGCATGGACCTGTCGGATCTGGCCGCGAGCAAGGGCGTCGTGCTGCCCGAACTGGCAGATCCCGGCAGCCGGGTGGCACTGGATGTGGTGGATGACGTGTTGCAGGAAGCCGTTCGTGCGCAAGACCGATCCGATGGCATGCCCTTGAGCCTGCAACTCGGAGGGGCCGTCACCCCCGTGGCGCTGGATGTGCTGGCCTATGCCAGCATGAGCAGCGGTACCCTGGGCGATGCCATCAAGCTGCTTTGCCAGTTCGAGCCCTATCGCCTGGGCTTTGCACAATGTGAATTGAGCGAGGAGGGCGATGAGGCTGTGGTGACCCTGCAGGCGCAAGGATCGTGGGCCAGCCTGCCTTTGCAGATCGAGGCCGCCTTGGCGGGTTGGATCGAGTTCGGGCGCTGGATCACGGGCAATGTGTCTCATCCGCTTTGCATCGAGTTCGCACACGTCGCAGACGCACCGCAGGCGCGTTACGAGGCCTTTTTCCATTGCCCGGTGCTGTTCGAGCGGGGGCGCAACGCGGTGCACATTGACCGCCAGTTGTTGGGCCATCGCCTGGCCGCGTCCAACCCCGACGTCTGTCGGCTCATGCGCGAGGAGATGCAGCGCCGCATCGAGCGCTACGCCCGTGGCGAGCAGTTCATCGTGCGCATGGACCGAGCCATCGAGGCTTGCCTGTCTGATGGCGTGCTGACACTGGAGAGCGTGGCGCAGGCCATGTCGCTGGAGCCCAGGCAGTTTCGTGCTCAGGCCAGCACAGCGGGCACCACGCTGACAGCGGCCGTGGATGCCGTCCGCCAGCGCCTGGCGCGCCAGTACCTGACCGGCGGTGTACCGCTGGCGGACATCAGCCAGCGCCTGGGCTATTCCGAGCAGAGCGCCTTCAACCGGGCCTGCGTACGCTGGTTCGGTGTCAGCCCGGGCAAGTGGCGGGCTGACCTGGCCTGATTCACACCCTGCATGGCCCTCAGGCCAGCACCACCACGCTCTGGCCTGCCGACACGCCACTGCCTTCCTGGCATCGCACCTGCAGTACCTTGCCTGCAGCGGGCGCCAACACCGGGAACTCCATCTTCATGGATTCAACCACGGCGAGCGTCTGGCCTTCCTGTACCTCGTCACCTTCCTTGACGAGCACCTGCCACACGCTGCCCGGGACGGGGCTGCCGACGGCGGTGGCACCTTCCGGCAGCGCATCGGCGTCGCGCGCGGGTGCTTGATCGGGCTCGCTGAGGCTGCCGTCCTGCCCGGAGGCCTTCCAGCGCTCGCGTTCGGCATCGAAGGCGGCTTGCTGGGCCTGCTTGAAGGCCGTGATGCTGGCGGCCTCGTCGTTCAGGAAGCGCTGATAGTCACGCAGGCTGAAGTGGCCTTCTTCGATCTTCAGCTTCATGCGGCCGGCCGGGAAGTCGCGGCGCATCTGGGCCAGTTCGGCCTCGCTGACCGGGTAGAAGCGAATCTGATCAAAGAAGCGCAGCAGCCAAGGCTTGCCGGCTTCGAAGTCGGCCGCCCCGTGTCGGGTGTCGCGCCAGCGGTTCCACATCTGCACGGTGCGGCCCACGAACTGGTAGCCGCCAGGGCCTTCCATGCCATAGACGCACATGTAGGCGCCGCCAATGCCCACGGCGTTCTCGGGCGTCCAGGTGCGGGCGGGGTTGTACTTGGTGGTGACCAGGCGGTGGCGTGGGTCCAGCGGCGTGGCCACCGGGGCACCCAGGTAGACATCGCCCAGGCCCATCACGAGGTAGCTCGCGTCAAAGACGATGCGCTTGACGTCTTCGATGCTGTCCAGCCCGTTGATGCGGCGGATGAACTCGATGTTGCTGGGGCACCAGGGGGCGTCGGGGCGCACCGACTGCATGTACTTTTCGATGGCCAGGCGCGTGGCGCTGTCATCCCATGACAAGGGCAGCCACACGGTGCGCGTGGGCACCGAGATGTCATCGCTGGTGGCCAGCGTGGCTTCTGCCTGGTTGAGCGCCGCCAGCAGTTGCGTGCGGGGCAGG
>NZ_DASUIS010000133.1:0-30022 GCF_036279675.1 Aquabacterium sp. | reverse complement strand
ACAGGCGCAACGTGCTGCGGCCGAGGCAAAGGTGCCCCTGGCTGCCGTGCATCCACTCAAGCGCCGAGCCTGGGCTGGGCCAAAGGCCGTGGCTGCGGGGTTCGTGCTGGTCGTTGGTGCCCTGATGTCGTCTCAGTTGCTGCCCGGCGGCAATGGCGTGATTGACGGGGATGCCACGGTGGCACAGGCAGGGGTGGCGGGCATGCAGCCCTCCGGTGGTACTGTCAATGGTTTTGTGCCAGTGCAATGGACAGGTGGCGTCGTCGCCGAGCCAGGGCGCATGCCTGGCTTGTCGATTGGTTCTGGCGCTTCGTTCAATCGCCCGGGTGATGTGGTGATCGTGCGTGATCCCAGACTGGATCAGGCGCTCGCCGCCGAGCATGGCGGGCAGGGGGCTGACCCGTCGTTCGCAGCGCAAGGCGCATTGATGAGACAAGTGGTGTTTGACGGCCGTTAAGGCAGCCAACTTTCCGCCTTGCAGGCCGCTGTGGAGCTGAGAAGCTACAGCGGCCTTTGTCTTTGTTATCTTTACTTCTCTTCACACCAGGTCAGTGAACTGTCAGCCGTGTGTGCGGCTCCTACGTTTTATCTTCTGTCGCTTCTTTTTATCCATCGTTTTTTTGTCAAACGAGGTTTTGCAAATGACGTCATCCAATCAGTCAGTTTCTTCGACCCCTTCCGTCGTTCGCCGTACGCTGGTCGTTGGCTCGGTGGTCTCGGCCGTGGCACTGGTGCTGAGTTCCAGTTTGTTTCCGCACGCATCGCAGGCGCAGCAGCCTGCACCGATCGTGACGCCAGCGGCACAAGCTGCCGCGCCTCAAGCGCCCTTGCTGGTCAAGGGGCTGCCCGATTTCTCGGAGTTGGTTGAACGTGTGGGGCCGTCGGTGGTGAGCATCCGGACCACGCAGCGCATCGAGGAGTCCGACGATGGCGATGACGAGGCTGACGCACAGATGCGTGAGTTCTTCCGCCGTTTCTTTGGTACCCCCATGCCTGGCCAGTCGCCGCGCAAGAACACGCCCAGGAAGGGCGGTGAGCAAGGTGAAGAGCGCCCACGTGGGTTGGGATCAGGCTTCATCCTGAGTGCGGATGGTTATGTGATGACCAACGCGCACGTGGTGGATGGGGCCGATGAGGTGTACGTCAATCTGACGGACAAGCGCGAGTTCAAGGCCAAGGTGGTGGGCGTCGACAAGCGCACTGACGTGGCCGTTCTCAAGATCGAGGCCAGCAAGCTGCCCGCTGTGTCCATTGGTGACGTGGGCAAGCTCAAGGTGGGGGAATGGGTGATGGCCATTGGTACGCCCTTTGGCCTGGACAACACCGTGACGGCCGGCATCGTCAGCGCCAAGGCGCGTGACACCGGCGAGGAAATTCGCTTCATCCAGACGGATGTCGCCGTGAATCCTGGCAACTCCGGTGGCCCGCTGATCAACATGCGGGGTGAAGTTGTGGGCATCAACTCCCAGATCCTGAGTCGCTCCGGCGGCTTCATGGGGATCTCGCTGTCCATCCCCATTGATGACGCGATGAAGGTCGCCGAACAACTGCGCGCTGGTGGCAAGGTCGTTCGTGGGCGCATTGGCGTGGCGATCGCGCCGGTGACCAAGGACGTCGCCGAATCCATTGGCCTGGGCAAGCCGGTTGGTGCACTGGTTCAAAGCGTGGAAGCTGGTACACCTGCCGAGAAGGCTGGCCTGGAAGCGGGTGACATCATCACCAAGTTTGCAGGCCAGACCATCGACAAGGCGCCTGATCTGCCTCGACTGGTCGGTGGGACCAAGCCTGGTACCAAGACGTCCATTCAGGTCTTCCGTCGTGGCGCCTACAAGGACTTGAGCATCACCGTGGCTGAGTTGGATGCGGCCAAGGCCAAGGGGGACAAGGCAGAAGGCGGCAAGGCCGAAGCCAAGCTGGCCGCCTCGGCTCTGGGCTTGAACATCGCTGACCTGAATGCCGAGCAAAAACGGGAACTCAAGCAGGCTGGAGGCGTGTTCGTGGAGTCGGTCGAAGGACCCGCTGCGCGTGCTGGTCTGCGAGCGGGTGACGTGATTCTGGCCGTGGCCAATGTCCAGATCAGCGGCGTCAAGGAGTTCGAGGCTGTGCTGGGCAAGCTGGATCGAAGCCGTCCGGTCAGTGTGCTGGTTCGCCGTGGCGAGTGGGCACAGTACGCCGTGATTCGCCCGAATGCCAAGTAAACAGTGATGGCGGGCGTCCGGACGCTCGCCTGCTGCCGAACCACCCTGATCGGTATCCGAGAGCCGATCAGGGTTTTTTATTGCGAAAAAATCACCGAAAACTTGATTGAAATGAAGGGTTGTTGGGCGGGCTCGACAAGCCAATTTGCTGTTGATAACTGAGCGGTTGGCTTTGGGATTGCCGATACAATCCCTGGGCTGGCGAATCCGCCCTCAAGAAGCAAAAGAAATCGCGCAAGTTACCCACAACGGGCTGTTGATAACTTGTGGATAATGTTTTTGAGGATGCTCGCAACATCCCTGTTCATGGCTGTGACGCGGCCTTTTCAGCGGGGCTTTTCGATACAATGGAAGCCCAACAAGCAGTTGCCATACGTTTTTGTTGGAAGGCGCGTCACACCTTTGGACGTGCCTTTTTTTTATGAATCACATCCGTAACTTTTCGATCATTGCCCACATCGACCACGGCAAGTCCACGCTGGCCGATCGCATCATCCAGCGCTGTGGTGGCTTGAGTGACCGTGAAATGGAAGCGCAGGTTCTCGACTCGATGGACATCGAGCGCGAGCGCGGCATCACCATCAAGGCCCAGACGGCCGCATTGCAATACAAGGCCAAGGATGGCCAGGTCTACAACCTCAACCTCATCGACACACCGGGCCACGTTGACTTCTCATATGAAGTGAGCCGCTCGCTGTCTGCCTGTGAAGGTGCCCTGCTGGTGGTGGACGCGAGCCAGGGTGTGGAAGCACAGACCGTGGCCAACTGCTACACCGCGCTCGACCTGGGTGTGGAGGTGGTGCCCGTGCTCAACAAGATGGACCTGCCACAGGCCGATCCTGAGCGTGCGAAGGCCGAGATCGAAGACGTGATCGGCATCGATGCCACCGACGGCATCCCATGCTCGGCCAAGACCGGCATGGGTGTGGATGAGATCCTCGAAGCCGTTGTGGCCCGTATCCCACCACCCAAGGGTGACCCGGAAGGCCCGCTGCGCGCCATGATCATCGACTCATGGTTCGACAACTACGTGGGCGTGGTGATGCTGGTGCGCGTGGTCGACGGCCAGTTGCGCAAGGGTGAGCGTATCCGCATGATGGCGTCCAATGCGGTCTACCCCGCCGAGCATCTGGGCGTGTTCTCGCCCAAGTCGGAAAACCGCGATGCGCTCAAGGCTGGCGAGGTGGGCTTCATCATCGCCGGCATCAAGGAGTTGCAGGCTGCCAAGGTGGGCGATACCGTCACCGTGGAAAAGAAGCTGCCCAACAACGCCGGCCCGGCCGCCGAAGCCTTGCCGGGTTTCAAGGAAATCCAGCCTCAGGTGTTTGCAGGCCTGTATCCGACCGAGGCCAGCGAATACGACCAGTTGCGTGACGCACTGGAAAAGCTCAAGCTCAACGACTCTTCCTTGCGCTATGAACCTGAAGTCTCGCAAGCATTGGGCTTTGGCTTCCGCTGCGGCTTCCTGGGCCTGTTGCACATGGAGATCGTGCAGGAACGTCTGGAGCGTGAGTTTGATCAGGACCTGATCACGACCGCGCCCAGCGTGGTCTACCAGGTCGAGTTGAATGGTGGCGAAGTCATCGATGTGGAGAACCCGTCGAAGATGCCGGAAGTCGCCAGGATCAAGGAGATCCGCGAGCCCATCGTCACCGTGCATCTGTACATGCCGCAAGACTATGTCGGCCCCGTCATGACGCTGGCCAATCAGAAGCGCGGCGTGCAGCTCAACATGGCCTATCACGGCCGCCAGGTCATGCTGACCTATGAGATGCCGTTGGCCGAGATCGTGCTGGACTTCTTCGACAAGCTCAAGAGCGTGTCGCGTGGCTATGCCTCGATGGACTACGAGTTCAAGGAGTACCGTGCATCGGACGTGGTCAAGGTGGACCTGATGATCAACGGCGACCGCGTGGATGCGCTGTCCATCATCGTGCACCGTGCCCAAAGTCAGTACCGCGGCCGCGCCGTGGCGGCCAAGATGCGCGAACAGATCCCGCGTCAGATGTACGACGTGGCCATTCAGGCGGCCATTGGCGGCAACATCATCGCCCGCGAGAACATCAAGGCCCTGCGCAAGAACGTGCTGGCAAAATGTTACGGCGGTGACATCACCCGCAAGAAGAAACTGCTCGAAAAACAAAAGGCCGGTAAAAAGCGCATGAAGCAGGTTGGCTCCGTCGAGGTGCCACAAGAAGCGTTCCTGGCCATCCTTCAAGTGGACGATTGATGAGTTTGATCACAGGTGTGTTGTACGCCGCCCTGGTGGCGTACCTGGGGGGCTGGTATGTTGGCCAATGGCAGGGCAACTTCTCGCTGCTGCTGTTCGTGCTGACCCTGGTCACGCTGGGCTATTGGCTGGCTGAACGCTACAAGTTCCAGCCCGAGCGCGAGGCCGCCGCGGCCAAGCTCGTTGCCGAGGACGAGTCGCGTCGGGCGCAGTTGGCCAGCCAGGGCATTGCCCAGGTGGATGGCAACGTGGCGCAGGCACGTGACAGGCTGTTGATGCAGCCGTGGTGGCTGGACTGGACGGCGGGCCTGTTCCCGGTCATTTGCGCCGTCTTCCTGATGCGCTCCTTCCTGTTCGAGCCCTTCAAGATTCCTTCGGGCTCGATGATTCCGACGCTGCTGGTGGGTGACCTCATCCTGGTCAACAAGTACCACTACGGTGTTCGCCTGCCGGTGATCAACAAGAAGATCATCGCCAACCATGAGCCGCAACGCGGTGACGTGATGGTGTTCCGCTATCCCGTCAATCCCAGCCTGGACTACATCAAGCGTGTGATCGGCGTGCCGGGCGACGAGATTGCCTACATCAACAAGAGCCTGACCATCAATGGCAAGCCCATCGAGAAAACGGCCCTGGCCGAGTTCTACGATGAGGACAGCCTGCGCTACTACTCGCGTTACATGGAGAACCTGGTCACGTTGAAGCACAGTGTGATCGAAGACAAGAACCGCCCTGGCTTCATTCCCCAGCAAGCTGTGGAAGATTTCCCCGGTCGCGAGAACTGTCGCTACAGTGGTGAAGGCGTGGTGTGCAAAGTGCCCCCCGGCCACTATTTCATGATGGGTGACAATCGCGATAATTCGCTTGATTCGCGCTTCTGGGGTTTTGTGCCTGATGAAAACATCGTGGGCAAGGCCTTTGTGATCTGGATGAACTTCGGCGATTTCAAGCGCATCGGTTTCTTTCAATAAGCCAGGACAGACATGATGAACGTGACGTCTCGTTCTTCTTTCTCCCGCAGCGCACCTTCGGCGCAGTCGGGCATCACCCTGATCGGCCTGCTGTTCTGGGCCGTGTTGATTTCTTCCTTTGCACTGGTGCTGATGAAGGTGTTCCCGGTGGTGGCGGAATACCGCACCATCCAGGGCATGGTCAACAAGGCTGCTCATGAGGGGGGCAGCACGGTGGCGGATATCCGCGCTGCCTTTGACCGCTCCTCGCAGATCGAATACGGCGTGACCTCCATCAAGTCCAAGGATCTGGAGATCACCAAGGAAGACGACAAGGTGGTCATCAAGTTTGCCTACGACAGGGAAATCGAGTTGATCCCGCCTGTGTACCTGTTGCTGAAGTTCGAGGGACAGTCCAAGTAAGGACTGATCTATTGTCAGATGTTTTTCACGGGCCTGAGTTCAGGCCCGCTTTGTTTTGATGGCAAGTACTTCCAAGCGCAACCATCCCGATAGCCCGGCTTTGACGCCTGCGTTGCAGGCCTTGCAGCAGCGGCTTGGTCACGCCTTCGCGGACAGCAGATTGCTGGTGCGCGCGGTGACGCACAAGAGCTTTGGCGCCGATCATTACGAGCGGTTGGAGTTCCTGGGGGATGCGGTGCTGAACCTTGGCGTGTCGGCCTTGCTGTACAAACAGTTTGATCGCAGCGATGAGGGGGATATGACCCGCGTTCGTGCCCATCTCGTACGCCAGGACATGTTGCACAAGCTGGCTCAGCAACTGGGTTTGCCGGACGTGATGCGCCTGAGCGAGGGTGAAGCCAAGGGTGGTGGTGCGCAGCGTCCCTCGATCCTGGCGGATGCGCTGGAGGCGATCATTGGTGCCGTGTATCTGGATGCCGGCTCGGACGCCGCACGCGATCTGGTCCTGAGGTTGTTCGAGCCTTTGGTGGTCGAATCCACCATGGAAGGCTGGAGCAAGGATGGCAAGACGGCCTTGCAGGAGTGGCTGCAGGGGCGCAAGATGCCTGTTCCCACCTACACCATCGTCGAAACAAGGGGCAAAGCCCATGAACAGACCTTCATCGTGGCTTGTGAATTGCCCGTGCTGGACATGGTCGTGACGGGCGAGGGCTTGTCCCGCCGTGCGGCCGAGCAGGCTGCGGCGCAAGCGGCCCTGTTGCGTCTGCAAGCCACTTCGACCAAAGACCTGCCCAAGGCAGACAAGGCCACCGTGGTGGTCAAGAAAAAGCGCGTCTGACGCATCGCCTACACAACCTATTACCTGACCGCCATGCCGAAGAAGCCAGCCTCCTCATCTCCATCGCAGCCGGGCGCCAAGCCCAAGGCAGCGCCTGAATCGGCACCCAAAGCCGCCCCCAAGGCCAAGCCGGTCGACAAAGTCAATCCTGATCTGGATGCGATGCTGTCCAACCTGTCTATGGCCAGGACCAATGGCGGCGAGCAGTCGGTTCCGACCGAGAAGCAGCGTTGCGGGCTGATTGCCATCATCGGGCGCCCGAACGTGGGCAAGTCCACCTTGCTCAATGCCCTGGTGGGCCAGAAGGTGTCGATCACCTCGCGCAAGGCGCAGACCACGCGCCACCGCATCACCGGCATCCATACCGAAGGCGACACGCAGTTCGTGTTCGTGGACACCCCAGGTTTTCAGACGCGCCATACCGTACGTGGCACGGCGGCCTTGAACCGCAATCTGAACAAGACCGTGCAGTCCACCTTGTCGGATGTGGATGTGGTGCTCTTCCTGGTCGAGGCGGGCAAATTCGGTCCGGATGACGCCAAGGTGGCGGCCTTGCTGCCCAAGGAAAAGCCCGTGCTGCTGGTTGCCAACAAGCTGGACCTGGTGCACCGTCGCGAGGACCTGTTCCCCTGGCTGCAAGGCCTGCAGGAGCACCACACCTTCACGGAGTTCGTGCCCCTGTCGGCCCAGAAGGAAGCTGATACCAAGCGCCTGCTGGGCATCGTGCGGCCTTATCTGCCCGAGCAGGGCTGGTGGTATGACCAGGAGGCGCTCACCGACCGCACGGACCGCTTCATGGCCAGCGAGATCATTCGCGAAAAGCTGTTCCGCCTGACGGGCGACGAGTTGCCCTACACCTCCACCGTGGTGATCGATCAGTACGTGGAAGAGCCGCCCGTGCCGGGCAAGTCCAAGTCCACCGGCCTGGTGAAGATCGCTGCCACCATCATTGCCGAGCGCGAGCAGCACAAGGGCATGATCATTGGTGACAAGGGCGAACGCCTCAAGCGCATCGGTACTGAAGCTCGGACCGAGCTTGAGCGCCTGCTGGGCACCAAGGTGTTCCTGGAGGTGTGGGTCAAGGTTCGCTCTGGCTGGGCTGACGACGAAACCCGTCTGCGCACCTACGGCTACGAGTAAGGCTCAGTGGCGCGCGCGGCTCAACGTCCCGGTTCGGCAGCCTATGTGCTGCACAGCCATGACTGGAGCGAGTCCAGCCTGATTCTGGACCTGTTCACGCGGGACCATGGCCGTGTGGTGGCCGTGGCCAAGGGCGCGAAACGGCCGTATTCGCAACTGCGCCCTGTGCTGATGCCGTTTCAGCGTCTGACGCTCGGCTTTGGTGTCAAACGCTCGGAAGATGCCGAAGTGTGGCTGCTGCGTCAGGCTGAGTGGGCTGGCGGGCCTGCCTGGCCTGGTGGCGCTGCGCTGTTGCCTGGCTTCTACCTCAATGAGTTGCTGCTGCGCCTGATGGTGCGACATGACCCGCATCCAGCACTGTTTGATGCCTACGCGCAAACCTTGCAGGCCATGGGGGACCCCAGCCTGCTGCAAGCCGCCTTGAGGGCGTTCGAGCTGACGCTGTTGCGCCAGTTGGGGCACCTGCCTCAGCTGTCCGTCGAGACCGTGGGCGCGCATGCCGTGGTGGCTGGCCACGCCTATGAGTTGCACCCTGAGTTGGGTGTGCGCGAGGCACAGTGGGTGGGCGAGCCCAACGCGGGCCCGGTCGTGCTGGACGGTCAGGTGTTGCAAGAAATTGAGCAGGCTCTGGCGCTCAACACGGCCATTCCCACCCTGATGGCTGCGTGCATGCCAGCTTTGAGTGAACTCAAAGCCCTGTTGCGCACCTTGATTCACTATCATCTCGGTTCCCAGACGCTGCGCACGCGCCAGCTCATGATGGAGCTACAACAACCATGACCTATTCCGGCTCTCAACTGACCGCCGTGGACGCGCCTTTGCTGGGCGTCAACATCGACCACATCGCCACGGTGCGCAATGCGCGTGGCGGGCGTTTCCCCGATCCTGTTGCGGCGGCCCTGCTGGCGGTCGAAGCCGGTGCGGACATCATCACCTTTCACCTGCGCGAAGACCGCCGTCACATCCGTGACGAGGACGTGGTGCGCCTGAAGGCGAATCTGTCGGTGCCGCTGAACTTCGAAGCCGCGGTGACCGACGAGATGCTCGACATCATCGAGCGCACGGCGCCCGAGCATGTGTGCCTGGTGCCCGAGCGCCGCCAGGAGATCACCACCGAAGGCGGGCTGGATGTGCTCGGCCAACGCAGCCGCATGCAGGAGGCCTGCGCCCGTCTGGCCAAGGCCGGTTGCCGCGTGTCCTTGTTCATTGGTGCTGATCCCGCCCAGATCGAAGCGGCGGCCGAAGTGGGCGCGCCTTGCATCGAGTTGCACACTGGCGCCCTGGCCAATGCCTGGTGGGACGGCGATGCGGCCTTGCTGACGCATGAGCTGGATCGCCTGAAGGCGGGGCTGAAGCTGGGCCGCAGCCTGGGCCTGCGCACGCACGCTGGCCATGGCCTGGCGCTCACGCAGAACCTGCCGATCGGCGACGACAAGGTCAAGCCTGGACAGGTCAGCAGCACGGCGCTGGTAGCGGCGCTGCCTGATGTCAGCGAACTGCACATCGGTCATGCGCTGATGGGTCATGCCCTGTTCGTGGGCCTGCGCGAAGCCATCGCCGATTTCAAGGCCGAGTCCATCATCGCCCGTCGCCAGGCGGCCGCAGTCTGAATCACCCTTTTACACAAGCTACAAGCCATCCATCCATGAGCAAGAAAAGCAAGAGCAGCCAGGCAGCCGGTCAGGAACTGACGGTCGAGACCATCGCCCATTCGCCCGTGGTGATCGACATCGAAGGCCTGAGCCTCAACGACGATGATCGCCGTCGCATCGCGCACCCGCTGACGGGCGGTCTGATCCTGTTTTCGCGCAACTGGTCCAACCGCGCGCAGTTGACGTCCTTGTGCGCCGAGATCAAGTCCATCCGTCCGGACATCCTCATCTGCGTGGACCATGAAGGTGGCCGTGTGCAACGTTTCCGCACCGATGGTTTCACCCAGGTCCCTGCCATGCGCAGCCTGGGTGAGATGTGGATGAATGATGGCAAGGGCGGGCAGGGCGCAGGTGCGCTGGCCGCCACGGATGCCGCCACGGCCTGTGGCTATGTGCTGGCCAGCGAGCTGCGTGCCTGTTGCGTGGACCTGACCTTCACGCCCGTGCTGGACCTGGATTGGGGCGAGAGCGGCGTCATTGGCGATCGCGCTTTCCACAAGGACCCACGCGTGGTGTCCATCCTGGCCAAAAGCGTGATGCATGGCTTGTTGCTGGCCGGCATGGCCAATTGTGGCAAGCACTTTCCGGGGCATGGTTTCGTCAAGGCCGACTCCCATGTGGACGTGCCCGTGGACAAGCGCAGCCTCAAGGCCATCCTGGCCGATGATGCCAAGCCTTACGAATGGATGAGCACGTCGTTGACCAGCGTGATGCCGGCCCACGTGATCTATCCGAAGGTGGACGCAGCCCCAGCAGGCTTCTCGCGCAAGTGGTTGCAGGACATCCTGCGCGACCAGATGGGCTTCACCGGCGCCATCTTCAGCGACGACCTGAGCATGGAAGGTGCGAGCGTGGCGGGCAATCACACGCAAGGTGCCATTGCCGCGCTGAATGCGGGCTGCGACATGGTTCTGCTGTGCAACCAGTCGCTCAACGGTGGCCAAGCCGTGGACGAGTTGCTGGATGGCCTGACCGAGGCCCTGGCTTACGGCGACTGGGTGGCCAGCGCCGACAGCGAAGCGCGCCGCCTGGATCTGTTGCCCCAGACCGCACCGCTGACCTGGGACGAGTTGATGCACTCGCCTCAGTACCAGCAGGCCTTGTCGAAGCTGCCGCGCTGAGTGGCAGCTCGCATGATCAGACGGCCTTGGTTCAGTTCGCGTACAACGCGTTGATCAGGGCCTGCTGGCGCTCCAGCACCACCTTGCGCTTGACCTTGAGGGTGGGCGTCAATTCGCCGCCCTCGATGGTGAAGGGATCGGTCAACACGGCAAACTTGCGGATCTGTGCGACACGGGCCTGCAACTCGTTGGTGTGGTCAACGGCCTTTTGCAGGGCCGCCTGTACCTTGGGGTGCTTGTGCAGATCGGGTGTCACCTCCAGGCCGTTGGCTTTGGCGAAATCGGCCAGCCCTTGCGCTTCCAGCGTCAGCAAGGCCGTGAGGTAGTTGCGGCCATCGCCGCACACCACCGCATACTCGATCAGGTGGCTGTCCATCAAGGAGGCCTCGATGTTGGCCGGCGAGATGTTCTTGCCGCCCGAGGTAATGATCAGGTCCTTCTTGCGGCCGGTGATGTAGACATAGCCTTCTTCATCCACATGCCCGAGGTCACCGGTCAGCAGCCAGTCGTCCACGATGGTCTGTGCCGTGGCGGCAGGCTGGCCCATGTACCCGTGGAAGATGTGTGGCCCACGGATGAGCAACTCGCCGTCGTCGGCTGCCCGTATCTCGGTGCCCGGTAACGCCTTGCCAACCGACCCGATCTTGGTGTGCTCCGGCAGACTCAAGGTAGAGGGGCCGCAGGCTTCGGATTGCCCATAGCCTTCTCGAACGTGGATGTTCAGCCCGGAAAAAAAGCGCAGGCTTTCCGGTGAAATGGGTGCGGCAGCGGTGACCAGGAGGCGGGCCTGATCGAAGCCCAGCGCCTCCTGAACCTTCCGGTAAATCAGCTTGTTGGCCAGGTTCTTCTGCAGTGTCAACCAGGGACTGGGGCGCATGCCAGCCTGGTCCTGCGCGTTCCAGCGTTGACCTACCTGCAGGGCCCATCGGGCCATGGTGGCCTTGAAGCCTGTGGCCTGGGCCAGCTTGGCTTCGATCGCCACCTGCATCTTTTCCCATACGCGGGGCACGCCAAAGAAGATCGTGGGTTTGACCTCCTTGAGATGCTCGCCCAGCTTGTCGATGCTCTGGGCAAAGTAGACCGCGAAGCCACCGTAGACCTGGTTGTGCATGGTGGCCATCTGCTCGGCAATGTGTGCCAGCGGCAGGTAGGAAATCATGCGGTCGTTCTCATCGACGTGGAACAACTGGCCCATGGTGTTGGCGGTCCACCAGAGGTTGCCATGGCTGAGCATGACCGCCTTGGAGGGCCCTGTGGTGCCGGAGGTGTAGATCAGCGAGGCCGTGTCCTGCGGCTGGATGGCAGCCAGGCGTTTGTTGATGAGGCGTTCGTACTCCGCTTCCTGGCTGCCCAGTCCTTGCACCATGAAGTCCTGCCAGGGCATGGTCTGGCGGTTGGCCAGGCTCTTGGGGGCCCCCTTGATCTGAACGACGTGGCGCAGGTGCTGGAGTCGCTCGGCGCAGGCCTCGACGCAATCGAAACGATCGTCGTCTTCCAGCACCAGCACGGGGGCCTTGCAGTGGTTCAGGATGTATTCGATGTCAGCGGTGGAACTGGTCCAGTAGATGCCGACCGGGATGGCGCCAATGCTCATGGCGGCGTAGGCGGCAATGGACCATTCCGGCCTGTTGAAGCTCAGGATGGCCACGGCATCGCCATGTTCGACACCCAGTGCGAGCAGGGCCCTGGCTGCCTGGCGGATTTGCGCCGCATAGTCTTGCCAGTTGCATGCCTGCCAGTCGTGTTCTCCGCGAACCCAGTAGGCGGGTTTGCTGGCCAGGCGCGATGCGGTTTCGAACAGCTTGAGTGGTGGGGCAATGAAGTCTGCGAACACGGTGGCCTGGCTGGCTTGCTCTCTGTTGTTTGAGGTGGGTGAAGGCCAGGGGCGCGCCGATTCGGCGGCAGAAATAGGGGGCATGCCGGTCTCCAACTTTGATCCAGTGATTAGATGGCATGCTTGACGTATGCGTCAACACCTTGGCGTTTAGGTAAAACCCTCGTGACAATCCTGCCCAAACCCGGCCTCAAATCCGGTGTGGTGCAGACATGAAAAAACCCGGCACAAGGCCGGGTTTGATGCGTTGGTGAAAAGGCGCCTCAAGCGGCGTTTTCAAACGGCAGGGTGATCTGGCTGAGGTCCTTGCGGGTCTCGACCAGGATCAGCGGGCCTTCATCCAGCACCACGGCAGGCTTGCGCTCACGCGGCACGTGCACGGGCTTGGGCTCGGCCGCAATGGCTTCCTGCACGGCGCGGATCTTGTCCGCATCCGAGTTCACCCACTCCAGGCCGGCAGACTGGGCAATGGCTTGCAGGTCGCTGATCGGCAGGATGAAGGGCGCAGGAGCGGGGGCAGTCACAGCAGCAGGAGCTTGAGCAGGCTCAACCGTGGCGGGTGCAAGGGCTTCGCTGGTGGCGGCTGGCTGGCTGGCTGGCGCGTTGTCGTCAGCCGAGGCCGTGACAGGCGCCGCTGTCGCCACGGCTGGCTCGGCTTGCGGTTGAGTGTCGGCGAACTCCGATGCCTGGGCATCGTTGTTGTCGCCAACTTCCGCGCCTTCACCGCCTTCGCGGCGATCGCGACGGGCGCGGTCACCACGATTGCGACGGCGGCGGCCACCTTCCTGACCTTCGCCCTCGGCACCTTGCTCGCCACCTTCTGCGACAACGTTGCCTTCAGCGGCTTCGTTGGCAGTGGCTTCGGCCTGATCGGCGCCTTCCAGTTGGGTTTGACCTTCTTCACGCTCACCACGGCCACGACCACCACGGCGGCGGCGACGGCCACCTTCGCGTTGTTCGCCTTCGGCGGCGGGCTGTGCGCCCGGCACTTCCAGCAGGCCTTGCTGGTCGGCTGCGGCGCTGGCCTGGCCAATCGCTGCGGCTTCTGCTGCAATGGCCTCACGGTTGATCACCGGGCGCTCGCCGTTGCGTTCGCCACCACGACCGCCACGGCCACGGCGACCTTCGCCACGGTTGTTGCCGCCTTCTTCCGTGCGGGCGATGTCGGTGCCCTCGGCGTTCGGGGCGCGTTCTTCCCGGCCCTGACGGCGACCGCGGCCTTCGCGGCCCTCGCGGGTTTCGCCGCGTTCGGCCTTGTCGCCGCGTTCACCGCGCTCGCGACGCTCGCCATTGCGTTCGCCGCCACGCTCGCCGCGTTCACCGCCGCGTTCACCACGACGTTGACCGTCACGGCGGCCACGGCCCTGGCCCTTGCCGCCTTCCTTGGTCTCGTCCTTGCCGGCGGGGGCTGCGGGTGTTTCCACCGGTGCAGGGGCCACGACAGGCGCAGGGGCTTCGCCAGCGCCAAACAGACGCTTGATCCAGCCGAAGAAACCACCGGACGAGGCCGGTGCGGGGGCGGGCGCAGGTGCGGGCACGTGCACGGGCACCATGGCGGTGGCCACGGCCGGATGATCGTGGTCAGGCTTGGTGACGGCCACGGGGGCCGGTTGGTCAGGCAGCACGCCCTTGATCACGGGCTCTTGCTTGGGCTTGGCCTTTTCGCGGCGGGTGATGCCGACTTCCTCGTCTGGCTCCTCGATCATCGAGTAGCTGGCCTGGATGTTTTCCAGGCGAGGGTCGTCATGGCGCAGGCGCTCCAGCTTGTAGTTGGGCGTGTCCAGGTGCTTGTTAGGCACCAGCAGCACGGTCACGCGCTGCTTGAGTTCGATCTTGGTGATCTCGGTGCGCTTCTCGTTGAGCAGGAAGGAGGTCACTTCCACCGGCACTTGAACGTGCACTGCGGCCGTGTTGTCCTTCATGGACTCTTCCTGAATGATGCGCAGGATCTGCAGCGCCGAGGATTCGGTGTCGCGGATGTGGCCGGTGCCGTTACAGCGCGGGCAGGTGATGTGCGAACCTTCGCTCAGTGCCGGGCGCAGACGCTGACGCGACATTTCCAGCAGACCGAACTTCGAGATCGAGCTGAACTGCACACGAGCGCGGTCAAAGCGCAGCGCGTCACGCAGGCGTTGCTCGACCTCGCGGCGGTTCTTGGACTCCTCCATGTCGATGAAGTCCATGACGATCAGGCCACCCAGGTCGCGCAGACGCATCTGGCGGGCGATTTCGTCAGCCGCTTCCAGGTTGGTGCGGAAGGCGGTTTCCTCGATGTCGCTGCCACGGGTGGCGCGCGCAGAGTTCACGTCCACGGCCACGAGGGCTTCGGTGTGGTCGATCACGATGGCACCGCCGGAAGGCAGGTTCACCGTGCGGCTGAAGGCCGTTTCAATCTGATGTTCGATCTGGAAACGCGAGAACAGGGCGGCGTCATCGCGGTAACGCTTCACGCGGTTCGACTGATCCGGCATGACGTGCAGCATGAACTGCTTGGCCTGCTCGTAGATGTCGTCGGTATCGATCAGGATTTCGCCAATATCCGAGGTGAAGTAATCGCGGATGGCGCGGATCACCAGGGACGATTCCTGATAAATCAGGTAGGCGCCCTTGCCGGCACCGGAGGCTTCGTCAATGGCCGTCCACAGCTTGAGCATGTAGTTCAGGTCCCACTGCAGCTCGGCAGCAGAGCGACCAATACCGGCTGTACGGGCGATCAGGCTCATACCCTTGGGGTATTCGAGCTGATCCATGGCTTCTTTCAGTTCTTCACGCTCGTCGCCTTCGATGCGACGGCTCACGCCGCCACCGCGGGGGTTATTGGGCATCAGCACCAGATAACGGCCGGCCAGGGAAACGAAGGTGGTCAGGGCGGCACCCTTGTTGCCGCGTTCTTCCTTTTCGACCTGGACGAGCAGTTCCTGCCCTTCCTTGATCACGTCCTGGATACGGGCCGAGCGGACTTCCACGCCCTCCTTGAAATACTGGCGAGAGATTTCCTTGAACGGCAGGAAACCATGACGTTCTTCGCCGTAATCGACGAAACAGGCTTCCAGAGAGGGTTCGACGCGGGTAACGACGGCTTTGTAGATATTGCCTTTGCGTTGTTCGCGGCCTTCGATTTCGGTTTCGAAGTCGAGCAGTTTTTGCCCGTCAACGATCGCCAGGCGCCGTTCTTCCGGCTGCGTGGCGTTGATCAGCATGCGCTTCATGTGGTCTCCACAGATCGTATCGAGGCCCCGCCGGGATGGCGCCGGAAAAGCCTCCACTCACCTCGGCCTTTTCAGGTCGGGGCAGCGTTCATGCACGAGCAACGATGTGGAACCGAAGGAATTGCCGTGGGCTGTCAGTGACGCGAGAGGCGTTCTTTCAGCAGGGGCGCGCGCGCCGAGACTTGGACACGAACCTGCCGCCACCCCACGCCGGCTACAGCATGCGCGTCTGGCGCAATCAGCCGGGTCAATGAGGCGGGGGAAGGGGCACCATCACGCTGGAACCCGAACGCGGCACGGCGCAGCGCGCCGGCTTTCACTGCACGAAACGGCGAGCGAAAGGCGGCCTGCGAGCAGGCGGGGCGGTTGGGGGGCGTGGTAGGCCGGGGCACGTGGGCAGTCACTCGACGCAGACCCCAGCGGCTTGCAGATGCCTGGAAGGCACGCTCGACGCTGGAATCCAATAAACCTTGAATCGTGGTTCTTTCAACGTTGGCTCTGACACAGACTTCCCGCTGGCAAAACCACACCTTGGGTGGTTTCTTCCGGCTGGCAGACCGTGCTGCATCACCATCAATTTGGCGGGACTCCCCGCCTTGCCCTGCTATGGCGCGCCGCCAAACCTGCTCAAAAGGTAAAATGAGGTTTGACCTTGCTATTTGTTGCCGACACGAGCACAGGCCATATCAACAAACAAACATTTCATAACGTGGCTCAGCCCATTATAGGTGCGAAATCCGCATCCCGCCGCTCCAAAATAGCCGCGAAAACACAGCCGTCCGGCAAGGTCAAGCCCCCAACGAGGGTGTCTGTCGCGCGCAAGACCCCGGCCAAGTCGCCGGTTGTCCCCGCAGCATCCGTGAAAGCCCCAGTGCCATCTGTTGCGCAGGTGCAGCACATCATCATCGATGAAGGCGGTGCCGGTCAGCGCCTGGACAACTTCCTGATCAAGGTGCTCAAGGGGGCACCCAAGACCCTGGTCTACCGCATCATTCGCAGCGGCGAGGTGCGGGTGAACAAGGGCAGGGCGTCTGCCGAGACCAAGCTGGTGCTGGGCGATGACGTCCGCGTGCCGCCCCTGCGTCTGGCAGAAAAAGACGAGGCCAAGGCCGCGGCCGTACCCGCCCGCGAGTTCCCCGTGCTGTTTGAAGACGAGCATGTGCTGGCCATCAACAAGCCGGCGGGCGTGGCCGTGCACGGCGGCAGTGGCGTCAGCTTTGGCGTGATCGAACAATTGCGCCGCGCGCGGCCCGAGTCTCGGTTTCTGGAACTGGTGCATCGCCTGGACAAGGAAACCTCGGGCATCCTGCTGATCGCCAAAAAGCGCAGCGCGCTGGTGGCCTTGCAGGACTTCTTCCGCCACCGTCAGGCGCACAAGACCTATGCCGCGCTGGTGATCGGTGATTGGCCAGATCGCAAGAAAGTGATCGACGTGGCCTTGCATAAATTCCTGACCGCTGATGGCGAGCGCCGCGTGAAGGCCGTCAAGGGCGACGACGATGAAGGCCGTCGCTCGATCACGCTGGTCAAGGTGCTGCAGCGCTATCAGGGCTTCAGTCTGCTGGATGTCACCATCAAGACGGGGCGTACCCATCAGATCCGCGTGCACCTGTCGCACGAAGGGCATCCGATCGTCGGTGATGAAAAGTACGGTGACTTCACGCTCAACAAGGCACTGGCGCGTGGCCCGGGTGCCGAGTCGGTGCCCGGTGTCAGTCGAGACAAGTTGAACGACGGGCGGTTCGAGCGCATGTTCCTCCATGCCCGTTATCTGCGTCTGCCGCATCCCGTGACGGGCGAAGACATCGTGCTGGAGGCCCCTTTGCCGCCGGAATGCAACAACCTGCTGTCCGCACTGACGGCGGTGTCATCGGCGGCCAAGTAAAGTCACAGGCGCAACACAGGAGTTCACTTGAATCCTTTCGACAATGGTTTGCGTCCTCGCGCCTACGATCTGGTCGTGTTCGACTGGGATGGCACGCTGTACGACTCCACGGCGCTGATCGTGCGCTGCATCCAGTCCGCCTGCGAGGACCTGGGCTTGCCCGTGCCCGAGCGCACGCAGGCCGCCTATGTGATCGGTCTGGGCCTGCACGATGCCCTGGCGCACGTCGCACCCACCTTGCCGGTCGAGCGTGTGCCTGAACTGGGGCAGCGTTATCGGCACCACTATTTCAAGCGTCAGCACGAGCTGAGCCTGTTCGAGGGGGTGTTGCCCTTGCTGGCCACCTTGAAAGAGCGCAACCATTGGCTGGCGGTGGCCACGGGCAAGACCCGGCAGGGTCTGGACGAGGCCTTGGCGCATGTCGAGTTGGTGGGCCTGTTCGACAGTTCACGCACGGCCGATGAAACCTTCTCGAAGCCGCATCCTCGCATGCTGCAGGAGCTGATCGCAGAATTCGGGGTCGAACCCGAGCGCACCTTGATGATCGGCGACACCACGCATGACCTGCAACTCGCCGTCAACGCCGGCACGCACAGTGTGGCGGTCAGCTTCGGGGCGCACGAGCCCGCAGCGTTCGCAGACTACCCGACCCGGTTTGTGGCGCACTCGATGACCGAGTTGCACGATTGGCTGCGCCAGCATGCCTGAGTTGAACCTGACGCCGCAGCACCTGTGCGAATCCGCCGCCCTGCAGGAGTGCGGCGATGCCGTGACCTTCGAGGTGCTGGAATGGGGGCGCTCAGTGCCAGCTTTTGCGGTGCGCTACGATCAGGTTGCACTGGCTTACCTGAACCGTTGCGCCCATGTTCCGGCCGAGATGGACTGGCAACCCGGCAAATTCTGGGACATGGACAAGCGCTTCATCATCTGTTCCGTGCATGGCGCCCTGTATGACCCACCCAATGGCCAATGCGTCAGCGGACCTTGCCCCGGAGCGCGTCTGGAGGCCATTCGGCTTTCCGAAGAAGCCGGGCAGGTGTATTGGTATCCTACGGAACGTTTTCAGCCATTGTTCTGATTCCTCTTCTTTCAACCGAGCCTGCTCATGAGCGCTGTCGATCCTTCCTCGTCGGACAACCTGTCTGCGACCCAGAACACCTTGCTGAATCAGTTTGCCCAGGCATATCTGGATCAGCAGCGACGCGAGCAGCGCTGGCGCTGGTTCTGGCGCATCGTCTGGATGGGCGTGGCCGCCACCATCATCTGGGCCACGATCCAGAACGTGCCCTCGGCCAAGTCGCCTGTCACGCCGCACACGGCACTGGTCGAGGTGCGTGGCGAGATCGGTGCCGATACCGAGGCCAATGCCGACAACCTGCTGGCAGCCTTGCGCAGCGCTTTTGAAGACGTGGGTGCTCAGGCTGTGGTCTTGCGCATCAACTCGCCTGGTGGCAGTCCTGTGCAGGCCGGTCTGGTCAATGACGAAGTGCGCCGCCTGAAGGCCCTGCACAAGAAGAAGGTGTATGCGGTCTGCGAAGAGATGTGTGCCTCAGCGGCTTATTACATCGCCGTGTCGGCCGATCAGATCTTCGTCGACAAGGCCTCCATGGTCGGCTCCATCGGCGTGCTGATGGATGGTTTCGGTTTCACCGGCATCATGGACAAGGTGGGCGTCGAGCGCAGGCTGATGACGGCCGGCGAGAACAAGGGCATGCTGGATCCCTTCTCGCCGCGCAACCCCCGCCAGGACGGCTTCGCGCAAGCCATGCTGGATCAGATCCACCAGCAGTTCATTCAGGTCGTGCGCCAAGGGCGTGGCAAGCGCTTGAAGGAAACGCCGGAAACGTTCTCGGGCCTGTTCTGGAATGGTCAGCAGGCGATGGAGCTCGGTCTCGCAGATCACCTCGGCAGCCTGGATCAGGTGGCGCGTGATGTGGTCAAGGCCGAAGACATCATCGACTACACCCAGAAGGAAAACCTGGCCGAGCGTCTGGCCAAGCGTTTCGGCGCGGCATTTGGCGCGGGCGCCGTGCACGCGATGCGCTCATCTGTCAGCATCCATTGAGCTGCAGGGCGCTGAGGTCGTCACACCTCAGTTGTCCATGCCCTGGACCAGGCGGTAGGCCGCATCGTGCGAGAGGTTCAGCAGCCTGGCCACTTCGCCCACGTCATCCGGCAAGGCCGCCTGGGCGTGTGGGTCGTCCCAGCCATACTGGGTGTGGCGGGCGATACGTACACCGAGCATCACGTTGCGGATCTTGGGGTCGGCGGCGTTGTGGTCGTCCGTGCATTTGATGAGCAGGTAGGGCAGTTGCCAAAGTCGCATCAGCTCCTGTGACAGATCGCCCAATTCGATGCCCAGCACTTCGCGCTGGATGTCCGCCGAGCGGATGGTGTAGTCCGCTTTCTGTCTGGTGGCGATTTCCAGGGCCAGTTTCGGCGCATGGCACCACAGCAGCATTTCCGTGAAGTCGTGCAGCAGCGCAGCCTCCTGGATCACGGTGGCGTCTTCATCCTGGCGTCTCAAGGCGAAACCCATGGCGAAGTGCGCTGCACGGCGAGCTCGTGTGATGACCTTGATCAGTCCACTGAGCGCATCAGGCTGCTCGTGCAGCCACTCCAGGATGGTGGTCGTGTCCTTGAATGCCCTGAAGAAGGGGGTGATGCCTTGCATCACGATGGCGCCAACCAGCGTTTCGGGCGGCTCCACGCTCAGGCGCGTGCAATAGCGCGACACGTGCACCAGCACCTTCAATGTCATCAGGGGGTCGTTGGCCAGGCCATCGGCCAGGGTGTGCGCGTCGACCGTGCCCTTGGTTTCCTCGATCATGCGCAGCTGATTCAACTCGGCCACGGAACCGGGCAGCACAGGGATTTCGACGCGGCTGAAGGCGTCGGTCCAGGCACGCAGTGAGGGCAGGGCTTTGTCGATCATGGAAGGGTTACCCCATTACGCATGATCACCTTATCGGCACTTTGTCTGAATTTGGCAAGCGGGGCTTGCCCCCAGCCTGCCAATTTCGTCACATGAACGTTGTGACGTTTGCTTACCGAGCGCCAAGAAGGGCGTCTTTCAGGTCGGAGTCGACGGGCGAGTTGCCCAGCCAGATGCGCAGCAACGCAGCGTAGAAATCATCACCGCTGATTTCCGTGCCTTTCTGAACGCCATCTACCAGCACGCGTGTGCCGCTGCCTGGTGTGTTGTCAATTCGGATGGTCGTGCCCTTCCTGACCTGGCCAAAGGCCATCATCTGGTTACGGATTTCTTCCAGCTTGGCCTGGAAGCGGGCAATTTCGTTGTCGCTGTTGTTCTTCTTGAAGCCCTTGATCATGGCGTCCGCGAAGTCCTCGCCCGTCAGGTCGCGCAGCAGCACGATCTGCATGCTCTTGGGGCCGGACTGAGTCAGCAGCGCACTGGCCGAGTGCTCCTTTTTGGCCACGTAAAGACCTGCCGCGTAGACATCCACAATCACTTTCACGCGCACGCCGGCACCATTGAGCTGCAGTGGCTGGTTGGCCAGTTGGTAGGTGTCGTTGAACTTGGCGCCTTTGATGTCCAGGGCGGCCCAGACCGGCAAGGCTGTCGCCACGATGGTCGACAGGATCAGCTCGCGTGTGAATGACTTCATGGCTCTCTCCGATGCTTCGATATGTCAATTCGTTGACGCGCTAGCGGATCGGGGTCGATGGCTGTCGCGTTTCGGATCGCACAATATCCGAACTTCCCAATGAGATGTCCCCCCTTCTTGAGTAGTTGTTTCCGCAGCGTGGTGCGTTTGCTGCACTGCGGCAACGATTCTTACAGCATATTGCAGCGACAATGCCAGCCATCCAGTCCCCCCGGGTGTTCCTCTCTCAAGAGATTCATGCATGTCTTTCCTGGTCATTGATATTGGTAACACCCGTCTGAAGTGGGGCTTGTATGCCCATCCGGCCCCTGGTGCCGAATTGCTGGCTCACGGCGCGGTGGTACTCGAAGACATCGATTACCTCTGGGAATTGCACTGGAAGAACCTGATGCACAAGCCTGAGGGCATGCTGGGTTGCGTGGTGGCTGGCGAGGCCATCAAGAAGCGCGTTGAAGAGCAGTTGATCGAAGGTTGGGGCCTGGCGCCGCACTGGTTGTCTTCCAGTGCCCAGGCAGCGGGCGTGATCAACGGTTACGAGCATCCACAGCGACTGGGTTCGGATCGCTGGGCGGCCATCATCGGTGCGCGGCAGCGCGCCTTGCAGCAGTCACCCGTCAATCCGCCTGCGGTACTGGCCGTGATGGTGGGAACAGCCGTGACCGTGGATGCCGTGGATCCGAAAGGCCGCTTTCTGGGCGGGTTGATCCTGCCCGGCTTTGGTCTGATGTACCGCGCGCTGGAGAGCGGCACGGCAGGTTTGAAGGTCCCCACGGGCGAAGTGCGTGACTTCCCGACCAACACCAGTGATGCCCTGATGAGCGGCGGCACCGATGCCATCGCGGGCGCCATCGAGCGCAGCCTGCGTCGCTTGCGAGTGAAGTGCGGCAGCGAGCCGCTGCTGATCATGTCGGGCGGTGCAGTGTCGCGCTTGTCGCACGTGGACGAGTTGCCGACCTGCGTGGTGGAGAACCTCATCTTCGAGGGACTCCTCACGCTGGCCGCGGCGTCGACGCCCGCAGACGCGGGCTGATCCTGCCCTTACAGGATGAAGCGAGACAGGTCCTCGTTGCGGGCCAGTTCGCCGAGTCGGCGATCCACTTCATCGACATCCACGGTATGAGCCTGGCCTGACAGGTCTGGCGCGTTGAATGACAGTTCGTCCAGCAGACGCTCCATCACGGTCGACAGGCGACGTGCGCCGATGTTCTCGGTGCGCTCGTTGACCTCGAAGGCGATCTGCGCCAGGCGGCGTATGGCCTCCGGGGTGAAGTTCAACGTGACGCCCTCTGCCAACAGCAGCGCCTGGTATTGCTTGATCAGGCTGGCTGACGGTTGCGTGAGAATGGCCTCGAAGTCTTCCACCGCCAGGGATGACAGTTCGACCCGGATGGGGAAGCGCCCCTGCAGTTCCGGGATGAGGTCACTGGGGCGGCTGAGATGGAAGGCGCCCGAGGCAATGAAGAGGATATGGTCGGTCTTGACCATGCCGTACTTCGTGTTGACCGTGGTGCCCTCGACCAGGGGTAGCAGGTCGCGTTGCACGCCCTGGCGTGAGACCTCGGCGCCTTGGCCCTCCGATCGGCTGGCCACCTTGTCGATCTCGTCAATGAAGACAATGCCGTTCTGTTCGGCACGCTCCAGTGCACGCGTCTTGATGTCTTCATCGTTGAGCAGCTTGGCGGCTTCTTCCTCGATGAGTTGCGTGCGGGCCTCCGCCACGGTCACCTTGCGAGTCTTGCGTTTGGTCTGTCCCATCTGGGAGAACATGCCCCGCAGTTGTTCGGCCATGTCTTCCATGCCCGCAGGGCTCATGATCTCGACGGTGGGTGTCTTCATGTCGGACAACTCGATCTCGATCTCGCGGTCATCCATGCTGCCTTCGCGCAGGCGCTTGCGCATCACCTGGCGCGCCGTGTTGTCGCTTGATGGCGCATGGGCGATGCCGAATTCCGAACGGGGAGGCGGCACCAGCACGTCGAGCAGCCGTTCTTCAGCGGCATCCTCGGCCTTGGCTCGCTGGACATGCATCTGGTGTGCGCGCTCCTGCTTGACGGCGGACTCCACCAGATCGCGGATGATGGTGTCGACGTCCTTGCCCACATAGCCGACTTCGGTGAACTTGGTGGCTTCGACCTTGATGAAGGGGGCGTCTGCCAGCTTGGCCAGTCGACGGGCGATTTCGGTCTTGCCGACGCCGGTTGGGCCGATCATCAGGATGTTCTTGGGTGTGATCTCGCTGCGCAACTTGTCATCCACTTGTTGCCGGCGCCAGCGGTTGCGCAGGGCGATGGCGACGGCGCGCTTGGCTTCACGCTGCCCGACGATGTGGCGGTCGAGTTCGCTGACGATCTCTTGGGGTGTCATGCTCATGGTGGTTCAGTCCAGCGAAACAATCGTGTGATTCTGGTTGGTGTAAATGCACAGGTCGCCAGCGATCTCCAGCGACTTCTTGACCATCTCTGCGGCCGGCAGTTCGGTGTTGGCAGCCAGGGCGCGAGCGGCCGCCTGAGCATAGGCGCCACCTGATCCGATGGCGATGATGCCGTGCTCGGGCTCCAGCACATCGCCATTGCCGGTGATGATCAATGAGGTTTCCCGGTCAGCCACCGCCAGCATGGCTTCGAGCTTGCGCAGTACGCGATCGGTGCGCCAGTCGCGCGTCAGTTCGACGGCCGCACGGGTGAGGTTGCCCTGGTGCTTTTCCAGCTTGGCCTCAAAGCGCTCGAAGAGCGTGAAGGCATCGGCGGTGGCACCGGCAAAGCCGGCCAGCACCTGATCCTTGTAGAGTTTGCGGACCTTGCGGGCCGAAGCCTTGACCACGATGTGGCCCAGTGTGACCTGACCATCACCGCCCATGGCGACTTGCCAGCCGTTGGGGGTCTGTCGGCGGATGCTGACAATGGTGGTGCCGTGATAGGAATCCATGACGCGAGGATCGTGTGAAAAGTGCTTGCGCACGACACCGCGTCAGGTGAGGGCGGTCTCGCCCCGTTTCAAGGGGGCATCTTGTTCCAGCTCAGGTGGTCTGGAGCTTGACCTTGGCGTGTTCGTTGATGCCCATGGCGCCGAAGAACAGGGCAATCAGGCGGTGCGGGTTGTTGAACACAACCTGGCGGTCTTCCGCGCGACGAGCCAGCACCCAGTTAAGCAGGTCACCTGCCGCGATGAAGTCCACGCGCAACAGGTAGGAACAATCGATTTCAAGGGTGACACTGGCGCTGAGCTGGTCGTCCAGCTGGGACAGCGTCTGACCGATATCGCCCACCAACTGGCCTGACAGGTTCAGTGCAGCGACCTGCACGAACTCGACTTCGTCGTGCATCTGGGATTCGACGAAGCTGGTGGTGACCTCGCCCACGTGCGAGAGGGGGCGGGTGTGCGGGTGGATGTTGTCTGTCTGCTCGCGCACGCGGCAACTGGCGTGTTCCCACGATGGGGGTGACAGCTCGTACGTGACGCAGTAATCGATGGCGGTCTCGTCAAACTGGTCAGGACGATTGCACAGCCTCAGGACCTCCAGGCGGAGCATCCAGTAGGCGGGGTCGGCATCCTTGACGCCGGTAGGCGAGCTTTCACCCAGTACATCCAGCAATTGAGGCACACCGATCCAGATCAGCTCCTGAGCCTCTCTCGCCCACTGGCGCATCAGCTGAACAAGCTGAGCGGCACCTTCAGGCGACACGCTGCTCACGTTGCTCCAGTCCATGATCCATGGACGGGGCATCTGCAGGACTTCAATGCGCAGGCTGGCGGCGGCTTCCTGATCAAAGCTGGTGGGGGCAATCCACCCCTCAAGGCTGACCGGTGCCTGCTCCAGTTCTGCAGGCTCCGTGGTTGGCGCGTTCAGAACGGCCGAGCTGATGTCGGGGGCGCTGAGGTTGCGGTTGTCCTTGTTGGACAGGAAGGACGCGACTTTTTGTGGCAGGGAGTACCACTGAGGCGCCGAGACACCAAATTTCTGGGCGTAGGAGACCGCCAGATTGTCGAATTTCTGCTGCAGATCGAGTGCCCGATACAGGTCGAACAGCACGAGCCAGGTTTCGGCCTGATCGTGTCGCTCTGCACCGGGGTGTACCAGATCCAGCAGATTCTGTTCGCACTGGTCAAAGTCGGCGTTGGCAAACGCGATGACGGCTTCGTCCAGTTCCGGATCGTGCACCACCTCCACCACATGGACGTTCAGGTCACCGTGAATGCTGGGTTGCGCAGACGCCGTGGGCTTGTTCGAGGCCATGCGGGGCGCCGTGGCGCGCGCCATGTCCAGTACAGCCTGCGAGATCTGTGGGGGCTCGTCGTCGTAGGGCAGCGTGGCCGGTGCTGTCAGCGTGTTGGGTGCGGTGGTCGCCGGGTCAGCCAGGCGGCCGGGCGCAGAGGGCAGGGCGGCCGGTTGCATCATGGGGGGTTGGCGGCTCGCGCCTCCCACCATCTGCAATTCAATTTCATCGATTTTGGCCTTGACCGCGATGTCCGAGCGCGCGCCGCCCTGTGGGCGAGAGTCCGGGTCCATATTGGACGGGCTGCTCAGTGCCAGGGCATTGTCGGGGCTGAGGCCTTCGCGGCGGATCTTGCGCAGCATGTCGAGCTCGCGCTTGCGCACGAAGTCATTGCGCCGCTTGCGCTCGATCATGGCCTTGATTTCGCCTTTGGCGTAATCACTCTCGCCAGCGTCTTCCTTGGGCGCGTCCAGCTCCGTCCAATCCGTTGTCGGATTGGCCACGAAGCGCGCAACTTTGCGCAGGAAGCCGCCAGATTCTTTACTCATGAAGTTCAGTCGCCAAACATCTTTTGCTTGAGCTCACGGCGCTGTTGCGCTTCGAGGGACAGCGTGGCGGTAGGGCGGGCCAGCAGGCGCCCCAGGCCGATGGGCTCACCGGTTTCGTCACAGAAGCCATATTCACCGGAATCGATGCGAACCAGCGCCTGCGAGATCTTCTTGAGCAGCTTGCGCTCGCGATCACGGGTGCGCAGTTCCAGGGCGTGCTCTTCCTCGATCGTTGCGCGGTCGGCAGGATCGGGCACGATGGAGGTGTCTTCGCGCAGGTGCTCGGTGGTCTCGCCGGCGTTGGACAGCAGATCTTCCTTCTGGGCTTCGAGGCAGGCGCGGAAGAAATCCAGCTGCTTGTCGCTCATGTACTCCGATTCGGGCATGGCGAGCAGTTCGGCTTCGGTCAGATCCTTGCCTGCTTTGGTCTTCCAGGCGTTGGCGAGTTTGGTGTCAACCTTGGTGGCGGGGGTGGGCATGTTGTCTGAGGTACTGATTTTTGACGACGATCGTCCGGTAGCCACGGATTTGGCTGATACGGCAGCTTCGGCTGACTTGGCCGGAGCTTGAACAGGGGGCTTGACTGTTTTGGCTTCGGCGGGCGCCTTGGCGGTGACGGAACTGGCTTTCTTTGTAGCAGGCTTGGCGGTCGGTTTGGCGGGCGTCTTGGCAGCGGATGCCTCTGCCTTGGCTGCTTTGGCCGAGGCAGTGCTTGCCGTTTTGCTCGAAGAGGCGGATGTTTTTGTCACAGGATCCTCCTTCCCAAAATGCGTGATCCACAGACTGAAGTCTTGATCCGGTTACGCGTGGCCAGGTACTGCTCCATCGCCCGTCAGGTCAAACGAGGCTTCCTGTCCGGCTTGCGCCAACGCAGGAAGCGCGCGGATTGTAGCCACGCTTGGGGGTCGTTTTCACCAGACTATCCCTCAAGGTGTGCATTTCAGTGACACTCGTTCAGGACAGGCATTGGTCCAGACCAGCTTTGAACAGGTCCTGCGGCAGGTCAATACCGATGAACACCATCTTGCTGATTTTGGTCTCGCCAGGCGCCCACTTGGGGCCGACATCGCTGCCCATCAACTGGTGAACACCCTGGAAGACCACCTTTTTGTCCATGCCGGTGACATTCAGAACCCCCTTGTAGCGCAGCATGCGCGGGCCGTAGATCTGGACCATGGAGCCCAGGAAATCTTCCAGCTTGGTGGGGTTGAAGGGGCGGTTGGATTTGTAGACGAAAGACTTCACGTCATCGTCATGCACGTGGTGGTGCGGATGGTTGCAGTGCTCGCCGTGCTCGTGATCATGGTCGCAGTGTTCGCCATGCTCATGATGGTGGTGGGCGTGACCGTCGTCCTTGAGGAAGTCGGGGTCGATGTCCAGCTTGGCGTTCAGGTTGAAGCCCTTGATGTCAAAGACCTCCTTGAGTGCCACGTCGCCGAAGTGCACGCGCTTCTGGGGCGCGCGGGGGTTCATGTGCTTGATGCGGTGGGAGAGGGCGTCGGCCTCCTCCTGGGGCACCAGGTCGGTCTTGCTCATGAAGATCTGGTCGGCGAAACCAACCTGGCGGCGCGCTTCCTGGCGCTCGTCCAGTTGTTTGTCGCCGTGTTTGGCATCGACCAGGGTGACGATGGCGTCCAGCAGGTACAGCTCGGCGATCTCATCGTCCATGAAGAAGGTCTGGGCGACGGGGCCCGGGTCGGCCACACCGGTGGTCTCGATGACCACCCGGTCGAAGTTCAGGGTGCCGGCGCGCTTTTGCTTCGCCAGATCGGACAGGGTGTCGCGCAGGTCTTCACGGATCGTGCAGCAGATACAGCCGTTGCTCATCTGGATGATCTGCTCTTCGGTGTCGGCAACGAGGATGTCGTTGTCGATGTTCTCTTCGCCGAATTCGTTTTCGATCACGGCAATGCGCTGGCCGTGAGCTTCGGTGAGGATGCGTTTGAGCAGCGTGGTTTTACCGCTGCCCAGGAAACCGGTGAGGATGGTGACAGGAATCAGGCTCATAACACAAGTGTAGCCCCGTGTTGAGCCATGTGCCGCGGGCGTGTGACTGAATTGACGCGGCCATAGGGTATTCTTGAGGCATCCCAACCACGACACCCCTGCCGTGTCCGAACCTTCTCATAGTCGACCGCCAAAGGCTGACAAAAACCATACACATTCCCCCCGACGGGAACGTGATCCCCGCAGCCTGTTTGTTCGCCTGGTGGAATTCCTTTCCCCTGGGCCTGACTCCACCGCCGAGCTGATCGCCACCCTGGCGGATGCCGAGCACCGGGAGTTGATCGAGCCCGAATCCCGTGTGATGCTGGAGGGCGTGATCCGCATGGCCAGCATGTCGGCCGGCGATGTGATGGTGGCCGTCAAGCGCATGGATCTGCTGGACATCGATGCGCCTTATGACGAGTTGTTGGGGCAGGTGATTGAAACCGGTCACTCCCGTTTCCCCGTCTTCGAGGGATCTCGGGACAACATCATCGGCATGCTGATGGCCAAGGATCTGCTCAAGCTGCAGCGCGCGCCTGAGTTGAACCTGCGGACCTTGTTGCGTGCGCCGGTTTTCGTGCCGGAGTCCAAGGGGCTGAATGAATTGCTGCGAGAGTTCCGCTCCAACCGCAGCCACATGGCCATCGTGATCGACGAGTTCGGCAAGACGGCCGGGCTGCTCACGATCGAGGACGTGCTGGAGGAAATCGTTGGCGAGATCGAAGACGAGTTCGACGACGAGGACACGCCTTCGAGCATCTTCACCCTGGCTGATGGCAGCCAGCGCGTGGCGGGTGACGCCTCCATCGTGTCCGTGAACGAAACCTTCGAGACCAACTTGCCGGAAGAAGACTTCGACACCATCGGTGGGCTCGTGGCGCATGAGTTGGGGCGCGTGCCCCGTCGCGGCGAGCATGTCGATGTGGGCGGCTTGCGCTTTGCGGTGATGCTGGCCCGTGGTGGCGCCGTGCGCTGGTTCAAGGTGACGCGCGCCGCGGATGCCGCTGAAACCGCCGAGCAGTGAGTCGGCCTTCATGACGCAGTCTTCTTCGCCCTGGTGGCGGCATCGTGCTGTGCGCTGGGCCATCGCAGGCGGTGCGTTGCACGCCTGGTCCTTGTCGCCCTGGTGTGCATCCTGGTTTTCTCTGGCGCCCGCCGTGGTTCAGACCATGGCGCTTGGCTTGCTGTTGGCGGCGCTGTGGCGGGATGACTTGTTGCCCAGGCAGGCCGCAGTCGCCACCTGGGCCTATGGCACCGTCTGGCTGATTGGCGCGACGGGCTGGATGTACGTCAGCCTGCATCGATTTGGTGAATTGCCTGCCTGGCTGTCCGGCCTGGCGGTGGTGGGCCTGTGTGCGGCCTTGTCGCTCTACATGGCCGGTGTCGGCTGGGCCTGGGCTCGCTGGCGTCGCCAGGTGTGGTGGGCTGATTCGCTCCTGTTTTCGGGGCTGTGGCTGATGGCCGAGTGGGCCCGTGCCGTCATCTTCACCGGCTTTCCGTGGGGTGCCAGTGGTTACGGCATGCTGTCAGCGCCGCTGGTGAAGCTGGCGCCCTGGCTGGGCGTGTATGGCCTGGGTTGTGTCTGGGTGCTCATGGTGAGCGGCCTGGTATGGGCCGTTCAGGGTGCGCGCAGCGGCCTGGTTCGCGTTGGTGTGCCCACGCTGCTGGCAGGCCTTGTGCTGGCCCTGGCGATGATGCCGACACCATCCTTCACGCGCCCTCATGGGCATGCCCTGAGCGTGAGCCTGCTGCAGGGCAATGTGCCGCAGGACGAGAAATTCGTGTCCGAACGCCAGGTGCCCATGCTGATCTGGCATGGCCGACAGATCGTGGCGGCCAAGGGGCAACTGGTGGTGGCGCCCGAGACGGCCATTCCCTTGTTGCCATCTCAGTTGCCGGAGGGCTACTGGGATCAGATCAAGAGTGGGTTCGGGTCAGGCAGCCATCGTTATGCCCTGATTGGCGTGCCGCTGGGTGATTTCGATGTGGGCTATACCAACTCGGTGGCAGGCTTGTCGGCCGAGTCTATGGCCACGCGTGAAGGCATGTACCGCTACAACAAGCACCATCTGGTGCCATTTGGTGAGTTCATCCCCTGGGGCTTTCGCTGGTTTGTTCAGATGATGAACATGCCTTTGGGCGACTTCACCCGCGGCCCCTTG
>NZ_DASUIS010000132.1:0-21152 GCF_036279675.1 Aquabacterium sp. | reverse complement strand
GTCGTGGATCGTCGTGGTTTGCGATGCCGTGGTGAGGACAGCACCGACCGGGTTGCTCAGCTCGACCTTGAAGTTCTCTGCGCCTTCGTAGGTACCGTCGTTGGTGATCGACACCGTGATGGTCTTGCTGACCTCATTGGGTGCGAAGGTCAAGGTGCCGGCCGTGGCCGTGAAGTCCTTGCCCAACTGCGCCGAGCCATCCACCGTGCCGTAGTTGACCGTCACCGGGGAGCTGCTTGGATTGCTCAGCGTCACCGTGTAGGTGATCGTGCCGGCTGCCTCGTTCACATCAGCCGGGCCGCTGATGCTCAGTGTGGGCTGACCGGTCGCATCGGTGATCGTGCCCGTGCCTTCAACAGGCGCGCTGTTGATCGGCGTGCTGGCCGTGACCTTGAAGGTCTCCGCCACTTCGGAGATGTTGTCCGCCAGCGTGGGCACGCGCACCACGATCTGGTCAGCCGGAGTGTTGGCCGGCACCGTGATCGTGGCGTTGCCTTGCGCATCCACCGTGATCGGGTTGAAGCTCTTGCCGCCGTCGAACGAGACTTGTGGGGCACCCGTGTCGGTGCCCGGTGTGGCGGTGCCATTGCCGAGCTTGAGCGTGATCGGGGTCGGTGTCGTGCTCGGGTGCGTCAGCGTCACCTGGAAGTCCAGGTTGCCGCCTTCTCCGATCGTCGGGCTGCTCACGCTGCCCACGGCTGGGCGGTCATCATCCGGCGTACCGCCGTTGGGCAGGCTTCCGGTGCCATCATCGTGGATGGTCGTGGTGACACGATCCACAGTGATCACCCCACCCACAGCCTTGCTGATGCTCACACCAAACGACTCGGCACCTTCGTAAGTCGCGTCATTTCGCAGTGGCACGACAATGGTCTTGGTCGTCTGGCCAGGCTCAAAGGTCAGTACGCCACTGGCGGCGTCATAGTCCTTGCCTGCCAGGGCTTGACCATCGCTTGTGGCGAAGTTCACCGTCACAGGGGTGGCAACAGGGTTGCTCAAAGTGACGGTGTACGTCACCGTGCCGGCAGCCTCGTTGACGTCCGCCGGGCCGCTGATACTCAAGGTCGCCTGTCCCGTGGCGTCAACGATTGTCCCTGTCCCTTCAACCTGGGCAGGCTGCCCAGGCATCGACGCCTGCACCTTGAAAGTCTCGTCGACCTCGGACAGGTTGTCAGGCAAAGTGGGCACGCGCACCACGATTTGATCAGCCCCGGTGCCTGCAGGCACGGTCACCGTCGCGGAACCATCCGCACCGACCGTCACCGGAACAAAAGACTTGCCACCATCAAACGACACCGAGGGCGTACCCGTATCGGAGCCGGGCAATGCCGTCCCATTGCCAAGCTTGAGTGTCACCTGAGTCTCGCTCTCGGCCGCACGCGTCAGTTTGATCTGGAAGTCCAGATTGCCACCCTCGGCGATCGTCGGGCTGCTCACGCTGCCAACGAAGGGGCGCTCATCTGGCGTCACCTCCGTGGCCGGGAAGTAGAGCTGTTTGGGCGACGAGAACGGAATGGGCGTCGCAGGTGGCACACGCTCAGTCCCGAAGTCGAACTCGAGCTGGCCCACCGACTCGTTCACGCGATCAACCCGCAGGCCCGGCTGCAAACCACCATCAGGACCACCGGTCAGGCCTGCTCCAGGCACCAGCTCAGCGTCTCGCCCTTCAATGCCCGCGATGACCTTGTCGGCATCTGCTGGCACCTTCACCAGAATCGGAGCGCCCTTGGTGGGTGAGATCTGAACGATGCCGTCCATCGTGGTGAGGATCTGTGCACCATGGCCGACCTTGTCTCCCACGCTCAGAGGCTTGAGAGAACCATTGGGCTTGCGAATGAAAGCGCTACCCCAAACAGCTGTCACAGTCCCAGAAGAAATCGCGAGAATCGGCATTTTTTCACCCACTTGTAATTACTTGTAGCTTAACAAGCGGGGGTCTTTTAACGGCCGACAGCGAGACGCATAACGCCCCACATACCCCCCTCGTTCAAAGGGGGTAAATCAGGGAAATAGGACGTAAATGCAAATACGATCGCTCAACCCATACTTAAGTATGGGAGGCCAGGTCAGGCGTGATCGACGAGCAACTTGCCCTGCTCCAGCATCCTGGCGATGACCTGCTGACTGGTTGCCATGGCATCCAGGCCCATGTCGCTGCGAAGGTTCACACCCTCCAGCACGATGCGCTGCGTTTCCGTGCCACTGGCCGGATCGCCGCTGGCAAAGTCACCCGTCGGAGAGACATGGATGACCGTATCGGCGCCGCTGGTATCGATGCCCAGGTAGTGGTCCAGATTGCCCGTGCCGCCCTGCGTGTTTTCGCCTTGCAGCAGGTCTCGCAGGTCAAGGGCATCACCCTGTTGCGCCACGGAGGCCACGTCAAAGTCCTTGACGGTGTCGATCGCAAGGTCGGCCGCCGCGGACGACGCGCCATGATCGCTGAAACGCCAGACAAAGACGTCGGATCCGGCATCGCCGTACATCACGTCGCTACCCTTCCCGCCGACCAGATGGTCGTCGCCCGCACCGCCGTGCAGTTCATCGTGGCCACCATTGCCGTAGATCAGGTCATTGCCGCCATCTGCGGACACGATATCCGCACCGTCACGCCCCATGATCTGGTCAGCGGTCGCGCCGCCAGTGAGTTGATCGGAGCCATCCGTCCCGACCTGCACCTGCGTGTGGTCGAGGCGAACATCCAGGGTCGATGACGCCAGCGAACCTTGCGTGGTCAGCAAGCTGAACAAGAAGGATTCCTGGACAAGGCCTGTCACAGGCGTGCTGGGCGCAGCATAGCTGTAGTCGCCAGTCTGCATGTCCATGATCAAGACGCCACCGAGTACCGTCGACAAACTCAGCACGGCATGAGCGGGATCGTAATCGTGCACCACGCCATCAACGGTGATGCTCGCCACATGCTGGAATGCCCCGCCCGGCAAGCCGATCGCACCTTGAGCCGACAGATTGCCTTCCACAAAATCATGCGTCGTGCCGTTGAGCACGCCATCAAGCTGGCTGAAAGCACTCACGACCACGCCACCGCCATCACTGCTGGCGTGACCGTCATAAGCCACGGGATCCAGATAGGTCTTGCTGACCTCGGTTCCCATGCCAATGGCATGGCTCTTGATTTGATTCGCATCGAGGAACTGGATCCAGTTGGCCTCCTCCGCGGCATCAATCCCATCGCCCTTGTTGGCCTGCGTCAAATTGCCACTCTGCCCATTGACGCCCGCCAGCGGAAATGCCGATGACAGCGTCGGGTTGCCATCCGACAGGAAATAGGCGACGTTCTGCGCGTTGCCCAGTTTGCCTTCAGTGGTCTGGAATGCAGCCTGAGCAGCAGTCAACGCATGGTCATAGTTGGTGGAACCATCGGCATGCAGGGCGGCCAGCAGGTCCTTGGCCTGTTGGGCCGTCATCCAGGCATCCCCTTGCACATGCGCTTCCGAAGCGAAAGTCACGACGCGCACCGCCACATCACCATATTGGTCGTAGCGATCAATCAGGTTGTCAATGGCCTTGATGGCTGCCTCCAGACGGGTCAGGCCATCAATGCCGCTGGGGGCATCCATGCTGCCCGAGGTATCCAGCATGATCAACAGATTGGTGTCCTGCGCAGACACTTGCGCATGGATCGGCTCCAGCACACCGGGGATGACGTCGTTGTCCGTGATGGCAGTCTGATTGGCATGCGTCTGGTTTGCGGTTTCACCGCTGACCACCGTGGCTTGCAGCTTGATGAACTCGATGTCCTCGGCGACCTTGTCGTCAACCGTGGCCACGCGTACCTGGATCAAGGTCTGCCCCTGCTCGAAGGTCACCTGACGATCGGCGGACAAGGGCTGCCATTGACCGTTCGCATCCAGCACCTCCAGTTGGGTCCCCGTGTCCACACCAAGGGTTGCGGATTCGTTCTCCGCCGTGGTGAGGTCATCGACACCGGAAGCCAGCGCCAGCTTCACCGTCACCGGGCCGGTCGCCTCATGGCTGAGCGTCACGTTGAAGACAACAGGTGCGCCCTCTTCCGCCGGCTCTCCACTTTGCACGAGCATGTAGGGCACATCGTTGTCAACGATGGCCGTCTGATTGGCGTGAGCCTGATTGACGGTATCGCCGCTGATCACCGTGGCTTGCAGCTTGATGAACTCGGTAGGCTCGAACTGTTGGTCATCCACCGTGGCCACGCGAACCAGAATCTGGGTCTGACCTGGCGCAAAGGTCAGATCGCCAGTGACCGGCTGCCACTGTCCTTGAGCATCCAGATACTCGAGCTTGTTGCCCGTATCGAAGCCCACCTTGGCGGACTCATCCTCGGGGGTTGTGGGATCATCCACACCGTCCATCAACGCCAGACGAACGACGACGGGCTTGTCACTGGCGCGAGTGAGCGTGAGGTTGAATTCGACTGGGCTGCCCTCGACGGCCGGCTCGCCGTTTTGCACCAGCATATAGGGGCGATCGTCGATTGACCCCGTACCAGACAAGGGCACGGCATCATCCGGCGTGGAGGCCAGCAGCTTGACGGTTTCAATCCCTTCCGGGGTATTGTCGGCCACCGTCGGCACCCGTACCACGATGGTTTCATCCACCGGGGTCAAGGCAGGCACCACCACGAAATGACGCCCTTGCGCATCGGTCTGCACGAGCAGGGGCAAGGGGCCATCGCCCAGGAAGACCTGCATGTCGCCCGTGTCAAAGCCCGGCGTGGCAGGACGCACGTCGCCCCCTGCCAGATCGAGGTAAACAATGGTATCGGTGGTGCTGGCGTGGCTGAGCTGGAGCACGAAGTCCAGCGAACCGCCTTCGACGATGGTGGCATCACTGACACTGATGACGTGCGGGCGATCGTCATCCGGCGTGCCACCTTGGGGTAGAGCACCCTCCCCGTTATCCTTGATCGTGCCGGTGCCCGTGCCAACCTGAATCGTCGCGTTGGCGGCATCCGAGAGCTTGACCGTGAACTGCTCGCTCCCCTCGTAGATCGCGTCGTTGATCAGGGGCACGCTGATCGTCTGCGAGGTCTGACCAGGCTGGAAGGTCACTGTACCGGTGCTGGCCTTGTAGTCGCCCGAGGCCACGGCCTGCCCATCGACGGTTGCAAAAGAAACGGTCACCACGCTGGTGGAGGGCTTGTCCAAGGTCACCGTGAAGATGGCCGTACCAGCGCCTTCGTTAACGATCACGTCATTGATGCTGATCTGAGGCGCAGGACCGTCATCCACTTGCACGCCACCACGTATGGCAGCAGGCGTGGCCACCACGGCAGCAGATCGATCACTGGAGCCAAAGTCGAACGACAGTTGCCCGACGGACTCGACCACACGGTCCACCCGCAGGCCAGGTTGCATGCCGCCATCAGCGCCACCCGTCAAACCGGCGGCAGGCGCCTGATCGGGATCTTGCGACTCGATGCCGGCGATGGCCTTGTCCACCGCGGCAGGTGCGGGCACGGCTTTCACCAGAACTGCGGGGCCCTTGACAGGAGAGATCTGGACCAGGCCATTGTCTTCGGTGATGATGCGCTCGCCGCCTGCCACTTTGTCCCCCACCTGCAGCGCACGCATGGTGCCGTCAGGCGAGCGGACATAGGCACTGCCCCAGATGGCAGTGACCTTACCGGCAGACATGGCGAGGATGGGCATGTGGCACTCTTTCAGGCGGAATTTGACACCTGAAGTGTAAGGCCCTGCAACCGCCGCCAATGCCTGTGGCATCCCCCGGCTTTGGAGGAGTTCGTCACACTTTGCTACAGCGAAGCGTGACGGAATTCACGGATTGACAAACGTCAAAACGATTAACGCGTTGCGCGCATCTGGAGCCTGTCGATGTAGGCATGCCCGTCAAATGGCGTACCGGCGCGTTGGGCCTCCCACACCATCTCGCCCAGGGCCTCCATGGCCACATGGTGAGCCTCATGCACGGAGTTGAGCTTGTGGGCCAGCAACTGCACCGCCTGCTTGACGCCGCGCGGCTGGTCGATGCTCACTTGCTCGGTGATCGACAGATGCATGGACAGGTGCAGGAAGGGGTTGGTGCGCCCCTCCTCCACCGTGTATTGGCGGGCAATGGCCGCCTCGACATCAGCCAGGTCCTGATGGTATTCGGGATGCTCGACGATCCAGTCAGCCGCCTGCGCCTCCAGCGGCGTCAAGGGCTGACCGGCCTGGTGCTTGGACCAGGCCTCGCAAAAGAACCGGCGCACCTGCTCCTGGCTGGGGGCAAACATGATGGATCAGACGCCCAGCAGTTCGACTTCAAACATCAGCGTGGCATTGGGCGGGATCACGCCACCAGCGCCACGTGCACCGTAACCCAGTTGAGGAGGGATCACGAGGATGCGCGTGCCGCCAATCTTCATGCCTTGAACGCCTTCGTCCCAGCCACGGATCACGTGACCTGCACCCAGGGGGAACTCGAAAGGATCGTTGCGGTCCTTGCTGGAATCGAACTTGGCGCCCTTGACGCCACCTTCATACAACCAGCCTGTGTAGTGAACGGTCACATAGGCACCAGCCTTGGCGACCTCGCCAGAGCCTTCAACGGTGTCTTCGTACTGGAGACCGGAAGTGGTGGTAACGACTGGCATGGCGGGTCCTTTCGCGAGTGTGGGGCGGCGCGCATCATGAAAAGGCACCGTCCGATAAATAAAAGAGGCCCGAGTCTAACCGCGCCGAAGCTCGGCAATGGTCATTCCGGCGCCCGCGCACCGCTTGGCGCCAACTGAACATCGACATGCCGTTCTTTGCATTCGGAAGCGCCGCGCCGTGCGCATCGGACACATCGCCACACTCGAACTGCCTCCGTCATCACTCATAAATGATCGAGTGGAAAAACACCAGGGCAAAGCATCGCCGGAAAACTTCGAACACGAGGCACCAAACCTTGCCAAGAAATCCACACGCGTTCCTCACACCCGCCGCCACATGACCCGATGCAGGGAATTTGTCGCACCTTTCGGGATCACAAACACCAGAGGCCAGCCGATAACGAGGCTGTTTAACCGCCTGACCAGCCCCCGTTCCAAGGGCCAGGCATGACACAGGTCTGGAACGATGCCGTCATCCACCAGATGTGTTCATGCCCAGCCAGTCAGACTCGCCCAGCCCAGCCGGCAGTTGCCCACCCGATGGCAAACGCCGTGACCGGTTCCTCATCGCTGCGGCCATCTCCATCTGCTTGCTGGCGTCGTTGCCGGCACTCCAGAACGTCAACGCACTCTCACTCATTTCGCCCTCCGCGATCGCCCTCCTCGTAGCATGGTGTTCCTGGCGCCTCACGCGGCCAGACCAGGATGAGGCAGCTGCGCATGACGGTGCCCACACCTCAAGCCGCACCATGGCGAAGCTGGCCCGCTTGCTCATCGGTGTGCTACCTGTGTGGCGCCAACAGGTGCAGTCAGCCAAGACCCAGATCGATGACGCGATGGCCGATCTGATCGTCAACTTCGCTTCCATCACCGAAGAATTCGAGGCCGCCGGATTCAAAGGCGCATCCAGTTCGGCCAACGACTTGAGCCACACCACGGCCTTGTTGACACTTTGCGAGCGAGACCTCCAACAGGTCATTGGCGTCATGAACGACATCACCAACAGCAAGGGTGAAATGAGCGCCAGCCTGACCGAGCTGTCTTCAGCCACCAGCGAACTGCAGGCCATGGTTCAAGGCGTCGCACAGATCGCCGCGCAAACCAATCTGCTGGCCATCAATGCCGCCATCGAAGCTGCACACGCTGGCGACAGCGGCCGAGGTTTCGCAACGATCGCCAAGGAGATACGCAGCCTCTCACAGTCATCTGCCGAGACGGCCAGCCAGATCACGGATCGCATCGCGCGCGTCACCACGATCATGACCAGCACCTCCGACGCAGCAACCAAAGCCACGACGCACGAATCGGCCGCCATCACGCAATCCAACAAGGTGGTCGGCGAAGTCCTGCAGCACATGCGACAGCTCAGCAGCGACTCGGAATCCATGCGCGAACGAGGCAATGTCATTCGGGGCAACATCGAGCAGCTCATCGTGAACCTCCAGTTTCACGACCGTGTGAGCCAGGTTATCTCGGTGGTGGATGGCGACATGACCAGACTGAGAGATTCGGTCGAGAGTGATTCGGCCATCCCTGATTCGGACGAATGGCTGCAGCAACTCAAAGGCCACTACACGATGAAGGAGCAGCGTCAGAACCATGCGCCTGCCACTGCTATCAACACCACTGCCGCTGCCAACGCGCCTGTTGCCAAGGCCGTCTTCTTCTAATTCAATCCGGGAAACACCACATGACCAAGACCGTACTTGTCGTTGATGACTCCAGCTCCCTGCGCGCGCTTGTGAAAATCGCGCTAACCCGTGCAGGCTACACCGTCATGGAAGGTTCTGATGGGCAGGAGGGCTTGAGCCAGCTGGATCGCGGCAGCAAAATCAACCTCATCATCAGCGATGTGAACATGCCCAACATGGATGGCATCACTTTCGTCCAGCGGGTCAAGCAACACCCCAAGCACAAGTTCATCCCCGTGATCATGCTCACCACGGAGGATGAACAGGCCAAGATGCAGCAGGCCAAAGCGGCTGGCGCCAGAGCATGGCTGACCAAGCCCTTCAACCCGCCCGAGCTGCTGGATGCGGTCTCCAAGCTGGCATCAGCGTGAGAGGGCCGCCATGTCACAAGCGTACTCACTCCCGGCCGAACTCACGATCTATACCATCGGCGAAACCCATGCCAGATGCCTGAGCTGGCTCGCGCAGGATGGGGCAGCAGACAAGTGCCTGCAAGTCGATGCGCGGGATGTGGCAGAGGTGGATGCAGCGGGCATCCAGCTGCTGATGTCCTTGTCCAACACGCTGGTCGCGGAAGAACGAGAACTCAAGCTGGTTGCCCCCAGCGAGCTTCTGTCTGCCGCCTGTCTCGCCCTGGGTGCAGACAGCCTGATCAGCCCCGACGACAGGAAAGGCCCATCCCAGTGAGCGAACGCAACACGGACGATGACATCGTCAACGAGATGATGCCGGCCTTCATCAACGAGGCCAACGAACAATGCGATGCCCTGGAGCAGTTGCTGCTGCAACTGGAAGATGCGCCAGAGGACCGAACCCTGCTGGACGCGCTCTTCAGATGCGCCCACACCATCAAGGGATCGGCCGGTGTGTTCGGTCTCGACCGGGTGGTCACCTTCACCCATCACGTCGAAGCCTTGCTGCAACTTGTCCGGGAAGGTCAGGTATCTCTGACGCCAGCTCTGAGCACCTTGCTGCTGCAGAGCAACGACGTCATTCGGACACTGGTCAACAGCGCTCTGGATGATCTGGACGAGGCGCCGAACGTCGTCCAGGCCCGCGACACCCTGGTGTCCAGGTTGAAGGCAGCCATGGGGGTGACTGACAACGGCCGTGTGACCTTGACAGCCGAGGACAAGGGGACTGCTGCGATTGCTGGCGAAGAGAGCCGCATCCGCAGATGGATGATTTCCATCAGATTTGATGCGGACACCTTCCGACATGGCATTGATCCACTGACGCTGCTGAACTACGTCCGCGGAATGGGGTGCATTCCAGCCATCAGCTGCGACATGCAGGCCATCCCGAAGCTGGACGCCTTCGACCCGGAGAGTTGCCATCTGGCCTTCCAGTTCAGCCTGGACACGGAGGCCACGCAGGAAGAAATCGAGCGCGCCTTCAAGTTCGTTCGTGAGGACAGCGAGCTGCACATCATCGAACCCGGTGCCAGCCCCAAGGATGTCATCGCGTTCATCGAGTCCATGCCTGACAACCCGCGTCTGGGCGAGATCCTGGTGGCCGCTGGCGCCATCACCAGAGCACAGCTGGTTCAAGGGCTCCACTCTCAGAGCGAGGCCGCCGAAGAAGCCGGCCAATCAGGCCCAGCCCCCCGCCTGGGAGAAGTCCTCCAATCCACCGCAGCTGTGAGCCCTACCGTGGTGGCAGCCGCTTTGCAAAAGCAACAGCGCCAGCGCGCGGCGCCAACCGGCAGCACTGGTGACGACAACACCTTCATCCGTGTTCACGCAGATCGCCTTGACGAGGTCATCAACCTGTTGGGCGAGCTCGTCATCGCCGGCGCAGGCGCCTCCATGCTGGCGCGCCAGACTCAGCAACGCAATCTGATGGAGGCCAATCAGCAGGTCTCCAGGCTGATCGAAAGCATACGCAACAGCACCTTGAAACTGCGCATGGTGCCCATCGGTGAAACCTTTGCGCGCTTCAGGCGTGTTGTCAGAGACACCGCTGCAGAGCTCGGCAAGGAGGTCGCGCTGGAGATCGTCGGCGGCGAAACCGAGCTGGACAAGGCGATGGTGGAGCGCATAGCCGACCCCCTGATGCACCTGGTTCGCAACGCCCTGGACCACGGTCTTGAGACTCCGGAGCAACGGCTGGCGGCCGGCAAATCACGCCAGGGCACGCTCACGCTGAATGCCTGTCACGAGGCTGGTGGCATCCTGATCCGCATCATTGACGACGGACGCGGCATCCAGCGCGACAAGATACTGGCCCGTGCTTGGGAGCGCGGCCTGCTGGATGAAGGCGTGGTGCCGCCTGATGAAGACATCCTCAACCTGATCTTTGCACCTGGCTTCTCCACGGCGGAGACCGTCACCAACCTGAGCGGTCGGGGCGTGGGCATGGACGTCGTGCGCAGCAATGTGGAAGCACTGCGCGGCTCGGTGACCATCACCAGCGAAGTCGGCAAGGGCTCCTGCATGGAGATCCGCCTGCCCCTGACGCTGGCCATCATTGACGGCTTCCTCGTCAGTGTGGGGTCGTCCAAATTCATCCTGCCACTCGAATCGGTCGTCGAGGTGATATCCGATCGCGAGACCGCCACCGCTGTCGACAGTCGTGGTCGCTGTTGCGTCGAGTTGCGCGGCGAGGTGCTGCCCGTTGTCGACCTTCGCACGCTGTACGCACTGGATTCCCAACCGCCAGAACGCAGCAGCGTCGTGGTCGTGCGCGCTGGCTCACGCCGCTATGGCGTGCTCGTCGACAGCCTGCTTGGGCAGCACCAGACCGTCATCAAACCACTGGGCCTGATGCTGCGCAGCCTGCGCGGCGTTTCCGGTTCTTCCATCCTGGGCAGTGGCGAAGTTGCCCTGATTTTCGATACCGCGTCGCTTGGCCAACTCGCTGCGCAATCGCGTCCAACGTCCGGCACGGCCGTGACCAACCCTCACCTGTAGGAGTTCAACATGAATCAACACAATCCCTCGTGGTTGGCACAACTGCTGGTCGGCTCCGAGATCCGTCAGCAACAGGACCGCGTCGCCGAGCACGAACGCGCCCGCGCAGAAGCCGAGTCCGCCCTCTCGCTGCAGAAGAAGGCGCTGGCAGAGGCTGAAGCGGCCAAGGCCGAACTCCAAAGCAAGCTGTCCGAAGTTCAGACCGAACTCAAGGTGCGCACGGACATCATGAATGTCACCAGCATCGTGTCGGAGTCCGACAAGAAGGGTGACATCCTCAACATCAATGAGAAGTTCATCGAGGTTTCCAAATACAGTCGCGACGAACTGATCGGCCAACCCCACAACACCACACGTCACCCGGACATGCCCAAGGAGACGTTCAAGAAGCTGTGGGCCACGATCGGTCGCGGAGAGATGTTCCGTGGCGTCATCAAGAACCGCGCCAAGGACGGCACGCCCTACTACGTCGATGCGGTCATTGCGCCCATCATGGGCGACAACGGCAAGCCCATGAAGTACCTGGGGGTGCGTTATGACATCACCGAAGCGGAGATCGAGCGTCAGAACGCCAAGGGCATTCTGGCCGCGATTGACGCCGTATCGGCCTATGTCGAGTTCGACCTGAGTGGCAACGTTCTGGCCGCCAACCCGATCTTCCTGAGCCTCATGGGCTATCGAACTGATGAAGTAGTGGGCAAGCACCACCGGATGTTCGTCGATGCCAAGTACGCCAATGAGCCCGCCTATCAGGAATTCTGGCGAGACCTGGCTGCCGGCAAGGCCCACCAGGATGTGTTCAAGCGTGTCACCAAGAACGGGCAGGAAGTGTGGATTCGAGGAGTGTACGCCCCACTGCGCGACGAGATGGGCCGCGTCACCAGGGTCATCAAGATTGCTTCGGACGTCACGGCGGAAGTTCAGGCCAACAACATGCTGAGGCTGTCCGTGGAGCAGGCGCAGGAAGTGACCACCGCGGCCATGCGCGGTGACTTGTCTTGCCGCATCCCGCTGGAAGGCAAGAGCGGCCCGGTCAAAGACCTCTGCGAAGGCGTCAATGCGTTGCTGGACACCACGTCGGTGATCTTCAACGACATCGGCCGCGTGCTGGGCGGCATGTCGGCCGGTGATCTGTCCCAGCGCATTGACCATGACTATGAAGGCACCTTTGCCGAGGTCAAGAACGACGCCAACACGGCCAGCGACAAACTCATGGCCATCATCGAAGACGTGGGCCGCATGTTCTCGGCCATGGCGGACGGCGACCTGAGCCAGCGCATCACACGAGAGGCAGAAGGCGTGTTTGACCAGGTCAAACAGGACGCCAACTCCGGAACCGAGAAGCTGGCCACGGTCATCGACGAGGTCCGCGCGGCCGCCAATGCGCTGACCGGTGCTGCGGGGCAAGTGAGCGCCACGGCGCAATCGCTGTCCCAATCGGCGAGCGAACAGGCCAGCTCGGTCACAGAGACCACGGCGTCGATCGAGCTGATGTCGGCATCGATCGCTCAGAACAGCGACAACGCGCGCATCACCGACGTGATGGCCACCAAAGCCAGCAAGGAGGCTGGTGAAGGTGGCGCCGCCGTGACGCAGACCGTGACCGCCATGAAGCAGATCGCACAGAAGATCACCATCATCGACGACATCGCCTATCAGACCAATCTGCTGGCCTTGAACGCCGCCATCGAAGCCGCCCGAGCCGGCGAACACGGCAAGGGCTTTGCGGTGGTGGCCGACGAGGTGCGCAAGCTGGCGGAGCGCAGCCAGGAGGCTGCCAAGGAAATCGGCGATCTGGCCAGCAACAGCGTCTCCACGGCCGAGCGCGCCGGCAAGCTGCTGGACGAAATCGTGCCGTCCATCCAGAAGACGTCCGAGCTGGTTCAGGAGATCGCCGCCTCTTCGCAAGAGCAGAGTCAGTCGGTCATGCAGATTGGCGGCGCCATGGGCCAACTCAACAACACGACTCAGATGAACGCGTCTGCGTCCGAAGAGCTGGCTGCGACATCGGAAGAGCTGTCGGGGCAAGCAGAACAACTGCTGCAATCGGTGGCCTTCTTTGATCTGGGCGCCGACGACGCGCCCGTGCGCCGCGGCAAGAGCGAGGTAGACATGACGATCGACCGCCGTGCGCCGAACTCGCCCATGCGCTCGCTGAACAAGCCTGCAGCCACCAGCACGAGGCCGATGGCTGCAACCGGCACCCGCGGCAACTTCAGACCTTACTGAGGACGGCCATCATGAGCGAACAACTGACCGTTGAGCACACCTCGACCACGGTACGAACCGTACCGGCACAGTTCCTCACTTTCTGGCTGGGCGAAGAGCTGCTCGGCATGGACATCCGGACCGTGCGTGAAATCATCCAGTGCGGGCCGATGGCCACCGTACCCCTGATGCCCCAGTTCCTGAGGGGCATCATCAACCTGCGCGGTTCGGTCGTGCCCGTGATCGATCTGAACGCGCGTTTCGGTCGTCCTGCGTCCGAGGTCAGCAAGAAAAGCTGTGTCGTGATCTTCGATGCCAAGCGCGGTGGCGAGCGCACGGAACTCGGCCTGCTCGTCGATGCCGTCAGCGAGGTGCTCAAGATCGCGCCAGATCAGATCGAGTCGCCTCCGGACTTCGGTACATCCGTGCGCCGCGACTTCATCATGGGCATTGGCAAGGTCGGCAAGCGCTTCGTCGTGCTGCTGGATCCTGACCGCGCACTGGATGTACAGGAGATGGCACAACTCTGCGATGACGCCCAGGCCGCGCTCACTGTGTGAGCAAGCAGCCTGTCAGAAAAAAGAATCCCGGATAGACCATGAAGACGCTCGGCGACATCACCTATCGAAACATCGCGTCGCTGATGCATGCCACGGTGGGCCTGTCCTTCACGGACACCAAGAAGGCCCTGGTCGCGTCGAGGCTCTCGATGCGCCTGCAACAACTGGGCATGAAGAGCTTCGATGAGTATTACGCCTTGATCCAGTCCGGACCTTCTGAAGAGGAGTTCCAGGTCGCGGTGGATCTGTTGACCACCAATGAAACCTACTTCTTTCGAGAGGCACGGCACTTCGACGTGCTGGCGCAGGAACTGTGTCAGACCCGGCCTCAACGATTGAAGGTCTGGAGTGCGGCCTCGTCATATGGGGACGAAGCCTACAGCACGGCCATGCTGCTGTCCGATCTGCAGCGCCAGGGCTGCGTCGGGCCTGACTGGTCGATTCTGGGCACAGACATCAGTGACCGCGTTTTGCAAGGTGCCGTTGACGCCATCTATCCCGAAACGCGCCTGAGGGAGGTGTCACAGGAGCGGCGCAAACGCTACTGCCTGCGCGGAGAAGGCGAGTCTGAAGGCCTGGTTCAGATGAACGCCAACCTCCGATCACGCGTGAGATTCGGCCAGTTGAACCTGTGTCAGGAGATCGAGAACATCGGGCCTTTTGATGTCATCTTCCTGCGCAACGTCCTCATCTACTTCGACCCACCGACCAAGCGGGAAGTGATCGAACGTGTGTTGAGCCAGTTGCGCGTCGGCGGGCTGTTTTTCATCGGCATGGCCGAAGGGCGGGTTCAATGCGACACCCCCTTGCAGGCACTGGAGCCTGGCGCGTTCCGCAAACTCCCGATGGCAGGCACAACACAATGAGCAGGTCAAGCCAGATCTACAAGCTGCTGCCCGGCGACGTGGCCATCGGCGAGCGCGGTGACCAACTGGAAACCTTGCTGGGCTCGTGCGTGTCCATCGTGCTGACCGACCCCAGACGCACACTGGGCGCCATGTGCCACATCGTGCACTCGAGCCAGGACATCCATCACCGGGAGGCCACCACATCGGACGCCGCCACCGCACTGAAGACCATGGTCAACCTGCTCCAGGCCAGGGGGCTCTCCGCCAACCTTTGCGACGCCTACGTTTTCGGTGGCGGCAACATGTTTCCCGACCTCGTGGAAGGCACCAGTGTGGGTGACCTCAATGCCCAATGGGCCCTGGACGCCCTGACGTCCATGGGTGTGCGGATCTTGTCCGTGGATGTCGGCGGCAACGTCTACCGACAACTGCGCTGGACAGTTGGCGTTGACGCCCCTCAGATCAACGCCGTATCGGTTTGCGCATGAACACCAGACAAGCGATCAAGGTCTACGTCGTGGACGACTCGGCCATCGTCAGGCAGACCCTCGCGATGGTTCTCCAGGGTGATCCCGATCTGACCTTGATGGGCAGCGCCCCCAACCCGCTGATTGCCGAGCCCATCATTCGACAGACTCGCCCCGATGTGCTGCTGCTGGACATCGAGATGCCCGGCATGGACGGCCTGACCTTTCTGAGACAGATCATGGCCGAGCACCCCATCCCGACCGTGATCTGCTCGACCTTGACCGAGCACGGCAGCAAGATCGCGCTGGACGCCCTCGCGGCAGGGGCCATTGCGGTCGTGGCCAAGCCGCGTCTGGGGCTCAAACAGTTTCTGGAGAGCTCGCGGCACGAGTTGCTGCAAACTTTGAAGGCAGCCGCCCGCGCGAGGCCCCGCCCCTTACCCCCGAACGGCTGTCTGCCCCAGCTTCAGGCCGCCAAGGCTGCCCCCCCGGTCGCGGGCATCCATGCCCTGGCGATGAACAAGCCCGTCGTGCTGGGCGCCTCCACGGGTGGCACCCAAGCCATAGAAGCCGTGCTGATGGCCCTGCCGCGTGATTGCCCGGGCATCGTGATCGTTCAGCACATGCCCGAGCGCTTCACCGCCATGTACGCGCAACGGCTGGACGCCATGTGCGCCATCGATGTGAGGGAAGCCAAAGATGGCGACCGCGTCGAGCGTGGTCTGGCCTTGATCGCCCCCGGGGGCAAGCACCTGCAACTGCGCAAGGCCGGCGGCCAGTACTGGGCGGTGGTTGCCGATGGCCCACCCGTCAACAGGCACAAGCCGTCGGTGGATGTCCTCTTTCAATCAGCAGCTGAATGTGCTGGCAAGGACGCCTTGGCCATCATCCTCACGGGGATGGGCAATGACGGTGCACGCGGCATGAAACTGCTTCACGACCGGGGCGCACGCACCATTGCGCAGGACGAAGCATCCTGCATCGTCTTTGGCATGCCCATGGAGGCGATCCAGCTCAAGGCTGTGGACGACGTCCTGCCCTTGTCTTCGGTGGCCAACGCCATCCTGCAATTCGACCGACGCGCCTGACCGGGCGTGCGACACTGCAGCAGAAGAGGAGATCTGATGCTGGCAGCCTACATCACCCACTCTGATTGCGCACGTCATGACATGGGCCCGCAACACCCGGAATGCCCCCAGCGCCTGGGCGCCATCCGGGACCAGTTGCTGATCAAAGGCATTCTGGATCACATGGTCCCCTACGACGCGCCCCTGGCCACGCCTGAACAACTGGGCCGAGCCCACTCTGCCTTGCATGTGCAGGAGCTCATGGCCAGATCGCCCGCCGAAGGCATCGTGCAGGTAGATCCGGACACCAGCATGGGCCCTCACACCATGCGAGCAGCCCTTCGCGCGGCAGGCGCCGTCGTGCAGGCCACCGATCTGATACTGGCGGGAGAGGTCAGCACCGCCTTCTGTGCGGTGCGTCCCCCAGGCCATCACGCGGCGCGATCGGCCGCCATGGGGTTCTGCTTCTTCAACAACGTGGCCGTGGGCATCCGGCATGCGTTGGACGTTCATGGCCTGGAGCGCGTTGCGCTGATCGACTTCGACGTCCACCATGGCAATGGCAGCGAGGACATCTTCCGTGGCGACCAGCGCGTGCTGATGTGCTCCATCTTTGAAAAGGGGCTCTACCCGTTCAATGGCGAGGAAGCCGTCGGGCCCAATATGGTGAATGTGGGCCTGCCCACGCGCTCGGGCCGCGACGCTTTCCGTGCAGCAGTCACGCAGCAATGGTTGCCTGCACTGGCCGCATTTCGGCCTCAGTTGATCTATGTCTCGGCAGGATTTGACGCTCACCGCGAAGATGACATGGGCAACCTCGGCCTGGTCGAGGCAGACTATGAGTGGGTCACGGCACAGTTGATGGACGTCGCGGATCGCCACTGCCAGGGCCGCGTCATCTCCTGCCTGGAAGGTGGCTACGTGCTCAGTCCGCTGGGCCGATCGGTTGCCGCCCACATCAAGGCCCTGATCCGGGCCTGAGAAAGCACCTCACATGGACGCGCACTACCTCACCCCCTTGTTTGCGCCCAAGGCCATCGTGGTCTTCGCGGACGCCTCACGCCCCGATGCGGCAGTCAGCAGCCATGCAGCCACCTTGCTGCAGGCACTCAAGGCGCAAAGATTCAATGGCACGCTGCAGTTTGTCAGCACCCAGACCAGTGGCACGCTGGCCGACCTCATGGAGATCAAGGCCGATCTGGCCATCATCGCGCTGCCACCTGCCGAGGTGCCCGCGGCGATCGAGCTGGCGGCACGCATGGCCTGTCAGGCCGTGATGGTGCTGTCAAACGGTGTGGACAGCGATCTGGCTGCCGAGTGGCACAAGCAAGCCCGCCGGGAAGGCATTTACCTGCTGGGGCCCAATTGCCAGGGCTACCAACGTCCTTCTCTGGGCCTCAACGCCAGCACCCTGGGCCCGCTGGCCGAGCCTGGCCCTCTGGCGCTGATATCCCAATCCGGCCCGCTCACGGCATCCATGCTGGACTGGGCCGCCAGGAATGCGGTGTCGTTTTCATCCGTGGTGTCCTTGGGCCCCTATGCCAGCGTCGGCCTGGCCGAGGCGCTGGACTTCCTGGCCAACGACCCGCAGACACAGAGCATCCTGATCTACATGGAAGGTATCTGGGACGCACGCCGCTTCATGAGCACCTTGCGCTCCGCTGCCAATGCCAAGCCCGTGATCGTGTTGAAGGCCGGCCGACACTCCGCCGGGCAGGCCGCGGCACGCACGCACAGTTCGGCCATGGTGGGTGACGACGAGGTATTCGACGCGGCCTTGCGACGCGCAGGCGCCGTGCGGGTGAAGTCCTTTGACGAGATGTTCTCGGCTGCCAAATGCCTGGCCTCTCGTTTTCGCCCCGTGGGCAAACGCCTGGCCATCATCACCAATGGTGGTGGGCCCGGCGTGCTGGCTGCCGATCGCATCCACGACATCGATCTGGCGCTGGGCCATCTGTCCAGCGACGCGGCGGCGGCACTCAAAGCCGCGCTCCCGCCCACCGCGTCCCTCGTCGATCTGGTCAACCTGTCCGAAGACGCCACGCCGGCGCACTTCAAGGCGGCGCTCGAATCCACCAATCGCGACAGCAGCATCGATGGTCTGCTGGTGATCTATTCGCCCAAAGCGGGCACCTCGCCCCTGGCTTTCGCGCAAGCTGTGGCCTCATGCAAGCCCGGCATGTCCAAACCGCTGCTCACCTGCTGGATGGGTGACGACTCCGTGGCCGATGCCCGCGTCGCCCTCAATGACGCCAACATCCCCACCTACCGGACGCCCGAATCGGCCGTGGGCGCCTTTGGCTACCTCAGCTCCTTCTATCAGAACCAGCAGTTGCTGCAGCAGACGCCGCCGCCCTTGTCCACCCTGGCCAAGCCGGACATCGAAGGCGCCCGGCTGGTGATCGAGTGCGTGCTGGCCGAGCGCCGCAAGGTTCTCACCGAGATGGAGTCCAAAAGCCTGCTGTCGGCTTTCCACATTCCCGTGACCGAGACCATCGTGGCGCGCAGTGCGCACGAAGCCATGATGATCGCCACCCAGCTGGGCTTCCCGGTTGCCTTGAAGATCGACTCGCCCGACATCTCCCACAAGTCTGACGTGCAGGGTGTTGCGCTCAACATCACCAATGGTGCCGGCGTGCGCGACGCCTACAACGACATGATCGAACGGGTCAAACGACTGAGCCCGAACGCCCGCATCAACGGCGTGACCGTACAGCAAATGGCCCGCGCCCGCACCGGCCGTGAGATCTACATCGGCGTGGTCACCGATGACGCCTTCGGGCCTGTGATTGCGTTTGGCGCTGGCGGCACCATGATCGAACTGATCAACGACCGCGCGATGGAGCTGCCGCCGCTCAACCAGTATCTGGCCCATCGCCTGATCGAGCGCTCGCGCGTGGCCGGTACCCTGGGCGAATGGCGTGGCCTGCAGGCCGTGGACTTGGACGCCGTGGAGCGTGTGCTGCTGCGCGTCTCGGAAATGGTGTGCGAGCTGCCGCAATTGCGCGAGATGGACATCAACCCGCTGATCATCGATGAAGACGGTGCCATCGCCGTGGATGCACGTATCGTCATCGACAGCGGACCGCACGTCATCGGCGGGCGCGCCGGGGCGTACAGCCACCTGCCCATCCTGCCCTACCCTGCCCGATTCGAGCAGGTCTGGCCATTGCGCGATGGTGGCGAGTACACGGTACGCCCCATCCACACCGAAGATGCGCAGATGCTGCAGGAGCTGGTGCAAAGCCTGTCCTCCGAAAGCCGCTACTTCCGGTTCGTGTCCAGCATGACCGAGTTGCCGCCCACCATGCTGGCCAAGCTCACCCTGATCGACTACGACCGGGAAATGGCGCTGGTGGCGGTCTACAAGGAGCGCCAGGCGCAGGAGAATGGCGAAATCGTGGAACGCGAGCGCATCATTGGTGTGTCCCGCTACATCACCAACCCGGACCAGACCAGTTGCGAGTTCTCGCTGGTGGTCGCCGACGCCTTCAGCGGCAAGGGCCTGGGATCGCGTCTGATGGAAAGCATCATGGAAGTGGCCCGCGAGCGGGGCCTGACCGAAATCATTGGCCTGGTCCTGACCAACAACGACGGCATGCTGCGGCTGATGCGGGGCCTGGGCTTCACGATCAAGCCCTATCCGGACGACCCGGATTTCAGGCTGGTGACGCACACTTTGTGAGCCAATTCAGCAGGTTGAGGCGAGCCTGGCAACGCGAGTGCGAGAAAATGGCGTCATGACCAACGCGACCGATTCATCCATCGACCCCATGCCTCAACCGCCGGAGGCACCCGACATCAACGACTGCTGCGGCAATGGTTGTGACCCCTGCATATTTGATCGCCACGACATGGCCATGGACGAGTACCGCCAGGCCTTGCGCGCCTGGCAGGCCCGTCAACAGACGGCTTCAGGTAGCGCCGGCTGAACCTTGCTTGGCCCCTACCGGCATCAACCCTCTTCAGGAAAGCCTTGCGCCAGGCTGGCGCTCAATCGCTCTGCTGCAGCCTGGATGTCAGCAGCCCTGCGCTGCATCAACAGGCACATCTCATGAAGCAGTTGCCGGGGTGTCGCCTCGGCCACGGCTTGCCCCACGACCCAGCATGCCAGCGCCGCCTCGTCACGCCCCAGCGCTCGGGCTGTCTCTCGCTGCCAGTCACTGCCGTATAGCAAGCGCGCGGCATCCCTGAAGGCCGAACGCGCGCCGTTCTCAGTCTGGTCGTGGGCGACCTCGCTCGAATTGAGATCGGCCGTCACGGCGGTAGCAAGTGATGCTGTGCCCCCCTCCTCCTGCATCGCTTCGGCCAGTCGCGAGATCTCCGGCAGCACTGACCGGACCAACTCGGCACCACTCAAGGGCACCCACCAGCAGCGCAGATCACGACGCCATCGCGCTTGCGGCACCCAACGCAACATGCGTTGCATGGCCTCGTTGTAACCGGCCTTGATGAGCACGGCCTCGTCCGTCACCTGCACCCAGGGATTGGTGGGAAAAGGTTGGGCGGCCAATACCGCACGGGCTTCGTCATCACTGCGCATGCCTGGATACTAGGCTGCGAGCCCACAAGGCGCACAGCACGCAGGCTTGCCCGACCAGATTACCCCGGTTCGATCCGCGCAGCCTGAACGGAAGCGGCACCATGGTACTCGGCCATCGGGCTTTTCCCCTGCACAAAGCGGCGACTTCGTCCAACATGTCGCCATGGACAAGCCCCTCCAACGTGCCAGCAGCCCCTCGGCTGAAGACTACCTGCGTCTGTTCGACCGATGGCACACCATGCTGCGTGAAGACATCGGCCCTCGGGA
>NZ_DASUIS010000131.1:0-7963 GCF_036279675.1 Aquabacterium sp. | reverse complement strand
GTGGAATCACTGTCCTTTGGCCTGATGGATTTTGTCTCCGACCATCGCGGCGCCATTCCGGCCAAAGCCATGTCCGCCACCGGGCAGTTCGAGCATCCGCTCATCGTGCGCGCCAAACTGGAAATTGCCGCGGCCTGCCATGCAGCCGCCATCACGCCCTCACACTGCGTGGTCACCGAGTTCAAGGACAAGCGCGCCTTGAGCACGGCCGCCACCAAGGCGGCACGCGAGCTGGGCTACACCCGCATGTGGAGCATCCACCCGGATCAGATTGCGGTGATCGTGGAAGCCTTTGCGCCCGTGTCGGCCGAGGTGGACGATGCCATCGAGATCCTGCAGGATGCGCAGGCCGCGCATTGGGCCCCGATCTCGCACCGCGGCGTGCTGCATGACCGCGCCAGCTACCGCCATTACTGGTATGTGCTGGAGCGAGCCTGGCTGACCGGTCAGCCCTTGCCCATCGAGATCGAGAGCAGTTTCTTCTCGGGTTGACCGCAGCAACAGGCTCAGGGCAGCCTGAACACCGAGACGACGTCGGCCAGCCGAGAGGCCTGATCCTTCAGGCTCTCTGCCGCAGCAGCAGACTGCTCGACCAGCGCGGCGTTTTGCTGCGTCATGCTGTCAAGCTGGGTCACGGCTGTGTTGACCTGGCTGATGCCTTCCGACTGCTCGGTCGAGGCCGAGGTGATCTCACCAATGATGTCCGCCACGCGGCGAACAGACTCGACGATGCTGCTCATGGATGCCCCGGCATCGCTGACCAGGCTGGCGCCCGCGTCCACGCGTTCGGTCGAGGCGTTGATCAGCACCTTGATTTCCTTGGCGGCGCCGGCTGCACGCTGGGCCAGCGCGCGCACTTCCCCGGCCACCACGGCAAAACCGCGGCCCTGCTCACCGGCTCTGGCGGCTTCAACGGCCGCATTCAAGGCCAGGATATTGGTCTGGAAAGCGATGCCGTCGATCACGCTGATGATGTCGGCGATACGGCGGGAGCTTTGCGTGATGTCGTCCATCGTGGCCACCACCTGGGACACCACCTCGCCACCACGGGAGGCTGCCTCGGCGGCACCGGCAGCCAGTTGATTGGCCGTGCGCGCAGCATCGGCCGTGTTGCGAATGGTGCCGGCGATCTGCTCCATCGTGGAGGCGGTTTCCTGCAGGCTGGAGGCGGCTTGCTCCGTGCGGCTGGACAGATCCTGACTGCCCGTGGCCACTTCATCACTGGCCACCTTGATCGAGTCGGTGGAGTGGCGCACATCACCCACGATGCCACGCAAGGCCACCTGCATCTCTTCCAGGCTGTGGCACAACTCGCTCAACTCATCTCGACCACCCATCTCGACGCGATGAGACAGGTCGCCCTTGGCAATCACATGGGTAGCCGCCACGACCTGCCGCAGCGGCACGGTCACCGAACGCGCCATCACCCAGGCAAACCAGCCACCGAGCGCCAGCGACACCAGAGCCAGCACAAGCAAGGATATCTTGGCGCGGCTGACATGAGCGTGCGTGGCCGCGTTGTCGTCGTCGGCAATCTTGCGCTGCATGCGCTGGTAGTCGTTGATGGCCGTGATGTAGCGCGTGGCAGCGGGCAGCAACTGGCTGTTGAGCGCCTCCTTGGCGCCAGGATCATCCAGTTCGAGCAAGGTAAAGATGGCATCGCGTGCCGTCACATACGCCTTGCGCCGTGCTGCGATGTCCGCAAACAAGGCTTTTTCCTGATCGGAGGTGGCACTGGCCTCCAGGTCTTTCTGAATCACACTGATCTGCGCCGAGGTTTCCTTGATCAGCGGGGCAAAGTGCTCCTTCACATCCTTGATGCCACCCGACTCGGCGATGGCGAGCGTGCGGTTGACGTTGAGCAATGTCAGGCTTTCCCACTTGAGGGCCGCCGTCGCCCTGGCTTGCACCTGGCCATTGCCATCAATGTCTGAAATGGTCGCAGACAGCCGAAGCCAGCCAACCAGCGCGATCACGGCCGTCAGCGACAGCACCACCCCGAATCCCAACCAGAGGCGCGGCCCCAGCTTGAGTTGATGGAGATTGAACATCTCTACACCTCGACATGGCGCCCTCATCCAGCCGGGAGCGCTTGCGGCCTCTTTACCCTTTATCTTTGTGATATCGGAAGATGAACGCCAAACCTGAGTGCATAAGCGCCATTGAAGGGCAATTCAGTCAGTGCAGCAAACGGCCAACCGCATCGACAGTGGGGGCATGAGCTAGATGGGCAGCCCATGATGTTGCCGCGCCTTGAGGCACTTTTCATCGCCCGGCATGAGTTCGCGACAGGTAGTGGAGCGTTGCTCATAAATGCCGCAGGCCACTTCGCACCCAATTTGCCCCTGCAGCATCGTGCAACGCGCCGGTTTGACGCCGGTGCCAACCATGCAACGGTGCAAAGGTCCCACGGGCTCGGTCAGGTGTGCGGGCACGGTACCGCCTGGTGCGTCATCCGCCTCGGCCCAATAGAAAGACACCCGAAAATAGGCACAGCAAGCGCCGCATTGCTGACAGTCGAATTCCGCGCTCATGCGCCCCCCTCGTGCGCCCTTTCCAGCGCCTGCAACCCCACACCCGGCCTTGGCAAGACCGGCAAAACGCGATTATCGTCAAACCCCACGCGCACCAACGACACGGCGTTCTTCAGACTCGACAACATGGTGGACATTCTTTCCTGGCACAACTCGGAGGTTCGCGGCGTGACCCCGCCTGACACACCTGGCGGTCAGGCTCGCGTGACCCTGTCTGCGGGAGCGGTCTTGCGGGGATCGGAAGGCGCCACCTTCAAGTCAGGCTTGCATGGCTTCATCAAGCCACTGGAACTGGTGTTCGACCAGGCCCAGCTGATCGGCCCGATTGGCGAATGCCTGGGAGGGATCGCGCAGGGCGAATTGCGGCTGGCCAGTATGCGCGCACAGTCAGCTACGCAGATCCCCCTGCCCTGGCGTTGCATGGAGCGCCTGACCTTGAGCCTTCAATTCCGCAATGGCAGCGTGTTGCAGATCGAAGCCAGCTCGGCGTATTGCAAGCCTTCAGACGATGCCCGTTTCATCGAGTCTTATGCCTGTTGAGCACCGACTCAAGCCAGACTCTTGAGCTTGCGCCACAAGGTTGTCCGGCTGATGCCCAAGCGCTGACTGGCAAGCGCCCGATCACCCGCGCAATCTGCCATGACACGAAGGATTTCTGCGCGCTCGGCCTGAGCCAGTCTTTGCTTGCGTTGCATGATCACGTCCACCTGAGACGCCACATCCACACCCGGCCCGGAGAGCCCAGCCGATGCCGACCTGCCGTGACGATGCTCGAAAAGTTCAGGCACAGCCGCCTGCAGAAATGTGCTCACCTGCTGGGCGCCCATCGCCTGCACGGCCGTTTGCGCACCGGCGTAAGCCATCACCCGTTCGATGAGGTTGTCGAGTTCACGTACATTGCCGGGCCAGCCATAACCCTGGGCCTGTTCGATGAGCGCGTCCATCAGGCGACTGGTTTCGCGTGGCTCGATGGCCAGGCGCGCGCACAACTTGCGATGCAAGGCATGGGCGATCGGCCCGATGTCCTGCAGACGTTCGCGCAGTGGCGGCACGTCCACGCGCAGGATGTTGAGCCGATAGTACAGATCCAGCCGGAACAGGCCCTTGTCAACCTGCTCTCGCAAGGCCTGGTGTGTGGCGGCGATCACCCGCACATTCACTGGCGTGGGCTCCGTACCCCCTACGCGCAACACCTCGCGCTCCTGCAGCACGCGCAACAGGCGTGTCTGCAAGGAAAACGGCATTTCACCGACCTCGTCGAGGAACAGGGTGCCATTGTGCGCAGCCTCGAACAAGCCAATCTTGCCCCCTCGGCGTGCGCCCGTGAACGCCCCCTCCTCGTAGCCGAACAGTTCGCTCTCCAACAGGCTTTCCGATACGGCGGCGCAGTTCACGGCCACGAAGGGCATGTCACGCCGGTCACTGGCCATGTGGATGCCTTGCGCAATCAACTCCTTGCCGGTGCCGCTTTCACCGATGAGCAGGACGGTCGCCTGACTGCGGGCACAACTGAGCGCCACCTGCCGAATGTGCTGTACGGCCGCACTGTCCCCCAGGAACTGCTTGAGCTCATAGCGGGTGCCAGGTGTATTGGGCTTGATGCGGGTGCGAATGTGGCGATCGACCCGCTGAATGCTGATGGGATCCTGGCAGGTGAGCACCGCGCCGGTCAGCACCCCTTGCTCCACGATGGGCATGCGGTTGACGATCAAAGCCTTGCCTTTGACGCGCTCGATCTTTTCCAGCTCCTGCGTGCCCATGCGCAAGGTGGCCAGCAGACTCAACTCGGGGCAAACCTCGGTGAGGTTGCGCCCCAACCAGGCATGGGGCGCCACACCCAGCCACTGCGCCATGGTCGGGTTCAAGGTCTCGATGCGCTCGCTCTGGTCCACGGCGATCACGCCATCGCTCAATTGCGCCAGGATGGTGTTGAGGCGCTCACGCTTGGCCAGCTCGATGCGCGCGGCCCGGGCGACTTCAACCGCATCCTCCAGTGCTTCGCGCACCGCATCCGTGGAATACAGAAAGACGCCCGCCAGGCCCGCCTGATCTGCCAGATCCGCCACCAGCCCGGGCCCCACCAGAACCTGCACGCCCATGTGTTTGAGCTCCAGCACGCAGGACTGGGCATCCTCTTCGGAGCGATAGGTTCGCTGCACCAGGCCCATGTCCAGCAACTCGGCAAACGGGGCCAGGTCAGGCGCCATGCCTTCATAGGTGACAAGGCCGATGCTGGGCGACACGCGACGTGCACGCGCCAGAGCCTGCATGACGTCAAAACCGCCCACTTTCACCAGCACCACGGGCATGTCCAGGTGCTGACGCAAATAAGCGCCGTTCGAACCCGCTGACACCACCACATCGATCGGGCGCTGAGCCTGCATGTCTCGGATCCGGCTGACGGCCTGCTCGAAGCCCATGTCCAGCACGTCGACCGAAGCCCGATCCGCAAAGTCGGGCGCCAGCTCCTGCAGCATCTTGTTGATGCGCTTGAAGCCGACTGCCACGATGTGGGGCAAGGCGGTCGTCGCGGGACGGGGACGGATGGTGCTCATGCGGTCATCTCGGATGTTTCAACTACGTTTCAGACCATTGTTTCATATTTCCCGAAACAACGTTTCACTCCAGAAACATTTCCGGATGGAAATTGATTGACAATGCCCAAGGCACGGGCGCCGTTTCTCCATGAGAATCAAGCAGTTGGCGTCGCAGTTCGTGCAACTGCATGGCAAAGCTGCTGCACGCCGAGTCGCTGGCACAGGCGTTGCGTTTCACAGGTAAACCGCTCAAGTTGGAGATCCGACATGTCCACCATGACCCCTGGCGCACGTTTCCGCCAAGCCCTCGCAGAAGAATCCCCTCTGCAGATCATCGGCGCCATCAACGCCAACCACGCCTTGCTGGCCAAGCGCGCGGGCTACCGTGCAATTTACCTCTCGGGTGGCGGCGTGGCCGCTGGCTCGCTGGGCCTGCCTGACCTGGGCATCAACACCCTGGACGACGTCCTGACCGACACCCGCCGCATCACCGATGTGTGCGACCTGCCTTTGCTGGTCGACATCGACACCGGCTTCGGCCCCTCGGCCTTCAACATCGAGCGCACGGTCAAGAGCCTGATCAAGGCTGGCGCAGCTGCCTGCCACATTGAAGACCAGGTGGGCGCCAAGCGCTGCGGCCATCGCCCCGGCAAGGAAATCGTCACCACCGAAGAAATGGTGGACCGCGTCAAGGCTGCCGCTGATGCCAAGACCGACAAGGACTTCTTCCTGATCGCCCGCACCGACGCCATCCAGGTGCACGGCGTGGACGCCGCCATCGAGCGCGCCATCAAGTGCGTGGAAGCCGGCGCCGACGGCATCTTCGCCGAAGCCGCCTACGACCTGCCCACCTACGAGAAGTTCGTCAAGGCCGTGAAGGTGCCCGTGCTGGCCAACATCACCGAATTCGGCAAGACCCCGCTGTTCAGCGTGGACGAGCTGCGCCCCACCGGCGTGGGCATGGTGCTCTACCCCCTGAGCGCCTTCCGTGCCATGAACAAGGCCGCCGAGGCTGTTTACACTGCCATTCGACGTGATGGCCACCAGAAGAACGTGGTGGACATCATGCAGACCCGCGAAGAACTGTATGACCGCATCGGCTACCACGCCTTTGAAGGCAAGCTCGACGCACTGTTTGCCGCCAAGAAGTAACCCCCGACTGTTTCAACCGACTGCCTCAACCTTCAAGCCAGGAAACTCATCTCATGAGCGCTACACCCGAAACAACCACCCCCGGTTTCAAGCCCAAGAAGTCCGTTGCCCTGTCGGGCACTGCCGCTGGCAACACGGCCCTGTGTACCGTTGGCCGCACCGGCAACGACCTGGCCTACCGTGGCTACGACATCCTGGACGTCGCCACCACCTGTGAATTCGAAGAAATCGCCCACCTGCTGGTGCACGGCAAGCTGCCCACGGTAGCCGAACTGGCTGGCTACAAGGCCAAGCTGAAGTCGCTGCGCGGCCTGCCCGCCGGCCTGAAGGCTGCGCTGGAGCAACTGCCCCCGTCGGCCCACCCGATGGACGTGATGCGCACCGGCGTGTCCGTGCTGGGTTGCCTGTCGCCCGAAAAGGACGACCACAACCACCCCGGCGCCCGCGACATCGCCGACAAGCTGATGGCCTCGCTGGGCTCGATGCTGCTGTACTGGTACCACTACAGCCACAACGGCAAGCGCATCGACGTGGAAACCGATGACGACTCCATCGGCGGCCATTTCCTGCACCTGCTGCACGGCGAGAAGCCCCGCGACAGCTGGGTGCGCGCCATGCACACCTCGCTGATCCTGTACGCAGAGCACGAGTTCAACGCCTCGACCTTCACCTCGCGCGTGGTGGCCGGCACGGGCTCGGACATGTACTCCGCCCTGACCGGTGGCATTGGCGCCCTGCGTGGCCCCAAGCACGGCGGCGCCAACGAGGTCGCCTTCGAGATCCAGAAGCGCTACGACACGCCTGACGAAGCCGAGGCCGACATCCGCGCCCGCGTCGAGAAGAAGGAAGTCGTGATCGGCTTCGGTCACCCCGTCTACACCGTGAGCGACCCCCGCAACGTGGTCATCAAGAAGGTGGCGGAAGACCTGTCCAAGGAACAGAACAACATGAAGATGTACAACATCGCCGAGCGTCTGGAATCGGTGATGTGGGAAATCAAGAAGATGTTCCCGAACCTGGACTGGTTCTCGGCCGTGAGCTATCACATGATGGGCGTGCCCACCGCGATGTTCACCCCGCTGTTCGTGATCGCCCGCACATCCGGCTGGTCGGCCCACGTGATCGAACAACGCATTGACGGCAAGATCATCCGCCCATCGGCCAACTACACCGGCCCTGAAGACCAGAAGTTCGTGCCCATCCAGGATCGCAAGTAATCCTTGAGCCGAACCAGGGCGCCACATTGCCGACGCGCGATCGTCGTGATGTGGCGCCCTGTCACTTGCTGACCGCCGCACCAGATTTCCGCCCACGATCACCGCATCACAAGGCCGCCTCATGAACACGAATTTCCGCAAGAACCTGCCCGGCACCTCGCTGGACTACTTCGACACCCAAGCCGCCGTTGAAGCGATCAAGCCTGGCGCCTGGGCCACCCTGCCCTACACCTCGCGCGTGCACGCCGAGAACATCGTGCGCAAGGCGGATCCGGCCATCATCAACGACTGCCTGACCCAGCTGATCGAGCGCAAGCGTGACCTCGACTTCCCGTGGTTCCCGGCCCGCGTGGCCTGCCACGACATCCTGGGCCAGACCGCGCTGGTGGACCTGGCCGGCCTGCGTGATGCGATTGCCAAGGAAGGCGGCGACCCCGCCAAGGTGAACCCCGTGGTGCCCGTGCAGCTGATCGTGGACCACTCGCTGGCCGTGGAGTGCGGCGGCTTTGACCCCGATGCGTTC
>NZ_DASUIS010000130.1:0-2764 GCF_036279675.1 Aquabacterium sp. | reverse complement strand
CACCAATGTCGAGTACCACGTGCAGCCCTTGTCACTCGACAAGTTCGGTGAACCGCTGCATGCCTTTCCGGCTTTCACGGCCTCCGTGTGTGACCTGCAGCCTTCATCACGCGGCCACATCCACATCCGCGATGCCCAGCCAGACCGCGCGCCACGTATCACGCCCAACTACCTGAGCACCAAGCGAGACAGGCAGGTGGCCGTCGAGGCCATCGAGCTGACGCGCCGCATCGTTGCGCAACCCGCACTGGCCCCGTACCAGCCGCAGGAATTCATGCCCGGCCCCGAGGCCCAAAGCCCCGCGCAACTGGTGGAGGCCGCCGGCCGCATCGGCACCACCATCTTCCATCCTGTGAGCACCTGCCGCATGGGGCCGGATGGGGACGTGGAGGCCGTGCTCGATCCACAACTGCGCGTACGTGGCGTCCAGCGCTTGCGGGTGGTGGATGCGTCAGCCATGCCCACCATCACCTCGGGCAACACCAATGCGCCCACGGTCATGATCGCGGAGAAGGCGGCCGACATGATCCTGCGCCAGCAAACCGACTGAGGCTGGCCGAGCAGCTCAGTGGTAGTGGTTGTAGAGCATCGTGCCCACGATGAACAACATGAGGATCAGATCGATCCACCAGTCGCCCAGCAGGGCCTCCAGTACCCGGTCCAGCGCCCGGTTGACACGGTTGAAAAGGCAATGCGGTGGCTTCACGCTCATCATGGCGCGCTCCTGTCTGTTTGGATGAAGGTTCGGTCGAGAGAGAAAGAAACGAAGGCGTCACGCCCGGCCCGTCGCGCACAACATGCCGCGACAGCCTGGGTTCATGACGTCAAAGATCGGGAAGGAGGTACGGGCTCAAGGTCCCTGGCGGGCCCAGCTTCTGACCTCAATCTCCGCCCACTCTTCGGGCGGCACATGGCCCCGCTCGTCCTGCCACAGACGCTCCGCTGCACGGGCTGCCACAGCCGGCATCAGACCAGGCTGAAGCTCGGCCAGACGCTTGATGCAGCGGGCTATCCAGGCAGATTTGAGGGGCGCTTCCATACTGTGATTTTATACAGTACCAAGCGTTTTGTGTAGTCCTTCAGGGAATGCCCGATGCCAGAAAAAATACTTGACAAGCGGCATGGCGGACAAGGCCGCCACGCTCGTCTGCGCAAAGAAAAACGGCCCCTGCCGTATGGACAGGAGCCGTTCAAAAAAAGGGTCGCCACAAGTGGCGGGTGCGGTGAGATTCGAACTCACGGAGGGGATAAGCCCTCGCCGGTTTTCAAGACCGGTGCCTTAAACCGCTCGGCCACACACCCTTTGAAGCCGCCATTGTAGATGCCTTTGCGGCCATCAGCTTTTGCCTGGCTTCTGAGCCTGGGGGCAATCGATCTGAATGAGCTCTCGCGTGGCGCCATCGACACGCACCGCCGTGAGTTGCCCGCCCCAGACACACCCGGTGTCGAGCGACAGCAGGTCGTCGCGGTTGATCAAGCCCAGCGTGGACCAATGACCGAAAGCCACGGGTGTGCCCGCCGTGCGCCGCCCGGGCACCTCAAACCAGGGCATGAAGCCCTCAGGTGCACCGCCCGCGCCTTCCTTGGTGGCGAACTCCATCGTGCCGTCTACCGAGCAAAAGCGCAGCCGGGTCAGGCTGTTGACCACGCAACGCCAGCGGGGCACACCTTGCAGGCCTTCGCGCCACTTGTCAGGTTCGTTGCCGTACATGCGCGTGAGGAACTCGCCCACATCCGGCCCGGCCAGCATCGCCTCCACCTCGGCGGCCAGTGCCACGGTCTGAGCCGCATCCCACTGCGGCACGACGCCCGCGTGCACCATCAGCCAGCCATGCGCGTGCACGGCCAGGCGGCGCTGGCGGATCCAGTTGAGCCAGTCTTCCCGATCAGGCGCATGCAGGATCTCGTCGAGCGTGTCGCTGCGATGCGGCTTGCGCACACCATGGGCCACGGCCAGCAGGTGTAGATCGTGGTTGCCCAGCAGACAGGTGGCGGCGTTGTCCAGTTCGCGCAGCCGGCGCAGCACGCCCAGGGAGTCCGGCCCCCGGTTCACCAGGTCACCCAGCACGTACACATGGTCGCGCGAGGGAGAGAAATCAATGGTTTGCAGCAGCCGCTCGAACGGATTGCAACAACCTTGCAGGTCACCAACAAGATAGATCATGGAACGGATTCTGCTACGCTTGCGCGGTGTTGAATGCAAGGCCCGGATTCTGCCGGCGCCTTTTATGGATCTAGCGCTTCTGATTTTCCTGGTTCTGCTCAACGGCGCCTTTGCCATGTCGGAAATGGCGCTGGCCGCCAGTCGCAAGGCGCGACTGCAAGTGATGGCCGAAACCGGCGACGCCGGTGCGCAAGCAGCCATGGTGCTGCACGACAACCCCACCCAGTTTCTGTCCACGGTTCAGATCGGCATCACCTCCATAGGCGTGCTCAACGGCATCGTCGGTGAAGCCGCCTTCTCGCCACCGCTGGCCGACTGGCTGCAAGCCCACTTTCCGCTGACGGATCGGATCGCCAGTGTGACGGCCACAGGCCTTGTGGTGCTGATCATCACGTTCGTGTCCATCATTTTTGGTGAACTGGTTCCCAAGCGGGTCGGCCAGATGTACCCGGAGTCGGTTGCCAGGATCGTGGCCCAGCCCATGACCTGGTTGTCGCGCCTGACGCGTCCCTTCGTGCGCATGCTCGCCGCCGCCACGGAAGCCATCCTCAAGCTCATCGGCATCAAGGACAACGGCAACCGCAGCGTGACGGAAGAAGA
>NZ_DASUIS010000129.1:0-2514 GCF_036279675.1 Aquabacterium sp. | reverse complement strand
CAGTCCCCATCCCAGGGAGAACCCGGGTTCCCCCAAGTTTGCCAACAAGGTTATCCACAGGATCCGGGGATAAGTGCATGCACCAACCCACCGAATTGGGCTTTGACAAGGATCCTTACAAGGGTAATCCGGAAAACTTCCAGACACGAAGCTACAGTCCCTCGGTTACGAAACTTCATCATTGAAAACGCAGGAGAACCCCATGAAACGTATTTCGCTGACGACATTGAGCTTGCTGGCCGCCCTGACAGCAGGTTGTGCAAGCTCGACTGATCACGGTGACCACGCTGCCGGCGCAGCTCGGTGTGAAGGCCCTGGCATGAAGATGGGGCACATGATGATGGGCAACATGGCCGTGGCGACTGTCACGCCCACGCAGGGTAACGCCGTACGTGGCATGGTGGTTTTCCATGAAATGAACGATCACGTCATGGTCCATGCTCATTTCACTGGCCTGGCCCCGGACTCGGAACATGGCTTCCACCTGCATGACGTGGGCAACTGCGCGAGCGCCGATGGCACCAGCGCCGGCGGCCACTTCAATCCAGGCAAGACCGCACACGGCCCGCAAGACGCCGAGCACCACGCCGGTGACATGCCCGCCCTGAAGGCCGATGCCAATGGCGTCATTGATCAGAAGTTCATGCTCCACGGCGTGACGATCAAGCAAGGCACCAACGCCATTGACGGCCACAGCGTGATCCTGCATGCCAACGCCGATGACTACAAGACGCAGCCCACCGGCAATTCAGGCCCTCGCATTGCCTGTGGCGTGATCGCCGTTCATCCCTGATTGCGCATCACAACAGGCTGGATGCCACGTTGATGGTCAAGGCCACCAGACTGGTGTTGAACAGGAAGGCCAGCACACAGTGCACCAGCCCCACACGGCGCATGCCGGAGCTGGCCATCGACACATCGGCCGTCTGGCCTGATGTGCCGATCACGGCGGCGAAATACAGAAAATCCAGGTAGTCCGGATCCGGTGTGTCGGGGAACAGCAGGCCACCGGGCCGCCCGTGGCGCCGTGCGATGTAGAAATCGTGGGCGTAATGCAAGGCGAACATCATCTGCGTGAAGGCCCAGGAAGACAGGATCGTCACGCCAGCCAGGGCAATGTGCAGCGTGCGCGCCATGCCCGTGAACTCCTTGGCCACAGACAGCTCGGCCACGATCGAGCCCAGGCTCGCCAGCGCTGCCAGAACGACCAGCGTCAGGATGGCCAACGCACCATCATCTTCCTGACAAGCCCGGCGCTGGATCTGGGCGTGGCTGGCATGCGCCATCATCCAGCCGGCCAGCGCCAGGTAGATCCACGCACCGACATTCCAGCCGACGATCCACCGTGTGACTTCACGCGCGGCCCACTGGTCGGGCATCAGCAGAACCACGGCCACGCCGATGGCACCCGAGACAAACAAACGAGGCCGGATCTGAATCTGCCGAAGCAAAGGGATCTTGTGCAACATCGTGCTGTGATCAGTGCCTTTTCAAATGGAAGATGCCGGGTCCACCGTCAGCGCGGCATGGGCCCCCTCGGCGAGGAATCGCCGAACACGACGTGGCTTGAGGTGCACGGTCGCACCAGGCTGCAGGATGCCACTGTCGCGCAGTGCCGCGTATTCGGAGCGAGGCAACTCGACATCGATCTCGCCCACCCCATCGGCGCGCTTGAACTCCAGGCGCGTATTGGGGCCCACCGTCAAGGTGTGCACGAGGCTCACCGGCAAGCTGCCCTCTTCCGCACGGGCCAGCACCTGGATCTCATGCGGGCGCACATAGCTCACGACATCTGCCGCCGCACCTACTGAAGAGACCACCGCACCCGGTGCATGGTCACGACCGTGGAACAGGTTCACATCACCCAGGAACTGCAACACGAACGGCGTGGCGGGGTGATCGTAGACCTCGTCAGGCGTGCCTTCCTGCTCGATGCGGCCCTGGTTCATCACCACGATGCGGTCTGCCACTTCCATGGCCTCTTCCTGGTCGTGGGTCACGAACACGCTGGTGATGTGCATCTCGTCGTGCAGACGGCGCAACCAACGGCGCAACTCCTTGCGGACCTTGGCATCCAGCGCGCCGAAGGGTTCGTCCAGCAGCAACACCTTGGGCTCCACGGCCAACGCACGCGCCAAGGCGATACGCTGACGCTGACCACCAGACAGCTGATGCGGGTAGCGATCGGCAATCCAGTCCAGCTGAACCAGCTTGAGCAGCTCGGTCACCTTGGCCTTGATCTGAGCATCTGACGGGCGCGTGTCCTTGGGGCGCACACGCAGGCCGAAGGCCACGTTCTCGAAAATCGTCATGTGCCCGAACAAGGCGTAGTGCTGGAACACGAAGCCAACCTGGCGCTCGCGCACTGCCACATGGGTGGCATCTTCACCGTTGAACAGCACGGAGCCGCTGTCGGGCGTTTCCAGGCCCGCGATGATGCGAAGCAGCGAGGTCTTGCCCGAGCCCGAAGGGCCCAGCAAAGCCACCAGCTCACCGGAAGGGATATTGAGGTTC
>NZ_DASUIS010000128.1:0-74484 GCF_036279675.1 Aquabacterium sp. | reverse complement strand
CTGGTCAACACCCTGTTCGTGCTGGACGAGCCCAGCATCGGCCTGCACCCGCGCGACATGGACCGCATCAACGTGGCCATGCAGCGCCTGGTGGACGCCGGCAACACGCTGGTCGTGGTCGAGCACGACCCGGCCGTGATGCTGGCCGCCGACCGCGTGATCGATCTCGGCCCCGGCCCTGGCCATCAAGGTGGCCGCATCGTGTTCGATGGCACGCCCGAAGATCTCAAGAAGGCGGAGACATTGACGGGCGCCTACCTGGGCGCACGCCGCACCATCGGCATGGGCCTGCGCCGCGTGGTGCAAGACAACACGCCCAAGCTGATCCTGCAAGGCGCTCGCCAGCACAACCTGCAGAACCTCAACATCGCGTTTCCGCTGCAGCGCCTGGTGGGCGTCACGGGCGTGAGTGGCTCGGGCAAGTCCACCCTGATCCAGGACATCCTGCACCCCGCCCTGCTGCGTCACTTCGGTCAGGCCACGGATTCTCCGGGCGAGCACGATGAACTGCTCGGTGCCGACTGGCTGAGCGCCGTCAACTTCGTCGATCAATCGCCGATCGGCAAGACGGCCCGTTCCAACCCGGCCAGCTATGTGGGGGCGTTCGACGCGGTGCGCACCTTGTTCGCCGTCACCCCCTTGGCGAAGGAACGCCAGTACACCGCCGGCACCTTCAGCTTCAACGCGGGCACGGGCCGTTGCGCCACCTGCGGCGGCTCGGGCTTCGAGCACGTGGAGATGCAGTTCCTTAGCGACGTGTACCTGCGCTGCCCGGACTGCGATGGCACACGCTTTCGCGCCGAGGTGCGCGAGGTCAAGATCGAGCGCCTGGGCAAGCAGCTGTCCATCTCGGATGTGCTGGAGCTGACGGTGGCCGAGGCCGTGCGCCTGTTTGGCCAGGATGTGGACGTGGTCCGTGCCTTGCAGCCCTTGCACGACGTGGGCCTGGACTACGTGAAGCTGGGTCAGCCCGTACCGACTTTGTCGGGCGGCGAGGCACAACGCCTCAAGCTGGCGGGCCACCTGGTCGAGACGGCACAACAAGCCAGCAAGTCAGGCCAGCGCATGGCGCGCAAGGGCACGCTGTTCATGTTCGACGAGCCCACCACCGGCCTGCACTTCGACGACATCGCCAAGCTGATGCGGGCCTTTGCCAAGCTGCTGGATGCGGGCCACTCCATCATCCTCATCGAGCACAACCTGGATGTGATCCGCGCCTGTGACTGGCTCATCGAACTGGGCCCCGAAGGCGGTGATGCGGGCGGCCAGCTGGTGGCCTTTGGCCCGCCTGAGGAAGTGCGGCTGAAGCACACCGCCACCGGTGTGGCCCTGCGTGAATACGAAACGGCACTGGGCCTGAGCGCGCCCGGCAGCGAGGAGCCAGCCTCGACATCAAGCAAGGGCAAAGGCAAGGCCAAGACCAGCAAGGCCGCGGTGGATGACGCTGACTCCAGCGCGGCCGTCGTCGCCATGGAGCGCGAAGCCGCCTACGAGCTGGGCCTGGCCGACAAGCTGTGCGACGATGCGGGCACCTCCTTGCAAGCCATCATCAAGGCCCGCCGCGAACGCCGCCGTGAAGCAGCTGCCAAGGCCCCTGGCCACGACAGCATCGAAGTGGTCAACGCCCATGAGAACAACCTCAAGGGCATGAGCGTGCACATCCCGCGCGGCAAGTTCAACGTGATCACGGGGGTCTCGGGCTCGGGCAAATCCACGCTCGCGTTCGACATCCTCTTCAACGAAGGCCAGCGCCGCTATCTGGAATCGCTCAACGCGTATGCCCGTTCGCTTGTCCAGCCTGCGGGCCGGCCTGAGGTGGATGCGGTGTATGGCATCCCACCCACCGTGGCGATTGAACAGCGCCTGTCACGCGGTGGCCGCAAGAGCACCGTGGGCACCACCACCGAAGTGCACCACTTCCTGCGCCTGCTGTTCGTCAAGCTGGGCGTGCAACACTGCACCAACCCCGCTTGCTGTGATGCCGACGGCCACCCCATGGCCGTGCTGCCGCAAACCCCCGAAGCCATCGCGGCCCAGTGGGTGCGTGATTACCGCGGCCAGCACATTGGCCTGATGGCGCCGCTGGTGGTGAACCGCAAGGGCATCTACACCGAGCTGGCCAAGTGGGCTTCCAGCAAGGGCTTCACCCACCTGCGCGTGGACGGCGAGTTCCTGCCCAGCGCAGGCTGGGGCACGGCAGGCGGCCCCAAGATCGACCGTTACCGCGAGCACACCATCGAACTGCCGGTGGGCGATGTGGTGGTCAAACCCGAGAACGAGGGCAAGTTGCGCGAGCTGCTGGCCTCGGCGCTGGAACACGGCAAGGGCGTGGTCCACCTGATCACCGGGCTGGAAGGCCTGTCTGACGCACTGGCAACCGGCAAGTCCACGCTGCACATGGGCCGCGTCAAGGTCTTCTCGACCGAACGCGCCTGCCCCAGCTGCGGCACCAGCTACCCCGAGCTGGACCCGCGCCTGTTCTCGTACAACAGCAAGCACGGCTGGTGCCCCGATTGCGTGGGCACGGGCCTGGCCCTGACCCGCGAACAGCGCAAGGTCATGGACGACTCTCAGACCGATGACAACAAGGGCCGCGAGCAGACATTTGCCGAGCCCGATGTGGAAGACGTGACCGATGCCGAATGCGAGTCCTGCCATGGTGCACGCCTCAATCCGGTGGCGCGCGCCGTGCAACTGCGCGGCCAGTCCATCGCCGAGCTGTCGGCCCTGTCCGTCAAGGAGGCGCGCAAGTGGGGCGAGAAGCTCAAGCTCGATGGCCGCGAAGCCACCATCGCCCGCGACATCGTCAGCGAGATCAAGAGCCGCCTGAGCTTCATGGAGCAAGTCGGCTTGGGGTACCTGAGCCTGGACCGTGCGGCGCCCACCTTGTCGGGTGGCGAAGCGCAGCGCATCCGCCTGGCTGCCCAGCTCGGTTCTAACCTGCAAGGCGTCTGCTATGTGCTGGACGAGCCCACCATCGGCCTGCACCCGCGCGACAACCAGTTGCTGCTTGAAGCCCTGCACACACTGGGCGCAGAGGGCAACACGCTGGTCGTGGTCGAACACGATGAAGACACGATCCGCCGTGCCGAGCACATCATCGACATCGGCCCTGGCGCCGGTGTGCGTGGCGGCACCGTGGTGGCCGAAGGTACCGTGGCCGACATCATGGCGGCTGAAAACTCGGTCACCGGTCGCTGCCTGCGTTCCCCCATGGCACACCCGATCGGCGAGCGCCGCGCCATCACACCTGACACACCCCAGCTGAGCATCAAGAAGGCGAGGCTGCACAACCTGGACAAGGTCAGCGTCAAGGTGCCTTTGCAGCGCCTGGTGGCGGTGACGGGCGTGTCCGGCTCGGGCAAATCCACCATCGCGCGTGATGTGCTGCTGGCCAACGTGCAGACGGCCGTCAGCATCCCGCCGAAGGAACGCGCCAAGGCCGCACCGCTGTGGGTGGGTTGCGATGGCATCGAGGGCTGGGGGGCGGTCGACCGCGTGCTCGAAGTCGACCAGACGCCGATCGGCAAGACACCGCGCTCCTGCCCGGCCACCTACATCGGCTTCTGGGACACCATCCGCAAGCTGTTCGCCGACACGCTTGAAGCCCGCGCACGCGGCTGGGGTGCAGGCCGCTTCAGCTTCAACACCGGTGAAGGCCGCTGCCCGGCTTGCGAAGGCCAGGGCATCCGTACCATCGAGATGGCCTTCCTGCCCGATGTGAAGGTGCATTGCGACACCTGCAACGGCATGCGCTTCAACCCTGAAACGCTGGCCGCCACCTGGCGCGGCAAGCACATCGGTGATGTGCTCAAGATGGAGGTGGACGAGGCCGTCGAGTTCTTCGCGACCATGCCCTCCATCGCCCACCCGCTCAAGTTGCTGCAGGACGTGGGCCTGGGCTACCTCACGCTGGGCCAGCCCTCCCCCACCCTGTCAGGCGGCGAGGCGCAGCGCATCAAGCTGGTGACCGAACTCAGCAAGGTGCGCGATGACATCACCCGCCGTGGTCAGAAGGCGCCGCACACCCTGTACGTGCTGGATGAGCCCACGGTGGGCCTGCACCTGGCCGACGTGGAGAAGCTCATCCGTGTGCTGCACAGGCTGGTCGATGGCGGCCACAGCGTGGTCGTGATCGAACACGATCTGGATGTGATCGCCGAGGCCGACTGGATCATCGACATGGGCCCCGAAGGCGGCACGGGCGGTGGCAAGGTGGCGGCCCAGGGTACGCCCGATGAGATCGTGGCGAAGAAGACGCACACGGGCGTGGCCCTCAAGCACGTGCTGCATCGCACGCGGTGAAAGGCTTGGTGAAGATGCCACTGTGTCAGCGCTGACAAAAAGCGCACACGAAGCAGCAGCATGCGGCAGGCAGCATGGAGGCACCCCAACGCCATGCCCCTGCCGATCATGCACAACCACGGACTTGAACACGACCTGAGCGCCCTGGCGCGCCAGCACGACCGCCGACAGATCCTGCGCTGGCTGAGCACCGTGAGTGCGCTGGGCGCCACCGGCACCATGCCCTTGCTGGGCTGTGGCGGTGGTGGCGACGCGGGCAGCACCGCCACCAGCTCATCCACTGGCACCAGCACCACGTCCACCTCCACGACGGGCACGACCACCACATCAGGCACCGCCCTGAACACGTGCTCGGTCGCCCCGGAAGAAACAGCCGGCCCCTACCCAGGAGACGGCTCCAACACCAGCAATGGCGCCACCAGCAACGCCCTGATGCTGGCCAGCGTGGTGCGCAGCGACATCCGCAGCAGCATAGACGGTGCCACCGGCACAGCCGCCGGCGTGCCGCTCGTGCTCACCATCCAGCTGACCAATACCAACGCATCCTGCGCCTCGCTGGAGGGCTATGCCATCTACCTGTGGCACTGCAACCGCGATGGCAAGTACTCGCTGTACTCCAGCGGCGTCACCGATCAGAACTACCTGCGCGGTGTGCAAGCCACCGACGCCAGTGGCAACGCCACCTTCACCACCATCTTCCCGGGTTGCTATGACGGCCGAATGCCCCACATGCACCTGGAGATCTACCGCAGCCTGAACACGGCTACCAGCTACACCAACAAGCTCAAGACCACGCAACTGGCCTTCCCCGTGGCCACCTGCACCGAGGTCTACACCAACGCCAGCGGCTACAGCAGCAGCCTGACCAACCTCAACAAGAGCAGCTTCGCCACGGACAACGTCTTCAGCGATGGCGTCACGCTGGAGATGACGACACTGAGTGGCAGCGTGGCCGAGGGCTACACGGGCAACATCACCCTGTCGATCGCGGCATAGTGCTCAAGAACGCACAAAAGCTGCCGATACAGGCAGACGATGGACCGCAAACCTCAATCCTTCATCAGCAGACAGTTCAGTGACCGCAATGCGGCTTCCGCATTCTGGAAATTGATGCACAAGGTTGCCGTTGTGGCTGGCGCCACGCATGTGATGTTCCTGGGGCTGTTCTATGGCCTGGGGGCACACTCCCTGGCCTGGATCAATCTGGGCAGCGTCGTCCTGTTTGGTACCAGTTACCTGTGCCTGAAGCAGCGCCTCAATCTGCTGGCCGTGAGCCTGATCGTCACGGAAATCCTGGCGCATGCCGTTCTGGCTGTGCGCGCCATCGGATGGGACAGCGGCTTCCACTACTACCTGCTGGTTGTCGTCCCTGTGGTTGTCATCAGCCAGATGAAGGTGCGGGCGTTCAAGCCCGTTCTCATCTCTCTCCTGCTGGCCGTCTATGTGGGCATGGACTACACGCTTCGCGAGCTCCCTCCCTATGACCATGTCGGGCCGCAGACCCTTGCCGCCTTGCGCTACTTCAACATCGCGGTCACCTTCCTGCTGTTGACCTATCTCTCCAACATCTACCTGAAGCTGGTGACCAAGGCCGAGAAGGATCTGCGCGTGCTGGCCACCACCGACCCGCTCACCCACCTGCTCAACCGCCGCAGCCTGATGGAAGTGGCCGAATACGAGCTCGTGCAACGCCGGCGCAACCATGCACCTCTGGCCTTCGTACTGGCCGACATCGATCACTTCAAAGGCATCAACGACGAGTACGGTCACGCGGCCGGCGATGCCGTCCTGACCGCCGTGAGTCAGGTCCTGCGCCAGGCTCTGCGCGAACAGGACAGCGTCGCGCGATGGGGGGGTGAAGAGTTCCTGATCCTGATGCCCAATGCCACACTGGAAATGGCCAGCACCGTGGCCGAACGCCTGCGCCAGCAGATTGCGGCCATCGAGGTTCCTTTCGAAGGGCAGCAGATCAAGGTCAGCATGACCTTCGGCGTGAGCTGCCACCACGACGATGAATCCATCGAGGCCCCGGTCAATCGCGCCGACACAGCCCTCTACAAGGGCAAGCTCTCAGGCCGCAATCAGGTGGTGGCCGAGGTGGCCTGAACACCCAGGCCGTGGGCCCACACGGCGATGGTGAGCAACGCCAGGGCCGTGGTCCACAGAATCACACGTGGCACCAGGGGGGTGTTGACACCTTCTCGCTCGGCCAGCATGGACACATTGCTGGCTGAAGGCAGTGCCGCGGCCATGGTCAGGGTCAACAAGCCAGAACTGGTCAAGGGCACGCCGGCGCGCTGCAAGGCCCAGCCCAAGCCACACACGATGAGCGGGTGCACCGCCAGCTTCAGCAAGGCTGGCACCCAGATACCCGGGATGACCACACCCTCAGGTGCAGGCTGCATCTGCGCACGTGCCAGGATGGCCCCCAGGGTGAACAAGGCCGTGGGCGTGGCCGACAAGCCCAGCAAGCGCACGGTTTCATCCACAGGATGAGGCAGATGCCAGCCCATGCCCGCGAACAACATGCCCACGGCCATCGACCACAAGAGCGGATTGCGCAGCGCCCCCTTGAGCGATGCCTGCGCGGCATGCCAGGCCTCGTGTGGATCATCGCCAGGTGCTTCTTGCGCCGCGTGGGAATGCGCCCAGGCCAGGCACACGGAGCTCAAGAGCAGCACATCCACGATGAGGGTGGCCGCCACTGGCCCGGCTGCCTTCGGCCCGAGCAGCCCCGTCAGCAAAGGCAGGCCCAGAAAACCCGTGTTCGGAAAGGCTGTGACCAGCGCCACCAGCCCGCCATCACGACGGATCAAGCCCACGCGCACGCTCCAGATCAAGGCCAGCAAGGTGATCAGGGAGCCCGCCACGCCATAAACCAGCAGCAGCCCCAGCAAACCTTCCTGCATCAAGGCACCACTGGCGCTGAGCCGGAACACCATGGCCGACAGGCCGAAATACAGCACGAAGCTGTTGAGTCCCCCGATGCCATCAAGCGGCAACACACCGCGCCGCGCTGCGCCCCAGCCCATCAGAACCAGGGCAAAAAAAGGCACGAACAGGAGCAGCAGATCGATCATGGCGATCATTGTCACCTGAGCGCTAACCGCGCCGAGTTCAGCGGACCTTCAGCATCCCCATCACGCCGCCCTTGCGCATGGCGCGCCAGCCCAGCAGCACGGCCAGGATCACGGCATACACCATGACTTCGCTCACATCGTTCTTGGCCGACTTCTTCCAGTAGAAATGCAGCAGGCCCAGCAAGGCCACGGCATACACCAGCTTGTGCAGGGCCTGCCAGCGTCGCCCGCCCAGCTTGCGGATGGCCGAGTTGAACGAAGTCAGGGCCAGGGGCGTCATCAAGGCCAGTGCCACCACCCCCACGAGGATGAAGTTGCGCTTGATCACGTCCTTGATGATGTCATCGATCACCAAGCCCTTGTCCAGCCAGGCATAGGCCAGGAAATGAATCAGCGCGTACACAAAGGTGGTCACGCCCAGGGCACGCCGATAGCGCATCAAGGTGGGCAGCGAAGCCGCTTCGCGCAAGGGCGAAATCGCCAGCGTCAGCCACAGCCAGCGCAAGGCCCATTCACCCGTTTCCTTGATGAGCTTTTCTGCTGGGTTGGCCCCCAGGTGCCCCGTGAACCCCTTGATCACCAGCACCACAAAAGGCAGGGCACACAACAGCCACAACAGCGGCTTCACCCAGGGTCTCAACAGCAACTGGTTGAGGCCCTGCTTCACGGACATCGCTTGCATCAGTAATACTTCTTCAGATCCATGCCGGCATAGAGTTGCCCCACCTGGGCCTCGTAGCCATTGAACATCAAGGTGGACTTGCGCGGCGCAAAGAAGCCGCCATCCCCAATGCGGCGCTCCGATGCCTGGCTCCATCGCGGGTGATCCACTTTCGGGTTCACATTCGAGAAGAAGCCGTATTCACGCGGATTGGCCTTGGTCCAGGAGGATACCGGCTCTTTCTCGACCAGGCGGATCTTCACGATCGACTTGGCGCTCTTGAAGCCATACTTCCAGGGCACCACCAGGCGCAGCGGGGCACCATTCTGATTGGGCAGGATCTCGCCATACAGGCCGAACGCCATCATGGTGAGCGGGTGCATGGCCTCGTCGATGCGCAGGCCTTCTACATACGGCCAGTCCAGCACGCCTGTGCGCACACCCGGCATCTGTTTGGGATCGGCCAGGCTGACGAACTCCACATACCTGGCGCGGCTCGTGGGCTCGGCACGCTGGATCAGCGTGGACAGCGAATAGCCCACCCACGGGATCACCATGGACCAGCCTTCCACGCAGCGCAGCCGGTAGATGCGCTCTTCCATCGCACCCAGCTTGAGCAGGTCATCCAGCCCCAGCTTCAATGGCTTGCCCACCTCGCCCTCGATGCTCAGCGCCCAGGGGCGTGGCTTGAGCGTGTGGGCGTTCTCGGCCGGGTCGGATTTGTCGGTGCCGAACTCGTAGAAGTTGTTGTAGCTGGTCACGTCCTCGTAGGGCGTGAGCTTGTCCATGGTGAAGGCGCCGGGCACCTTGCTGGGCGCGCCGGGCAAAGGCGCCAGCTTGCCAGGGCGTTTGACGGACACGGCGCCCTGCGCCAGGCCCTGCCCCGACAGCAACAGTGAAGCGCCCCCGGCGGCCCCGACCTGAAGCAACTGCCGCCGCGCCAGATAGACCGACTGAGGGGTGATCTCGCTGGGAACGGCGTGAAACATCCCGCTGTCAGGATGCAGGATGCTGCGCGATGTGCGAAGAACGGTCATGCTGGTCAAGCTCCACGGCCATGAAAAAACGGTGCCTGCGAACTTGGTCGCCGACACCGCCGTGAACCTTACACCGCCATGCGCTCAAGCGCTGAAATGCGTGCTCAAACCCCTTTTCGCGACGCACGAACGGCGCCAATGCCCAGCAGGCCCAACGCCATGAGCGCGTAGCTGGAGGGTTCGGGAACGGCGCGCACCATCATGAAATCAGGGGCGTCCAGTGCACCGCCACTCATGTTGGTGAACTGCGTCCATTCGGTTGCCACACCTGGCAGCGAGGCCAGCCAGCGCACCTCCGCCGTGCTGGAAGCGTGCCCGGCGATGACGTCATCGCTCACGCTGACCAGGCGCGTGTCCGGGCCGGTATTGACCCAGCCCAGGTAATCGTGGTGAAAATCGGCGCTGCCTGCCGCACTCGCGTTGAAGTAGAAATCGATGCCCGGCACACCAGCCTTGATGCTGCTGTCCAGGGTATAGAGATCCCGGCCCCCACTGGGCTGCGACACATATCCGGCGTCCAGCAGCAAGGTGATGAACTCGTTGACCGTGGCCATGCGGTAGCCTGCCTCCTCACCCGCAGCCTGGCTTTCAAAGCCATACCAGGCCAGATTGGACGAGGTATCGATCAACGGTTTCTGTACCGAGGCATCACCCTGGATGACTTCGGCCATCGCGGATGTGGCACAGCTGGCGCTCAGTGCAAGCGCCACAAGACAACACTGAACAATACGCATGATCCCTCCGGTTTGATGTGCCGTGCCGGCTGATGGGTAGCAGGCCTGGACAACACCCGTTCACCCGCGCTCTTTCACGGCATGAAAACAGCCTAACCAATGCCGGCCGTTTGCACCCGCGGGAAACCCCTGATGCGTGGCCACCAGCTTGTAAGGGAATGCGAATCAGGCGCTCAAGGCGTTGCGAAGCTCGGGACCTGTCCCGCCGGGCCGTGAATCTGGAGCAATCGGCCGGACAGCCTCGCCTGAACGCGTTCAGGCAGTGGCGCGAAGCCGGTTCCACGGGTCAACTCGTCTCCGTGCATGAAACACCAGTACACAAATCTGGCCACCCAGTCAGCGGCATGCATGTCCTTGGGCGCGGCGTCCAGCAACACGTAGCTGGTTGCCGTCAGGGGCCAGGCATCTGCGCGGGGCTGGCTCAGCAAGCCGGCCACATCATCCCCCTTCTTGTACAGATCGGATGCCAGGATGGCTGCGCGGAAGGCCTCTTCCGACGCCGCCACCACGAAGCCGCCGGAGGTACGCAGCTTCACGCCACTCAGGCGGTCCTTCTGCACGCGGTCGAAGGACACATAGCTCACGCCGCCCGCCGTGTCTTTCAGCAGCGCGCTCACGCCATCGTTGCCCTTGGCTGCGAGCGTGGCGCCTGGCCAGGTCGGTTTTTGCGAAGCAGGCACCGCCGCCGCGAATCGGCTGGAGGACATGCCCAGGTAGCGCGTCCACACCTCGGTCGATCCGGACGCATCCTCGCGCACGATGCGGGTGATGGCCTGGGCGGGCAGGCGCAAGCCCGGGTTGAGCGCCGCAATCCGTGGGTCATCCCACTGACGGATCTGCCCCTGCATGATGTCGGCCAGCACCTCGCCACTGAGCACCAGCTGGTTCGCGCCGATGCCCTGTACGTTGACCACGGGCACCAGGCCGCCCACCAGCATGGGAATCTGCACCAGCTTGTGTTCGGCCAGTTGCTGAGGCGTCAAGGGGTTGTCGGTGCCACCCAGGTGCACCGAGCGCGCCTTGATCTGCTTGATGCCATCGCCGGAGCCGGTGGGCACATAGCGCACCGAGACGCCCGGGTTCAAATCGGCAAAACGCTTGGTCCAGCGTTCGTACACATGCGAAGGAAAGCTGGCGCCAGCCCCCTTGATCTGCACCTCTGCGTGCACGTGCACGGCAGTCAGACAGGTGGACAGGGCCAGCAACAACGCGCCCCAGGGTTTCAAGCACACACGACCAGACAGCATCGCCAACAACTTCAAGATCCAGTGAAACAGGCCGCGAAGATACACCAACCAGGGTCAACCCTGATCCGATCAGCTCAGGGCAAAACGGAAAAAGGGCCGGTTGCCCGGCCCCTTACAGCTTGCTTACAACGTTGGGGGGCTACCGGCCGACACCCGACAAACCACCAGCGAATCAAGCCGCCTTTTTCGCTGCAGTCTTGGCCGCCGTTTTGGACGCGGCCTTCTTGGCAGCCGGTGCGCGCGGGGCCCGAGGCTCGAACTCGAAGCCCACCTTGCCGGCCTTGGCATCCCAGCTCAGAAATGCCTTGAACTTGCGGCGCGTCTTGTTGGACACGAAGTTCTCCAGCAAATCCGTCTTGCCGGTTTCCAGCAGCTTGGTGAGCTGGTCGGGCATGATGGGTTGCTGCAGGATGATCTTGCCGCTCTTGAAGTCGCACTTGGCCTTGGAGCTGCCCGTCGTGTTCTCACACACGTAGTTGCTGCCATGCTCGTACACCTGGCCGCCACACTTGGGGCAGGCGCCCAGGCTGGTCTGTGCGCTGAAGTCCACCGCTTCGCCGGATTCGTCGTCCTTCTTGGCGTCTTCGCCGAAGTCGAACTCCATCTTCCAGTTCTTCGCCTCTTCGTCACGCACCAGCTTGAGCTCGGCGGTGAAGGGCCAGCCCGCCTTGGAGCGGAAGCCGTCCATCGGGCCGATCTTGTGATCGCGCAACAGCTGCTCGACCTCATGCAACTCGAAGCTGCGGCCTGCGGGGATCTTGGTCATGCTGAAACCACAACCTGCGCCGTCGTCGCTGCCGCTCTTGCCCGTGCAGGTGAAGCGACGGTAGTTTTCCTTGACCACGCCACCGCAGTTCGGGCAGGGGGTCTGCAGCACGGCATAGTCACCAGGGATGGTGTCGCGGTCGTATTCCTTGGCCTTTTGCACCACGCGCTGGGTCATGGCGGCGATCTCGGCCATGAAGGCCTCGCGGCTCAAGCGGCCCTTTTCCATTTCGGCGAGCTTGAACTCCCAGTTGCCGGTCAGCTCGGGCTTGGTCAGGTCCTCCACGCCCAGGCCACGCAGCAGCGTCATGAGCTGGAAAGCCTTGGCCGTGGGGATCAGCTCGCGGCCTTCGCGGTAGATGTACTTTTCAGTGAGCAGGCCTTCGATGATGGCCGCACGGGTGGCTGGTGTGCCCAGGCCCTTCTCGGTCATCGCAGCCTTGAGCTCTTCATCGTCGATCAACTTGCCCGCGCCTTCCATGGCGCTCAGCAGCGTCGCTTCAGAGTAGCGTGCAGGTGGCTTGGTCTTGAGCGCATTGACGGCCACGTCTTCCGTGGTCACGGCCTCGCCGGGCTTGACGGCCACCAGCGTGCGCTCATCGCCCTCTTCCGAGGCTTCCTTGCCGTACACCGCCATCCAGCCGGGCTTGACCAGCACCTTGCCGTTGGTCTGGAAGCAATGCTCCTTGCCAGCGGCCGGCACCTTGGTGATGCGGGTGGTGACCATGAACTCGGCGGCCGGGTAGAACACGGCGATGAAGCGCTTGACGACCATGTCGTACAGCTTGGCTTCGGCCTCGGTCAGGCTCTTGGGTGCCTGCATCGTGGGAATGATGGCAAAGTGATCCGACACCTTGGCGTTGTCGAACACGCGCTTGTTGGGCTTGACGTAGCCGTCGTTGACCGCCTTGCGCGCATGTTGCGACAGCTCGCGCAACGGGCCGGGCATGTCCTCGTCGGCGATCATTCCCATCGTGTCCTTGACCACACTGATGTAGTCCTCGGGCAGCGCACGCGAATCGGTACGGGGATAGGTCAGGGCCTTGTGCTTTTCATACAGGGCCTGCGCCAGGCCCAGCGTGGTCTTGGCACTGAAGCCGAAACGCGAGTTGGCCTCGCGCTGCAGCGTGGTCAGGTCATACAGCAACGGGCTGGACTGGTTGCTGGGCTTGGCCTCTTCCGTGACCGTGCCCTGCTTGCCTTCCACCGCATCGGCAATGGCCTGCGCCTCGGCAGCCGACCAGACCCGATCGGCCTTCAGCTCGGCTTCGGCCGAACCTTCTGCAGCGCTCTTGTCCTTCTTGAAGTTGGGATCGAACCACTTGCCCTCATAGGCACCGGCCTCGACGCCAAAGCTGGCCTTGATTTCCCAGTAATCACGGTAAACGTGCTTGCGGATCTTTTCTTCGCGTTCCACCACGATGGACAGCGTGGGCGTCTGCACCCGGCCCACGGTGGTCAGGAAGAAGCCGCCATCGCGCGAGTTGAACGCCGTCATGGCGCGCGTGCCGTTGATGCCCACCAGCCAGTCGGCTTCGGAGCGGCAACGGGCGGCGCTGGCCAGCGGCGTCATCTGCTCGTCGGTGCGCAGTTGCTCGAAACCGTCGCGGATGGCTGCCGGCGTCATGCTCTGCAGCCACAGGCGCTTGACTTCCTTGCCCAGGCCCTTGGCGCGCGTGGTGGCCGTGCTGTCGGCCGCGTATTGCGCAATCAGGCGGAAGATCAGTTCACCTTCGCGCCCCGCGTCACATGCGTTGATCAGCGTGGTGACGTCCTTGCGCTTGATCAGCTTGACCAGGGCATTGAGGCGCCCCTTGCTCTTGTCGATCGGATTGAGATCGAAGTGCGGCGGGATGACCGGCAGGTTGGCGAAGCTCCACTTGCCCCGCTTGACATCGAATTCGTCGGGCGCCTTGATTTCGACCAGATGGCCGACGGCGGAGCTGACCACATAGTGTTCGCTCTCGAAGTATTCATCGTGTTTGTCGAATTTGCCGTCCACCGGCGTCAATGCGCGCACGATGTCTTGGGCAACCGACGGTTTTTCTGCAATGACCAGGGCTTTGCTCATGGGCGTCTTTATATCTCTTCTTACAATCGGGCTTCTCGCGCACGCGCACGCACACATACGTGTGTGCACACGCGGGCACGCGCGCCCACCAATTCAATGTACCCAATCTGGCCGATGACGCAAGCCGCAAAAAAAACCAAGCCTGCCGCCCGGACGGCTCACGCCCCGGCTGAAGAGCCCACTTCCGGCCGCCGCACCCAGGTGCGCGAGTCGGGTATTCATGGCAAGGGCGTCTACGCCATCCGCCCGATCAAGGCCGGCGAGACCGTCCTGGAGTACAGGGGCGAGATCATCACCTGGCAGGAGGCGCTGGATCGCCACCCGCACGACCCGTCACAACCGAATCACACCTTTTACTTCCACCTGGACGACGGCCACGTCATCGACGGGAAGTACCAGGGCAATTCCGCCAAGTGGATCAATCACTCCTGCGACCCCAATCTTGAGGCCGAGCAGGATGGCAACCGCGTTTTTCTGAAGGCATTGCGCGACATCGCCGTGGGCGAAGAGTTGTTCTTTGACTACGGTTTGATCATCGACGCCCGCATGACGGCCAAGCTCAAGAAGGAATATGCCTGCTGGTGCGGCTCGCCCAAGTGCCGCGGCACCATGCTGGCTTCGCGTCGTCGCTGATGGCTGACACCCCGCTCGGCGCCGTGCAGGCGGACCTCCATGCCGCCGCCGAACGCATCTGGGAGGCTGCGTCACCGGCCTGCCCGGAGCTGAGCGTGGAAGTGCTGCCGGAAATCGGCTCGACCAACACGGAGCTGATGACCCGAGGCCGACGTGGCGAAACCAGCCCGACCTTCCTTGCGGCCTGCCGCCAGACCGCCGGCAGAGGCCGCCAGGGCCGCACCTGGCTGGCCGCACCTGGCGACACCCTGACCTTTTCCCTGGGCCTGCCCATGCGTCTGGACGAAATCCCGGGCGGTGGCAGCGCCTTGTCCCTGGCCGTGGGCCTGGCCATGGCCCAAGGGCTCGAAACCGGGCTGCGCGCCCAGCCGGATCAAGCCAACACACCCGCCATCGGCCTGAAATGGCCCAATGATCTGTGGCTCAACGGCCGCAAACTGGGTGGCATCCTGATCGAAGCCACACCTGCCCCAGGCCTGAGCGATGGCCAGCGCTGGGTGGTCATCGGCATCGGGCTGAACGTAAAACAGGGCCCGGCGCCCGCCGAAGCCACGGCGCTGTCATCGGCGCTCTCGGGTGGACACGTGCCAAGCGCAGGCGAAGTCTGGTCGTGGGTGGCGCCCCCCTTGCTGACCATGGCCCGTGCATTTGAAGCGTCCGGCTTTGCGCCGTTGCAGATGGCCTACAGTCAACGTGATGTGCTGGCAGGGCAAACCGTGGGCCTGTGGGCCACGCCAGGCCAGGGGCCGGCTGATGGCTTCGCCCCCAGTGACACCGGCATGGCCCAGGGCGTCAGCGAAACCGGTGCGCTGCTCGTGCATACTGACAAGGGCCTGCAAGCCTGGACCACAGGTGAAGTCAGCGTCAGGTTGCGGCCCTGAAGCCACAGCCCCGACCTCCACGACCTCAGTTCGCTCACCCCCAACAGCCAAACCGACCCATGCTGCGTTCCCTGGTGCTGATTCTGTTGATCGTCAACGCCGCGTTCTTCGCTTGGAGCAAGGGCTGGCTCAACCAGGTCGTGGGCGTGCAACCCGATGCGCAGCACGAACCGCAGCGCATGGGCCAGCAGATCCATGCCGACAAGATCGTGGTGCTGGCAGCTGGCGCTGGCAAGGCAGACAAATCCACGCACAAGAATGCCGCGACCCTGCCCGATGTGGCAAGCAGCGCCTCTTCAGCGAGTACGGGCAGCGGTGCCGCATCGGCCGCCACCGGCGCATCTCAGGCCGCGGCGGCCTCAACCCAGGCCCTGGCGACATCGGCTGGCGCGCAGGCCCAGGCCACGCCACCTGCTGCATCCGAGAGCAAAGACACCAAGTGCGTCGAAGCAGGCCCCTTCAATGCCAGCGAATACGCCAGCCTGGAGGCCAACCTCAAGCCCATCCTGCCCCCGGGGAGCTGGGGTAGCCGCACCGTGGCCATTCAGGGGCTATGGCTGGTCTACATGGGCCCGTACGCCGACGCTGACATGCTGGAGCGCAAGCAAGCCGAACTGCGCCGCATCAAGGGCCTGAGTTTCGAAGAGGTGCGCACACCGGCCAATCTGGCCCTGGGCATCTCGCTGGGCCGCTTCACCAGACAGGAAGATGCCGACACGGGTCTGAACGCCATGCGCAACCGCGGCATTCGCACGGCGCGCATCGTGAACGTGCGCCCGCCCATGGAGGTGCAGGTCCTGCGCGTACCGCGCGCTTCCGTGGGCATGCAGGTCACGCTGGCCAGCATGAAGCTGCCGCAGGGCAAAGGGTTCAGCGCCTGCCGGCCTTGAGCGGCCTCATCCAGGTCATGGCCAGGGCGCAACAGGCCAGGGCCAGCAACGATAGCCACGACATCGCCCCCCCGCCTGACGATGAAGCCTGGGTACAGGCGTCACTGCCCCCGCCCCGCGAAGGGTTGAAATAACAGGCGCTCTGCGTGGATGTGCTCGGTGTGGCCGAACCACCTTGGCCCGCGTGCGAAATCGCCCAGTTCACGGCCAATTCAGCGTCCAGCATGCCCGCGCCACAGGTTTGCGTGGTGCAACCGCAATTGCCCTGCCCCCCGGAACCACTGACGCAGGTCTGCATCCCCAGCGCGGTGACGTCCGGGAATCCTGCGGTCTTGTGCGTCAACCCCCAGAGCAGGTCATCCACGGTCAAGGTCGGATCGGCTGCCAGCATCAGGGCGGCCACACCAGCTACAACCGGCGACGCCAGACTGGTGCCCACCATGCGCCTGAGCTCGAAATACGAGGAGGCATTGCCCACACCGGTGTTCGTCAGGGTGACGATGCCCGAATCCGTCAATACGTCGTTGGCATCGATGTCGCCCGAGGCGACAGCCACACCGAAGGACTGGATGCCGTCCGTCTGCATGAGATTGGCGTAGCGGGCCTTGTAGCCGCGTTCATTGAGCCCGGTCACAGCCAGCACGCCCGCGCAATTGGCGGGCCGCGTTGCGCCCCAAAGACCCAGGCCGGACGAGGCATCGCCGTTACCGGCCGACGCCACCACCAGCACACCCTGGCTCTTCAGGGTAGCGATGGTCTGGCGGTACAACCACGATGCATCGTGGGCCCCGCTGCCGGTATCTGCACACGAACCGTCACCACCAAAACTCAGGTTGATGACCCGAGCCGGATGCAGATTGCGCGCAGGAGAACCGTTGTAATCCACACCGGCAGCCCACAGCATGCCCTCGATGATGTCGCTGACCATGGCCCCGCACATGCCACCCACTCGCACCGGCAGCACCAAAGGCCCCGGCAAAGGCGCCAACGCACCGGCGCCATCCACCATGTTGCCTGTCGTGGCAGCCAGCATGGCGGTCACGCTCAGGCCATGCCAGGACACCGGCGACACAGGGCACCCGTCCCGCAAGGCTTCGGGCACCTTCATGATGTCTTCGCCGGGATCGGTCGGATCGGCGTCCACACCGTTGCCATCACCCGAATAGGCCAGCTCCGACACGAAGTCATAGCCCGGCAGCAAGCGCCCATCCAGATCCGGCGCGTGAAGGATGCCCGTGTCCAGCACCGCCACCACCACGGGCGACAAGGTCCGATTGGACAGCGCCTCCCAGGCTGGAGGAAAGTTCGCCACAGCCACACGGCCGATCGCGGCATCTCTTGTCTGCAACCAGGTCTGGATGCCGTAGCCCGGATCATCCACGTTGACCGACGCGGGCCGCGCCATCTCGTTGACGATCACCCACTCGACGTCCGGGTCCTTGCGCAAGCGAGCCGCCTCGGCTTCAGCCTGCGCCACGGGAACGGGATGGCCGTTGTGAATCACCTGAGCCGCAAACGCCGTGGGCTTGCGCATCAGAAAGCTGACGCGCTGGCGCTGCGCCGCCGCAGAAAGACGTGCGCGCAGATCCTGCGCGTTGGCCGCGGGCATGGCCGCAGCCTGCAGACGCACCAGGGACTGGCCAGCCACGGCTGCATCCTGCCCTTTGAGCTTGACGATCAAGCCCATGGCCAAACTAGGTTGAGCTTGAGCAGCCATCACCGGCCCGACACCCATCCAGCAGATGAGCCACAACATCAGCGCGAAAAGCTTCCTCATCAGGGGTGTCGTCCTGCTACAGCCATGATCCAAAGGGAGCGCCGATTATGTCTTGCACACCTCGTGACACATGCACCAATTGGCGACTGTTCACAAATACGCACAAAAAAGATGCGCGCCGTTCATAGAAAAAGGCCTCCGAAGAGGCCTTTTTGTCACCAGGTGAAAGCAATGCCCGTATTACTTGGCGATCACGCGCACCATTTCGAGGACCTTGTTCGAGTAGCCCCACTCGTTGTCGTACCAGGACACAACCTTCACGAAAGTCTTGTCCAGGGCGATACCGGCTTCGGCATCGAACACCGAGGTGCAGCTTTCGCCGCGGAAGTCCGTGGCCACCACCTTGTCTTCGGTGTAACCCAGCACGCCCTTCATGGCGCCTTCCGAAGCGGCCTTCATGGCAGCGCAGATGTCTTCGTACGAAGCTTCCTTGTTCAGCTCGACGGTCAGGTCAACCACCGACACGTCAGAGGTGGGCACGCGGAAAGCCATGCCGGTCAGCTTCTTGTTCAGCTCGGGGATCACCACACCCACGGCCTTGGCAGCGCCCGTGCTCGAGGGAATGATGTTTTCCAGGATGCCGCGGCCGCCGCGCCAGTCCTTGTTCGAAGGACCGTCAACGGTCTTCTGGGTGGCGGTGGCGGCGTGCACGGTGGTCATCAGGCCGCGCTTGATGCCGAAGGTGTCGTTCAACACCTTGGCCACGGGCGCCAGACAGTTGGTGGTGCACGAAGCGTTGGAGATGATGGCCTGACCAGCGTAGGTCTTGTCGTTCACGCCGTAGACGAACATCGGGGTGTCGTCCTTGGAGGGAGCCGACATGATGACCTTCTTGGCACCAGCCTTCAGGTGGGCTTCAGCGGTTTCCTTGGTCAGGAACAGACCAGTGGATTCAACCACCACGTCGGCGCCGACTTCATCCCACTTCAGTTCAGCGGGGTTCTTCACGGCGGTCAGACGGATCTTCTTGCCATTGACGATCAGGGTGTTGCCGTCCACAGCGACGTCGCCCTTGAAGCGGCCATGCACCGAGTCGTACTTCAGCATGTAGGCCAGGTAGTCAGGCTCCAGCAGGTCGTTGATGCCGACGACTTCGATGTCGTTGAAGTTCTGGATGGCAGCGCGGAAGACCATGCGGCCGATACGACCGAAGCCGTTGATACCAATCTTGATAGCCATGATTGCTTTACCTTGAAGTTGAAAACTGGATGTTGCGAAAAACTTGTGCCTGAGTTGTGTGTGATGTGCTTACTTCTTGAGCTGCAGCACCTTGCGAACCGTCGCCACCACGTTCTCGGTGGTGAAGCCTAAGTGCTAGAACAGCACGCCAGCAGGCGCAGATTCGCCATAGGTGTCGATGCCCACCACGGCGGCGCATCCGTACTTCCACCAGCCGTCCGTCACGCCGGCCTCGACCGCGATGCGCGGCAGGTTGGCAGGCAGAACCGACTTCTTGTACTCGACCGATTGACGATCGAACACGGTGGTCGAGGGCATGGAGACCACGCGCACGGGGATGGCCAGCTTGGCCAGCTCGGCCTGGGCATGCAGCGCCAATTGCACTTCGGAACCGGTCGCGATGATCACGGCGACCGGCTTTTTCTTCAACCCCACTTCTGAGGGTTCAGCCAAAACATACGCGCCTTGCGTGATGACATCCGCATCCTGCTTGGGTGCGTAGGGCAGGTTCTGACGCGACAGCAACAGCGCCGAGGGGCGGTTCTTGTTGGCCAGCGCGATGGACCAGGCCACGGCGGTTTCCGTCGTATCGGCAGGACGCCACACGTCCAGACCGGGGATCAGACGCAGGCTGGCCGCGTGCTCGACCGACTGGTGGGTCGGGCCGTCTTCGCCCAGACCGATGGAATCGTGCGTGAACACATGAATCACGCGCTGCTTCATCAGCGCGGCCATGCGGATGGCGTTGCGGCTGTAGTCCGAGAAAGTCAGGAAGGTGCCGGCGTAGGGGATGTAGCCACCGTGCAGGGCCACACCATTCATGATCGCGGCCATGCCGAACTCGCGCACGCCGTAGTTGATGTGGCGGCCGGGCTTGCCGTCGGTCAGGACCATGGCGCCTTCATCGTCCACGCGGAAGGCCGGTGTGCTCTTGGTGTTGGTCAGGTTGGAGCCGGTCAGGTCGGCCGAGCCGCCCAGCATTTCGGGCACGCCAGCGGTGAAGAACTCCAGGGCAATCTGGCTGGCCTTGCGGCTGGCCACGGTCTCGGCCTTGTCGTGGGCGGAAGCCACGGCCTGCACGCAGATCTCGGCGAAGTTGGCAGGCAGGTCACCGGCCATGCGGCGCGTGAACTCGGCCGCCAGTTCGGGGAAGGCAGCCTTGTAGGCGTCGAAACGCGTGTTCCAGTCATTGACCAGCAACTCGCCGTCGGCCTTGGCATTCCAGTCGCCATAGACCTCTTCGGGGATCACGAAAGCGTCGTGCGACCAACCCAGGTTTTCACGGGTCAGCTTGATTTCATCGCCACCCAGGGGTTCGCCATGGGCCTTGGCCGTGTTGGCGCGGTTGGGCGAACCGTGGCCGATGGCCGTCTTGCACACGATCAGCGTGGGCTTGTCGGCGCTCATCTTGGCCTTTTCGATGGCACCGTCCACGGCGTCCACATCGTGGCCGTCCACCGGGCCGATCACGTTCCAGCCATAGGCCTCGAAGCGCTTGGGCGTGTCATCGATGAACCAGGGCGCCACCTGACCGTCGATCGAGATGCCATTGTCGTCGTACAGCGCGATCAGCTTGTTGAGCTTCCAGGCGCCAGCCAGGGCGGCGGCTTCATGGCTGATGCCCTCCATCAGGCAACCGTCACCCATGAACACATAGGTATGGTGGTTGACGATGTTGTGGCCTTCGCGGTTGAACTCGGCAGCCAGCATCTTCTCGGCCAGGGCAAAGCCCACGGCATTGGTGATGCCCTGCCCCAGCGGGCCAGTGGTGGTTTCAACGCCGGCGGTGATGCCCACTTCGGGGTGGCCGGGCGTCTTGCTGTGCATCTGGCGGAAGGCCTTCAGATCGTCGATCGACAGGTCATAGCCCGAGAGATGCAGCAGCGAATAGATCAGCATCGACGCATGACCGTTCGACAGCACGAAGCGGTCGCGGTCAGCCCACTGAGGCTGCGCAGGATGGTGACGCAGATGGCGACTCCACAACGCCACTGCCATATCGGCCATGCCCATCGGGGCGCCAGGGTGACCGGAATTGGCTTGCTGGACAGCATCCATGGCAAGGGCACGGATGGCATTGGCCATGGCTGTGATGTTCTTGGTGGAGTTGGACATGTTGGTGGAGGTTGTGGGGTCGCGGGAATCCAGGATTTTAGCCCGGGACGCACCCTTATCCACCTGTTGATGAATTGCGCGCTGGTTTGCGCAGCCTCATTTGACGTCCTCATCCAGTCGGGCAAATCCTTTAACTTCGGCAGATTGAGCATCCAGCAGGACATACCAACCAGTCTGACGAGAAACGACAGGCGTAGCTCGCAGCCCATCTGCCGTCACACCCAGCTCTCCAACAGCCAACTCCACAGCAGCCTTGTGCCAAGCAGATTTCGATGCGATCTCCGCCAATGGCAAGGACTGCGCCAGTACGCGGGCTCGATCAGCACTGTAGGCCTGCCAGTAACTTGGTCGCGTGCCCGCATCGTAGCCACGTAGTGCCCAGTCGATGGACTTCGCCATTTCATCCGCGTTACGTGACGCCCTGACGCCTACCGTCACGGGGCCGCGCCATGACAACTCGCGAAAAGCCTCCGGAGCCTGAGACAGCTCATCGGACTTCAGGTCGCGTGCGGTGACGATTCGAAACAGGCCGTTCTCAGCCGCCAGGACCACGGGCCGCGCCATGGAAACCGCATATATGCCATACGCCAACGCCATCAACTGAAGCAGCACAATGGCAGACAGATCAAGCATCAGGTGCCTTCGCGACTTGCCCTCCGACATGGCAATGAAGGTCAACACTGGGCCGGCAACGACGTCCACCGACGTCAACAGAAGGAACAACTGCCAACCGCCACACATGTCGCGATAAACACCAGGAAACCACCAGTAGAAAACCAATAGCGCAGCCACAGCGGACACGGCCACACTAAATAGTGCATGAACACCAAATGCCCTGAAACGTCTTTTAAACGGCATGCTTATCAAGATGAAGAAACACAAAAAAGGGGGCCGAAGCCCCCTTTTATATTCACACCTGCACCAAATTAACGGCACTCATTGGGGGCGAATCGAGCAGGAACGGTACCGAGACCAGCAGCGCCATACCCACGGGTGGTGGCAGTAGCACGAGTTGCGGAGGTACAAGCCCAATCCACGGCGCCTGTTGCGCCAGCGGCCATAACCGCATTGGCAACGAAAGGCGTCAGCAAAATGGTGTTGGCACCGGCAAGTTCAGGAATACCACCAGCAGCCGTGTTGTAGGTCACCGTGATGACGCCATCGACCACAACCACAGAAGTCACATACTTCGTCGTTGCGCCGTTATAACCAGCTGCCGCGTTATTTGCAGGCACAGCACCCGAGGATTGGAACGCCTCTGCCACAGAGTGCTTGGCCACCTCGGCCAATCCCAGACCTTCCGTCACACGGGCACGGACCGTATAGTCCTGATACGCTGGCAGCGCCACCGCAGCCAGAATACCGATGATGGCCACGACGATCATCAGTTCGATCAGGGTGAAACCCTTTTGCACTTGCTTCATCACTCGCATGATTAACTCCTTGGGCCTCGACCCGCTAAGAAACTTGCCTTGAACGACCCCACCCTACCGGGGGCCACGTGTTCTATAAGGCAGACAGCGTGCCAGCTTTCAGGACCTGAAAAAACGTGATTTAGTTGGCAGTTTCCCCTAGGCCGGACCCAAAGCAGGACCACTTTGGTCGACCTTGTGTCTGCTGTAGCGCCCAAAATTGTCACCCCCTTAAGGGTGATGACAATTTTTGTCAGTCCTCAACGGGCACGTTGAAGCGCTGGCCTTCGCGCAGCGGCTCGATACGGTGCTGCGTATCCAGCGCACGGATCTGCGCCAGCACCGAAGGCACCTCACCTGGCTTCGGGTGGGTGATGAAGACGCTGACCTCGCCATCGAGTTGCGCCAGCTCCTTGGCCAGGCTTTGCGGCGACAGGTGGCCACTGATATGGGCCAGGTGCGCCTCTTCGTTGCCGAACGCCGTCTCGATGATCAGCTGCGCAATGCGCTGACCACTCAACGCCTGCCACAAGGCCGGATTGGGACCTGTGTCACCCGAGAAGACCCACCACCCCATCGGCGTTTCGACACCAAAACCAACCCCCGGCACGGTGTGCGCCGCTGGCAAGACGTGGATACGGCGATCAGCCATCCCGCCTCGCGCCGGGAAGGACAGCGCTTGCCCCACCTCGATTTCATGCAGCACGAGGATCGGGTTGTGCGCACTGGGCAGGCGCGTGAAATCAGGCCAGATCACACCGTTGAAGATGTGCTGGCGCATCGCGTCGATCGTGGCTGGCAGCGCATGCACGTGGATGGGCCGCAACTCGGCCATGCTGCCATTTGGACCCGCACGCAACTTCATGACGCTGTCGGCCAGAAGCGGGATGCTGAGGATGTGATCGAGGTGGCTGTGGCTCAGCAGGATGTGGTCGATGCGCGCCAGTTCATCCAGGCGCAGCTCACCCACACCGCTGCCCGCATCCAGCAGGATGTCGTCATCCAGCAGAAAGGCCGTGGTGTGGCAACGTGCCGCGATCGATCCGGAACAGCCCAGAACGCGGATCATGCACGGGCTCCTTGCTGGCAGCCCACGGGATCAGGCCTGCACAAATTGCATTTGCGTACCGGCCAGTTCGATCACGTCACCGTTCTTGAGGTGCACGGGCTCGGCCGCCACGGGGTTGCCGTTGACTGTAGGGCGAGCGCCGCCTTCCACGTGGGCAAACACATAACCACCAGGGCGCTTGGTGATGGAAGCCACCTGCACGCCGGGCTTGCCGACAGTGGTCACCACCTTGGTCAGCGCCACTTCACGACCGGCCGCGGCACCGTTGAGCACCTTGATCGATGCCGGCGACTGGGGGCTCAGCCCCCCGAAACCGGAACCCAGCGTGGCGGCACCCATCGTGCTGCCAAAAGCCTGGGCCGGCGTCGACAGACCACTGCCGCCCGCGCCCTGCGCCGACGACATCGCCGTGGCCAGGGGAGTGCCCGGGCGCATGATCATCGTCTTTTCGTAATCGGAGCCTTCTTCGACCAGGTACTTGATCTTGTACTTGCCGATCTCGACCGTATCGTTGTGCTGCAGCAGTTGTTTCTTGACTGCCTTGCCATTGATATAGGTGCCGTTGGTGCTGTTGAGGTCTTCGATGAAGACATCGTTGCCAACCAGTTGCAGCACGGCGTGTTCGCCGCTGACAGCCAGGTTGTCGATCACGATATCGTTATATGGACGGCGCCCAAGCGAGGTTTTGTCCTTGGTAATTTGGACTTCCTTGATGACGACCCCGTCTAGCGAGACGACCAGTTTTCCCATTCGGAACCTCTCGGGTATTGATCTCTAATTGGCGTTTAATTAAAGCCGCTCAACGCTTGAAGGGCCACCAGGACCTCGGCGCCGGATCGGCTACTCCCTGTGCACGCACCAGCACCACGGCAATATTATCCCGACCGCCGGCTTCATTGGCCGCCGCCACCAGCGCCTCGCCCATCTCGGGCAAGCTGGTGTGGGCCGACATGACATCGGCGATCTGCTGATCACGCAGCATATCGGACAGGCCATCAGAGCACATCAGGTAGATATCACCAGACTGGATGTCGTGCAGATGCGTTTCCATCAGGACCAGATCTTCCACGCCCAAGGCCCGGGTCACCAGGTTCTTGTTGGCGGCGTACTGGGCCTGCTCAGGCGTCAGGATGCCAGCATCGATCTGTTCTTGCAGTAACGAATGGTCTTTTGTGATCTGTTGAAGCTGACCGTCGCGCCAGCGGTAGCCGCGCGAATCACCAATATGTCCCATTAACAGGCGACCTGACCGGAAAACCGCCAGAACCAGGGTCGTCCCCATGCCGGCATAGGTCGGATTGGAATTGGCTGCGCCAAAAATCGCCCGGTTGGCGTTGTCCACGCAGATATCCATCGCGCGCTTGACATCACCGTCGCTGGCGTTCGACGAGGCCTCATGAAGCCAGCGCCCCAGTTCGCTCTTGATGAAATCACAGGCCATGCCGCTGGCCACTTCGCCCGCCGCATAACCCCCCATGCCATCAGCGAGCACGGCGACGCCGCAACTCTCATCCAGGGCGATGGAGTCTTCATTGTTGGTTCGCACCCGCCCAGTGTCGGTATGACTAAAGAACTCAAAGTCCATGGCGGGATTGTCGCTGCGTTTTCATGGGAGACAGATCAGGGATTTCAGGCGAGGTCCACATCCACTTTCTGGAGGGACTGTGCCACTGCACGCAAGTCTTCGGCCATCTGCTGGCCAGAGGCATAGCGCGTGCCAGGGTGTTTTTCCAGCGCCAGCGCCACGATGTCGCCCAGCGCGGGCGGCAGATCAGGCCGGATGCTGCACACATTGGGGGCGGTTTCACGACCAATGGCGCGCATCAGAGCCGCCATGGAATCGTTGCGATAAGGCAACTGCCCGGTCAGCAACTGGAACAGGCTGACGCCCAGGGAGTACAGGTCGCTGCGCCCGTCTATGGTCTGACCCGACAACTGCTCGGGCGACATGAACGTCGGCGTCCCCAGAACCACCCCCGTGCGCGTACGGGTGGCATCGGCCACGCGCGCCACGCCGAAATCCATCACCTTCACGGTGCCCGTGGCCACATCCACCATGATGTTGGCCGGCTTGATGTCGCGGTGAGTCACACCTCGGGTGTGGGCGTAAGCCAGGGCGTCGGCCACGCGCGCCATGATGGGCAACAACTGCTGCAACGGCAGCAACTTGTCAGGCTGCGCATACTGGCTCATGTCCGTGCCGTCGATCAGTTCCATGGCGATGTAGGCCACGCCGCCCTGCTCGCCCGCATCCAGGATGCTGACGATGTCCGGATGCTGCAGGCGCCCCGCCATCTCTGCCTCACGCAGGAAGCGGTTGCGGGCTTCGGCCAGTTCGGCACCGCTGAACTCCTGAGCCAGGGCCATGGTCTTGAGCGCCACCTTGCGATCGGTGGCGGGATCGAACCCCAGATAAACCGCCCCCATGGCGCCCTTGCCGATCTGCTTTTCGACCAGGTACTTGCCCATTTGCCCTTGAGAGACCTGCGGCACCGGCCGCGCTGGCAGGGTCCCCCAGGTGTTGGCCGTGGCAACTTGAGCCAGACCACGGGCGCGCATCAGGCGCAACTTGACCTGATGCCAGTTGGGATCGATGTCGGCAATGTGCTCGTAGACGTCTCGGGCGCAGTCGTAGCGCGCGTCGCGTTCGAAGGCCACCGCGATGCGCTCCAGGGTTTCCAGCGTCGCGTGGCGGTTGCTCGCCTCGGGGAAAAAGCCCTGCATGGTCTGCCAGGCCTGATCGACCGGACCATCACCCAGGGCCTGCAAGGCACGCTGGATGCGCTGTACGCCCACCTGCTCGCCCGGCGTCTGGGGCGACACATTCATCAAGGCCTGCGGCATGGTGCTGGAGGCGAAATCCTCCGGAAACAGCGAGGGCATGCTGTTGGAGAACTGCGAGTGAAAAGACGAGTTCTGCGGCACGTCCAGGTAGGACAGGACGGTCTCCGGGCCGGCATCATCGTCTGGCAGCACGCGCTCGTGGCTGCCGGCGGGCGCGCCGCCTGGCTGCCTGCCGGTGACAGGGTCCGTATCTTCGAAAATGGGGCGCGTGTGCACGAAGCCGTTCCTGGCCAGCGGCACCTGCCTGCGTTGACGCACCAGCCACAAGACCAGGCCCACGCCGGTCACAACCAGCAGGACGATGATCAGCGTCAGGGCGGTCAGGTGCATGCGATCAGGCCTCGGCCTCTGCGGCAGCCCTTCTGGCCAGCACACTGCCAACGGCGAGCACCAGCAAGGCACCCAGCGCGCCGGCAAAGTAGCGAATGGACTCCTGGGTCGGCACATGCGGCGCCACCACCGGATCGGCCACAGCCAGCGTACCGGCAATCCAGCCCAGCAACATGCCACCCGCTGTGATGATGAGCGGGAAGCGATCCATCAGCTTGAGTACGACCGTGCTGCCCCACACGATGATGGGAATGCTGACCAGCAGGCCAAAGATCACCAGCGGCATCTGATGCCCTTCGTGACCAGCGCCTTGTGCCGCGCCGGCGATGCCGATGACGTTGTCCACGCTCATGACAAAGTCGGCCACGATGATGGTCTTGATGGCACCCATCAGCCTGTCGCTGGCTTGCAGATTGCCATGGTCGTCGTCTTCCGGCACCAACAGCTTGATGCCGATCCACAGCAGCAACACGGCACCTACCAGCTTCAGGTAAGGCAGCTTGAGCAGCGACATGGCAAAGAAGATCAGCACCACACGCAGGGCGATGGCGCCCGCCGTGCCCCAGATGATGCCCTTGGTGCGCAATTCAGGCGGCAAATTGCGGCACGCCAGGGCGATCACCACGGCGTTGTCCCCGCCGAGCAGGATGTCGATCATCACGATCTGGCCAACAGCGAGCCAGAACTCCGGGTGCATCAATGCTTCCATGTCACTTCAAAAAAAGAATCAGCCCCTGAGTGTAGGGGCTGATTGACCTGCATTCCCGGACGTGTCACCCAGGAATGCACATACTCTGCAAGATTGTCAGATAAGCGACTTCAGGATGCGGCCCATCTCGGATGGGTTGCGCGTGACCTTGAAGCCGCACTCTTCCATGATGGCGAGCTTGGCGTCGGCCGTGTCGGCACCACCCGAGATCAGCGCGCCGGCGTGGCCCATGCGCTTGCCCGGAGGCGCGGTGACGCCAGCGATGAAGCCAACGATGGGCTTCTTCATATTGGCCTTGCACCACTGCGCGGCTTCAGCCTCGTCCGGACCACCGATTTCACCGATCATGATGACGGCATCCGTGTCCGGATCGTCATTGAAGGCACGCATCACGTCGATGTGCTTGAGGCCGTTGATCGGGTCGCCACCGATACCCACGGCGCTGGATTGACCCAGGCCCAGTTCGGTCAGTTGCGCCACGGCTTCATAGGTCAGCGTGCCCGAACGTGACACCACGCCAATGCGGCCCTTGCGGTGGATGTGACCAGGCATGATGCCGATCTTGATTTCTTCTGGCGTGATCAAACCAGGGCAGTTGGGGCCCAGCAGCAAGGTCTTCTTGCCACCGGCCGCTTCCTTGGCCTTCATCTTGTTGCGCACCATCAGCATGTCGCGCACAGGGATGCCTTCTGTGATGGCGATGACCAGATCCAGATCAGCCTCGACGGCCTCCCAGATGGCGTCAGCCGCACCGGCGGGCGGCACATAGATCACCGACACGGTGGCGCCGGTTTCCTTGGCCGCGTCCTTGACGGAGGCGAAGATGGGGATGTCGGAGAACTTCTCGCCGGCCTTCTTGGGGTTCACGCCCGCCACGAAAGCGTTCTTGCCGTTGGCGTAAGCCTGACAACCGAGGGTATGGAACTGACCGGTCTTGCCCGTGATGCCTTGGGTGATGACCTTGGTGTCTTTATTGATGAAAATGCTCATGATGGATTCCTAGAAGACGTGGGCCAAGGTCACTTCACGGCAGCAACGATTTTGGTCGCTGCTTCGGCCATGGAGTCTGCGGCAATGATGGGCAGGCCGGAGTCGGCCAGCATCTTCTTGCCCAGGTCTTCGTTGGTGCCCTTCATGCGGACCACCAGAGGCACGTTCAGGTTCACCGCCTTGCAGGCGGTGATGACGCCATCGGCGATGGTGTCGCACTTCATGATGCCGCCGAAGATGTTCACCAGGATGCCCTTGACATCCGGGTTCTTCAGCATGATCTTGAACGCTTCGGTGACCTTCTCGGCCGTGGCGCCACCGCCGACGTCCAGGAAGTTGGCGGGCTCGCCGCCGAACAGCTTGATGGTGTCCATCGTGGCCATGGCCAGGCCGGCGCCGTTCACCAGGCAACCGATGTTGCCGTCGAGCTGGATGTAGGCCAGATCGAACTTGGAGGCTTCGATTTCAGCGGGATCTTCTTCGTCCAGATCGCGGTAGGCCACGATTTCGGGGTGGCGGAACAGCGCGTTGGCGTCGAAGTTGAACTTGGCGTCCAGGGCGATGACATTGCCCTTGCTGTCGCGGTTCAGGGGGTTGATCTCGACCAGGGAGGCGTCGGTCTCCATGTAGCACTGGTAGAGCTTCTTGAAGATGTCGGTGGCCTGTGCGGTCGAATCAGCCGGCATGCCGATGCCGTCGGCGATTTCCTTGGCTTGGGCATCTGTCAGGCCAGCCAGCGGATCGACGAAGACCTTGATGATCTTCTCGGGCGTGCTGTGGGCGACTTCTTCGATGTCCATCCCGCCTTCGCTCGATGCGATGAAGGCGACTTTCTGGGTGCCGCGGTCGGTGACCACGGACACGTAGTATTCCTTTTGAATGTCAGCGCCGTCTTCAATATAGAGACGGTTGACCTTCTGGCCCTCCGGGCCGGTCTGGTGGGTCTTGAGCTGCATGCCCAGGATCTCGCCAGCCAGACGCTTGACGTCCTCGATGGACTTGGCGACTTTCACGCCACCGCCCTTGCCGCGACCGCCCGCATGAATCTGGGCCTTGACGACCCAGACGGGGCCACCCAGTTTCTGCGCGGCAGCGACCGCTTCGTCAACAGAAAATGCCGGGATTCCTCGTGGGACTGGCACACCGAATCGGCTCAGGATCTCTTTGCCTTGGTACTCATGAATCTTCATGGGGGAACTCGCAGGAAGGTTTTGCGTTCTTACCGAACATGACAATAACCGCCAGAACCGATCGGGTTTTGACGGGAAGCGTCCGCGCACAAGGATGACTTGTTTGCAGTGCAGCAACCAGCATAGCACCGCAGGCCTTGAACACAAAAAGGCTTGATGACAAGACCGGCGCGAAGATCAGGAATGTGTGAAACCTTCGCCACGAACGACGCGGCGAATGACCTCGCCGGAGAATCCGCGCCCAGCGAGAAAGCGCATCTGACGAGCCTTGTCTTCGGGCGTCTCAGGGATTTCACCGTAGCGACGCACCCAAAGGGCGTGGGCGCGCTCGAACTCGGTTTCGCGCAAGGCCTGAGCGGCCTCACGGGCGATATCGGGTGGCAACTGGTGTTGCGCCAGTTCGGCTTGCAGGCGCGCGGCGCCGAATTTGGCAGCCTTGCGATGAAGCATGGAATCGGCAAAACGCTGGGCCGACAGCAAGCCGCGGGCTTCGAGCTCGTCCAGTGCCTGCTCGATCTGCTCAGCTGATTCAGCGTGCGGCGCCAGCTTGCGCCGCAGCTCGACCCGGGAATGCTCACGGGCAGCCAGGTACTTCAGCGCCCGGCCCTTGAGCGACAGGCCAGGAACGCCTGGCCTGGGTGGCTTGTTATTCGCCAGCATCGGCTGCAGCGGCCGGCAGCAGGGCGATGTCCAGCGATTCACGGATCTTGTTTTCGATCTCGTGGGCCAGTTCGGGGTTCTCGCGCAGGAATTCGCGGGCGTTGTCCTTGCCCTGACCGATCTTTTCACCGTTGTAGGCGTACCAGGCACCGGACTTGTCGACGATCTTGGCAACCACGCCCAGATCGATGATTTCACCTTCGCGGCTGATGCCTTCGCCGTAGAGGATGTCGAATTCAGCAGTCTTGAACGGAGGCGACACCTTGTTCTTGACAACCTTGACCTTGGTCTCGTTGCCGATGATTTCATCGCCCTTCTTGATCGAGCCGATGCGGCGGATATCCAGGCGCACGGATGCGTAGAACTTCAGCGCATTGCCGCCCGTGGTGGTTTCAGGGCTGCCAAACATCACGCCGATCTTCATGCGGATCTGGTTGATGAAGATGACCATGCAGTTGGTCTTCTTGATGGTGGCCGTCAGCTTGCGCAGGGCCTGGCTCATCAGGCGGGCCTGCAGGCCGGGCAAGGCATCGCCCATTTCGCCTTCCAGTTCGGCCTTGGGGGTCAGGGCAGCAACCGAGTCCACCACGATCAGATCGACCGAGCCGGAGCGCACCAGCGCATCCACGATTTCGAGAGCTTGCTCACCGGTGTCGGGCTGGGAGATCAACAGGTCCTGCAGGTTCACGCCCAGCTTCTGGGCGTACTGGGCATCCAGGGCGTGCTCGGCATCGATGAAGGCGCACACACCACCTTGCTTCTGCATCTCGGAGATGACCTGCAGCGTCAGCGTGGTCTTGCCAGAGGATTCAGGGCCATAGATTTCAACCACACGGCCACGGGGCAGACCACCGACGCCCAGGGCGATGTCCAGCCCCAGGGAACCGGTAGAGACGACCTGGATGTCTTCGGCCACTTCACCTTCGCCCAGGCGCATGATGGAACCCTTGCCGAATTGCTTTTCGATCTGGGCCAGCGCTGCCTGCAGGGCCTTGGCTTTTTCTGCGCTGAGGGCGGACTTGTTGGTGACTTCCATGTGCGTGACTCCGTATGTTTCCGTGGATGCGGGTTGTTGAATTTGAGCGCCATTATGGCAAAGCCTGGATGTTTGTACAGTACCTTTGCGAAAATTTTTGATCCCGCCTGCGGGGGATGCGGCATACCCACACACAGTCTTTTGCTGCAGCGCAGCAATTGCGACTAGACTGTAACCATGACGAGTCAGCATCCCGCCAGTAGAAAAAAAGCGCCATCGGCCCGCGCCAGCCAGACCACCGCGCGCCCGGCCAGAAAGTCCACGGCCAAAGCGGGTTCAAGCAGCCAGCCTCAGGCAGCCGCCAAGGTGGCCAGCAAGGCCAGACCCCAGGCCGGCAAATCGGATTCCAGGACTGCGGCAAGCGCTCGCAACGGTCGCCCCCGCGTCAACCTGGCGCTGCAGGGCGGCGGCTCGCACGGTGCCTTCACATGGGGCGTGCTGGACCGCCTGCTGGACGACGATGGCCTGGATTTCGCCGGGCTCTCGGGCACCAGCGCTGGCGCACTCAATGGCGCCGTCCTGCTGTCCGGCTATGTGAAGGGCTTCGCGCAGGGCAGCGAGGCGCATGCGCGCAAGCAGGCGCAGAAGGGTCTGCACGACTTCTGGCGCGACGTCAGCCAGCACGGCCCCTTGTTTTCACCCCTGACCATCCAGTCCAACGGGCTGATCAAGAACCAGTTCAACTTCGATCAGTTCCCCGCCTACCAGTGGCTCAACCTGTTCATGCGCTCGTTCAGTCCTTACGAGTTCAACCCGCTCAACCTGAACCCTTTGAAAGACGTGCTGCGCCGCCATGTGGACGTGGACGCGTTGCACACCGGCTGCCAGCATTGCGGTGTGCCCCTGTTTGTCACGGCCACGTCCGTGCACACGGGGCAGGCACGCGTCTTCACAGCTGAAGAGCTGTCACTGGATGCCCTGATGGCGTCGGCCTGCCTGCCCTTCGTGTTCCAGGCCGTCGAGATCGATGGCGAGCCTTACTGGGATGGCGGCTACACCGGTAACCCCGCGCTCTACCCGCTGATCTACAACACCGATCTCAGTGACGTCCTGCTGGTGCGCCTGACCCCGCTGAGACGCGACGACAACCCCACGCGCAGCATCGACATCATTGACCGGCTCAGCGAAATCACCTTCAACGCCAGCCTGATCGGCGAGATGCGGGCCATCTCCTTCGTCAAGAAGCTGCTCAAGGAAGAAAAGCTGGAACTGGGTCGCTACAAGAACATCCACATGCACATGGTGGCCGACGACAAGGGCATGTTGCCCTACAACGCCTCCAGCAAGTTCAACACGGACTGGGCCTTCCTGCAGGAACTGCATCACCTGGGGCACCGCGCTGCGCACGACTGGCTGACGGCGCACAAGGCACAGGTCGGCCACAGCAGCACCTTCGACATCGACAGCGTCTTCCTCACGCCCGGGCACAAGGCTTGATCTACCGCAAGGCTTCGACCTCGTACCAACCCCAAGATGAGGTCGTCGCGATAAACGCAGACGGATTGAGAACGAGAGGACATACGAATGATTCAAGATCACCACCCGCTGGCCAAGGACTTCCCCGAGTACAAGGACAAGATCCACTCGCTGAAGACATCGAACACGCATTTCGCCAAGCTGGAACGTGAGTACGAAGATCTGGACAAAGCCATTGTTCGACTCGAAACCGGCGTGGAGCATGGCTCCAGCATCGAACTGGAACAAAAGAAGCAGCAGCGCGTTTCGCTCAAGGACGAGCTCTACAATATGCTGAAGGCCTGAAGTCAGGCTGCAAGGTTTAAGGCAATCGCTGCACGCTACCTGATCGGGTAGATCGACAGCGCCTCGGGGCACGGTGCCACAAGCACCGCGCCCTTTCCACTTTCTGGGCGACGTATTTAGGGCATGTCCGGGCTCCATGGGCCGATTGAGCCCTCGGTGCCTCGTAAAATGCCGGCCATGACCGAGTCCGCCCGCCCCACCTCCGCCGCCGCTGCCGGCACCCCGCCCGCCAACCCCACCGTGTCGCCCATGCGCCTGTCCGGCCTGGAGCCGGTGCTGATCGGCCAGGGCTCGCTGTTCGTGAACGTGGGCGAGCGCACCAACGTGACGGGCTCCAAGGCATTTGCCCGCATGATCCTGGAGGGACGATTTGAAGACGCGCTGTCGGTAGCGCGCCAACAGGTCGAAAACGGCGCCCAGATCATCGACATCAACATGGACGAGGCCATGCTCGACAGCAAGGCCGCCATGGTGCGCTTCCTCAACCTGATCGCCGGTGAGCCCGAGATCGCGCGCGTGCCCATCATGATCGACTCGTCCAAGTGGGACGTGATCGAGGCGGGCCTCAAGTGCATCCAGGGCAAGGGTATCGTCAACTCGATCTCGCTCAAGGAAGGCGTCGACAACTTCAAGCACCAGGCCACGCTGGTCAAGCGCTATGGCGCAGCGGCCGTGGTCATGGCCTTTGATGAACAAGGTCAGGCCGACACCTACGCACGCAAGATCGAGATCTGTGAACGCGCCTACCGCATCCTGGTCGATGAAGTCGGTTTCCCGCCAGAAGACATCGTCTTCGACCCGAACATCTTCGCGATCGCCACCGGCATCGAAGAGCACGACAACTACGCCGTGGACTTCATCGAAGCCACGCGCTGGATCAAGCAGAACCTGCCCGGCGCCAAAGTGTCGGGCGGCGTGTCCAACGTGTCCTTCAGCTTCCGCGGCAACGAACCCGTGCGCGAAGCCATCCACACCGTGTTCCTGTACCACGCCATCCAGGCGGGCATGGACATGGGCATCGTCAACGCAGGCATGGTCGGCGTGTATGACGATCTCGACGCCCACCTGCGGGAACTGGTCGAAGACATCGTCCTGAACCGCCAGCCAGTGTTCAAGGAAGGCGAAGACACCAGCCTGACGCCCACCGAGCGCCTGCTGGCGATTGCCGAGCAGGTCAAGGGCTCGGCCAAGGATGACTCGGCCAAGCTGGCCTGGCGTGGTACGGCCGAACAGCCCGCCACCGTGGAGGCCCGCCTGAGCCACGCGCTGGTGCACGGCATCACCGACTTCATCACGGTGGACACCGAAGAGTGTTATCAGAAGATCAAGGCCGGCGGTGGCCGCCCGCTCCACGTGATCGAAGGCCCGCTGATGGCCGGCATGAACACGGTGGGTGACCTGTTCGGCGCAGGCAAGATGTTCCTGCCGCAGGTGGTGAAGTCCGCCCGCGTGATGAAGCAGGCCGTGGCCCATCTGCTGCCCTACATCGAAGAAGAAAAGAAGCTGTTGATCGAAGGCGGCGGCGATGCCAAGGCCAAGGGCAAGATCGTGATCGCCACCGTCAAGGGTGATGTGCACGACATCGGCAAGAACATCGTGACCGTGGTCCTGCAGTGCAACAACTTCGAAGTGGTCAACATGGGCGTGATGGTCCCTTGCAAGGACATCCTCGACAAGGCCAAGGAAGTCGGCGCCGACATCATCGGCCTGTCAGGCCTGATCACGCCGTCACTGGAAGAGATGCAGTACGTGGCCGCCGAAATGGAGCGCGACCCGTATTTCCGTGAACGCAAGATCCCGCTGCTGATTGGTGGCGCCACGTGCAGCCGCGTGCACACCGCCGTGAAGATCGCGCCCAACTACAGCGGCCCCGTGGTCTATGTGCCTGATGCCTCGCGGGCTGTGGGCGTGTGCTCCGAACTGCTGAGCCCCGAGCGCCAGGCCGCCTACATCGCCGAGTTGAACGCCGACTACGAGCGCGTGCGCCAGCAGCATGCCAACAAGAAGGCCACGCCGATGGTGTCGCTGGCCGAGGCCCGCGCCAACAAGCACCAGGCCGACTTCGCCACCTACACGCCCGAAGCGCCCAAGTTCATTGGCCGACGCGTGTTCCACAACTACGACCTGGGTGAACTGGCGGCCTACATTGACTGGGGTCCTTTCTTCCAGACCTGGGATCTGGCCGGGCCTTTCCCTGCCATCCTGGAAGATGAAGTCGTGGGCGAGGAAGCCAAGAAGGTCTACGCCGACGCGCAGGCCATGCTCAAGAAAATCGTGGAAGGCCGCTGGCTCACGGCCAATGGCGTGATCGGGCTGTACCCGGCCAACACCGTGCAGGACGACCACATCGAGATCTACCGTGACGAGTCCCGCAGCGAAGTGCTGATGAGCTGGAACCCGCTGCGCATGCAGACCGAGCGCCCTGTCGTGGATGGTGTGAAGCGCCCCAATCGATCGCTGGCCGACTTCATCGCGCCGCGCGAAGCCAAGCCTGACTACATCGGCATGTTCGCGGTCACCGCCGGCCTGAACATCGAGAAGAAGGAAGCCGAGTTCCTCGGCCGTGAAGACGACTACTCCGCCATCATGCTCAAGGCCCTGGCCGACCGCCTGGCCGAAGCCTTTGCCGAGCGCATGCATGAACGCGTGCGCAAGGAGTTCTGGGGCTACGCCGGTGGCGAGTCGCTCGACAACGTGGCACTGATCAAGGAGCAGTACCGCGGCATTCGCCCGGCGCCTGGCTACCCCGCATGCCCGGATCACACTGTCAAGAAGGACATGTTCCGGGTTCTGGAGGCGCATGACATCCACATGCACCTCACGGAAAGCCTGGCCATGATGCCGGCAGCCTCCGTGAGCGGCTTCTACATGGCCCATCCTGAGGCGGACTACTTCAACGTGGGCAAGATCGGTGGCGATCAGGTTGAAGATTGGGCGCTGCGCATGGGGCTGTCCACGACAGAGGCCGAGCGCGCATTGGCCCCTCTGCTGTGAACTGATTCACGCTTGTGCGCATTTCATGTGATGCGCGTTGCCACTGCTTACAAACATGGCAATCTGGCATCACATGGGCACAAGGGGGGCGTGGCAAATTCCGCCTACCGGGTCAGGCCAGTCCACTGCAGGCATCCACATGCCAATCCAGTCAGGCGATGACCACACCGTCGTCGCCTGCTCGTATCCATGTTTGCCACACTGATCCCCACTGCAAGCCCTGCATCCGGTAGCCCGAAGCGAATCAATCGCGTTGCCCGCACTGTATTGACCGTCGGCCTGGCCATCGTGCTGGCCTCCTGTGGCGGCGGAAGCGGCTCCTCGTCCGAGACGGCCAACCCCGGGGGCAACATGCGCATCAGCGCGGCGATGCTGCCCGCCAACTCCTCCGATGCCTATCGCTTTCTGACCCAGGCCAGCTTTGGCCCGACCCCGGAATCGGTGGCACGCGTCAGCCAGATCGGTTACGACAACTGGATTGACGAGCAGTTCGCCCTGCCACTGCAAAGCACGCACCAGCAGATGGCCATGGCCTCTGCCACAGCCCGTGGCGCCACCGATGCCAATGTGTATGACGTGCTGGTGACCTGGTGGACCCACGCCGTGCGGGATCCCGCCCAATTGCGTCAACGCGTGGCCTTTGCGCTATCGGAGATCTTCGTGGTGTCCACGACGTCTCAGGGCAATGGCCGCACCGTGGCCAGCTACATGGACATGCTCGACAGCCACGCGGATGGCAGCTATCGCGATCTGCTCGAGGCCGTGGCCACCCACCCGGCCATGGGGCAATACCTGTCCCACATGAGCAACCGCAAGGAAGACACCAACACGGGCCGCGTCCCTGACGAGAACTTCGCCCGGGAAATCATGCAGCTGTTTTCGATCGGGCTGTATGAGCTCGATGACAGCGGCAACCCCAAAGTGGTCAATGGCAAGCAGGTGGAAACCTACACCGCCGATGACATCAAAGGGCTGGCCAAGGTCTTCACCGGCTGGAGCTGGAATTGGCCATCGGCCAAGTCGGCAGTCATCTGGTGGCATTGCTTCTGGCGCGCGGCAGACTGCAAGGAAAGTTCGCAGGATGTGAGCCCCATGACGCCCTATGCGCAGGAGCACTCCACCAGCGCCAAGCAGTTCCTGGGCGTGACCATCCCCGCGCAGTCGAGCGCCGATCCCCGCGCCAGCCTGAGGATCGCCCTGGACACCCTGGCCAACCACCCCAACACGGCGCCCTTCATCAGCCGGCAATTGATTCAGCGTCTGGTGACCAGCAACCCGAGCAACCAGTACGTCGCCGACATCACGGGCGTGTTCCGGGCGACGCAAGGCAACCTGCACGCCGTCGTGAAGGCCATCCTCCTGCACGATGAAGCGCGCCACCCATCCAATTACGACACGACCACATACGGCAAGTTGCGCGAACCCGTTCTGAAGTGGGCTCACCTGCTGCGGGCCATTCCCCACAACAGCGTCACCTACAACAGCGCCCTGAGCAATGGCACCCTGCCCATCTACCAGGTCTACGAAACAGACAGCGCCAGCAGCTCGCTGGGCCAGTCGCCCATGCGCGCGCCATCGGTCTTCAACTACTTCAGGCCGGGCTACAAGGCACCACAAAGCCTGATGACGACGGCAGGCCTGGTCGCGCCGGAGATGCAGATCGCCAACGAGACATCGGTCATCGGTTACGTCAACTTCGTGACCGCGGCCTTGCGCGATGGCTGGGGGCAGTGGCTGCCCGGCTCAACCCGCTACGACATCCAGTTCGAGACCGCCACCTGGGACAGCGTCGCCAGTGATGCATCCAGATTGATCGATGCCGTGTCCACACGCCTGCTGGGCACCGTCTTGCAGGACGATGTGCGGGATCAGGCGATCACCGCGTTGTCGGCCATCCCTGCTGCTGATGCCAACGGCAAGCGTGTGCGCATCACCGGCGCACTGTTGCTGGTGGCAGCTTCGCCAGCCTTCAACATCCAGCAGTAAGAGATACGCATGAGCCAAGTCAGCCGCCGCGCCTTCCTCAAACAGACTGCAGCCATGTCCGCGATGGGCAGTGCACTGCCTCTGGGTGTCAACCTGTCTGCGATCACACAGGCTGCTGCGCAATCAGCCCCGTCGGATTACCGCGCTCTGGTCTGCATCTTCATGTACGGCGGCAACGACGCCTACAACACCGTGCTGGCGACCGATTCCACCTCCTGGACGCACTACGTCAACCACCGCAACCCACGCCTGCGCAATCCACAGGACAGCAGCACATCGATTGCGCTGCTGGCCCCCGGCACCACGCCCGACAACACGGCATCAGGTGGCTCACCAGAAAAGCTCGGGGGCGTGCTGCCCATCAACCACGCAGGGCGGGCGGTTCACACCGGGCGTCAATTTGCGATGCACCCCGCACTGGCCCAGGTTCAACAGCTGCATCAAGCCGGACGCGTGGCCGTCCTGGCCAATGTCGGCCCATTGACCCGGCCAACCACCAAGGCGGACTGGTCCAACGCCCGGTTCGAGAAGCCTGCCAAGCTGTTTTCGCACAATGACCAGCAAGCCACCTGGCAGTCATTCGGAGTGGAGGGCAGCACCGAAGGGTGGGCGGGCCGCATGGGCGACCTGCTGATGGCGGGCAACGCCACCAGCGCGGGCGCGAACATGGCCTTGATCCAGCGTTCGTTCACCTGCATGACACCGGCCGGGGCATCCGTCTGGATGAATGGACGCGCGGTCCTGCCCTACCAGACGAGCTCCAGTGGCATCCCCAGCCTGGGCACCAGAACCTATGGCTACACGCAACTGCAGACAGCGCTGAGCAACATCATGAGCTCGGCCTCCAGCAGCAACTACCTGGTGCAGGATCATCAGCAACTGGTACAGCGCAGCTTTCAGGCAGGCAACCTGCTGAGCAGCCGCCTGCCTGTGGCCAATCAGGCGCCTTGGGGCACGCCCGGCTCCGGCAACTACAACGCCTACTCGGATCCGATGCTGCAATACATGAGTCCGACTGAAGGCAGCACGCGATTCAACAGCCTGGCGGCACAGCTTCAGATGGTGGCGCGCCTGATCGATGTCAACCGCAGTGCCGGGCTGGGCATCAAGCGGCAGTTCTTCATGGTGAGCCTCAATGGCCTGGATACGCATGACAACCAGAACCAGGCTCACGCTGACGTGATGGCGCAGCTCAACCACGCCATGGCCTATTTCGACACGTTGCTGGGCAACATGCCTGGCGGCAGCATGCGCAACCAGGTCACCACGTTCACGGCATCCGAGTTCGGCCGCTCGTTCACCAACAATGGCGATGGCACCGACCATGGCTGGGGCTCGCACCACCTGATCATGGGCGGGGCCGTTCGCGGCACGGAGGTCTATGGCACCTTCCCGCAATACAGCACGGCCGACGCCAACGGTGTGTTCGCCAGCCCGGATCAGATCCAGAACGGCGTGATGCTGCCGAGCACCTCGGTCGATCAGTACGCCTACACGCTGGGCAAATGGATGGGCGTGTCACCCACCGATCTGGCCAGCATCCTGCCCAACCTCAGTCAGTTCAACAGCAACGCCTACGATCTGGGTTTCATGCTGTGAGCAAGGGCTGCAGGTAGTGCCCGGTATGACTGCCTGCGTGCCGGGCGATGTCTTCCGGCGTACCGGCGATCAGCAACTGGCCACCACCTGAGCCGCCTTCTGGCCCCATGTCGATCAACCAGTCGGCCGTCTTGATGACATCCAGGTTGTGCTCGATGATCACGATGGTGTTGCCGGCATCACGCAGTTGATGCAGCACCTTGAGCAGCAAGGCGATGTCGTGGAAGTGCAGGCCCGTGGTGGGTTCATCCAGGATGTAGAGCGTGCGGCCCGTGTCGCGCTTGGACAGCTCCAGCGCCAGCTTGACACGCTGCGCCTCACCGCCTGACAAGGTCGTGGCGGCCTGCCCCAGGCGGATATAGCCCAGGCCCACATCCATCAGCGTCTGCAGCTTGCGTGCGATCGAGGGCACGGCGCTGAAGAAGGCCAGCGCGGCCTCCACGGTCAGGTCCAGGATCTCGTGGATGTTCTTGCCCTTGTACAGGATCTCGAGCGTCTCGCGGTTGTAGCGCTTGCCATGGCACACGTCGCACGGCACATACACATCGGGCAGGAAGTGCATCTCCACCTTGAGCACGCCATCGCCCTGACAGGCTTCACAGCGGCCACCGGCCACGTTGAAAGAGAAGCGCCCGGCGTTGTAGCCGCGCTCGCGTGCCGCCGGCACATCGGCCATCAGCTCGCGGATCGGTGTGAACAGCCCGGTGTAGGTGGCCGGGTTGCTGCGCGGTGTGCGGCCAATGGGGGATTGGTCCACGTTGATGACCTTGTCGAACAGCTCCAGGCCTTCGATCTCGTCGTGCGGCTCGGGTTCGGTGTGGCTCTGGTAGAGCTTCTTGGCCACGGCAGCATACAGGGTGTCGTTGACCAGGGTGGACTTGCCGGAGCCGGACACGCCGGTCACGCAGGTCAGCAGGCCCACAGGGACTTCCACGGTCACGCCCTTGAGATTGTGGCCGCGGGCGTTGACCACACGCAGTCGTGGCGTGTCCTTGGTGAAGGCATGGCGCTTGGTCGGCACCTCGATGCGCAAGGCGCGCGCCAGGTACTGGCCTGTGAGGCTGTCGGGGTTGTCCATGATGTCGGCTGGCCGGCCTTGCGCCAACACCTTGCCGCCATGCACGCCAGCACCCGGCCCCATGTCCACCACGTGGTCGGCGGCACGGATCATGTCTTCATCGTGCTCGACCACGATGACGCTGTTGCCCAGATCGCGCAGATGCTGCAGCGTGCCGATGAGGCGGTCGTTGTCGCGCTGATGCAGGCCGATGCTGGGCTCGTCGAGCACGTACATCACGCCCGTCAGGCCGGAGCCGATCTGCGAGGCCAGGCGAATGCGTTGTGCTTCGCCGCCCGACAGCGTGTCGGCACTGCGATCCAGGCTGAGGTAGTTCAGGCCCACATCATTGAGGAAGCGCAGGCGCGAGCGGATTTCGCTGACCACCTTGGAGGCGATCTCGGCCTTGGCGCCTTGCAGATGCAGGTGCTCGAAGTAGTGGTGTGCTTCGGCCAGGGTGGCGTGCGCGATCTCGAAGATGGCGCGGGTTTCGCCGGTGTTGGCATCCAGCAGCTTGACGTTGCGAGCCTCGGTGCGCAGGCGCGTGCCGTGGCAATCAGGGCAGGCCTTGGGCTGCTGATAGCGGGCCAGTTCTTCGCGCACGGCAGCGGAGTCGGTCTCCTTGAAGCGACGCTCGAAGTTGGGGATGATGCCCTCGAACGCATGCGTGCGCTTGACTTTGCGCTTCTTGCCCGACGGGCCATCCGCTTCGTAGACGAACTCGATCTCTTCTTCGCCCGAACCGTACAGCACCACCTGTTGCACATGGGCGGGCAGCTCCTCGAAAGGCTGCTCCATGTCCACGTCGTAGTGCTTGCCCAGGCATTCGATCAGGCTGTAGGTGTAGGGGTTGCGACGGTCCCAGCCCTTCACGGCGCCACTGGCCAGGCTCAGCGATGGGAAACCCACCACACGCAGGGGATCAAAGGCGATCACATGGCCCAGGCCATCGCAGGTCGGGCAGGCGCCCACGGGTGAGTTGAACGAGAACAGGCGCGGCTCCAGCTCGGCCAGCGAATAGCTGCACACGGGGCAGGCGAACTTGGCCGAGCACAGGTGCTCGGTGCCCGTGTCCATCTCGAAAGCCAGCGCGCGACCATCAGCCAGACGCAAGGCGGCCTCGAAGCTCTCAGCCAGTCGTTGCTGCATGTCGGGCTTGACCTTGAGGCGGTCCACGACCACGTCGATGTCATGCTTTTCGTTCTTGACCAGGGGCTTGAGATCGGCCGCTTCCACGATCTCGCCGTTGATGCGAAAACGCACATAGCCTTGCGCCTGCATGTCGGCAAACAGCTCGGCGTGCTCGCCCTTGCGATCGCGCACCACAGGCGCCAGCACCATCAGCTTGGTGTCTTCGGGCAGGCCCAGCACCATGTCCACCATCTGGCTAACGCTTTGTGCCTGCAGCGGCACGTGGTGATCGGGGCAGAACGGGGTACCGGCGCGGGCGTACAGCAGGCGCAGGTAGTCGTGGATCTCGGTGACCGTGCCCACGGTGGAGCGCGGGTTGTGGCTGGTGGCCTTCTGCTCGATGCTGATCGCGGGCGACAGGCCTTCGATGACATCCACATCGGGCTTGTCCATCAACTGCAGGAACTGGCGCGCATAGGCGCTCAGGCTTTCGACATAGCGGCGCTGGCCTTCTGCATACAGCGTGTCGAAGGCCAGACTGGACTTGCCCGAGCCGGACAAGCCGGTGATCACCACCAGCTGGTGGCGAGGCAGATCCAGGTCGATGTTTTTCAGATTGTGGGTGCGGGCCCCTCGGATCTGGATCAAGGGGTTGTCGCCCCTGGGTCGGGATGCGGGCTGGGCAGGCGCCTCGGGGGCCGCATCAAGGGGATCAGGGAGAGCTGGGCGAGACATCGGCGGATCTGAGCAAGAAGAGGCCCCAACCTGCGTCGGGCCCTCGGCAAAAAGCAACCGATCATGATACGTCGGCTTCGCTCTCTGGCGCCACCACTTACTCAGACGCTGACAGGAATGCTGGGCGTGTGCAGCCCTTTACTGCCCCATCAGGTTCTTCTGGAAGAACGCCGTCTGTTTGGCCACCACCTGCTCGAACAGGGGGCCGGTGTAGGGCGAGAAGTGATCTGCGCCCTTGAGCTCGACGTACTCACCCTTGGCCAGCTCCTTGGCGACTTCACGCACCTTGCCCACCGGGATCAGGCCATCGTTCTCGGCCGCCACGATCAGTGTGGGGGCCTTGATGTCCTTGGCGCGGCTGCCAGGCGAGAAGAAAGGCAGTGTCATGAACACACGTGCCGCCACCTTGTTCTCTTCTTCACCCACACCTGCCGGCACCAGCTTCTTGTAGCCCTCGTTGCACTCATCGCAGATCAGGGCAGAAAACTCGCCCTTGGCGATGGTGGGCACATACAGGGGCTCTTCCTTGTCGCTGCGCATCATGTCGCGCAGGGCATACCAGCCAGCCAGCGGCTGATACTTGATGGGGAAACGCAGGCTGCTGGAGAAGCCGCTCACAAAGGGCACCTGCGCGCTCACCGCCTTGACCACGGCGGGGCGTTCCGCACCGGCAACCAGCACCTGCCCGCCGCTGTAGGACGTGCCCCAGATGCCCAGGCGCTGGCCGTCCACGTCAGCGCGCTGGCTGATGTTGTCGATGGCAGACAACCAGTCCTTGACGTGCTCCTTGCCGTCCACCACGCGACGGGGCTGGCCACCACTCTTGCCGAAGCCGCGGTAGTCAAATCGCACCACGGCGAAGCCGGCCTTCACGAAGCGCTCGGCGAAAGGCTGCAAGCCCCAGTCCTTCAGGCCACCAAAACCGTGGGCCATGATGATCACCGGTGGCTTGGGGGCGTTGGCCGCCTGCACGGGCAACCAGAGTTCGGCGTCGCAGGTGGTCTGCTGGCAGGCGAAGCTGGCGTTGACCACGGTATAGGGCTTGGCGGCACCAGCGGGCTGCGCGTGCGCCGCACCACCCGCCGAGACGAGCAGGCCTGTCGCCATCGCCACGGCGAGCGGGCGCCATCCCATCAACTTGTCTGAACGCATGAAAACTCTCCTCGGTAGGTATGGACACTTGTAAGCGGAATGAGTACCGTTCTGGTACTGTTCAGTACCAAACTGCCGCAAAGATAACCAATGCGATTGGTACCGTCAAGTACCAAATGCGACATATGGCCTAATCACCCCTCATTCATGGACAAGGCTTCTTCGTCATCCAAAGCGGCGCTTGCTGCCGCCACCGAGCACCGCCAGCGCCTGCTGGACGGGCTGGCGGACGCCTTGCAGACGCAGGCCTTTGCCGACATCACCATCGCCGACATCGTGGCCAAGGCGCGCGTCTCCAAGCGCACCTTCTACGAACAGTTCGCCAGCAAGGAAGCCTGCCTGCTGGCGCTGGGCGAGCGCTTGTGTGACCAGACCCTGGCCCTGATCGCCGCCAACTACCGGTTCGACGAAGACTGGATCACACAGTTGCGCAACGTGACCCATGCCTACCTGAGCAGCCTGGAAAGCCAGACGGCCGTCATGCGGGCGATGTACATCGAATTGATGACCATCGGCAACGAAGGCCTGGCCTTGCGGCGGCGCATGGGCGAGCGCTTTGGTCAGTTCCTGATCATGCAGGTCGAGGCCTTCCGTGTGGTCGAGCCCCACAAGCGCCCGCTGACACCCACCATGGCCACGGCCGTGATCGGCGGCATCAACGAGTTGATCCTGCAGGCCATCGAGCGGGGTGAGGCCCATCGCCTGAGCGAACTCACCGGCACGGTCACCGAGTTCGTCCAGGCGGTGATCCAGTCGCTGGAAGCACCGGTTCAGACCAGCGCCTGATCAAGGCCGGATCAGGCCTCGCCGCTGTCGTCATCCTCGTCCACGCAACGCGCCACGATGGCGCCCAGGCTTTCGATCTCGACGCGAACCGTGTCACCGGCCTTCAGGAACTTCGGCGGGTTGAACGCGGCCCCGACGCCGCTGCAGGTGCCCGTGAAGATCACATCACCTGGCTCCAGCGTCATCACCTGGCTCAGTTGCGCGATCTGATCCCACACCTTGTGGATCATCAGGCGCGTGTTGCTGTGCTGGCGCACCTCGCCATTGACCAGACACTGGATCTCCAGGCCATGCGGGTCGCCCACTTCGTCAGCGGTGGTGATCCAGGGGCCAAACGGCGCATGCGTGTCAAATGACTTGCCCAGCGTCCATTGCGAGGTGCGCTTCTGGATGTCGCGCACCGACACATCGTTGCCCACGCAGTAGCCGAACACCACCTCGCTGGCGCGCTCACGCGGCACATGGCGGCAACGTTGCCCGATGATGGTCACCATCTCGGCCTCGTAATCCGTCATCTGCGAAATGCGCGGCAGCACGATGGGGTCGAAGGGCCCGTTGATGGCATTGGCCAGCTTGGGAAACCAGATCTGGTGATCCGGCACGGTGCGGCTCTCGCCAATGATGTTCTCGTTGACGTGTTCGACGTAGTTCAGGCCGATGGCCAGCGTCTTGCCGGGGCGCGGCACGGGGGCCAGCAGGTGCACCTGGTCGACCGTCACATCGGCCGGGGCCTCCAGCAACGCAGCCACGCGATTTTTCAATGCCGACCAACGCGTGATCAGGTCGATCATGGGCTGGTGCGCCGACAGTTCGCCCGCCAAGGCCTTGCTCAGGTTGACGATGCCGGAGCCGTGCACCAGACCGACTTGAACCTGGCCATCGACTTCATAACTGCACAAATGCATGGGTGTCTCCTTATGGGATGAGGCGCCGCGTCATCATGCCTGACGCAGGCAATCCACGATCTTCATGCGCGCCGCGCGCCAGGCCGGGATGAAGCCCCCGACAAAGCCCATGGCCAGCGCAAAGCTGATCGACTGCATGGCAATGCGTGGCGTGAGTGTGAACTGGAAAGCCAGCTCGGAAAAGGTCTGGAAGTTGACCGTCGAGATGTTGACCGTCTGCATCAGGGCGGCGGCCCCCAGGCCCATGATGCCGCCCACGAATGACAGCAACAGCGACTCGCTCATGAAGGCCGACAGCACCGCCGTGCGCCGAAACCCCAGTGCGCGCAAGGTACCGATTTCGCCAATGCGCGACGCCACCGCCGCGAACATCGTGATCATGGCGCCGACCACGGCCCCGATCGAAAAGATGATGGACAAGGCCAGGCCCAGCAAGCGGATGAAAGTGGCCAGGGCCTCCGATTGCTCGGCATAAAAAATGGTTTCGCGCTTGGCTTCCAGCGTCAGGCGAGGATCGTCTTCCAAGGCCTGCCTGACCCGATCGAAACTGGATGGGTCCGTCAGCTTGAACACCACGCTCGAGTAGGCCTGGCGGCGAAACGCCTGCATCATCTGCTCGCTGTCGCCCCACACTTCCGAGTCGAAACCGCTGCGCCCGGCATCGAACACGCCCACGACCTTCCAGTCGCGGCCGGCAAAGCGCATGGTCTCGCCCAACCCGGCTCCGGCAAAGCCCCTGGCCACGGCCTTGCCGGTGACGATCTCGCTCGTACCCGGCCGGAACATGCGCCCGGCAAAGAGGCGCACCTGCGGCCGCAAGGCCATGCCGGTGGCCGAGGTGCCGCGCACCGTCACATTGCTGGGCTTGCCCGATGAACGCTTGGGCAAGGTGTTGAGCACCACCGGTTCCTTGGTGATCAAACGGTTGCCGCCGCCATCCACCGCAATGCCTTGCAGGCTCTCGATGACGGAGGCCTGCCCACGCGTGATCCCGGAGTTGATCTCGGCACCTGCGCCCTTGCGCAGCACCATCACGTTGTCAGGCTGCCCGGTGGCCACCAGGGTGGCGCGAATGCCTTCGCTCATCATCAGCACGGTGGCAAACACATAGACCACCAGCCCCATGCCGCCCGCGGTCAGCAGCGTGGTCACCCGACGCACCCACAGATTGCGTGCGATGTAGCTGAAGGGAACCGTCTTGCGAGCGATCATGCAAGGTCCTCAAGCCACATGGCGCAAGCCCTGAACAATGTCGATGCGCGACATCTTCCAGGCCGGCCAGGCTGCGGCCACCGTGCCTACCACCACACTGGCGAGCAACTGCAGGCTGATCGTCAGCGCGGACACATTGAAGATAGGAAACAAGGTGCCCGCCGCATTCACGAAGGCCCGCGCCAGCGGGAAGGTCACGGCCATGCCGATCAGCCCACCGATGAGGGCGATCAACAGGCTCTCGCCAAACAGCAGCTTGACCACAAAGGCCGGCGGAAAGCCCAGTGCCTTGAGCGTGGCGTACTCGGCCAGACGCTCACGTGCGGTCATCGTCATCGTGTTGGCCATCACGGCCATGATGATCAGGATGATGATGAAGCTCACCGCCTGCACGGCCATCAGGATGGCCTCGCTCATGGACACGAAACCCAGCTGGAAGGCCTTCTCGGTTTCCGTCATGGTCTCGGCCAGCGAGTTCTTGAACAAGGCATCGATGCGTTGCGAAACCGCCGGCGCGTCATCCGGGTTGTGGATGCCCACCACATACACGCCGACGTGATCGGCCTGGGCACCCATGCGCGCACGAATGGTCTCGGCCAGCAGCTTCCAGTGGATGAACATCTGCTGCTCATCGGTCTTGGCATCCTTGCCCTGGTAGATGCCGCGGATGGTGAAGCTCCAGGTGCCCGGGTAGATGGTGCCGCGCAGGGCAATGGTGTCCCCCACCTTCCAGCCGAATTTACGCGCCAGCTTGCGGCCCACCACACAGCCCTTGCGATCACGGAAGAACTCGGCCTTTTCCTGGTCGCTGAGGACGAACTCCGGGTACAGCGCCAGGTAGGTCGGCGGATCAACCGCGAACTGCGCAAAAAAGTTGCGCTCGGTGATGTAGATACCGCCGAACCAGTTGGCCCAGGAGATGCCGCTGACGCCATCGACGGAGCGGATGCGCTCGGCGTAGTTCAGCGGCAGGGGAAAGGTCAGCGAGATGGAGCTGCGCGTGACCAGGCGGGTGCTGGAGGTGCCGTCGACGCCCGCATACCAGGCATCGACGATGGTGCGCAGCAGGCCGAATGCCGAAATGGCCACGATCAGACCGATCATGGTCAGCAAGGCGCGCAGGCGATACCTGAACGCGTTCTTGAGCAACAGCCTGAAGAGGAACATGCCCTAGTCTGACATGGGCTGACGCACCATCGATGTCAGGCTGACTGCATCGCTCGGATCAGCGTGCGGCGTTCAGCGCCAGGCGGGTGTCCTGCGCCACCTTGCGGGCGGCACTGGCAAAGTCCTCGCCGCTGCTGGCGTACAGCACCGCACGCGAGCTGTTGACGATGATGGTACCGGTGATGGCGCCACTGGCATCCTTCTTCAGGCCGGCCTTGACGGTGGCCACGGCATCACCACCTTGTGCGCCCACGCCGGGGATCAGCAAAGGCAGGGTCGGGGCCAGTTCACGCACGCGGGCGATCTCTTCGGGGAAGGTCGCGCCCACCACCAGGCCCATGTGGCCGTTGGTGTTCCAGGGGCCTTGCGCCTGCGCGGCGATGTGTTCGTACACGCGGGGCTGGCCGGGCACATCGGCCAGACGCAGGTTCTGCAGATCCGAACCACCAGGGTTGGACGTCCGGCACAACAGGATCACGCCCTTGCCCGGGTACTTCAGGAAGGGCTGCATGGTGTCAAAGCCCATGAAAGGCGAGAGCGTCACGGCGTCGGCCTGATAACGATCGAAGGCTTCATGCGCATATTGCTCGGCCGTGCTGCCGATGTCCCCGCGCTTGGCGTCCAGAATCACGGGCACGTAAGGCGCCACACGGCGCATGTGCGCCATCAGGCGCTCCAGCTGGTCTTCGGCACGGTGGGCCGCAAAGTAGGCAATCTGAGGCTTGAAGGCACAGACCAGATCTTTGGTGGCGTCCACGATGGCAGCGCAGAAGTCATAGATGCGGTCGCTCTGACCCTTCCAGGCACCGGGGAACCTGGACGGTTCGGGGTCCAGGCCCACACAAAGCAGGGAATCGTTCTGGCGCTGAGCTTGCGCGAGCTGGTCGGTGAAGTTCATTCGCCAATTTTACCGGCTCAACCCCGAGGCCAGAACCAGCCCCGCCCATCACGCCGCATTTCAGGCAGAACGACGGCGGCGCAGCACGCCCCCCATCACCAGCAAACCACCTGCCAGCAGGCCATAGGTGGAGGGCTCGGGCACTGCGCTGGGCGCAAAGGTCGAGAAGCTGCCGGAGAGGTTTTGGGGACCGGTGGTCAGGAGGTCGAACTTGGCCGTGCTGTCGTAGGCCGTGGCGCCCGTGTGCAAAAAGAAGAAGGCGGATTGGCTGCCGGGCGCGATGCCGTTGAAAAACAGGAAATTGACGTCGCCCGTCGGGTAGCTCGCCGCGTTGAACAACCTTGCCACGTCAGGCGCACGGTTGCCCAGGCCATCGATGCGCCAGTCGGCATCCTTGAGGTTGGCATATCCGAAATCAGCCAGACGGAAGGCGCTCACACCCAGCCCGGTTGTGGAGGCGTCCACATCGACCTTCCAGTAAAAGTCCAGCGTACCGGTGCCGGTTTCACGCACCACCCGGTTCTGCACGGTGCCCGTCACGCCACTGAAGCTGAAAGGGGTGATGACATCTTCCAGGACGGTACCAGCCAGCTCGGGACGAGCGGCTGCCGTCGTGCCATTCAAACTGGTGTCGGCAAAAAGTGCGGGGGAAACGGGCTCGGTCAGGGACACGGCCTGAGCGGCCTGGGCCAGCAAGAGGCTGACGCCGAGGGTCAAGGCAGACAGGGTAAAGCGCATGGTGATACTCCTTTGTGAATAGCTGAAAAGCAGGAGTCACCAATGTAGGAAGGGCGGGCCGAGCGCGCATCCCTAGCGGTAGGGGCAAGGTATGGCCTCACCTTAGGGGCTCGCCCCATGGCGGAAATGGCCCGCCAATCACGTGTGCAAGCTGCACAAACGGATCGCGGGCCACTTCAAGTGAGCGACAAAGCGCTCATCAGCAGGTTCAGACGCGCTTGGCCAGCTCCACGGCCTTGCCGATGTAGTTGCCAGGTGTCATCTGCATCAGACGAGCCTTCTCTTCTTCAGGCAACTCGAGCGTCTCGATGAAAGCCTGGATGGACTCGCGGGTGATGGCCTTGCCGCGGGTCAGCTCCTTGAGGCGCTCGTAGGGGTTGGGCAAGGCGTAACGGCGCATCACCGTCTGAATGGGCTCGGCCAGCACTTCCCACGAGTTGTCGAGGTCTTCGGCCAGCGCTTGCGGATTGACTTCCAGCTTGCCCAGGCCACGTGCCAGGCTGTCGTACGCCAGCAGGGCGTAACCCAGGGCCACGCCCATGTTGCGTAGCACGGTGGAGTCAGTCAGGTCGCGCTGCCAGCGGCTGATCGGCAGCTTCTGGCTCAGGTGCGTCAGCACGGCGTTGGCCAGGCCGAAATTGCCTTCGGCATTCTCGAAGTCGATCGGGTTGACCTTGTGCGGCATCGTGGACGAACCAATCTCGCCGGCCTTGGTCTTCTGCTTGAAGTAGCCCAGGCTGATGTAGCCCCACACGTCACGCGACCAGTCGATCAGGATGGTGTTGGTGCGCGTCACGGCATCAAACAGCTCGGCCATGTAGTCGTGTGGCTCGATCTGGATGGTGTAGGGGTTGAAGGTCAGGCCCAGCTGGTTTTCGATGACCGACTGGCTGAAGGCTTCCCAGTCCTTGTCAGGATAGGCCGACAGGTGGGCGTTGTAGTTGCCCACGGCGCCGTTCATCTTGGCCAGCAGTTTGACGTCAGCGATGCGGGCGCGGGCCGTAGCCAGGCGGGCCACCACGTTGGCGATTTCCTTGCCCACGGTGGTGGGGGATGCCGTCTGGCCGTGCGTGCGGCTCAGCATGGGGATCTCGGCCATGTTGTGGGCCAGGCCGCTGAGCGTGCCGATCAGGCCGTCGATGGCGGGCAGGATCACCTGCTCACGGGCGGCCTTGAGCATCAGACCGTGGCTGGTGTTGTTGATGTCTTCCGAGGTGCAGGCGAAGTGCACGAACTCGCCGGTCTTTTCCAGCTCGGGATGATTGGCAAAACGTTGCTTGAGCCAGTACTCGACGGCTTTCACATCGTGGTTGGTGGTTTTTTCGATGTCCTTGATGGACTGGGCATCAGCCTCGGAAAACCGTGCCACCAGGCCGCGCAGGTAACCGCGAGAGGCTTCGGACAGGGATGGAAACTCGGGCAGACCGGCATCGGACAGGGCGATGAACCACTCGACTTCAACCTGCACGCGGCGGTGCATCAGGCCAAACTCGGACAGCAAAGGGCGCAACGTGGCGACCTTGGCGGCATAACGGCCGTCCAGCGGCGATAAGGCGGTCAAGGCGGAATAGGCAGACTGGTTCATGGGCAAGGGTCCGAGACGGGTTACAAATTCGCGGGCGAACCCGCCATTTTACCGGTAGCCGGCGCCTCATAGGTGGGCCAATGCGCCTTCAGCACGTCCGCGTCCACCCGGGACCAGATCGTGAGCGATTGCGCCCGCATGCGACGCGTGGCGATCACGGCCCAGGGCCAGTACAGCCCCAACGTCAAGACCAGCAGCAGCGCGTGCTTGCTTTGCAGCATCACGAAATCGGCCACCGACAACTTGCTGCGAAAACGCAGGTAGCGGTTGCCGGACTTGTTCCACACCAGGTTCTGCAGACGGGCCTGGGCGTAGGGCTGAACCGCTGCGCACACGGCCAGGGCCGAGGCCAGCAAGAGGCCGCGCTCGATCGTCAGGTTGAGCTTGCCACGCATGACCAGCACGCCCGCCAGCACCACGGCCGCCACGCCCAGGCTGAACACAGTCGCCAGCATGGCCCACACCAGGGTGCGCAGGAACATCATCATCACGGCAGGCTTGCTCGCCTTCCACAGCAGGTGCAAGGGCCCCAGACGCAGATGCCGCTGGCGAAACACATACCAGGTCCACACAAAGGCCGGCATGGCCAGCACCCACAAACCCAGCGCCGCCCCCCAGGCCACCCAGTTGCCAGGGCTGCGCACGATGACGGCTGCCATCAGCAACCAGGCCACGGCGCCGCCGCCAAACAACGGCGCCCACATGGCGCGATAGACCTGCTGACACGTGCCATCGAAGGCCAGCCGCCGATGCGCCCAGCTCAAGTGGGCCATGCGGTGCGTGAGGCTCATGAAGACCAGCAGAGGCCAGACTGCCAGCGCCAGTGACAAGGCCAGCATGCCCGCCAGAGTCGAGCCTCCGGCCCACGCCCCTGTCACGCCCAGCATCAAGGCGGCGCTGAGCGCATAGCGAGGCAGCAGGTTGCCGGGAGGCTCGTGATAGTCCAGCACATGGCCAGCCACCTTGGTGTGGCGCATCAGGTAGCGCTGGCTGCGCACACGTGCCCACGGCAGATACAGACCCGCCGTCAACAAGATCAGCAGCAGATTGCGCAGCCACAGGCGGGCATAGCCCAGCGGCTCGCCTTGAAACCGCAGGGGCCAGGATGTCACAACCCCATTTGGCAGACGCGGCATCTTGCCGGGCGCGGACGAGGCGGCAGCCGACGTCTCGAACGCCGTGCTCGTGGGCACGGTGGGCGCGCCTTCCTCCAGCACCGGATCCAGGCCATCGTCCTCGACGGGATCCGGCAAAACAGGCGTGCGCGGCCGAGCCGACCCGATGGGTTCAGGCCAGGCTAGAGAAGGCAGGCTCGACCATTCAGGCTCGAGTTCGTCCACCGCACGCTCGGGGAGCATGACGGCTTGTTTGGGAACGAACTCGTCCAGCCGGATGACGCGTACTGCTGAGCGAACGCCGGAATTGTTCATTTCAGCATCAAATGTAACGATTTAGAACCGTCAGCCGACCCGTGGCTCCCCCTGATTGGGTGGGTACCTCCCCCAGAAGCCTTACGTGTGCGTCAAGCCCCAGTCGGTGGCTAAAATGATCCCAAACACACATCAAACACAGAATGAAACTGATCGGATCCCTGACCAGCCCCTTTGTCCGCAAAGTACGGGTCGTGCTGGCCGAGAAGAAACTCGACTACAAGTTCGATATCGAGGACGTCTGGTCGGCTGACACGACGATCACGGAATCCAACCCGCTGGGCAAGGTGCCTTGCCTGGTCATGGAAGGCGGCGAGGCCATTTTTGACTCGCGCGTCATCGTGGAATATGTAGACACGCTCTCACCTGTCGGCAAGCTCATCCCCCTGAGCGGCCGCGAGCGTGTGGAAGTCCGCACCTGGGAAGCCCTGGCTGACGGCCTGCTGGATGCGGCCATCCTGGCCCGCATGGAACAGACCTGGGCCGGCCGCACGGAAGCGCAACGCAGCCAGGCCTGGATCGACCGCCAGCTCGACAAGGTGAAGGCCAGCCTCAAGGCCATGAGTCAGGGCCTGGGCGACCGCCCCTGGTGCACCGGCACCCACCACAGCCTGGCCGATATCGCCGTTGGCTGCGCGCTGGGCTACCTGGATTTCCGTTTCCCGGAGATCGACTGGCGCGACGATTACCCCAATCTGGCCAAGCTGCATGAAAAGCTGATGCAGCGCCAGAGCTTCATCGACACCGCGCCCCCGAAGGCCTGATCAGCCCTCGGTCTCAGTGCACCCAGTCCGCCGGCTCGAAGGAGTCGGCGCGTGCACGCTGCCAGTACTGTTCGAAGCCGGGCTGGCGCCAGGGCGCATCACCTCGCTCCGCAGCCAGCAATTCACCTGGCTTCATGTAAGGCAGCAGGTTGGACAGCCGCCCCACCTCGAACCCTGACACCCGGCGCAAGATGTGATCGGCCGTGATGTCGTTGGGGTGATGCAGGCCCGCAGCCTGCACCAGTTCCTGCAAGGCATGCAGGGTGTTGTGATGGAAGCGGTAGACACGCTCGGCCTTGTCCGGCACCACCAGCGCGCGCTGGCGCATGGGGTCCTGGGAAGTGACGCCCGTCGGGCACTCGCCTGTGTGGCAGCTTTGCGCCTGGATGCAGCCCAGCGCGAACATGAAGCCCCGCGCCGAATTGCACCAGTCGGCGCCCAGCGCCATCATGCGGGCGATGTCGAACGCGCTGATCACCTTGCCCGCACAACCGATCTTGACGCGATGACGCTCACCCAGGCCCACCAGCGTGTTGTGCACCAGCAGAAGCCCTTCCTGCAGCGGCGCCCCGACGTGGTCGGTGAACTCCAGCGGGGCAGCGCCCGTGCCGCCCTCGGCACCGTCCACCACGATGAAGTCCGGCCAGATGCCGGTTTCGCGCATGGCTTTGGCGATGGCAAACCACTCCCAGACATGGCCCACGCAGAATTTGAATCCCACCGGCTTGCCACCTGAGAGTTGCCGCAGGCGCTCGATGAAACGCATCATCTCGATGGGCGACGAGAAGGCCGAATGGCTGGCAGGCGACACGCAGTCCTTGCCCACAGGCACACCTCGGGTTTCGGCGATCTCGGGCGTCACCTTGGGCCCGGGCAGCACGCCACCGTGGCCAGGCTTGGCGCCCTGGCTCAGCTTGAGTTCGATCATCTTGACCTGAGGCTCACGCGCATTGGCCACGAACTTGGCCTCGTCGAACTTGCCTTCTTCATTGCGGCAGCCAAAGTAGCCTGATCCGATCTCCCAGATCAGGTCCCCACCGGGCTCCCGGTGGTAGCGGCTGATCGAGCCTTCGCCCGTGTCATGCGCAAAGCGCCCCTTCTTCGCCCCGGCGTTGAGCGCCAGCACGGCATTGGCGCTCAAGGCACCAAAACTCATGGCCGAGATGTTGAAAACGCTGGCGCTGTAGGGCTGCGTGCAGGAGGAGCCGCCCGCGCCGATCGTCACGCGGAAATCCTCGCTGGCCACCTCCGTGGGCACCATGGAGTGGCTGATCCATTCATAGCCAACGGCACCCACATCACGCTGGGTGCCGAATGGTCGCTTGTCGGATTCGCCCTTGGCACGCTGATAGACCAGCGACCGTTGCTGACGCGAAAAAGGGGCCGCCTCGTTGTCGCTTTCGATGAAGTACTGGCGCAACTCGGGGCGGATGAACTCCAGCAGGTAGCGCAGGTGCCCGATGACCGGGTAGTTGCGCAGCACCGAGCGGCTGGTCTGGCGCATGTCCTTGATACCCAGCAAGGTCAGAAAGCCGCCAATGACCGCCAACCACAAGCCATATCGGTGATGGTCCATACCCCACAGCCAGAGCCCCGCCAAGGCCAGGAGCAACACCAACACCCAAGCCCCATAACGGATGGGCACGTGTTCATTGAGTCGAATCAACCACCTGGGCATGAGGCCTCCTTATGGAACGGACGCCATGCAAAGACGCCCTTGCACCATGCTACGGTGGCACTTGACGGGTCGGTCCATCGCACAACGCGACAAATCGCCGTCAGATTGTGAAATATCACCGTGCGCCACGCGGTTTGAAATGGCGCTACACTGATGCCTATAGCGCCGATTTGTCCGGATTGCGGGCGCTCAAGAAATTCCGCTAAAGAGGGCGCTGCTAACCGGCCCCTGCTTTCATGCGAGGCCGGTTTTTTGTTGTCTGATCCATCTGCAAGCGTCATGTCCAATCTTGGGGTCGTCACCCCCGCAACCATGCACTTCGGCACCCCCCTGTCGCTGCAAAGCGGCGCGGTGCTGAGCGACTACACCCTGGTCTATGAGACCTACGGCCGATTGAACGAAGACCGCAGCAACGCGGTGCTGGTTTGCCACGCGCTCAATGCCTCGCACCACGTGGCCGGACTGCATGCCGACGAAAACGGCCAGCCCCTGCCCAAGAGCCAGGGCTGGTGGGACAACATGATCGGCCCCGGCAAGCCGCTGGACACCGACAAGTTCTTCGTCATCGGCATCAACAACCCGGGTTCGTGCTTTGGCTCGACGGGCCCGATGCACACCAACCCCGCCACTGGCAAGCTCTACGGCGCCGACTTCCCCGTCGTGACGGTGGAAGACTGGGTCAACGCGCAGGCCCGCGTGCTGGATCGCCTGGGCATCAACCAGTTGGCCGCCGTGCTGGGCGGCAGCCTGGGCGGCATGCAGGCCCTGAGCTGGACGCTGCAATACCCCGAGCGCGTGCGCCATTGCGTGGCGGTGGCCACGGCACCCAACCTGTCAGCCCAGAACATCGCCTTCAACGAAGTGGCCCGCCGCGCCATCGTGACCGACCCGGACTTCCACAACGGCCACTTCTACGAGCACGGCGTGGTGCCGCGCCGTGGTCTGCGCGTGGCCCGCATGATCGGCCACATCACCTACCTGTCCGATGACGTGATGGACGAGAAGTTCGGCCGCGAGATGGTTGGCCGCGCGATCGGAGACGAGCCCGCCTACAGCACCCAGGACATTGAGTTCCAGGTGGAAAGCTACCTGCGTTACCAGGGCGACAAGTTCAGTGACTACTTCGACGCCAACACCTACCTGCTGATCACGCGGGCACTGGACTACTTCGACCCTGCACGCACCTATGGCGGCAAACTGTCGGCCGCCATGGCCAAGGCGCTGGCGAAGTTCCTGGTCATCAGCTTCACGACGGACTGGCGTTTCTCGCCGGCCCGCTCGCGCGAGATCGTCAAGGCCCTGGTGGATAACCGCCATGACGTGAGCTATGCCGAGATCGATGCACCTCACGGCCACGACGCCTTCCTGCTCGACGACCCACGCTACCACGACGTGGTCCGCGCCTATTTCGATCGCATCGCACTGGAGCTGCGCGGGCGATCGGCGGCGCTGAGCACCTCGAGTGGTCAGCCCTTGAACATGGCGGTGTGATGGAGACGATGATGAGCAACGACCGCGCCATCCACCAGATCATTGCCGACCTGATTCCCACCGGCTCCCGCGTGCTGGACCTGGGTTGCGGCGATGGCGCCCTGCTGGCCTATCTGCGTGACCACCGCCAATGCACGGGCTATGGCGTGGAGCTGGATGATGCCAAGGTGCTGGAATGCGTGCGCCGCGGTGTCAACGTGATTCAGCGCAACCTGGAAGAAGGCTTGAGCCTGTTCGAAGACAACAGCTTCGACGTGGTGCTGCAGCTCGACACGCTGCAACACTTGCGCAATACCGAAGCCATGCTGCGTGAAACCGCGCGCATTGGCCGCCTGGGCCTGGTGAGCTTTCCCAACTTTGCCCACTGGCAACACCGTCTGAGCGTGCTGCGCGGACGCATGCCGGTGACCAAGGCCCTACCCTATCAGTGGTACGACACGCCCAATATCCGAGTGGCCACCTTTGCCGACTTCGAGGTGCTGGCGCGCAAGAACGGCCTGCGCATCCTGGCCTCGTTCGGGCTGAGCAGCCAGGGAGATGTGGTCCACAACTGGCCCAATCTGATGTCGAGCACGGCGGTCTTCAAGTTCGAACGCAGTTGATGGGCCGATCGCGCTGAATCCGCAAGACAGGCACCATCGATTGGCGGCCACTCTTTGCAAACGCCAAAAGAAAAACGCCCCTCGCGGGGCGTTTTTCATGCGCGATTCAATTCGAATGAATCGATCAGAAGCTGTGCTTCACGCCCACGGCGAACGATTGGCCCGAATCCTTTTCGGTGGCATCGTTGTTCATGAAAGCGCCAAACACGCCAGTGCGCTTGGACAGAGCGTAGTCGTAACCGATCGACAGGATGCGGTCCTTGTACTTGTCACCAGTGGAGGTGACCTTGTTCTTGGATTCGCCGTACGAAGCCATGATGTTGGCCTTGTCGGTCACAGGCACGGTCACGCCCAGTTGGTAGATCTTGGTCTTGTTGGCATCAACAGCACCGTTGGTCACGGTGTTGCTCACCACCACAGCCACGGAATCCTTTTCGTTGATGTCGGTGTACTGCGCGAAGGCCTTCACCACGCCGAAGTCGTAGCTGGCGCCAGCGCTCCAGACCTTCTCTTCACCCGTCCAGGCGGTCGAAGGTGCCTTGCCGGCGTTCACGTAGGTCAGCATGGCGCTGAAAGGACCAGCGTTGTACGAACCAGCCAGGGTGTAGCTGTTCTTGGTGCCGGCCACAGTGGTTTCCTTGGGCGCGTACTGGGCGATACCCTGGAAGCCACCCATCACTGGCGTTTCATAGGTGATGGAGTTGATCCAGCCGGTGTCGAAGCTCACGCCGCCTTGGGTCTGACCGATGTAGGCCAGGTGACGCATCGTGGGCGAGAAGGTCATCGAGCTGCCGAACGGGTTGTAGGTGTAGCCCGAAGTGAACAGCGCGTTGTCGTATTGGCCCAGAGCAACCTTACCGAAACCACCGCTCAGTGCCACGTTCGAACCGCGGCCCCAGAAACCACCGTGGTTGTTGGCCAGGGTCGAGCCAGAGTCAGCAGCCAGGAAGGATTCGAGCGTGAATTCAGCCTTCAGGCCGCCACCCAGATCTTCCGAACCAGCGAAACCGATGAAGCTGGTCATCATGTCGCCGCTTTGAACCTTGGTCACGCGGCTAGGGGTGCCCTTGGTGTGAGCCAGCTCGTAGGAGCCGACGTCCATTTCAACGTAACCGTACAGCTTGACGTCGGCTTGGGCAGCGCCAGCGACAGCCAGCAGGGCAGCAGCAGCCACCAGGTTCTTCTTTGCAAACATTGAGTTCTCCTAGCAATGAGATGAACAAAAATTTGAACAGGGAGGGTGCCAAAAACAGCCCCAACCACGAAGTTCATTGTGGGACGGAAAGTCCGCCGAGGGTCTTTAAGCAAGAATCGTGACAGCCTGTAGAGGCGTTTTTCAGCACTTTTCGTTGCCTCCAAGCAACGTTTTACCCATTAATCATGAGATTTAAGGACATTTGCCATCCAAATCACGCGGATTTCCCGGCTTTTTAGTTGCCCATGCAAACAATTCCACATATGCACATCAATGGTGCGGATTGTCAAACGATCGTTTGCATTTCCGGAAAATGAAGCCCCAATATGGAGCATGCTCAGAGCTTCAAGGCTGAAGAACGGCCAGGATCTGCGCGCCATAAGCTTCCAGCTTCTTGGCGCCTACGCCGCTGATGCTCCCGAGCTCCCCCAGAGTCTGCGGCGCAATCCGGGCCATGTCGGCCAGGGTCGCATCGTGAAACACCACGTAGGCCGGCAGGTTGTGCTCGCGTGCCACACCAGCGCGCCAGGCCTTGAGATCGTTGTAGCGTGACAGTGCGTCACCGATCAGATCCGCAGGCGCGGAGGCCGCCTTGCCGCCAGATTTGGTCGCACGTCCCCGACGAGGCGCTTCCACCGCCTCGCGCAAGGTGAGATTGACCTCACCCTTGAGCACGGCGCGGGCACTGTCCGTCAAGGTCAGGGTGTTGAACTCCCCTTCCGCCACCACATGGCCCAAGGCCACCAGCTGGCGCAGCACCGCGCGCCACTGGTTTTCCGACAGATCAGCCCCCACGCCGAAAGTGCTGAGGCTCTGGTGACCGTATTGCTGCACCTTGTCCGTCTGCTTGCCGCGCAGCACGTCGATCAGGTGGCCAGCCCCGAAACGCTGGCGGCCGTGTTGCCAGAAACGGTAAATGCAACTGAGCATCTTGCGTGCCGCCTCGGTGCCGTCCCAGGTGGCTGGGGGATGCAGGCAGTTATCGCAATTGCCACAGGGTTTGCTCTCCTCGCCAAAGTACGCCAGCAAGCGCACGCGACGGCAGTCATGGGCTTCGGCCAGCGCCAGCAAGGCATCGAGCTTGCCGCGCTGGATGCGCTTGAAATCATCGGCCGCAGGGCTTTCATCGATCATGCGGCGCTGGTTGACCACGTCGGCCAGGCCATAGGTCAGCCACGCGTCGGCGTCGCCACCATCTCGGCCGGCACGCCCGGTCTCCTGGTAATAGGCTTCGATGTTCTTGGGCAGGTCCAGGTGAGCCACGAAACGCACATCGGGCTTGTCGATCCCCATGCCGAAGGCAATGGTGGCCACCATGACCAGGCCATCTTCACGCAGAAAGCGATCCTGGTGCTTCTGGCGAACGGATGAATCCAGCCCGGCGTGATAGGGCAGCGCAGAGACGCCTTGTTCATTGAGCCAGGTAGCCGTTTCCTCCACCTTCTTGCGGCTCTGACAATAAACAATGCCGGCCTCGCCATCGTGTTCGTCACGGATGAAGCGCAACAGCTGTTGCCTCGGGTTGTCTTTCTCCACCAGCGCGTAGCGGATGTTGGGACGGTCAAAGCTGCTTATAAAGACACGGGCATCCTGCAATTGCAGGCGCTCGATCATGTCGGCCCGGGTCTGGTCGTCGGCCGTGGCGGTCAGGGCCAGGCGAGGCACGTCAGGGAAGCGCTCGTGCAGCATGCTCAGCTGCAGGTAGTCCTCACGGAAATCGTGCCCCCACTGGCTGACGCAGTGCGCTTCGTCAATCGCAAACAGGCTGAGCAGACCGCGCTCGTGCAGGCTGGCGAGCTGGGCCTGAAAACGCAGGTTGGTGACGCGCTCCGGCGCCGCATACAAGAGCACCAGCCGGCCGGACATCATTTCGCGCTCGATGCGCTGCGTATCTTCCTGGCTGAGGCTGCTGTTGAGGAAGGCCGCGTGCACGCCGACTTCCTCCAGTGCACCGACCTGGTCATGCATCAGCGCGATCAAGGGTGACACCACCACGGTCACGCCCTTGCCGGCTCGGTGGCGCGCAATGGCCGGGATCTGGTAACACAGGCTCTTGCCCCCGCCAGTCGGCATCAGCACCAGGGCATCGTGGCCAGCGGTGACGTGATCGACAATGGCCTGCTGCTGCCCCCGGAAGGCGGCATAGCCGAAGACCTCCTGGAGGATGGTCAGGGGCTCGGTGGACGATGCAGCCTGGTCAGAGGCCGCGCTGGGCAGTGCAGACACGTTGGGGTGGAAATGGGCAGCCGGTGAAAGCGCCAGCCTGATGGCGCCAAGTCGCTATTGTCGCCCCTGACCGGGCGTTCAACGCTGACTCAGCCGCAGACCCCCAATCAGAGGGCGCCCATGCGGCGGGTTGAGTGCAGTCAGGCGCGGAAGAAACTCACCGATCCCTGCAGGGCTTGCGCCTGTTGCTGTAGCGATGACGCTGCAGCCGCGGCCTGCTCAACCAGTGCTGCGTTCTGTTGCATGGTTGTGTCCATGGCACCAATGGAATGACTGACCTGGCTGATGCCTTCGGCTTGCTCCCTGGCTGCAACCGAGATCTCGGAGATCACGTCGCGTACCTGCTTGACCGCCTGAACAGCCTCGGCGATGGTCGAGCCAGCTTCACCCACGAGATGGCTGCCGCGATCCACGCACTCCACGCTGGCGTTGATCAGGGACTTGATCTCGCGTGCGGCGTTGGCACTGCGCTGCGCCAGGGCGCGCACTTCAGATGCCACCACGGCAAAGCCTCTGCCCTGTTCGCCTGCGCGTGCAGCCTCGACCGCCGCGTTCAGCGCCAGGATGTTCGTCTGGAAGGCGATGCCGTCGATCACACCGATGATTTCCGAGATCTTGCGCGAACTGGTGTTGATGTCGTTCATGGTCTGCACGACGTCCCCCACCACGGCGCCACCGCGTTCAGCGACATCACTGGCGCGACTGGCGAGATCCTGGGCCTGTGCCGCGTGATCTGCACTGTGCTGCACACCCGTCGACAACTGGCTGATGGTCGCCACCGTCTGCTGCAGGTTGGACGCTTGCGCTTCCGTGCGCGAAGACAGGTCCATATTGCCCGATGCGATCTCCCCCGATGCATGCGACACCATGTCGGCCGACTCGCGCACCTGGCTGACCACACGCAACAGGCTGTCGTTCATCTTGCCCATGGCGGCGCGCAACTGACTGACTTCGTCCTGCCCATCGGCATGGATGTTCACGCGCAGATTCCCATTGGCCACTTCGGTCGCCGCAGACACGGCCTGAGCCAGGGGATCGGTGATGCTGCGCAGGATCAGCCACGCTGCCGAAGCACCGATGCCAAGCGCCACCAGTACCACACCCAGCATGGTCGTGATCGCCGCCCGCATCCTGGCCTTGGCCACGTCCAGCGCCCGAGCCTGCATGGTCTTGGCAGACGACAGGACCCCGGCCACGATCTCGTCGATCTTCTTGGTCGGTGGTCGGTCCATGCCCTTGACGAGCTTGTCTACCTCATGGGCACTGTGATCGGGATTGGCGCGGTCATAGTGCGTCAGCGCATCCAGGTATTTTGATTTGAGCTCACTCAGCGCGGCCTGGGCCTGATCGATGTCCGACGTGGGCAAGTTCATGCCGGACAGCACGCCCTTCAACTCCTGCAACCGGGCTTGCGTGACCTCGCCCTCTTTGGCGAAAGCCGTGCTGTATTTCTCAAAGGCGGCTTGATCACCACCGCGCAGCAAGGTGTTCTTCCACTCCTGGATCTGAATCTTGAACGACACCTGCGCGCTCCGCGCCAGGTCGATGGCCTGCTCGAATTGCTGAGCCTTGTGCGCGCATGCTTCAAATTGCGCCTCATCGGCCTTGAGGCCCCACCAGCCGGTGGCCCCCACCACCAGCAACGCGAGGCTCATGGTCCCGCCGAGCACGGCAACGCGTGCGCCGATCTTCAAGTCCGAAAGGTTCATCACGACTCCCTGGTCGTTTCGGGCTGTTGGCTCGCCAGCCCACCGGCGATCGCCGGGCTGGCGGCATGGCTCAAACGGCAACGCCCAGCATGAACACTTCTCCGGCTGAAGTTCCCTCGATATCGGGCAAAGACACCTCGACCTGAAGAGTTGAAAAGCTTAAATAAGCATGAAATGCAGGCTCAAATGACGCCATCTGCCAGGCCATTCGGCAACGTCACAACGGCGGAGGTGTACGCAGCCAGGAAGGCCGGCGGCATGCGGCGCACCTTGCCTTGCGCAATATCCACGCACACAAACTGCGAGTGCCCGCGGAAAACCGTGGCGCCGTCGTCCAGCCGGATGAACTGATATTGGCGCCGCATGGACAACTTGTCTGCCTGCGTGATCCAGGTAGCCAGCGCCAAGTGCTCCCCCAGGCGTGTGGCCTGGATGTAGTTGAGCTCGTGCTGGCGCACCACCATGCCATGACCCAGGGCCTCGTACTCTGCAGGCCCCAACCCCAGCGCGATGGAGTGCGCCCAGGCCACATCCTCCAGCCACTGGAGATAGACCACATTGTTCGTATGGCGCATGAGGTCAATGTGCTGATCCTGTACGGATACCTTGAGCACATGCGGGTTGGGGAGGTCCCATTTGAGGTCGGTCACAGAGTTGCTTGTCATGGCTTGTGTGTGATGCGGATTGGCGCCATGATGCCATTCAGCATCCGAAGGGGACGGCCATGAAGATTGCACCCTGCGTTTTCCTGATCACAGGTGGTTGCTCCGGCCTGGGCGCGGCCGCCAGTCTGATGGCCTGGGAGGCTGGCGCGCGCGTGCTGCTGGCCGACCGCTGCGCCCCGCCGCCTGATCACCCTTTGCGGCAACTGGATGCGCATCAGGAACGATGGCACTGGATGGACACCGACGTCAGCGATGACACGCAAGGGTCTGCCGCTGTGTACATGGCGCAGGATCGTTTCGGCAGGCTGGACGTGCTGCTCAATGCCGCTGGCGTTGCTTTCGAGGAAAGCCTGCACGGTCGTGAGGGGCCTCACCAGTTGTCCACCTTCCAGCGTGTCATGCAGGTGAATCTCCTGGGGAGCTTCAACATGATGCGGCTGGCCGTGTCGGTGATGATGGCTTCTCCACCTCGGCCCGGCGAGGCCATGGACGCCTGCCGGGGGGCGATCATCAACACCGCCTCGATTGCCGCTTTTGACGGTCAGATGGGGCAAGTCGCCTACGCGGCCTCGAAAGGTGGCATCGCCGCCATGACCCTGCCCGCAGCACGCGATCTGGCGCGCGACCGCATCCGCGTGATGGCGATTGCGCCCGGGGCCTTCAACACGCCGCTCGTGGCTGGCCTGCCTGCGGAACGGCAGGCCGCCCTGGCCGCCAGCGTGCCCTGCCCGACCCGCCTGGGGCAGCCGCAGGAATACGCGGCACTGGTGCGCCATATCGTGGAAAACGACTACCTCAATGGCGAGGTGATACGCCTGGACGGCGGGCTGAGGCTGGCCGCCAGCTGAGTCTGACTCAAAGGGTGAACGCGTTGCGCGCAATGCGTCACAAACACGTGTTTACCCTAGGTTTTGCATCCCCCACAAGCTGAGCGGCCCGTGGCATGATCGCGCCATTCTTGAGTGACACTCAATTTTGATCGTGCCCACCAGCCTGCAACGCACCACGCCTCGTCGAGCCAAGTCCCAGGAGCGCATCCAGACGCTGCTGAGTGCCGCTCGACGCGTTTTCTCCGAGCACGGCTACCAGCGCGCCACGACCGCCCAGATCGCCGAAGCAGCGGGGGTTTCCGAGGCGACGGTGTTCACCTACTTCCCTGGCAAGCGGGAACTGTGCATCCAGGTCATCAAGGACTGGTATGACGAAATCAGCAGCGAGCTGGAGCGCGATGTGCCGCACCTGCACGGCGTGCACGCCAAGCTCAGCCACGTGGTGCGCGCCCACCTGGTGACGCTGCTGGCCGATGGTTCGGGCATGTGCGCCCTGGTGCTCAGCGAAGGCCGCGCCGCCGAGCCGGAACTGGCCCAGGTGATCACCGACTGCAAACGCCGCTACACCGCCCCCCTGATGGACTGCCTGGCCGAAGCCCAGGCGCAAGGCCAGATCCGTCAGGACATGCCACTGCGCCTGCTGCGCGATCTGGTTTACGGCTCGATGGAGCACGTGCTGTGGGATGCCATCACCACGATGAAGCGCCCCCGCATCGACACCACGGCAGAACAACTGACCGAACTGATCTGGAGCGCACTGATGCCCAAAGACGCCTCCCTGGCGGCCCTGAGCCGCTTCAAGGATGAGGTGAGCGAAGCGCTGCGCCACATCCAGCCCCAACCCTGAGGCCCACACCGACCATGCCCGTCATCGAGACCCAACTCAATCCGCGCTCCGAAGCCTTCAAGGCCAGCGCCCAGGCCATGCAAGCCCTGGTGGATGACCTGGAACAACAGCTCGCCCGCATCGCGCTGGGCGGCGGCGAAGCCCCTCGTGCCAAGCACCTGGCCCGCGGCAAACTGCTGCCACGAGACCGCGTAGAGCAACTGCTGGATGCCGGCTCGCCCTTCCTGGAAGTGGCACCACTCGCCGCGCTCAATGTGTATGACAACGCCGCACCTTCGGCTGGCGTGATCGCCGGCATCGGACGCGTGTCCGGCGTGGAATGCATGATCGTGTGCAACGACGCCACGGTCAAAGGTGGCACCTACTACCCGCTGTCGGTCAAGAAGCACCTGCGTGCGCAGGAGATCGCCGCGCAGAACCACCTGCCCTGCATCTATCTGGTGGATTCGGGCGGTGCCAACCTGCCCAATCAGGACGAAGTCTTCCCCGACCGCGACCACTTCGGCCGCATCTTCTACAACCAGGCGAACATGAGCGCGGTCGGCATCCCGCAGATCGCCGTGGTGATGGGTTCGTGCACGGCCGGTGGCGCCTATGTGCCTGCCATGAGCGACGAAACCATCATCGTGCAGAACCAGGGCACCATCTTCCTGGGCGGTCCGCCGCTGGTGAAGGCCGCCACGGGTGAAGTGGTGAGCGTGGAAGACCTGGGCGGCGGCGACGTGCACACGCGCCTGTCGGGTGTGGCCGATCACCTGGCCCGCGACGACGCCCACGCGCTGGCCCTGGCACGCCAATGCGTGGCGCGCCTGAACTGGCGCAAGACACCCGATATCGCGCTGCAGGAGCCCCGCGCACCCCGGTTTGACGAGGCCGAACTCAACGGCATCATCCCCACCGATACGCGCAAGCCTTTTGACGTGCGCGAGGTGATCGCCCGCATCGTGGACAACTCCGAGTTCGACGAGTTCAAGCCCCGCTATGGCAGCACGCTGGTCACCGGCTTTGCGCACATCGAAGGCATGCCCGTGGGCATCGTCGCCAACAACGGCATCCTGTTTTCGGAGAGCGCCAACAAGGGCGCCCACTTCATCGAGCTGTGCTGCCAGCGCAAGATCCCGCTGGTCTTCCTGCAGAACATCACGGGCTTCATGGTGGGCCGCAAGTACGAGAACGAAGGCATTGCGCGCGCAGGCGCCAAGATGGTGACGGCCGTGTCGTGCGCCCAGGTGCCCAAGTTCACGGTGATCATCGGTGGCTCGTTTGGCGCCGGCAATTACGGCATGTGCGGGCGGGCCTACAACCCGCGCTTCCTGTGGATGTGGCCCAACGCACGCATCAGCGTGATGGGTGGTGAACAGGCCGCCAGCGTGCTGGCCACGGTCAAGCGCGATGGCATCGAGGCCAAAACCGGCTTGAAGGGCGAAGAAGCCTGGAGCGCCGATGCAGAAGAAGCCTTCAAGGCACCGATCCGCGAACAGTACGAGGCGCAGGGCCACCCGTATTACGCCTCGGCCCGCCTGTGGGACGACGGCGTGATCCGTCCCACCGACACACGCCGCGTGCTGGCCCTGGCCTTGAGTGCCAGCCTCAACGCACCGATTGGCGACACGCGTTATGGCGTGTTCCGCATGTAAGGAGCGCGCGCATGTCCCGATTGGATATCCAGCATGAAGGGCACGTCTGCCACGTGTACCTGAACCGGCCTGAACTGCGCAACGCGTTTGATGCCGAGACCATTGCCGAGCTGACCCACGCGTTCAGCGACTTGGCCACCGACAAGGCCTTGCGTGCCATCGTGCTTGGCGCGCATGGCAAGGCCTTCTGCGCCGGCGCCGATCTGAACTGGATGCGCGCCATGGCCGACTACACCTGGGCCGAGAACCACGCCGATGGCGGGCGTCTGGCGCAGATGTTGTGGACGATTGCCAGCAGCCCGGTGCCCGTGATTGCCAAGGTGCAAGGCGACTGTTATGGCGGTGGCGTGGGCCTGGTGGCTTGTTGCGACGTGGTGGTGGCCGCCGAGCAGGTTGGGTTCTGCCTGTCGGAAGCGAAACTGGGCCTGAGCCCCGCCACCATCAGCCCGTATGTGATCAAGGCACTGGGCGAGCGCGCTGCCAAGCGCTACTTCGTGACAGCCGAGCGCTTCACCGCTGCACGTGCGCAGGCATTGGGCCTGGTGCACGAAGTGTGCGCAGCCGATGACCTGCACGAAGCCACGCAGCAGGTGGTGCACAGCATCACCCACAACGGCCCGGCGGCCGTGCGGGCCTGCAAGCAACTCGTCCAGGACGTGGCGGGCCAGCCGCTGAACGAGACCTTGCGCGACATGACCGCGCGCCGCATCGCCGACATCCGCGCCAGCGACGAAGGCCGCGAAGGCCTGCAGGCCTTCCTGCAAAAGCGCACGCCTGCCTGGCTGGCCGATGCCCGGCCTGCACCAATCAAACCAGGCGTGCGTGATCTCGCCGAACCCAACGACTGAAGCGCCCGGAGCCGTGATGTTTCAAAAAATTCTCATTGCCAACCGAGGCGAAATCGCCTGCCGCGTGGCGGCGACCGCGCGCCGCATGGGCATCCGCACCGTGGCCGTCTACTCGGACGCAGATGCCAACGCCCAGCACGTCAAAGCTTGTGACGAAGCCGTGCACATCGGCCCGGCCAGCCCGCGTGAAAGCTATCTGCGCGCCGACCGCATCCTGGAGGCCGCCAAGGCCACCGGCGCCCAGGCCGTGCACCCGGGCTACGGCTTCCTGAGCGAAAACGAAGACTTCGCACAAGCTTGCGAAGAGGCTGGCATCGCCTTCATCGGTCCGCCCGCCTCCGCCATTGCGGCCATGGGCAGCAAGTCCGCCGCCAAGGCGCTGATGGAAAAGGCCGGCGTGCCGCTGGTGCCTGGCTACCACGGCGACAAGCAGGATGCCGCCTTCCTCAAGGCCCAGGCCGATGCCATGGGCTACCCCGTGCTGATCAAGGCCAGCGCAGGCGGTGGTGGCAAAGGCATGCGCGCCGTGCAGGCTTCTGCCGACTTTGAAGCCGCACTCGCATCCTGCCAGCGCGAAGCGCAAGCCAGCTTTGGCAGCGCGCATGTGCTGGTCGAGCGCTACGTCACCCAGCCACGCCACATCGAGATCCAGCTCTTTGGTGACCAGCAGGGCAACTACGTCTACCTCTTCGAGCGTGACTGTTCGGTGCAGCGCCGCCACCAGAAAGTGCTGGAAGAAGCCCCTGCCCCCGGCATGACAGCCGAGCGCCGCCAGCAGATGGGCGAAGCCGCCATCGCCGCGGCGCGCAGCGTGGGCTATGTGGGCGCGGGCACCGTCGAGTTCATCTGCGAGCAAGATGGCCGCTTCTATTTCATGGAGATGAACACCCGCCTGCAGGTGGAGCACCCCGTCACCGAGGCCATCACCGGCCTGGATCTGGTCGAGTGGCAACTGCGCGTGGCCGCAGGCGAGCCGCTGCCCCTGAGGCAGGATCAGCTGCAACTCAAGGGCCATGCCATTGAAGCCCGGATCTGCGCCGAGAACCCCGCACAGCAGTTCCTGCCCGCCACCGGCACCTTGCAGATCCTGCGCACACCCGCCTCGTCTTCATTTGAAGTGGCCCCCGTGCGCGTAGACAGCGGCGTGCGCGAAGGCGACGTGATCTCGCCTTATTACGACTCGATGATCGCCAAGCTCATCGTGTGGGGCGAAGACCGCGATGCCGCACTGAGCCGGCTGGATGCCGCCCTGCGTGACCTGCACATCACCGGCCTGCACACCAATGTGGCCTTTGTGCGCAGGGTGATCCACACCGCCTCCTTCTCGAAGGCCCACCTGGACACCGCCTTGATCGAGCGCGAGCATGCGGCGTTGTTCCAGGCACCTGGCGTGCCCGCCGAGGTGGCCATAGGTGCCGCCATGGCCAGCCTCTTGCGTCCGGCCAAGGCCGCCCATGGCAGCAAGGCGCGAGACCCCTGGTCCGTGCAAGACGGCTGGCGCCTGTCGGGCCAGCCGCGCCATCGAGAGGTGCTGCTGCATGAGGGCCAGCCCCTCACCGTGACCACCACCCGCGTGGGGCCGCGAGACTATGAGCTGCAGGTCGGCGATCAACTCGGCAAACTGAGCCTGCTGAGCGCACAAGGCGATCAGCAAGACATCAGCCTCAATGGCCAGCGACTGCGCATCAACACCTACCGCCATGAAGACGACATCCATGTCTTCACATCAGAAGGCGCTGTACATCTGCAACGCGTGAACCCCTTGACCCTGGTCGACCACAGCCACCAGGGCACAGGCCGACTGACCGCGCTGATGCCCGGCAAGGTCGTGGCCTTGCTGGTGAAAGAAGGTCAGCAGGTCAAACAGGGCGAGCCCCTGGCCGTGACCGAGGCCATGAAAATGGAGCACACGCTCACCGCGCCGCAAGACGGCACCGTGGCCGCCATCCTGTGCGCCGTGGGTGACCAGGTGGCAGAAGGTGTCGAACTGCTGCGCATCGACTAACCAGAGGTCTTCATCATGATGCCTTCTCACTTCCCCAGACAGGTCTCACTGGTTGATGTGGGCCCGCGTGACGGCCTGCAGAATGAGGCCCGCCCCGTCGATGCGACCGACAAGATCGAGCTGGTGCACCGCTTGCAGCAGGCCGGCCTCAAGCAGATCGAAGTCACCAGCTTCGTGAGCCCCAAGTGGGTGCCGCAAATGGCCGACAACGCGGAGGTCATGGCTGGCATCCAGCGACAGGACACGGTGCGCTACTCCGTGCTCACGCCCAATATGAAGGGCTTTGAAGGCGCCCTGGCTGCCGGCGCAGACGAGGTCGTCATCTTTGCCGCGGCCAGCGAGGCTTTCAGCCAGCGCAACATCAACTGCTCGATCGCCGAATCCATCGAGCGCTTCCGTGCCGTGGCCGATGCGGCGCGTGCCACCGGCATGCGTGTGCGGGCCGCCGTCTCATGCGCCCTGGGCTGCCCTTATCAAGGCGAGGTGTCCATCGATGCGGTGGAAGACGTGGTCAAGCGCCTGCTCGACATCGGTAGCGACCACATCGGCATTGCCGACACCATCGGTGTGGGTACCGCCGGCCGCGTCAAGCAGGTGATGGAGCGCGCCCTCAAGCACGTGCCCATCGCCGAGCTCAGCGGCCACTTCCACGACACCTATGGCCAGGCCCTGACCAACATCTACGGCTGCCTGGAACTGGGCATCCACACCTTCGATGCCAGCGTGGCCGGGCTGGGCGGTTGCCCGTATGCCAAGGGTGCGACCGGCAACGTGGCCACCGAAGACGTGGTCTACCTGCTGCACGGCCTGGGCATTCAGACCGGCATCGACCTGGGCAAGCTGGTGGACGCGGCGGATTTCATCTCCGGTGTGTTGGGCCGCAAGCCCGTTTCGCGCGTCAGCAATGCCTTGCTGGCCAAACGCGCGCACCCCACCACCTGATTCAACCCATATACCCGAGGAGACAAGACCATGAACCTGCCAGGCCTGAACCACCAGCTCGGTGAAGACATCGACGCCCTGCGCGACACCGTCCAGCACTTCGTCGCCAAGGAGCTGGCGCCCATCGCCGCCGACGTGGAACGCGAGAACAACTTCCCCGCGCAGATGTGGAAGAAGCTGGGCGACCTGGGCGTGCATGGCCTGACGGTGCCCGAAGAATATGGCGGCACCAACATGGGCTACCTGGCTCACATGGTGGCCATGGAAGAAATCAGCCGCGGCAGCTCCGCCGTGGCGCTGAGCTATGGCGCGCACTCCAACCTGTGCGTCAACCAGATCTATCGCAACGGCAGCGAGGCCCAGCGCCAGAAGTACCTGCCCAAGCTGATCAGTGGTGATCACGTCGGCGCCCTGGCCATGAGCGAACCCAACGCCGGCTCTGACGTGGTCAGCATGAAGCTGCGCGCCGACAAGCGTGGCGACCGCTATGTGCTCAACGGCAGCAAGATGTGGATCACCAATGGCGGGGACGCTGACACCCTGGTCGTGTATGCCAAGACCGAGCCAGAGGCCGGCGCCAAGGGCATGACCGCCTTCATCATCGAAAAAGGCTTCAAGGGCTTCGGCAAGGGCACCAAGCTCGACAAGCTGGGCATGCGTGGCTCCAACACCTACCCGTTGTTCTTCGAAGACTGCGAAGTGCCTGCCGAGAACGTGCTGGGTGGCGAAGGCAATGGCGCCAAGGTGCTGATGAGCGGCCTGGACTACGAACGCGCCGTGCTGGCCGCCGGTCCCATCGGCATCATGCAGGCCGTCATGGACAACGTGGTGCCCTACATTCACGACCGCAAGCAGTTCGGCCAGAGCATTGGCGAATTCCAGTTGGTGCAAGGCAAGGTCGCCGACATGTACACCGTGCTGCAGGCCGGTCGCGCCTTCTGCTACCAGATCGGCAAGAACCTGGACAGCCTGGGCGCCGAACACGTGCGCCAGGTGCGCAAGGACTGCGCCTCGGTCATCCTGTGGTGCGCCGAAGAGGCCACCAAGATGGCGGGCAACGGCATCCAGCTGTTTGGCGGCAACGGCTACATCAACGAATACCCGCTGGGTCGCCTGTGGCGCGATGCCAAGCTGTACGAGATCGGTGCGGGAACGAGCGAAATCCGCCGCATGCTGATCGGTCGCGAGTTGTTTGCCGAAACGATGTGATGTCTTCGAAACCCCCACGCTCCACCGCTGCGCGGGTCGCTGCCCCACCAAGGGGGCTGTCCCGCCTTGGGACGGCCCGGCAGCGGAACGCGCCTCGGTAACATCGGCACATGAGCACCACCTCCATCCAGACCCTGATCGAAAACAACCGCCGCTGGGCCGCTGAAACCGAGCGCGACCGGCCGGGCTACTTCAGCCAGCTCGCGCAGCAGCAGAACCCCAAGTACTTGTGGATCGGTTGCTCCGACAGCCGCGTGCCGGCCAACCAGATCACTGGTCTGGAGCCAGGCGAGGTGTTCGTGCACCGCAACGTGGCCAACGTGGTGGTGCACTCCGACCTCAACGCGCTGTCGGTCATCCAGTTCGCGGTGGAATATCTCAAGGTCGAGCACATCCTCGTGGTGGGCCACTACGGCTGTGGCGGCGTGCTGGCCACGCTGCGCGGCATGCGCGTGGGCCTGGCCGACAACTGGCTGCGCCATGTGTACGACGTGAAAATGCGCCACCGCAAGCGCTTGGATCACCTGCCCGAGGCGGTGCAGGAAGACGTGTTGTGCGAGATGAACGTCATCGAGCAGGTCGGCAACGTCGCCTGGACCAACGTGTTGCAGGACGCCTGGGCTCGCGGCCAAAACGTCACCGTGCACGGCTGGTGCTACGGCCTGAAGGACGGCCTGGTGAAAGACCTGGGCGTGAGCATGAGCCGTCCCGATGAGGTCATGACCACCTTCCGCAACGCACTCAAACGCTACCCCAGGCAAGACGCCTGAGGGCGATCCCGGCGATGTTCCCTCAGCGGCTGGACTCCACCGTCGCCTATGGCATCGCCCGGGCCATGATGGACGGGTTCAACCGCCATTACCGCCTGTTCCGCGCCGAATCCGCGCGTGCCAAACACCGCTTCGAAACCGCCGACTGGCACGCCCAGCAACGCGGCCAGCGGGAGCGCATCGAGTTCTACGACCTGCGCGTGAAGGAATGTGTGATGCGGCTGGAGAAGGAGTTCCAGGCCAGCCAGCAGCCCATGGACGTGTGGCAGCAGGTCAAGCTGCATTACATCGGCCTGCTGGTCAACCACCTGCAGCCCGAGCTGGCCGAAACCTTCTTCAATTCGGTTACCACCAAGATTTTGCACCGCACCTACTTTCAGAACGATTTCATCTTCGTTCGGCCCGCGGTCAGCACCGAATACATCGAAGACGAGGCCGTCGGCACGCGACCGACCTACCGCAGCTACTACCCCCGGCGCGACACCTTGGCGGACGAGTTGCGGCGCATGGTGACCGACTTCGACCTGCACGTGCCCTTTGTGGACCTGGAGCGCGACATCGAGCGCGTCCACCAGGCCATGCTGCGCCACTTCGACCACGGCAAGCTGCGCTCCAACTTCCAGCTGCAGGTGTTGTCCAGCTTGTTCTTTCGCAACAAGGGCGCCTACGTGGTCGGCAAGGTCATCAACGGCTTCCAGGAAGTGCCGTTCGCCTTGCCCATCGTGCACCAGCGCCGCGCCCAGCTGGTCATCGACGCCGCCTTGTTCGGCGAGGACGACCTGCAACTCCTGTTCAGCTTCGCGCGCGCCTACTTCATGGTGGACATGGCCGTGCCAAGCGCCTATGTGCAATTCCTGCGCAGCCTCATGCCACGCAAACCACGCGCCGAGTTTTACAACGCACTCGGCCTGGCCAAGCAGGGCAAGACGCTGTTCTACCGCGACTTCCTGCACCACATGCGCCACAGCTCCGACCGCCTGCGCATCGCGCCTGGCATCAAGGGCATGGTGATGCTGGTGTTCGATCTGCCCAGCTTTCCGTTTGTGTTCAAGGTCATCAAAGACCACTTTCCGCACCAGAAGGACACCACCCGCGAGCAGGTGCGTGCCAAGTACCAGCTCGTCAAACAGCACGACCGTGTGGGCCGCATGGCCGACACGCTGGAGTTCTCGCTGGTGGCGTTTCCGCGTGATCGCTTCGAGGATGAGTTGATCGAAGAGCTGCAGAAGTTCGCACCCAGCCAGCTCGAAATTTCCGACCGCGACGGTGATGGCCAGCTGGAGGTCATCCTCAAGCACTGCTACATCGAGCGGCGGATGATCCCGCTCAACCTCTACCTGCAAGAGGCCTTCGACGCCGGACTGAACGACGCTCGTGCACATGCCCAGTTGGAGCACGCGGTCATCGAATACGGCAATGCCATCCGCGACCTGGTGGCCGCCAACATCTTCCCGGGCGACATGCTGTGGAAGAACTTCGGCATCACCCGCCAGGGCAAGGTGGTGTTTTACGACTACGACGAGATCGAGTACCTGACGGACTGCAACTTCCGCCGCGTGCCTCCGCCGCGCAACGAGGAAGACGAGCTGTCGGGCGAGGTCTGGTACGCGGTGGCGAAGAACGACGTGTTCCCCGAAACCTTTGCCCCCTTTTTGTTGGGCCACCCGGCGGTGCGCGAGGTGTTCATGCAGCACCACGCCGAGTTGCTGGACGTGGCCTTCTGGCAGGCGCACAAAGACCGCGTCCTCGCCGGCCACGTGCACGACGTGTTCCCTTACGAGCAGGCCCGGCGCTTCCAGGCGCCGGTGCCCGCTGAAACGGTTTGACCCTTCCTTTTTTGTTTGCACTTTTCACAGGAGTTTTGCCATGTCCACAACCGATCCCATCGTCATCGTTGGCGCCGCCCGTACCCCCATGGGTGCTTTTCAGAGCGACTTCGCCTCGCTGGCCGCCCACGACCTCGGGGGTGTCGCCATCCGTGCCGCCGTGGAGCGATCCGGCGTGGACAAGGCCTTGGTGGACGAGGTGCTGTTTGGCAACTGCCTGATGGCCGGCCAGGGCCAGGCGCCCGCGCGCCAGGCGCTGCTCAAGGGCGGCCTGCCGCTGTCGGCTGGCGCCGTTACCCTGTCCAAAATGTGTGGCTCGGGCATGAAGGCCACCATGTTGGCGCACGACATGTTGCTGGCCGGCAGCGCCACCGTGATGGTGGCTGGCGGCATGGAGAGCATGACCAACGCGCCTTACCTCATGCTCAAGGGCCGCGGCGGCTACCGCATGGGCCACGACCGCATCTTCGACCACATGATGCTCGACGG
>NZ_DASUIS010000127.1:0-31443 GCF_036279675.1 Aquabacterium sp. | reverse complement strand
CCTTGACCTTGCGCGACCGCTGGTCGCTATACCTTGATCTGATCCGCTGGAACCGGCCTCAGGGCTGGCTCCTGCTGCTGTGGCCTACCTTGTCCGCCTTGTGGCTGGCGGCGGGGGGCTTTCCGGGCTGGCACCTGCTGCTGGTGTTCACGCTGGGCACGAACCTGATGCGCAGCGCGGGTTGCGCCGTCAACGATGTGGCCGACAAGGATTTCGATCTGCATGTGGCGCGCACGGCGCAGCGGCCGATCACTAGCGGGCGCTTGTCCGTGAAGGAGGCGCTGGGCGTGGGGGCGGTGCTGGCGCTGGTGTCGTTCGCCCTGGTGCTCACGACCAATCCGATGACGATCGCGATGTCCTTCGGGGCCCTGGCGGTGACCATCATCTACCCTTTTACGAAGCGCTTCTTCTCGATGCCGCAGGCGGTGCTGGGCGTGGCGTTCAGTTTCGGGATCCCGATGGCGTTCGCGGCGATTCAGGAGCAGGTGCCAACTGTGGTGTGGTGGCTGATGGCGGGCAACCTGGCCTGGGTGCTGGCCTATGACACCGAGTACGCCATGGTGGACCGCAATGACGATCTCAAGATCGGGATCCGCACGTCGGCCATCACGCTGGGGCGGTTGGATGTGGCTGGTGTGATGGCCTTTTACGCGCTGTGTGTGGCCTGCTGGTATCAGGTGGGCGTGCTCAGCGGGCGTGGGGTGTTCTACAACGCGTCATTGGTATTGGCTGGGGCGCAGGCTTTGGGGCATGGCTGGCTGATCAAGGGGCGTGTGCGAGAGGATTGCTTCAAGGCCTTCCGTTTGAACCATTGGTTGGGTTTGACGGTGTGGGTGGGGCTGGTGCTGGATACCGCCTTGGGCTCAGTAGCGGTACGGTGATTCGTTGGCTTCCTGGCTGTGGGCTGTGGGCTGTGGGCGTGCGGAGGGTGGGGCGCTTTGGCGGGGTAGCGCAGGGCGCGGATGAGTCGGCAGCCGCCAGGCTCAGACGGTGGCGGTCCCGCTTTGCAAGCGGGACGCCTCTGCGGTGCTCGCGGCGAGCTTGCGCTGGGAAACTCCCGCCGCGAACTGCGTTCGCTCTGGTCAAACAATCCCAGCGAGTCAGATGAACGAAGCGTGCTGCGCACGCCAAGCTCGCCGCTGCGCTCCTCGACGCCACCGACATCGCCTGGCAGCTACCGACTCATCCTGTTTCGCCCTGCTGGTGGCATGCCACGGGCCTTCGTCCTTCGGCGGTTGTGGTGTTTGCCGCTCGCTGACCCGCATGCGGCATATGCCGAAGTGCATTCGCACGAGGCAAGCGGGGCGAAAAAGGGGTGAGGGGGCTGTGGCCTGGCGCCTTGTTGGTGCCGAGCACCGCAGCAATGGGTTGGGCGCGCGCCAGCGCGCATCGTCCATCTGGCTTGCCCGATTTGTTTGAACGCAGCGGCGCAGCCGCGTAGTGAGTTGGAGGGCACCAACCCATTGCGAGGAGCGCAGGGCAGTCCCGCGCAGCGGGACCACCAACATGAAGCCGGGACACGGCTCCCTCACCCCGCGCCCCGCGCTGCAACGACAAATCTCCTGAGCCCAGGCAAGCCAATCAGCTTGCGCCGGCTCAGCAATCCAGCAATCACTCAGCAAACAGAAAAACTCAGCGCCCGAACTCGTCACCCAGTTCGCCAGCCCGCTTCTGCGCAGCCCGCATCGCCGCGATGAACGCCGCCTTCACGCCCGCCGTCTCCATGCTGGTCAAGGCCGCATAAGTGGTGCCTCCCTTGGAGGTCACACGCTCACGCAGCACCGAGGGGGCATCCGTCGATTGCGCCGCCAGCGAGGTCGCGCCGCCGAAAGTGGCCAGCGCCAGTTGGCGCCCTTGCTCCGCGCTCAAGCCCATGTCCTGCGCCGCCTGCGTCATGGCCTCGATGAAATAGAACACATAGGCCGGGCCGGAGCCCGACAGCGCGGTCACCGCATCCAGATCGGCTTCCTGGTTCACCCACAAGGCCTGGCCGGTGGGGGCCACCATGTGGTCAATGGCCGCGCGTTCATCCGCGCTCACTTCAGCACGGGCAAACAAGCCCGTCATGCCCTGGCCGACCAGGGCCGGTGTGTTCGGCATGGCGCGCACGATGCGTGGCGTGCCCAGCAGGCGGGCCATGTCGTCGGTGCGCAGGCCGGCCATCACGCTGTAATGCAGGGCCTGGCCCGTCAGCGTGGCGTACGTTTGGGCGGCATCCTTGAACTGCTGGGGCTTGACAGCCCACACCACGGTGGCTGCCTGCGTCAGACTCGGGCAGGGGCCTTCAGCCGTCTGCACGCCCAGGGTCTGGGTCAGGCGGGCGCGTTGCTCTGCCACCGGGTCGATGACGAGGATGGACGAGGGCGTACGGCCCTGGCGCAGCAGGCCGCCGATGATGGCCGTGGCCATGTTGCCGCCGCCGATGAATGCGATGTCAATGGTGGGTGTGCTCATAGCCCGCCATCATGCCGCATCCGTCGTCACTTCCTGCAGCAGGCGCAACAGCCGATCGGCCTGGATGGGCTTGTGCAGCAGTTGCACGCGCATGGCCTGGGCGTCCGTGGCCAGGCCGGGCGTGGCCTCGCCGGTCAGCAGGAAGGCGGGCAGTTCGTCACCAAACTCGTAGCGCAACTGCTTGATCGCGTCCAGCCCGTTGATGGACAGCCCCAGGCGGTGGTCGCTGATCAGGGCCACAGGCATGTCGCCCTCAGGCATCAGGCCCTTTTCCTGCAAGTGAATGACGGCATCCATGGCCCCATCGGGCGTGCTGGCGGCCGCCACTTGCCAGCCCTGTTGCCGAAGCACGAGGGAGGTGCCGTCCAGCACGTCCGGCTCGTCATCAATCAGCACGATCACCCCGCCGTGGCGCTCCCGTTTCTCCGCCTCTGTGGGCCGTGCGGTCGCCGTAGTCTGGCGTACTGGCGGTTCGGCATGGCGGGTAACCAGGCCTTCCGATCCGGCCGGGATGAGCCGAGGCACACGCACCGCAAAGCAGGAGCCCCGCCCGGGCCGCGACAGCAGCGTCACCGGCGTCGGGCCCAGCATGCTCAGGCGGCGCACCACGGCCAGACCCAGGCCCAGGCCCTCGCTGCTGCGTCGGCCCTGGTTGGACGCCTGGAAGTAGTCCTCGAAAATCCGGTGGCGGTGCTGCCGCTGCACGCCCACGCCCGTGTCCCACACCTGGCAGACGATCGAGGGGCCGCGCGCCCGCGCCCGCAGGTGGACCTCGCCTTGCTCTGTGTAGCGCACGGCGTTGTTGAGCAGGTTGCGCAGGATGCGCTCCAGCACATGCGGATCAGCATGCACCCAGTCTTCGGTGGGATCGATGCGCCAGCGCAGGCCCTTGTTCTCGCACAGCACAGAGAACTCGTTGTCCAGTCGCGACCACAGCGCGGCCAGCGGCAGGGCCTGCGCCTTGTAATCGATGCGCTGCGCATCGATGCGGGCCACGTCGAACATCTTTTCGAACATGGTGCTCAGTGAGCCCAGGGCCGTGTGGATCTTGCTCAGCAAGGTGGCGCCTTCGCTGGCCTCCACATGGGGCTTGAGCGCGCTGCTCAGCAGCATCATCACGTGCAGGGGCTGGCGCAAGTCATGGCTGGCCGAGGCAAAGAACTCGCTCTTTTGCCGGTCGGCGGTCTCGGCCCGCGCCTTGGCCTGCGTCACCTTGTTGATCTCGTCGCGCAACTGCAGTACCAGGTCGGCGTTTTCGTGGCGCAGCAGGGCGCCTTCGCGCAGTCGGCGGCTGATGTTGAGCGAGACGATCATGCAGGTCGTCAGCGAGATGATCATCACCACGGCCAGGTAGTTGGACGAGGGGGCCTGGTCTACCAGCAAACGTCCTGCGGCCAGCACCAGCAAGGGCGCTGCGCCCATGAAGGACACGGCCCAGTCGTGCACGGTCACCAGCATGATGGTGTAGCAGTACACGATGATGGCGGCCACAAAGGTGAGCTTCCAGTCCGAGCTGGCCTCGCCCAGCAGGGCCACGGCCATCAGGCCCCAGGATGTGCCTTGAGCACCATGCCACCACAGCAAGGCCATGCGCCAGCGTTCGTAGCCGGACGCCGGAATGCCGAAGCGCCTGAAATGCCGGGCCATCAGCACGACGATGGCCCACACGATGAGCAAACCGGTGGCGGGCACCATCCAGCGCCAGTGCGGCACCGGCCAGTCGCGGATCATCCAGCCCATCAGCACCAGCCCGATGAACTGGCCGATCAGGCCACCAGGGGCGGTGCGCCAGCTGTCCTGCAGCATCTGCAGGTCGATGCGGGCCTCGATCGGAGACAGGCCCCGAAGCGAGCGCCGCAACCAGGTCACGCTGCGCTTTCCCTGACGGCCTCGCTCATGGAAGACGCTGGTGCAGCGTCGTCATCGTCACCAGCCGACATGGCGGCCGGGCTGCGCGAGCACAGCAGCACCAGTTGCGTGCGGCTGTGGACACCATAGGCGCGGAAGATGGCGCTGACGTGCAGCTTCACGGTTTCAGCGCTGATACCCAGCGCAGTGGCGATGGCGTGGTTGGTGCAACCCTTGAGGATCCACTGCAGCACGTCCTTCTGGCGCGGCGTCAGGCGGATCACGCGGGGCGGGGATTCTTCTTCCGGCGTCGGCCAGTCCACCTCGCTGGGCGACAGCAGCTCGGACGGGAAGTGCAGCCGGCCCTCGACCAGGGCGCGCAGGGCGTTCATGAAGCCGTCGATTTCGGCCAGCTTGGGGATGAAGCAGGAGGCGCCGTGGTGGATGCACTCCAGCGCAATTTGCACGTCGCTCTGGCCGGTGATGATGCCGATGCGCTGTGTCGGTGCAGCGGCGCGTACGGATTGCAGCGTGGCCATGCCGCGGCTGTCTGGCAGGCCCAGGTCCAGCAGGACGACGTCGATCGGGTCGTCGATGCCGGCGTCCACGAGCTTGCTCAAGGCACCTTGCAGCGTGTTGGCATGAGAAAAGCGGGCAGCCGGATCCAGGCTGCGGATGGCCTGCATCATGCCTTCTCGGATCAGGCTGTGGTCATCGACCAGCAAATAGTGGGGGGCTCGCGAAACGTCCATACCGGGTCCTTCAGAGACCACCCGATCTTAATTTGGCATTAACGGTTCCCGAATAGGGCCGTACCCACCCTCAACATGGAGGATCCCTCTTCGACGGCCGCCTCCATGTCGCCGCTCATTCCCATGGACAAGGTGTCCAGCGGGATGCCGTGTGATCGGAGGGTATCAAACACGACGCGTACCTCCCTCAGTTCGGCTTTTTGCAATGCCGGGTCGGTCGTCGGCGCGGGCAGGGCCATGACGCCGCGCAGCGTCAATCGTGGCAAATTCATCACAGCTTGCGCCAGTTCCAGCGCCTCGCCCGGGGCGGCGCCACTCTTGCTGGCTTCCCCGCTGGTGTTGACCTGGATGCAGACCTGCAGGGGCGGCAGATGGGCGGGGCGCTGCTCGCTCAGGCGTTGGGCGATCTTGAGTCGGTCCACCGTGTGCACCCAGTCGAAGTGCTCGGCCACCACGCGCGTCTTGTTGCTCTGCAGAGGGCCGATCATGTGCCATTCGATCTGATCGCGCAGATCCCCCAGGGCGGCGATCTTGTCGATGGCCTCCTGCACGTAGTTTTCGCCGAATTTTCTCTGGCCCGCGTGAAAGGCTTCCCGCACTGTTTCAGCTGGAAACGTTTTGCTCACGGCCAGCAGGGTCACACTGTCGGGTGCGCGCCCAACACGTGAACAAGCCTGGTTTATCCGCGCTCTCACGAGTTGTAGGTTGTTTGCGATCGTCGCCATAATGGTCTGTCACGACATTGTCAGGTTGTCATCATCCATGGATATCACCCAACTGCTTTCGTTCTCGGTCAAAAACAAGGCATCTGACCTGCACTTGTCGGCGGGCCTGCCGCCCATGATCCGGGTGCACGGTGACGTGCGGCGCATCAACGTCGACGCGCTGGACCACAAGCAGGTCCATGACATGGTGTACGACATCATGAACGACGCCCAGCGCAAGATGTACGAAGAGACGCTGGAATGCGACTTCTCGTTCGAGATCCAGGGCCTGGCGCGTTTCCGGGTCAACGCCTTCAACCAGAACCGTGGCGCGGGCGCCGTGTTCCGGACGATTCCCTCCAAGATCCTGACGCTGGAGCAGCTCAACGCGCCCAAGGTCTTCCAGGATCTGGCCCTGAAGCCGCGCGGCCTGGTGCTGGTCACCGGTCCTACGGGCTCCGGCAAGTCCACGACGCTGGCGGGCATGGTCAACCACCTGAACGAGACCGAATACGGCCACATCCTGACGGTGGAAGACCCCATCGAATTCGTGCACGAGTCCAAGAAGTGCCTGGTCAACCAGCGCGAAGTCGGGCCGCACACCATGAGCTTTGCCAACGCCCTGCGTTCGGCCTTGCGTGAAGACCCTGACTGCATCCTCGTGGGCGAAATGCGCGACCTGGAAACCATCCGCCTGGCGCTGACCGCTGCTGAAACGGGCCACCTGGTGTTTGGCACCCTGCACACCTCCAGCGCCGCCAAGACCATCGACCGCGTGGTCGACGTCTTCCCCGCCGCTGAAAAGGACATGGTGCGCGCCATGTTGTCCGAATCGCTGCAAGCCGTGATCTCGCAAACCCTGTGCAAGACCAAGGACGGCTCCGGTCGTGTGGCGGCGCACGAAATCATGATCGGCACCCCTGCCATCCGCAACCTGATCCGCGAAAACAAGATCGCCCAGATGTACTCGTCCATCCAGACCGGTAACAGCCTGGGCATGCAGACGCTGGACCAGAACCTGACCGATCTGGTCCGACGCAATGTGATCTCTCCCGCTGAAGCACGCGCCAAGGCCAAGATCCCAGAGAACTTCCCGGGCTGACATGAAACGACTGCTGGATCGCTTCTCCCTCAACGCCACGGGCCGCAAGGGGGAAGATGACGCCGACGTGAAGGCGGACGACGAAGGTTATTTCGCCACCCAGTTCATGGAGCGCCCCGACAACGTCAAGGCCAGCTCGGCCTGGACGGCGCGTGGCCTCGCAGTGGGCGCGCATGCCCTGGACCCCGAAGTGGGCCTGGCCTTGCTGCTCAAGACCTGGGGCAAGGACGCCCTGATGGCATCGCTGCCGCCAGAAGAGCACCGCAAGCTGATTCAGCACCTGGATTTCGTGACCGTGCCGCCAGGGCGCGAACTGATCGTGCAGGAAGAAAAGGGCGACTACGCCCTGATCGTGCTGGAAGGGCTGGTGGCGGTTGACCGCGTGCAGCCCACCGGTGCCCGCGCGCGCCTCGCAGAAGCCCGCGAAGGCGATCTGCTGGGCGAGATGTCGCTGCTGGATGCCGGCGCACGCTTTGCCTCCTGCCTCACGCTCAGCCGTTGTTCGCTGGCCGTGTTGAGCAATGCGGCGCTGGACGAACTGGCCATCGAAGAGCCTCGCCTGGGCCTGGCCCTGATGACCTCGACCGCACGCCGTCTGTCCTTGCGCATGCGCCAGCTCAGTGCCCGACTGGGGGCATTGCTGACGGCCGGCTGACCGGTCTTGCTGCACACTTCAGTTTCTACATATCCCCTATCCACAGGCAGGACCCATCATGGAACGCGATCAGGCCTCGAAATTCATCAACGACTTGCTGCGCCTGCTGATCACGCGCAATGGCTCCGACCTGTTCCTCACGGCTGAATTCCCGCCTGCGATGAAGGTGGACGGCAAGGTCACCAAGGTGTCGCCCCAGCCGCTGACGGCCCAGCACACCATGGCCCTGGCCCGTTCGATCATGAACGACAAGCAGGCCGCCGAGTTCGAAAAGACCAAGGAGTGCAACTTCGCCATCTCGCCAGGTGGCGTGGGCCGCTTCCGGGTCAATGCCTTCATTCAGCAGGGCAATGTGGGCCTGGTGCTGCGTGTGATCCCGCAACAGCTGCCCACCATCGACGGCATGGGCCTGCCTCAGGTGCTCAAGGATCTGGTGCAAACCAAGCGCGGTCTGGTGATCCTGGTCGGTGCCACGGGCTCCGGCAAATCGACGACGCTGGCCGCCATGGTGGACCACCGCAACGAGAACTCCTACGGCCACATCATTACGCTGGAAGACCCGGTCGAGTTCGTGCACCCACACAAAAACTGCATCGTCACCCAGCGCGAAATCGGCATCGACACCGATGGCTGGGAGATGGCGCTCAAGAACACGCTGCGCCAGGCACCCGATGTGATCCTCATGGGCGAAATCCGCGATCGCGAAACCATGGAACACGCCGTGCAGTTCGCTGAAACCGGCCACCTGTGCATGGCCACGCTGCACGCCAACAGTGCCAACCAGGCGCTCGACCGCATCATCAACTTCTTCCCCGAAGAGCGTCGCGCCCAGTTGCTGATGGACCTGTCGCTCAACCTCAAGGGCCTGGTGTCGCAGCGCCTGCTGCCGCGTCAGGAAGGCAAAGGCCGGGCGGCCGCCGTCGAGATCCTGCTCAACACCCCGCTGATCTCCGACCTCATCTTCAAGGGTGAGGTGGGCGAGATCAAGGAGATCATGAAGAAGTCGCGCGAGCTGGGCATGCAGACCTTCGACCAGGCGCTGTTCGACCTGTACGAAGGCAACTACGTGACCTACGAAGACGCGCTGCGCAACGCCGACTCGGTCAACGACCTGCGCCTGCAGATCAAGCTCAACAGCCAGCGGGCCCGCAATCAGGACCTGTCTGCGGGCACCGAGCATTTCCGCATCGTCTGACAAGGTTGAGCCCCATGAAAGCTGCCGACAAATCCTACGATCCCATTCATGCCCACAAGGTTGCTTTCATTGGCCTGGGCACCATGGGCGGGCCGATGGCCGTGCATCTCTTGCGCGCGGGTCATCAGGTCACGGTCTACAACCGCACGGATGCCAAGGCCCGCGCCTGGGTGGCCGAGCATGGCGGTGAACATGCGCTGACGCCGGCAGATGCCGCCCGTGATGCCGAGATCGTGTTCACCTGCGTCGGTAACGACGATGACCTGCGTGAGGTGCTCGTTGGCGCGCAAGGCGCCCTGAACACCTTGCCCAAGGGCGGCATCGTGGTGGATCACACCACCACCTCGGCCGAGGTGGCGCGCGAGATGTCGCACCAGGCGCTCGAGCGCGGCTGTTCCTTCGTGGATGCGCCGGTATCGGGTGGCAACCTGGGCGCCATCAACGGCGTGCTGACGGTGATGTGCGGTGGTGCAGCCTATGCGTTCGATCGCGTCAAGCCGGTCATCATGGCTTACTCGCGCGCCGTGACCTTGCTGGGTGACAGTGGCGCCGGTCAGCTGGCCAAGATGGTCAACCAGATCTGCGTGGGCGGCGTGCTGCAAAGCCTGGCCGAGGCCCTGGCCTTCGGTCAGAAAGCGGGGCTGGACATGCAGCAGGTGATCGAGGTGATCTCGCAGGGCGCCGCCAGCAGTTGGCAGATGGTCAACCGCGGCCCCACCATGATCAAGGACGAATTCGACTTCGGCTTTGCCGTGGACTGGATGCGCAAGGACCTGGGCCTGGTGCTCGATGAGGCGCGCCGCCATGGCGCACGCCTGCCCGTCACGGCCCTGATCGACCAGTTCTACGCCGATGTGCAGGCCGCAGGCGGCGGCAGGCTGGACACCTCCAGCCTGATCAAGCGCCTGCGCTGATTGACTTGCGGGGCCAGTTTTACTGGGCCGTTGTGCCCGTGTTGGCAGGGCGTGGCAGCTTGCGTGCCAGTTCGTCCTCGCTGATGATCTGCATCACCTTGACCACGCGGTTCACACCCTTGACGCTGGCGGCCAGTTCGGCTGCGCGGTTGGCTTCGCGCTCGGTCACCAGGCCCATGATGTAGACGTCACCGCGCTCGACGATCACGCTGAAGGCGTTGGAGATGATGTCGCGGGCATCCACCAGCGTGGCCTTGACCTTGCTGGCCAGCAGCACGTCATTGGCACGCGTGCTGAAGGAGCTGGGCAGGCTGACCATCAGCTCGTTGTAGACGTTGTCCACGTTTTCCACGGCAGTGGCCGCCTGCTGGGCAGCGGCCTTGTCCGCCTCATTGGGCACCTCGCCGGTCAGCAGTACGCGTCGGTTGTAGGCGTTCACATTGATGTGACCGCGGTCGCCAATCGACTCCTTGATGCGGTTGTTCACCTTGATCTCGATCGTCTGGTCTTCCAGCTGGATGCCGGAGGTGCGGCGGTCGGTGGCCATGAAGGCACCGCCTACGGCGCCCCCCAGTACCAGCGGGGCGCAGGCCGACAGGCTGGCGATGGTCAGCAGGGCGGCGGCCCAGCGCAGGCGCGCGGGCTTCAGTGTCAGACGGGTCATTTAAGCATCCTCTCCAAGCAAATGGGTGTCGACGGCGGCGCACAGTCCGTGCACGGCCAGCCACCCGATGGCAAACAGCGCCTCAGGGCGAGAACCAGGCAGGGGCACCCACACATCGGTGTCCCGCATCAGGGGCCCCAACGTGGTGGCGCTCTCACCCGTGAAGGCAATCAAGGTCAGGTCATGTTCGCGCGCGGCCTGTGTGGCCTCACGCAGATCGGTTTCTTCTCGTTCCATCGAGAATGCCAGCCAGACATCACCAGGGTGCCCGAGGGCACGAACCTGCTGGGTCAGGCCAGGCTGCGAGCCGCCTTGCGCCGGCAACAGCGCGTGCGCGGCCAGCGGCGGGCGTTCGCGCCCCGAGCCGCTGACCAGCAAGGCTGCGGCCTGACGGGCCAGCCAGGCGGCTTCGGCCTCGCCCGCGCACAGCACGCGGCCGCCCGAGGTGATCGTGTGCATGATCGCCTGCGCTGCATAGTTGAGTTGCTGCGCCAGGCGATCGGATGATTGATACAGCCAGTCGGCTGTCTCCAGCAAGGGTTGCTGAAGCGATGTCTGCTGAAAGTGGGAATCCGGCATGGCGCGGATCATAAGTCAGGGTTTGGCCTGATAAGCAAGTGCGGATACGTATCAAGACGCATCAAAGGCCGCAGGGATCCACTCGATGGCATCGCCGTCGATGGCGATCACGTCAAAGCGGCAGGGCGGCCACTCGCGCAGCGTCATCAGGTAAAACTGGGCCCCCAGGATGCATTTGCGTTGCTTGGCGCGGCTGATCGTGGCCGCCGCGCCGCCATGGTCCGTGCTGGCGCGCTGGCGCACTTCCACGAACACGAGGGTGCCGTCCCGGGCCTTCATGATGAGATCGACTTCGGCGCCACGCGCACTCGGGCCTCGCGCCACCCGATAATTGCGCTCCACCAGCGTCAGGCCCTGATCCTGCAAATAGACCAGTGCCTTCGCTTCCCCTTCATCTCCCCGGGATTTTGTCGTGACCTTTGATGCCAATATGCTGCTCCAGGCGGCTCACCATGTGGCCGGCAGCCAGCAGTATCCCAAAGGTGCGCTGTACCTGGTGGCCACGCCCATCGGCAATCTGGCGGACATGAGTTTGCGCGCCCTGCATGTGCTCTCGCTGGTGGACGTCGTCGCTTGCGAAGACACCCGCGTCACGGGCAACCTGCTGCGCCATCTCGGGATGGACAAGAAGCTCATCGCCCTGCATCAGCACAACGAGGTGGGCAGCGCGCAAGGCGTGGTGGCGCTCCTGCAGGAAGGTCAGCGTGTGGCCTATGTGTCGGATGCGGGCACGCCGGCGGTGTCCGACCCCGGCGCGCACCTGGTGCAGGCGGCGCATGCCGCAGGGTTGACGGTCGTGCCCTTGCCAGGCGCCAGCAGCGTCACCACGGCCATGAGCGCAGCGGGCGATGCACAGGCCAACGGTTTCCGTTTCGTGGGCTTTCTGCCCTCCAAAGGCGCGGCGCGCGTGAGTGTCCTTCAGGAGGTGCTGGGTGCGCGCGACAGCGTCGTGCTGTTCGAGGCCCCGCATCGCATCGAGGCCCTGGCCAAGGAGCTGGCCGAGGTCCTGCCGCAGGGCCGGGTCACCGTCTGCCGGGAGCTGACCAAGCAGTTCGAGAGCATCACGACCTTGGCAATGCCTGAGATGTCTGCCTGGCTGAAGGCCGATGCCAATCGTTTGCGCGGTGAATTCGTGCTGGTTGTGCATGGCGTGCCGGATGCCGACGAGCGTCAGACCTTGTCGCCGGCCATGGATGCCTTGCTCAAGGAGCTGGTGCGGCATGTGCCGGTCAAGGTGGCAGCCGGTCTGGTGGCTGATGCTGCCGGCATGCCCAAAAAGGCGTTGTACGACCACGCGCTGGCACATAGAAATGCGGACGATCCTGACGATTTGTCGTGAGATCTCCCGCCTGGCCCCATGAGCATGGGGTGAGGGCAACCCGCGGTTTTCGGGTTTACCTGAGGGTGTGTATTTAACGACGAACAAAGAATGAAGCTCAGCAGCCGATACGAGCTGCCCCATCCATAGGAGAGCTTCCATGACATCGTCTTCCCTTCGCCAGGTTTGTGCTGCGGTGGCTGTTGCTGCCGCTGGTATGGCCGCCGTGCCAGCTCAGGCCCAACTGTTGTCTTCGCTGTTCAGTCCCGCCAAGACCAAGAACCCCATCGTGCTGGTTCACGGTTTCATCGGCTTCGACAACGTGCTGGGCATCCAGTACTTCTACGACATCCCCAACAACCTGCGCAAGGACGGCGCCACGGTCTACATCGCGTCGGTCAATCCCTCGCAAACCACCGAATTCCGCGGTGAAGAACTGATCCAGCAGATGAAGCAGTGGGCCGCCAAGGACGGCGTCAAGAAGTTCAACCTGATCGGTCACAGCCACGGTGGTCCCACCGTGCGTTATGCCGCTGGCACCGTGCCCTCGATGGTGGCGTCGGTCAGCACCATGGCTGGCACCCACTTTGGCTCCAAGGTCGCAGACGACATCCTGGCCAACACCACGCCCGGCGGTGGTTTCGACAAGCTGGCCACGGCCGGCTTGAAGCTGATTTCCTGGCTGACGGGCAACAAGACCACCAGCGACACCGATCTCCTGACTGCCTTGAAGGCCCTCAGTGCCCCTGGCGCTGCAGCCTTCAATGCCAAGTTCCCGGTGGGTGCCCCGACCACGCCATGCGGCACGGGTCCTGAAGTGGCCAGCGTCAATGGCAACAGCATGCGCTGGTATTCCTTCTCCGGTACCTCGGTCAAGACCAATGGCTGGGACATCTCGGATGCCATCCTGTCCTACACCGCCGATTACTTCAAGGGTGAAGCCAACGACGGGCTGGTCTCACGGTGCTCCAGCCACTGGGGCAAGGTCGTCAAGGACAACTACGACTGGAACCACCTGGACGAAATCAACCAGGTCCTGGGTGGCATCGGCAAGAACGCGCCAGATCCCGTTGCTTTCTACAAGCAGCACGCCAACCGCCTGAAGCTTGCAGGTCTCTGATCTGCGCTTTTGGATGCCTCGCTGAAGTGGCGGGGCATCAACGGTGCCTTTTTCCGGCCGGCCTTCTCCTCGGGGGTCGGCTTTTTTTCGTCTGTCGCCAAAGCGCCCCACGCACTTGTTACTAACCGCTACAACCATCGTGGGAGATCGCTTTCCCCGGATGTCGGGTATGCCCGCGGTTGCATTTAACGCTCGATAAAGATACTTGCCTGGTCCGCCAATCGATAAACACCAGACGTACACAACAGCGGACACGTCCAAGGAGCGCAAGCATGAAATTCAACTTCTCTATCAAGACTATCTGTGCCGCTGTTGCTGTGACGGGTGCTGCCATGGCCGTGGCTCCTGCTGCACACGCTGGCACGACCGCCAAGACCAAGTACCCCATCGTCCTGGTCCACGGTTTCATCGGCTTTGACAACGTGCTGGGCATCCAGTACTTCTATCAAATTCCAGCCAAGCTGCGTGATGAAGGCGCCACCGTCTACATCGCCTCGGTCAACCCTTCGCAAACCACTGAATTCCGTGGCGAAGAGCTGGTCCAGCAGATGAAGCAATGGGCCGCCAAGGATGGCGTCAAGAAGTTCAACCTGATCGGCCACAGCCATGGCGGCCCTACCGTGCGTTACGCCGCTGGTACCGTGCCCACGATGGTGGCTTCGGTGAGCACGATGGCCGGTACCCACTTCGGCTCCAAGGTCGCTGATGAAATCGGTGCCCACACCACGCCCGATGGCACGTTTGACCAGGTCGCCACGGCTGGCCTGAAGCTGATCTCCTGGCTGACCGGCAACAAGACCACCAGCCAGACTGACCTGCTGACCGCCCTGAGCGCACTGAGCACCCCAGGCGCCACAGCCTTCAATGCCAAGTTCCCTGTTGGTGCGCCCACCACCACCTGTGGTACCGGTCCTGAAAAGGCCAGCATCGCTGGCAATGCCATGCGCTGGTACTCGTTCTCCGGTACGTCCGTGAAGACCAACGGCTGGGACGTGTCTGATGCGCTGCTGGCCTACACCGCCGATTACTTCAAGGGCGAAGCCAACGACGGTCTGGTGTCGAAGTGCTCCAGCCACTGGGGCAAGGTCATCAAGGACAACTACGACTGGAACCACCTGGATGAAATCAACCAGGTTCTGGGCAGCATCGGCAAGTCGGCTCCTGATCCCGTGGCCTTCTACGTCCAGCACGCCAACCGCCTGAAGTGGGCGCTCCTCTGATCGAGGTCAGCCTGAGCTGAAAGGCTCTGCGGCATCAAGGTCGATCCTCCATTCAAGGGGATCGGCCTTTGTTCTTTGAGAAACCGGGCATTAGCCCTGGGTACGACTGAAACATGAAACCCTGAGAATGGGTTCAACAAGAGGGTCCTGGTTGTAGCGGACCTTGAAGAGTTGGAGCAAGACAATGATGCGCACGACGCAAATGCGTGGATGGATGGTGGCAGGCGGCATCGCGGTCGCACTGGGCGCTTCCGCGCTCTGGATGACGCACCGCAGCTCGGAAGGCGCGGGCGGTGCCGGCTCGGCCGGCGGTTCCGGCTGGAGCATGATCGGCGCGACATCGGATACCGCGCCGCAAGCGGGCGCGGCGACCAACAAGGCAATGAGCCCCGACCAGGTTCGCACCCGCCTGTTCAAGGAAGGCTCGTTCGCCGGCACCGAGCCCTCGGGCGACTGGTGCGTGGTGTCTGCCAAGCTCTCGCCTTGCCCCGATCTGCGCAAACGTTTCGAGTACTACATCCTGGGTCTGGGTGAAGTCACCATCGACGACATCAAGGCCTTGGTGGCCGATGAGGCGCGCAAGGCCCATGGCGAGCAACTCGGCAACGAGATCATGGCCATCTGGGACAAGTACTGGCAGGTGCGCACCTACCAGTACCGCAACAAGTTCGACCAGTCCGATCGCAGCACCTGGCTGGCCGTGTTCGACGAGCAAAAACAGGTGCGCCGCCAGATCCTGGGGGCCGACTGGGCCAAGGCCTTCTTTGATCAGGACGAACAGAACTTCAAGCAGTACTACGCACAACTCGAGTCCGGCTTGCCCCCGCCCCCTGATCCTGGCGAGCCCGTGCCTCAGATGGCACCCGGCAAGGACCCCGCCGCCGTGCACGCCGAACGTGTCGCACGCTATGGCCAGGCCGCTGCCGATCGCCTGGCCAAGGTGGACGAAGAGTGGGCCGACTGGGAACGCCGTCTGGCTGGGGCCCGTACCGAATGGGACCGCCTGAAGAGTGCGCCCAACCTGTCCGACACCCAGCGCAAGCAAGAGATGCAGGCCTACATCAACAGCCATTTCAAGCCCGACGAGCACCTGCGTGTCGAGGCCCTGCTGCATCTCTGACACGGTAGATACCCCCTAGATATCCCCAGTAGGCACTTGTCCATGCGGGCCGTGCCTACAATGGGGTCATGATCGCTGTCGACGCCACCATCGCCCGCCTCCAGACTGCACGCGAGTTGTTGCTCGCACCGTATGGTCTGGACGAATCCACCCTGCTCAAGGCCCTCAAGGTCATCACCGAACACCGGGTCGATGACGCGGATCTGTACTTCCAGTACACCCGCAGCGAAGGCTGGAGCCTGGAAGAGGGCATCGTCAAATCCGGCAGCTTCGGCATCGACCAGGGCGTGGGCGTGCGCGCCATCTCCGGCGAAAAAACCGCTTTCGCCTACTCCGACGACATCTCTGAAGCAGCCTTGCTGGATGCCGCCCGCACCGTGCGCACCATTGCGGCAGCCGGCCAGAGCCGCCGCGTCAAGGTGGGCGAGCACCGCGTGGCCCCCTCGCGCAGCCTCTACGCCTCGTTTGACCCGATCGCCTCGCTGGACAGTGCCGCCAAGGTGGCCCTGCTGGAAGACGTCGAGCGCCGCGCCCGCGCCAAGGACCCCCGCATCGTGCAGGTCATGGCGGGCCTGGGCTGTGAATACGACGTCGTGATGGTGGCTCGCGCCGACGGCACCCTCGCCGCCGACGTGCGCCCCCTGATCCGCCTGTCCCTGACGGTGATCGCCGAACAGGCCGGTCGCCGTGAGGTGGGTTCCTCCGGTGGTGGCGGTCGCTACGACCTGTCCTACTTCACCCAGGCGGTCACCGATCAATATGTGGACCAGGCCGTGCACGCCGCCCTGATCAACCTGGAAGCCCGCCCCGCGCCCGCCGGCGAGATGACCGTGGTGCTCGGCAATGGCTGGCCCGGCATCCTGCTGCATGAAGCGGTGGGCCATGGCCTGGAAGGTGACTTCAACCGCAAGGGCTCCAGCGTGTTCTCGGGCAGGGTGGGGCAGCGCGTGGCCGCCAAGGGGGTCACCGTGCTGGACGACGGCACCCTGCCGGATCGCCGCGGCTCGCTCAACATCGACGACGAGGGCTACGCCACCCAGCGTACCGTCCTGATTGAAGACGGTATCCTCCAAGGCTATATGCAGGACGCCACCAACGCGCGCCTGATGAAAACCGGCCAGACCGGCAACGGCCGTCGCGAAAGCTATGCCCACCTGCCCATGCCTCGCATGACCAATACCTACATGCTGGCTGGCGACAAGGATCCGCAGGAAATCATCGCCTCCATCGAGCGCGGCCTGTACGCCGCCAATTTCGGTGGTGGCCAGGTGGACATCACCTCCGGCAAGTTCGTGTTCTCCGCCAGCGAGGCCTACTGGGTCGAAAACGGCAAGATCCAGTATCCCGTCAAGGGCGCCACCCTGATCGGCAACGGCCCTGACGCCATGACCCGCGTCAGCATGATTGGCAACGACCTGGCGTTGGACAGCGGTGTGGGCACCTGCGGCAAGGAAGGCCAGAGCGTGCCGGTTGGCGTGGGGCAGCCCACGCTGCGCATCGAAGGCCTGACTGTCGGCGGCACCGCCTGATTTCACTGCTTCCCGTCCCTTGTTTCCGTCCCTTGTTCAATTATTTGCATGCAGTGCTTGACCCGGCTGTCAAAACTCGTGCATAATTCAAGGCTTCGCTGATCAAGCAGCGGACTTTGGCCCAAAGCCTCTTTGCAAACCAGAGAGGGCCCTCGCAGAGATTGCTGGCAAGACTCAAATTGCATGTGATCGAAGCGCTGCGGCAGGGACTCACAAAGTCAGCTGCTTTTTTCAGATCCGCCCGTTCTACGGGCCCAAGACTGACCGTTCGTTGTTGTGCAGTTGTTGTGCAGCCGATCGGGCCAAGTTGGGGTAACCATGATCCAAATGCAATCGCGACTTGACGTCGCTGACAACACTGGTGCTAAGAGCGTCATGTGCATCAAGGTGCTCGGTGGCTCTAAGCGTCGTTACGCCGGTATCGGCGACATCATCAAGGTGAGCATCAAAGAAGCTGCACCCCGTGGCCGCGTCAAGAAGGGCGAGGTCTATAGCGCTGTGGTTGTCCGCACCGCCAAGGGTGTTCGCCGCCAAGACGGCTCTCTGGTGAAGTTCGACGGCAACGCCGCCGTTCTGCTCAACGCCAAGCTGGAGCCTATCGGCACCCGCATCTTCGGCCCGGTGACGCGTGAACTGCGTACCGAGCGCTTCATGAAGATCGTGTCTCTGGCTCCCGAGGTTCTGTAATCTCGGTGCAACGCAAAGGACAGCTCTAATGAACAAGCTCAAGACAGGCGACCAGGTCATCGTTCTGACCGGTCGTGACAAAGGCAAGCGTGGCACCGTGTCCGCTCGCGTCGATGACTCCCATCTGCTGGTTGATGGCGTGAACGTTGCCAAGAAGCACGTCAAGCCCAACCCCATGAAGGGCACCACCGGCGGCATCGTTGACAAGACCATGCCCATCCACCAGTCCAACGTGGCAATTTTCAACCCTGCTTCTGGCAAGGCTGACCGCGTCGGTATCAAGCTCCTGGCTGACGGCAAGAAAGTGCGCGTCTTCAAGTCCAGCGGCGAAGAAATCAAGGCTTGAGGTCAAACATGGCTCAACAACAAGCTCGCCTGCAGCAGATCTACCGCGAAAAGATCGTGCCCGAATTGATGGCCAAGTTTGGCTACAAGTCGATCATGGAAGTGCCGCGTCTGACGAAGATCACCCTGAACATGGGTGTCTCCGAAGCCGTGTCGGACAAGAAGGTCATGGAACACGCCGTGAGCGACCTGACCAAGATCGCTGGCCAAAAGCCTGTGATCACGATGTCCAAGAAGGCTATCGCCGGTTTCAAGATCCGCGAAAACATGCCTATCGGCACGATGGTCACCCTGCGCGGTGTCACCATGTTCGAATTCCTGGACCGCTTCGTCACCATCTCGCTGCCACGCGTTCGTGACTTCCGCGGTATCTCTGGTCGTTCTTTTGACGGTCGCGGCAACTACAACGTCGGCGTCAAGGAACAGATCATTTTCCCGGAAATCGAGTACGACAAGATCGACGCCATCCGTGGTCTGAACATCAGCATCACGACGACGGCCAAGACCGACGACGAGGCCAAGGCTCTCCTGGCTGCTTTCAAGTTCCCGTTCAAGAACTGAGGTACATCGTGGCAAAAGTCTCTCTGAAGCAACGCGAAGAAAAGCGCGAAAAGCTGGTTGCCAAGTACGCCAAGAAATTCGCCGAACTGAAGGCCGTCATCAATGACAGCAAGAAGTCCGACGAAGAGCGCTACGCCGCTCGTCTTGAACTGCAAAAGCTGCCCCGTAACGCCAACCCCACCCGTCTGCGCGCACGCTGCAGCCTGACCGGTCGCCCACGTGGCACCTTCCGTCAGTTCGGCCTGGGCCGTACGAAGATCCGTGAATTGGCATTCGCAGGCGACATCCCCGGTGTCACCAAGGCGAGCTGGTAATCCCAGCAGGGCACGAACAGGAGTTATCCCATGAGCATGAGTGATCCCATCGCCGACATGCTGACACGCATTCGCAACGCACAAATGGTCGCCAAGACCAGCGTCGCACTGCCGTCGTCCAAGCTGAAAGTCGCGATTGCCCAGGTCCTGAAGGACGAAGGCTACATTGACGGTTTCGCCGTCACCGGTGAGGCTGCAAAGCCCACGCTGGAAATCTCGCTGAAATACTACGCAGGTCGCCCGGTCATCGAGCGCATCGAGCGTGTGTCTCGTCCTGGTCTGCGCATCTACAAGGGCCGTCACGACATCCCTCAGGTCCAAAACGGCCTGGGCGTTGCCATCGTGACCACCCCCAAGGGTGTGATGACCGATCGTAAGGCTCGCGCCGCCGGTATCGGTGGCGAAGTGATCGCCTACGTCGCCTAATCGAGGAGCAATCGCAATGTCCCGCGTTGGAAAAATGCCGATCGCCGTCCCTCAAGGTGTGGACGTGAAGATCACCCCCGAAGCCGTGACCGTCAAGGGTGCCCTGGGCACCTTGAGCCTGCCACAGAACGCCCTGGTGACCGTTTCGAACGAAGCCGGCGTCCTGAAGGTTGCTCCAGTCAACGAATCCGCAGAAGCCAATGCCATGTCCGGCACCTTCCGCGCTCTGCTGAACAACACCGTCAACGGTGTCAGCAAGGGCTTCGAGAAGAAGCTGACTCTGGTTGGCGTGGGCTTCCGTGCCCAGGCCCAAGGTCAGAAGCTGAACCTGCAGATCGGTTTCTCTCACCCCGTCGTGAAGGACATGCCCGCAGGCATCAAGGTTGAGACCCCGTCTCAAACCGAAATCCTGATCAAGGGTATGGACCGTCAAGTAGTCGGACAGATCGCCGCTGAAGTGCGCGCCTTCCGTTCGCCCGAGCCTTACAAGGGCAAGGGGATCCGCTACGCCGACGAGCGCGTGGTCTTGAAAGAGACCAAGAAGAAGTAAGGAGCTGATTCATCATGGCAACAAGCAAGAAGGAACAGCGCCTGCGTCGCGCACGTCAAACACGTGCTCGCATCGCTCTTCAAGGCGCCGTGCGTCTGACGGTTTTCCGTACAAACCTGCACATCTACGCCAGCGTGATTTCTGGCGAAGGCGACAAAGTCCTGGCTACCGCCTCGACCGCCGAGAAGGAAGTGCGCGACCAGCTGCAAAAGGCTGGTGGCAACGTGGCAGCCGCCGCGCTGATTGGCAAGCGTATTGCCGAGAAGGCCAAGGCAGCTGGTGTCGAGAAGGTCGCTTTCGACCGCGCTGGTTATCAGTACCACGGCCGTATCAAGGCTCTGGCTGACGCCGCGCGTGAAGCCGGTCTTCAGTTCTAAGCCACGTCTGCATCCGGAAGGAATTTCAAATGGCTAAGTTTCAACCCAAGGTAGCAGACGAAGGTCGTGACGACGGTCTGCGCGAGAAGATGATCCAGGTGAACCGCGTGACCAAAGTGGTCAAGGGCGGTCGGATCATGGGCTTCGCAGCTCTGACCGTTGTTGGCGATGGCGATGGCCGCGTTGGCATGGGCAAGGGCAAGGCGCGTGAAGTGCCCCTGGCCGTTCAAAAGGCCATGGACCAGGCTCGTCGCAACATGGTCAAGGTGCCTCTGAAGAACGGTTCCGTTCACCACAACCTGGTGGGCGAGCACGGTGCAGCCAAGGTGCTGCTGGCTCCGGCTCCTGCCGGTACCGGCATCATCGCTGGTGGTCCGATGCGCGCTGTGTTCGAAGTTCTGGGCATCACCGACGTGGTCGCCAAGAGCCTCGGTTCCAGCAACCCTTACAACATGGTTCGCGCCACGTTCGATGCCTTGAACAAGGCAACGACCCCGGCCGAAGTCGCTGCCAAGCGCGGTCTGACTGTTGAAGAGATCTTCAACTGATCGTCGGAGAGCTGACATGAGCGAAAAGAAAACTGTTACCGTCAAGCTGGTTCGCAGCCCCATCGGCACCCGTGCCGACCACCGTGCCACTGTGGCCGGTCTGGGCCTGCGCCGCCTGAACGGCACCCGCGTCCTGGAAGACACGCCCGCTGTGCGCGGCATGATCAACAAGGTCCGCTACATGGTCGTGGTGGTCTAAACCACCACAGCTTTGGGGAATACCATGCAACTCAATACCATCAAGCCTTCCGAAGGCGCCAAGCATGCCAAGCGCCGTGTCGGCCGCGGCATCGGCTCCGGTCTGGGCAAGACCGCTGGTCGCGGTCACAAGGGTCAGAAGTCGCGTTCGGGCGGCTACCACAAGGTCGGCTTCGAAGGCGGTCAAATGCCTCTGCAACGCCGTCTGCCCAAGCGCGGTTTCAAGTCGCACCTGCTGAAGTACAACGCTGAGATCACTCTGAGCGAACTGCAAGCACTGGGCGCCTCCGAAGTCGACGTGCTGGCTCTGAAGGCCGCCGGTCTGATTCCTCAGATCGCCAAGGTCGTCAAGGTGATCAAGTCGGGTGAACTGACTGCCAAGGTTGTGCTCAAGGGTATCGGCGCTACTGCCGGCGCCAAGGCCGCAATCGAAGCAGCTGGTGGCTCGCTGGCTGAATAAGCCAGATACAAGACCTGAAGCTCGGTAAGAACGTCAGAACCTGGAACGGACTCAAGCGTGGCAACTTCTCCCACTCAACTGGCTCAAAGCGGCAAGTTCGGCGACCTTCAACGTCGTCTGACTTTCCTGCTGCTGGCGCTGGTCGTCTACCGCATTGGCGCTCACGTGCCCGTGCCTGGTATCGACCCGTCACAGCTGCAGCAGTTGTTCAAGGGGCAGCAGGGCGGCATCCTGAGTCTGTTCAACATGTTCTCGGGCGGTGCGCTGTCGCGCTTCACCGTGTTCGCGCTGGGCATCATGCCTTACATCTCGTCGTCCATCATCATGCAGATGATGGGTTACGTGATCCCTCATCTTGAGCAGCTCAAGAAAGAGGGTGAGGCAGGTCGTCGCAAGACGACGCAATACACTCGCTACGCGACTGTCGGTCTGGCCATTTTCCAGTCCTTCGGTATCGCAGTGGCCCTGGAAGGCACAGCCGGTCTGGTGATCAGCCCTGGCTTTGGTTTCCGCATGACCACCGTGATCAGCCTGACTGCCGGCACGATGTTCCTGATGTGGCTGGGTGAGCAGATCACGGAGCGTGGTCTGGGTAACGGCATCTCGATTCTGATTTTCGGCGGTATCGCTGCAGGTCTGCCCGCTGCCATGGGTGGTCTGTTCGAGCTGATCCGCACCGGTGCCATGAGCATCCCGGCAGCCATCTTCATCGTGGCGCTGGTGGTTCTGGTGACCTATTTCGTGGTGTTCGTCGAACGTGGCCAGCGCAAGATCCTGGTCAACTACGCCAAACGCCAGGTTGGCAACCGTGTGTACGGTGGTCAATCTTCGCACCTGCCCCTGAAGATCAACATGGCTGGTGTGATCCCCCCGATTTTCGCGTCGTCGATCATCTTGCTGCCGACGACCGCTGTGGGTTGGTTCGCCACAGGTGACAGCATGCGCTGGCTGAAAGACATTGCCAGCATGCTGTCCCCCGGTCAGCCGATCTATGTGCTTCTGTATTCTGTGGCCATCGTCTTCTTCTGCTTCTTCTACACGGCACTGGTGTTCAACAGCCGTGAGACCGCAGACAACCTGAAGAAGAGCGGTGCATTCATTCCTGGTATCCGCCCCGGTGACCAGACTGCGCGTTACATCGACAAGATCCTCGCACGTCTGACCCTGGCTGGTGCTGTCTACATTACGGCCGTGTGCCTGCTGCCCGAGTTCCTCGTGCTCAAGTACAACGTTCCTTTCTATTTTGGTGGGACTTCGCTGCTGATCATCGTGGTTGTCACGATGGATTTCTGGGCACAAGTGCAGTCCTACGTCATGTCTCAGCAGTATGACTCTCTGCTGAAGAAGGCGAATTTCAAAGCAAGCTGAAGTGGGCCGGCTGAACGGCACACCACCTGGAAGTCACAAGCGGAACATCGCTTGACGGCAGGTTGAGATCGATGTCGGTCTCCCGGAGTCGGACTACCAGGCGAAGCAGTAAACGGGCATGTGGTGTCGATCACATCTCAGGCAGAGCGTCTGCGCTACAATGCGCACCCTGCCTTGATGACAAGTGGCATAGACACTCACTCGCCCAGTACGGTTTGAGTCGTGCTCGCATCGTGTTCCGGGCGAAGTGAGCTTGAAGTTTTGGTGACCCCGGAAACGTGGGCGAATTTCCGTTGCAAGTCAACGGTTCAGGAGAAGACCATGAAAGTCTCGGCATCCGTCAAGAAGATGTGCCGTAATTGCAAAATCATCCGCCGCAAGGGCGTGGTTCGCGTGATCTGCACCGATCCCCGTCACAAGCAGCGTCAAGGCTGATCGCCTGACCCGGCGACGACACACGCGTTCAGAGGACAGTTATGGCACGTATTGCTGGCATCAACATTCCGCCGCACAAGCATACCGAAATCGGTCTGACTTCGATCTACGGCATTGGTCGCACAACCGCGCAGAAAATCTGCACGGCTGCAGGCATTCCCTTCGACAAGAAGATCAAGGAATTGACTGATAGCGACCTGGAAAAAATTCGGGAAGAAGTGGGTAGGCTCACCATTGAAGGTGACCTGCGTCGCGAGCTCTCGATGAACATCAAGCGACTGATGGATCTGGGCTGCTACCGCGGCTTCCGTCACCGTCGCGGCCTGCCTATGCGCGGCCAACGCACTCGCACGAATGCACGTACTCGCAAGGGTCCGCGCAAGGCGATCGCTGGTAAGAAGTGATCTGGGCTAATTGCTGAGTTCAAGAGAAAGACATCATGGCTAAAGCACCTGCGAACAGCGCTGCCCGTCGTGTGAGCAAGAAGGTCCGCAAGAATATTGCGGACGGCATCGCCCACGTGCACGCCTCGTTCAACAACACCATCATCACCATCACCGACCGTCAGGGCAATGCACTGTCCTGGGCTTCGTCGGGTGGTCAAGGTTTCAAGGGCTCCCGCAAGTCCACCCCCTTCGCAGCCCAGGTGGCCGCTGAAGTGGCTGGCCGCGCTGCTCAAGAACAAGGCATCAAGAACCTGGACGTCGAGATCAAGGGCCCCGGTCCTGGTCGTGAATCGTCGGTGCGCGCTCTGGCTTCGCTGGGCATCCGCATCAACTCGATCTCCGACGTGACGCCCGTTCCTCACAACGGTTGCCGTCCTCAGAAGCGTCGCCGCATCTGATGCAGTCAGACTGACTGGTCAGGTTTGATGCCTGATCAGATCAAGACCTCGCATGCTCTGGAAACAGCGCGCGCGGGGTTTGCGCGTTGTGCAAACTTGACAAAGCTGTATGGCAGTGATGTACAAGTGCACGCGCAACTTGCTATAATCGCAAGTTCCCTGTGGTAGAGGGCGGATTTGGTGTGACTTTTTGCCGCGTCTTTGACGTTTGGCGGAGTTTGTCACCCATCGGCTGACTACCTGATTTGAAGCCCACCGTCTGCGCGATTGTGATTCGCCAGACTCGCGTCGGTCAACCGTATTAGAGGCGGCCCCGGCGTCAGACATTACAAGGACACGAAAAGTGGCACGTTACCTCGGACCCAAGGCCAAACTGGCCCGCCGCGAAGGCACCGACCTGTTCCTGAAGAGCGCACGCCGCCCTATCAGCGACAAGGCTAAATTCGACACCAAGCCCGGTCAACACGGCCGTACTTCCGGTTCGCGTACCTCCGACTTCGGCCTGCAACTGCGCGAAAAGCAGAAGGTCAAGCGCATGTACGGCGTGCTGGAAAAGCAATTCCGCCGCTACTTCGCTGAAGCCGAGCGCCGCAAGGGTAACACCGGCTCGAACCTGCTGGTTCTGCTGGAGTCCCGTCTGGACAACGTCGTGTACCGCATGGGCTTTGCCTCTACCCGCGCCGAAGCTCGCCAGTTGGTGGGCCACAAGGGCGTGGTTGTGAATGGTCAAGTTGTGAACATCCCTTCGTTCCTGGTCAAGACCGGTGACGTGGTGGCTGTGCGTGAAAAGGCCAAGAAGCAAGTTCGCGTGCAAGAAGCTTTCAAGCTGGCCGATTCCATCGGCCTGCCCGGTTGGGTTTCTGTTGACGGCACCAAGCTGGAAGGTGTCTTCAAGAAGAGCCCGGACCGCGATGAGTTCGGCTCCGACATCAACGAATCGCTGATCGTCGAACTGTATTCTCGTTAATGCACGCAGTGGCTGCGCTTCACGGCTTGTTGGTCGTGTCGCGTGGCCTTGTGCATTTGTATTTCAGGGCCGGAGCAACCGCTCCGGTTGGTCCAGCAGCCTTATCGGTGTAACGAGCCGAGGGTATTGACAGGAAGACCTCATGCAAACGAATTTGCTGAAACCAAAAGCCATCCAGGTGGAACCGCTCGGCGGTCACCGCGCCAAGGTCACGCTCGAACCGTTCGAGCGCGGCTATGGCCACACCCTCGGCAACGCGCTGCGTCGCGTGCTGTTGTCGTCGATGGTCGGTTTCGCACCTACTGAAGTCACCATCGCTGGCGTGCTCCACGAGTACTCTGCCATTGACGGCGTGCAGGAAGACGTGGTTCACATCATGTTGAACCTCAAGGGCGTGGTGTTCCGTCTGCACAACCGTGACGAAGTCACGCTGGTGCTGCGCAAGGACGGCGAAGGTCCTGTGACCGCCGCTGACATCCAGACGCCTCACGACGTTGAAATCGTCAACCCTGGCCACGTGATCGCCCATCTGTCGCAAGGCGGCAAGCTGGACATGCAGATCAAGGTCGAAAAGGGCCGTGGTTATGTGCCGGGCAACATCCGTCGCTATGGCGAAGAGTCGAGCAAGGCCATCGGCCGCATCGTGCTGGACGCTTCGTTCTCGCCGGTTCGCCGCGTGAGCTACACGGTCGAAAGCGCCCGTGTGGAACAGCGTACCGACCTGGACAAGCTGGTCATGGAAATCGAAACCAACGGCGCCATTTCGCCTGAGGAAGCGATCCGTGCTTCGGCCAAGATCCTGGTGGAACAGCTGGCTGTGTTCGCTCAGCTGGAAGGCTCCGAGATCGCCGCGTTCGACGCGCCTGCCAAGTCGGCTCAGAACTTCGATCCGATCCTGCTGCGTCCTGTGGACGAGCTGGAACTGACCGTGCGTTCCGCCAACTGCCTGAAGGCCGAAAACATCTACTACATCGGTGACCTGATCCAGCGTACCGAGACCGAGCTGCTCAAGACCCCCAACCTGGGTCGCAAGTCGCTCAACGAAATCAAGGAAGTCCTGGCTTCCCGTGGTCTGGCTCTGGGTTCGCGCCTGGAAGCCTGGCCTCCCCAAGGCCTGGACAAAAGGTAACACCCCCTGCCGCCTTCGGCGGCCCCCTCAAGGGGGCGCAGCCAGCAGCCCAGCAAAGCTGGATCTGCGGCTGCCGCTGGATCAGGTGGTGGCGTTAGCAAGAGAAGTTTTGTATTTTGAAGGTGGATGGCTCGGTGAGTCATCCGGTGCACCCGGCGGTACCTTAATCCGGCCGTCGGTTTTATAAAGAAAGGACTAGCACCATGCGTCACGGAAATGGACTCCGTAAACTGAACCGCACTTCGTCGCACCGTCTGGCGATGCTGCGCAACATGGCCAACTCGTTGATCGAGCACGAAGCCATCAAGACCACCGTGCCCAAGGCCAAGGAACTGCGTCGCGTCGTCGAGCCGCTGATCACCCTGGCCAAGGAACCCACGCTGGCCAACAAGCGTCTGGCTTTCGACCGTCTGCGTAACCGCGACAACGTGGTCAAGCTGTTCAACGTGCTGGGCCCTCGCTTTGCCAAGCGTCCAGGCGGCTACACCCGCATCCTGAAGATGGGCTTCCGCGTGGGCGACAACGCTCCGATGGCCTACATGGAACTGGTTGAGCGCACTGAAGAAGTGGCCGCTGCTGAATAAGCTGGCGCCGCCTCTCAAGGCTTGATGAGACCCGCAACGCGCAAGCGCTGCGGGTTTTGTCTTTTTGGCTTGACATGTCTGGGCTGGGCGCCAGAGATTTGTTTTGTATGAGTTGTAGCCAAATCTTCAAAGTCGTGCCATAATAGCTTTCTCTGTCGCGGGGTGGAGCAGTCTGGTAGCTCGTTGGGCTCATAACCCAAAGGTCGTTGGTTCAAATCCGGCCCCCGCAACCAAGTTCATGACGAATGAGCCTGTCGAGTAGATGGGCTTTTTTGTTCCAGAATCTTTCCGGTGAGGTCCTTCAGAAAGGCCTCAAACAAGCCGGCATACCGCATCAGTCGCGGGGTGGAGCAGTCTGGTAGCTCGTCGGGCTCATAACCCGAAGGTCGTTGGTTCAAATCCGGCCCCCGCAACCAAGCAAAGAAAAAGGCCCTCTTCGTGAGGGCCTTTTTTTATCCTGCCTCGCCTCGATGAGTGTTGAGTCCAGAAGGGTTCAGCGCATCCACTTGTAGGCCGCCTTGTCGAGTGTCGGCCGGATTTCGCGCCAGACAATCGCAGTCAGCCATTTGTGGGGCAACAGATTCGACCCTACCCATGTCTTGAAGGCATCCTGCCCGCAGATGATCTTGGCCTGGCCCTTGCGGATGCCTTCAACAACACGCTTGGCCACGTCCTCAGGTGGGGTGGTCAGGTAGCGTTGCGCAAAGGCCTGGCTGTGTGGCTTGCGTGCGATGTTGGTGGCGACGCCCCCCGGATGCACGAGGTGAACGGAGATCGGGCTGTCGTGCAGCTCCACCATCAGGGCTTCCGTGAAGCCACGCACGGCGAATTTGCTGGCGCAATAGTCCGACTGACTGGGCGAGCCGATCAGCCCCATGATGCTGGAGACATTGACGATGGCGCCCTCGTTGCGCGCCTGCAGTTGCGGCAGGAAGGCGAGGGTGCCGTTGACTACGCCAAAGAAGTTGACGCGCATGATGCGTTCGTAATCGGCGGGCGTGGTGTGCCACGCGGGCAGTGCCGACCCCTCGATACCTGCGTTGTTGATGACAACATGGGCCCCGCCGAACCGTTCCTTCACCGCCTGCGCGAATTCGTCCATGGCCATGCGGTTGCCCACGTCGAATGCCTGGGGCAGCACCTCGGTGTGGCCTTGAGCGTTCAGGATCCTGACCGTGGCCTCCAGGGAGATGGGGTCGAAGTCGTTGAGTGCGAGTTTCGCGCCGAGCGCGGCGAAGGTCATGGCGTAGGCTCTGCCCATACCGGAGCCTGCCCCCGTGATCACGACGACTTTATGGTGGAAGTCTTTCATCTTGAATGGCTCCTGAGTGGGCGCTTCGGTCGATGTCTATCGAAAAAAATGACGATGAGTGTCGTCATTATGCATAAGTGAAGACGTGCGTCATCAAAAATGATGAGGCAGCGACCCCGGAATGAGGGGGGGGGCCCAATGGTTATGCATGCACTTTCAAAAGATACCGATGCACTCTCGTCAGCGCATGTGAAAATGGCTTGCATGAGGTATGAAGAGCCATGTCGTCAAAAGTAACGAGAAAAGCCGCAGGTCGACGTGGTGCGGCACTGCGTTCCTATGCCGGGGTGGGCATGTCCGAGCGCAAGGCCTTGAGGCGCGCGCGCTTTCTCGATGCGGGGCTGGAGGTGTTTGGCACCTCTGGCTATCGCAGTGCGACCGTGCGCATGCTGTGCAAGCAGGCCGAACTCACGGACCGCTACTTCTACGAGTCATTCGAGTCCATGGAGGACTTGCTTATCGGCGTCTACCAGCGTGAGTTCGAGCGGCTCAACCAGGCCCTGTTGCCGGTGCTCAGCGATGCCATTCGCAATGAGGACCCCATGGCCGGCGTGCGCGCTGGTCTGGAGGTCATGTTCTCGATGGTTGAAGACGATCGGGTGGCCAGGGTGTGCTGGCTGGAGATCCTGGGCGTCAGCGATCGCGTCGATGAGGTCTTCAGCAATTGCGTGGATCAGTTTGCCACCCTGTTGTTGCTGGCGGCCCGCGTGAATCTCCCCAACTGGCGTCCTGACCCCATGCTGGCCCATCTGTTGGGCGTGGCATTGATCGGCACCATCAGTCAGATCGTGACGCAGACCTTGCTCAAGGGGTATGCGTGCAGCAAGGCCGTCAAGATAGACGCAGCAGCGCTGGTGTTTGAGGGCACCTTGTCCTTGATTCGGCGGCAGACGCAGACCGCCGCTCGATAAGTGGTCTGTCGCTTCCTGGCCCGCAGCATGGCGCAGGTTCGCGTCTCTTTACAGCGTTGATTTCCTCAATTCCATGTCTTGAGGACAATTTGATGTGTGTGGCAGCGGGCCGGTGATCTGGCTGTCACAGCAGGGTCATACCAATCATGGATCGTGAGAGTGCGGCTTGACAGGCTGGATGCGCTGTCTGCCTGTAGCAGTCCACTTGAATCGATCGACATGAAATCTCTCTTGCCAACTGCGGCGCTGTGCGCCCTGGTACTGACCACCTTCGGCCACCAGCCTGACGCGCAGGCTGCGCTGGCGAACATCGCACTGCCACCAGCTGCGGTGGCGGTGCATGGCCCACTGGCGCCACCACCCGCGCAGGTCGAGCACCTGAAGTTCCAGGACATGTTCAAGACCCCCGTCGGCCCCAAGGGATTGGAGCCCTCCGCGCGACTGTTGTCGCTGCATGGTCGCAAGGTCCGCATGGTGGGCTACATGGCCACGCAGGAAGAGTCCAAGGCCGGCATGTTGATCCTCGCGCCCATGCCCGTGAATCTGGGTGATGAGGACGAAAGCCTGTCGGACGATCTGCCGGGCAACGCCGTGTTCGTGCACCTCGCACGCCCCTATGCCGAGCGGCTCGTTCCCAATCTGCAGGGCCTGTTGCAGGTCACGGGCACCTTGTCTGTTGGTGCTTTTGAAGAGGCCGACGGCCATGTCTCTTCAGTTCGCCTTGAACTCGACGACGCGACGTCGCGCCTGCTGACCACGCAGGCCACACCCGCCAGGCAACGCGACAAGCGTCAGCGTGCAACGACTCAGCGCGAGCGCGTGGCGACCGCGACACCTTGATGCGCTTGTGCCATCGCACACGCCACACACCTGTTATTCCCATCCTGTTTCAACCGGCCAACCCGCCATCTAGGAGTACCCGATGTCTCGTTCCGTCTTTCAACGCCGCGTCCTGAGCGTGGCCCTGTCTGCTGCCTTGTCGGCGCTGGCAGTTCAGGCGCATGCTGCCTCCATCTCTCGCCTGACACCCCCCAGCAATCCGCTGCTGGCCACAGCCACAACGCTGTCGCGCTTCCTGCAAGGGCAAAAGTTCGACCTGCAAGCCACCGTCCGCCCCGATGCAGGCCAGAACGTGGTCAGCTTCCAGTTCACGGTTGATGGTGCAGTTGTTACGCCTGCGGCTGGTGCCACGAGCATCATCAAGGAAACCCAGAACGCCACGTGCGTGAGTACGGCCACAGGCCTGACCACCGGCGCCGCTACATGCAAGCTGGTTGCCGGCCTGCCAGGCAACACCGCTGTCGTCTCTGTGCGTGGCTACAGCCACAACACGGCCGGCGTACATACCCTGGGCGTGACCGCTGTCACCGACACGGGTGCATCGATCAGCAAGACCGACGGCAACTTCGAGGTCGTGGGCCTGACCCTGAACAACGGTCGTCCTGCCAAGAACATCGTGATCATGCTGGGTGACGGCATGGGCGCCGCGCACCGCACCGCTGCGCGCATCATGGCCAAGGGCTATCTGCAAGGCAAGGCTCAGAACCGCCTGGCGATGGACACCTTCCCCTACACCGGCATGGTGATGACCGCGTCGTTGAACTCGATCGTGACCGACTCTGCCCCCGGCATGGCCAACTACGTGACCGGCAACAAGGCGCAGAACAACCAGGAAGGCGTGTTCCCTGACGATACGGTGGACGCCTTTGACAACCCTCGTCAGGAATACCTGTCGGAGTTCCTGCATCGCACCAAGGGTACCAGCCTGGGTGTGGTGACCACCGCCGACGTGTTCGATGCCACGCCTGCTGCCAATGCGGTGCACACCTCGAACCGCGGCAATGGCACCGGCATCGTGGACCAGTTCCTCGACGATGCCAACCTGACCGGTCTGAAGGTCCTGATGGGTGGCGGTCGCAAGTGGTTCATCCCCAGCAACGCGACGCAGTCGGCCGGCAAGGATGCCGTCGCCCGTACGTTTGACGTGCAGCCCTCCGGCCTGGGTTCGAGTGCCAATGGTTCGGCACGCAAGGCTTCCTCGGACTACGTGCTGCCGTCTGACATCGTGGCCGGTTGGAATGCTGCCCCAGGCGCCATCGACACGACACGCGATCTGATCGCTGGTTTCCAGTCTGCTGGCTTTACCTACGCGCCGGACAACACAGCCTTGCAAGGTGCGGGTACGCCTGACAAGCTGCTGGGCCTGTTCTCGCTGTCGAACATGAATGTGGCGCTGGACAAGATCAATGGACG
>NZ_DASUIS010000126.1:0-22323 GCF_036279675.1 Aquabacterium sp. | reverse complement strand
AACGGCAACAAGGCCAGCGTCAATGCCGTCGGCCCGGCTGTGGGCTGGTTGAAGAACGGCGGCGAAATGCTGCTGGAAGGCAAGTTCCTCAAGGAATTTGACGCACGCAACCGCACCGAAGGCCAGGCCTTCTGGTTGACGGTGTCCAAGCCCCTTTAATCATCCATTCTCGGGTTGGAGGCAGCCATGTCGGACAACTTGAATCAGAACGAGCCCGTTGACGCCTTGCGCCGCCGCTTGCTGGCTGGCGCCGCAGCGTCCTCCTTGTTGCCCTGGGCCACGCCTGCGAATGCCGCGGTCGAGCTTGAGGGCGTGGAGTTGCCGGAAACGGTTTCGGCTTATGGTCACAAACTCGTGCTCAACGGTGCGGCGGTTCGCAAGCGTGGCTATTTCAAGGCCGACGTGACCGCGCTGTATCTGCCCGAAAAGCGCACGACGCCGGATGCCATTTACAAGCTGGATGGCGTTCGCCGCATCCAGCTGAACATCCTGCGCGAGTTCACGTCGTCGACCATCACCCGCATCTTCCTGTCGGACTTCAAACAGTCCGCCACGGAAGACGAGTTCAAGAAACTCATCGGGCCCATCGGTCAGATTGGCGCGGCGTATTCCAACGTCAAGCGGGTGTCCAAGGGCGACGTGGTCAACCTGGACTGGGTGCCTGGGCAGGGTTGGATGGCCACACACAATGGCAAGGCACTGACCGGTGATGGCGGTACCACCATGTCCATCAAGGACGAACTGGCCTACCAGATCTACCTGCGCATGTACATCGGTCAGGCGGCGCCAGAAGAATTGCGCAACGGCCTGCTGGGCCTGACTCGTCTGCCCAAAGCGAGCGACAACTGAGCTCCGGCTGGCCTGGCTCAGGGTTTGGCAGGGTAGTGCGCGTCCAGCATGGGGGGGAGCGGGGCATCGATGAGCCCGGCGGCGAGCCTCAATGCATCGGCCGTCTGGTCTGACAGCACGCCTTGTTCACTGTTGTTGACAGCCTCTTCCACCCATGCTTTCAGCAGCAGCGGCCGCATCATCCACGACAGTTCCTGCACGCCGGCCAGTGCGTGCATGAGTGCGTCGGCATCTGGCGCAGGGCCGGGCAGGGTGCCTTGAGTGCGCCCGCATCTCGCCATCACCCCTTTGAACCAGTTCAGGCCGGCGGGTGAGAGTCCTTTGGCGGTTTCATCCATCGGGATGAAGCGTGCCATGTAGGTGGTCAGCGCGGTGACGTGGTTCAGTTGCTCCAGGCTCATGTCCTGGAGATCATGGCCTTGCCCAGTGGTGGGTCGCATGAATGCCTGGCGGCTCTGACGGTCGCTGACGCGATGGCGCAGCGCCAGCCACCAAAGGCGCTCGCGGGGGCTGACACGCCCGTCCGCTCTCAGCAGGTTGCGGGCGCTTTCAACCAGTGCGCGGCGCTGCTCGATGGGGTCCCCGGCAATGGTGGATGTCAGCCGCTCGAACTCGGGGACATGGCGATTGGGGGCCAGTGCCGCAACATCGTCCAGGATGCGCTGTGCGTCGTGGATGCCTTCAGCCATGTGATGCCACAAGGCGCATTCGCGCTCGTTGTGGATATTCATCATCAGGGCCAGCGTGATCATGCGGCGCTCTGTCGGGCCCACCAGATTCTGCAGGCGGCTCAGGGCATCGCGGCTGCGGGCTTCACGCAGTTGTCTGGCTTGCGCGGCGCTCAGTACCGGGTCGACCTGCGTGGCGCTGCTGGCGGCCAGCGCGAGCCTGCCGGAAGGTGGGATCCGAGGCTCGACTGCCTCCATGCGCACCAGGGGCGCAGGCATGGGCGGCAAGACCGTGCCGCAGACACGACGGATGCGTTCAGACAGGCGCGGGTGGCTCGACAGGCAACTGGCCGCCCCGGGCTCGTTCATGAGCAGATAGGAGACCATGCCGGCCGCCGGATGTCGCATGTGCCCGGCCAGGACTTGCTGGTCGTGCCAGAGCTTGCGCAGCACGTTGCCCAGGCCGTCTCTTGATCGTGTGAACTGCACCGCCGACGCATCGGCCAGAAACTCGCGCTGGCGGGAAACGGCTGCCTGCAGCATCCGGCCCGCCATCCAGCCCAGCCATCCCGTGATCGAAAACACGAGACCGATCAACCACGACATCGGGCCAACGTGGCCTTTGTCATCGGGGGCCATCAGGTTCTGCCCATAACCGTGAACCAGCGACAATCCCCACACGAGCGACAACACGCGCATGGCCAGGGGCAGGTCGTCTTCCTTGATGTGGCCGAACTCATGCGCCACCAGGCCTTGCAGTTCGGCGCGGGTGAGGCGATCGAGCGCGCCACGTGTCACGCACAGCACGAGGTCTTCTGGGCCCCAGCCGGCCACGAAGGCATTGATGGCGTCTTCCTTGTGCAGCACGTAGACACGAGGCACGGTCTGGCCGCTGGCCAGCGCCATCTCGTCGACCACATTGAGCAGGCGGCGCTCGGTGGCGTCATCCGGATCGCGCACCTCCTTGCCGCCCAGCCAGTGCGCCACGCGCGGGCCGCCGCCGTCACGCAGGCGTTGTGCCTCGACGAAGCAGCCACCCAGCACGAACAGCAGCACCAGCCCGGTATTGGTTTCGAAGAAGAGTGCAGGAAAGCCAACGCTGAAAGGCAGGATCAGCTTGTAGAGCAGGGCTTGCAGCAGGTTGACCGTGATCGTCAGCGCCAGCAGCAGCAAGACAAACAGCCCGATGAGCCGGGCTGTGCGGATGTGAGCGGCGCGCTGATGTTGTCGGAACTGCATGACAAGCCAGGCGATGGATCAGAAACTGACCTTGACGGGGTTGCGTTCCGCCTCGGAGCTGGTGGCCTGCAGCATGGCCGCTTCCTGAAAACCGAACAGGCTGGCGACGACATTGGTCGGGAACTGCTGGGCGGCGTTGTTGTAGTCCAGCGAGGCGTCATTGAACAGCTGGCGAGAGAAGGCGACCTTGTTCTCGGTGTGGGTCAGTTCCTCGCTGAGATCCTTCAGGCGCTGGTCGGCCTTGAGTTCCGGGTAGGACTCCAGCACGGCGTTGAAGCGGCCCATGGCGCTGGCCAGCACGCCTTCGGCCATGCCCAGGCTCATGATGGGGCCGGACTGATTGGGCTTGGACTTGACCAGGTCGGTGGCCGCCATCACCTGCGCGCGGGCGGCCGTGACCCGTTCCAGCGTCTCGCGTTCGTGCTCCATGTATTTGCGCGCCACTTCGACGAGATTGGGGATCAGGTCGTGTCGACGCTTCAACTGCACATCGATCTGGGCAAAGGCGTTGCCGATTTCGTTGCGCAGCCGGATCAGGCGGTTGTAGGCACCCACTGCCCAGAAGAGCAGCAGGGCAACGACGACGAGGATGAGGAGGTTGGTGTTGGTCAAGATGCGGTCCCTGGCTTGCCGGTTCGTGCCGGTCGAATCGCGTGCACTTTACAGGCAATCGGCATGTCAGACCTGTCGTGTGAACGACTCGTAACCTTCCTGTCGGAGCTGGCAGGCCGGGCAGGTGCCGCAACCGTAGCCCCAGGCGTGGCGATGCTGGCGATCACCCAGGTAGCAGGTGTGCGTGTGCTCGATGATCAGCGCGTTGAGGGCCTCGCCACCCAGGTCGTGGCTGAGTTGCCAGGTCTGGGCCTTGGTCAGCCACATCAGCGGGGTCTCGATGGTCATGGGGCTGTCCAGGCCCAGGCTGATGGCGACCTGCAGGGCCTTGAGGGTGTTGTCGCGACAGTCGGGGTAGCCCGAGTAGTCGGTTTCACACATGCCGCCCACCAGCACCGAAGCGCCACGGCGGTAGGCCAGGGCGGCGGCGAAGTTCAAGAACAGCAGGTTGCGGCCGGGTACGAAGGTGTTGGGCAGGCCGTTGGCCTGCATCTCGATGGCGCGCGATTCGGTCAGCGCCGTGTCGGAGATCTGGCCCAGCAGGCCCAGATCCAGCATGTGGTCTTCGCCCAGGCGTGGTGCCCATTGCGGGAAGGCGCGGGCCAGTTCGGTGCGCACGTGCGCACGGCACGCCAGTTCCACACGATGACGCTGCCCGTAGTCGAAGCCAATGGTTTCGACGCGGCTGTAGCGCGCCAGGGCCCAGGCCAGGCAGGCGGTGGAGTCCTGTCCGCCGGAAAACACGACGAGGGCGGTGCGTGGGTCAAGGGCGGAGGCAGAGCTGGTCACGGCAGATTTCAGGATGTGATGGATGCAGGGCAGCGTGGCGCGGCAGTGGCATTTGCGCCATATGACTTTTCGAGCATAGCTTATGCCTGCCAAAAGGCCACGGATACGGCCCCGGATACGCGGGGGCGGCCTGCACAGGGTGCAGATATGGGGGAGAATATAGGGTTTTCGTCAGGCAACCCAGGGCAGCACGCCATGGCGCACGTACCCGCAGGACTCACACAATATGGCCGCGTTTAACCAAGAGACCGTCACCCACGTCCATCACTGGAACGACACGCTGTTCAGCTTCAAGACCACCCGTGATCCGGCGCTGCGCTTTGCCAGCGGTCACTTCGTGATGATCGGTCTGGAAGTTGATGGCAAGCCCCTGATGCGTGCCTATTCGATCGCCAGTGCCAATTACGAAGAGCATCTGGAATTCCTGAGCATCAAGGTGCAGGATGGCCCCCTGACTTCGCGCCTGCAACATTTGAAGGTCGGCGACAAGATCCTGATCAGCCGCAAGGCCGTGGGCACCCTGGTGGTGGACGACCTCAAGCCTGCGCCCAACCTCTACCTGTTTGGCACAGGCACCGGTCTGGCACCGTTCATGAGCATCATCCAGGACCCCTATACCTACGAGAAGTTCGACAAGGTGGTGCTGGTGCACGGCGTGCGTACCGTGAGCGAGCTGGCCTACCACGACTACATCACGCAGGATCTGCCAGGGCACGAACTGCTGGGAGAGTTGGTTCGCGACAAGCTGCTGTATTACCCGCTGGTCACCCGCGAGCCCTTCCGTAACCAGGGCCGCCTGACCGACCTGATCGTCAACGGCAAGATGGCCGCCGATCTGGGCATGCAGCCGCTCAACCCCCACACCGATCGCGCCATGATGTGCGGCAGCCCCTCCATGCTGACCGACCTGTGCAAGATTCTGGATGAGCGTGGTTTCAAGATCTCGCCCTCGCAAGGCGAGGCTGGCGACTACGTGATCGAACGCGCTTTCGTTGAAAAATAAGCGCTGACTGATCCAGTTCGAATCACGGGGTGTTCCGCATGGGGCACCCCGTTTGTCCATGTGATGGCGCACCTGCCTGGGTGTCGCGCCAGGGAGTCTGTGCTCATGAATGACCGGGTTCTGATTCGTGTGGAAGGCGCTGTGGCGCACGTCGTGCTCAACCGCGCCGACAAGCACAACGGCATGGACTTCCCCATGCTCGATGCCATGCTGGCTGCGCAAAAGAAGATGCGCCGCAACCGCCAGGTGCGCGCCATCATCCTCAGTGGCGACGGGCCTTCGTTTTGCTCCGGCCTGGATTTCAAGACGGCGATGAGCCAGCCGGTGCGCACCTTGCTGCGCGCGACGCAGTTGCTGTGGCCCTTTGCGAATCAGTTCCAGCGCTGGAGCGTGGGCTGGCGCAAGGTCGGGGTGCCGGTGATCGCCGTCGTGCAGGGCAACTGCTTTGGCGCAGGCCTGCAACTGGCGCTGGGGGCCGACATCCGCATCTGCCGGCCTGACGCAAAGCTCTCACTGCTGGAAGCCAAGTGGGGCCTCGTGCCTGACATGGGCGGCATCACCTTGCTGCGCGAGTTGGTGCCCATCGACGTGGCCAAGGAGCTGACCTTCACTGGCCGCGTGATCTCGGGCCTGGAGGCCCATGCCCTGGGTTTGGTGACGCACCTGAGCGAGGAGCCGATGGCCCACGCGCAGCAACTGGCCAACGAGATCGCCACACGGTCACCTGACAGTGTGGCAGCCGGCAAATACCTGCTGCAACAAGCCTGGCGTGCAGGCGACTACCTGGCCTTGCGTGCCGAGCGCCTGTGGCAGAGGCGGGTGATGGGCCGCGCCAATCAGCGCATCGCCCTGGCACGAGAACAGGCCAGAAGCAAGGCCGGTGTGGATGGCGAGCCTCAATTGAAAGCTTTCAAAGCTCGCCAGTTGTAAGCACGGCACGGACAATGTTCGGGTTTGCTTGGATTTGGTGGACACTTGCGAGCGTTGAGGAGACATAACTACATGCGCAGCAACGACAAGCAATACGGCAAGGTCAACTGGCTGGTGTCCTGGGGGACGCCGGTGGTGGCACTGGTCGCGTACCTGGCTTTCTGGCCAACGCCGGCTGATCCGGTCGCCTGGCATCCGCCCAAGGATGCGGGCTACACGGGCGCGCATGCTCGCAACGAAAAACTGGCCGATCTGCAGCAGCTGTCACTGGCCAGTGGCCAGGAAGGACCCGAGTTCATCGTCGCCAATGGCGGCGTGCTTTACACGGGCCTGAGCAATGGGGATGTGTTGAAGATCAACACCGATGGCCAGCAGCCCGAGATCGTGGTCAACACGGGCGGGCGTCCACTTGGCCTGGATGTGGATGGTCAGGGCCGCCTGCTGGTGGCTGATGCCATGAAGGGCCTGTTGCGTGTCTCGGGCCGTGGCGTGGACGCCAAGGTCGAAACCCTGCTGGACAAGGTCTCGCACCCCGTGGCCGATGATCGCGTGCGCTACGCCGATGCGGTCAAGGTGGGCCCCGGCGGCATCATCTGGCTGACCGATGCCTCGCGCCGCTTTGGCGCCAAGGAGTCGGGCAGCACCTTCGAGGCCAGCGTGCTGGACGTGCTGGAGCACAGCTGCACGGGCCGTGTCATCGCGCAGGACCCCAACACCCTGGTGGCGCGCGTGGCGATCGCGGGCATGTGCTTCCCCAATGGCATTGAATTTTCACGTGATGGTAAAACCATGTACCTGTCGGAGACGGGTACCTACCGCATCCTGGCGGTCGACCTGGCCAAGCTCTCCCTGGTGCGCACCGCGGCCGGCGACAACGGCGTGCCCACCCTGGATCAGGCTTTGAAGCAAGGTGCCGCCCGCGTGTTCGTGGACAACCTGCCAGGCTTTCCCGACAACCTCACGCGCAGTGCCTCCAACCGCCTGTGGGTGGGCCTGACCAAGCCGCGCAGCCCGGTGATCGATGCGGTGGCCGCCTATCCCTTCATGCGCCAGCTCACGCTGCGCCTGCCGCGCTTTCTGTGGCCTGTGCCCAAGGCTTATGGCCATGTGATCGCCTATGACGAGCATGGCACGGCCGTCGATGATCTGCAGGATTCATCCGGTGCCTATCCGGAAACCACGGCGGCCACAGAGGTCGATGGCAAGCTCTTCATTCAGAGCCTCCACGCGCATTCAATCGGCTGGCTGCCCTATGTGGGGCCGCAGGTGCCGCGTGCGGAAGTCGAGTCCTACCTGGAAGGTGCCTCACCCAAGTGAGCTGATTCGGGGCGGGGTGCTCATCGCAACCAGGCGTCCCAGCCGGTCTTGAGGATCAGCGCGCCCACCACGAGCAGGAAGGCGCCCCGCACGAAGCCCGCGCCATGGCGCAAGGCCAGTCGGGTGCCGACCGTGCTGCCCGCCACATTGGCCACCGCCATGGGCAACGACAGGGCCCACACCACATGCCCGTGCGGGATGAACCAGGCCAGTGCCGCCACATTGGTGGCGAAGTTCAGGCGCTTGGCACCTGCGCTGGCATGCAGGAAATCCCATCCCAGCACGCGCACCAGCGCGAACACGAAGAAGCTGCCCGTGCCGGGGCCGAAGATCCCATCATAAAAACCGATGCTGGCGCCGATGCCGGTGGCCAGCAGTGTTTCCGCTTGTGGTGACCAATGTGGCGCGTGGTGGCGCCCCATGTCCTTGCGCCACAGGGTGTAGAGCCACACGGCGGTCAACACAATGGGCAGTGCCGCCCGAAAGCGCGAAGCTGGCACGAGGGTGGCCAGCCAGGCCCCGATCAGCCCGCCCAGCATGGCCGCCACGATGGCACCCATCAGCCTGGACGACGGCAGTGTGACCTGCCTGGCGTACTGCCAGGCTGCCCAGCCCGTGCCCCAGATGGACGCTGCCTTGTTCGTGCCCAGCAGTGTGGCTGGCACGGCCTGCGGGAACAGGCCAAACAGCGAGGGCACGATGATCAGCCCGCCGCCGCCCACGATGGCGTCGACCAGGCCAGCGCCAGCGGAGGCGATCAGCATCAGGCCGATATTGAGCGGGGTGAGGTCCAGCACGTGCGGTCGCGTTTCATCAAGTCAAGAAAAAGCCCGGCGTGAAACCGGGCTTGAATGGGACAGGTGTGCAGCAGGGATCTCAGCTGCGCACTTCGCCTTGACCCAGCACCACGAACTTCAGCGAGGTCAGACCTTCCAGTCCAACCGGGCCGCGTGCGTGGAACTTGTCGGTGCTGATGCCGATTTCGGCGCCCAGACCGTACTCGAAACCATCGGCAAAGCGCGTGGACGCATTGATCATCACGCTGGCCGAATCCACTTCGCGGATGAAGCGCATCGCGTTGGGGTGGTTGGTCGTGAGGATCGAGTCCGTGTGGTGCGAGCCGTATTTGTTGATATGGGCAATGACCTCGTCGAGCGTGTCCACCACCTTCACGGCGATCACGGGCGCGAGGTATTCCTCGTACCAGTCCTGCTCGGTGGCATCGACCACCTTGGCACCCGGTACATCGGCCAGGATGGCCTTGGCACGTGGGCAGGCACGCATCTCGACTTCCTTGGCTGCAAACACGGCGCCGATGCGGGGCAGGAAGCTGGCGGCCTGGTTCACGTGCACCAGCAGCGATTCGGTGGCGTTGCAGGGGCTGTACTTCTGCGTCTTGGCGTTGTCGGTCACCTTCACGGCCAGATCCAGGTCGACTTCGCTGTCGACATAGGTGTGGCAGTTGCCGTCCAGGTGCTTGATCACGGGCACGCGCGCTTCCTTGCTGATGCGCTCGATCAGGCCCTTGCCGCCACGCGGGATGATCACGTCCACATACTGCGGCATGGTGATCAGCTGGCCCACGGCGGCGCGGTCGGTGGTCTGCACCAGTTGCACGCCGTCAGCAGGCAGGCCCGCTTGGGTCAGCGCGGCTTGCACCAGCTTCCACAAGGCCAGATTGGAGTGGATGGCTTCGGAGCCACCGCGCAGCACGCAGGCGTTGCCGCTCTTGATGGCCAGCGAGGCCGCTTCAATCGTGACGTTGGGGCGCGATTCGTAGATCATGCCGAACACGCCGATGGGCACACGCATCTGGCCCACGCTGATGCCGGTGGGGCGGCGGCGCATGTTGGTGATCTCGCCAACGGGGTCGGGCAGGGCGGCGACCTGTTCGCAGCTCTCGGCCATGGTCTCGATGACCTTGTCGGTCAGGCGCAGGCGATCGACCATGGGGGCGGCCAGGCCGTTTTTCTCGGCGGCGACGATGTCGGCCTCGTTGCGGGCCTTGAGTTCACCAGCGTGGGCGCGGATCTGGCCGGCCAGCGCCAGCAGGGCGTTGTTCTTGGCGGCCGTCGGTGCGGCGGCCATCACGGCAGCGGCGGTACGGGCGGCCTGGCCCACGGCGCTCATGTACTGTTCGACCGACTGGTTGGCGGTCACGTCGGCGGAAGATGAAGATGTCGCGGTGTTCATAAGGCAAGATTGTCTCAAACTCTGCACCTCATGCACCAGATCATCCACATTCACCCTGAAGCGCCGCCTAAACCGGCGCAGGGCACGCCTTGCAATGGCTGCGGGGTGTGCTGCCTCGCGGAGCCTTGCCCGGTGGGGGTGATCGTCAGCCGCCGGCGCCATGGTGCGTGTGCAGCACTGGTGTGGTCGGACGAGGCGGGGTGCTACCGCTGTGGCTTGCTGGGGGTGGCGGTAGAGGCGGATCAGGCCTGGTGGCGCCACTGGCCCAGAGCGCTGTGGCTGCGCTGGGCACGGCGGATGATCTCGGCAGGCAGCGGCTGTGATGCCAGCCTGGAGGTGGCGCAGTCTGTCAATGATGCCAAGGACGGCTAGGCTCGTTTTCGGCCTTTGACGTCTGGAACAGCATGGCTTCCGCCTGCGTTCTCGCGTCTTGGTCGATCAGCCATTTTCATAGCATGAAGGCAACTTATCGAGGAGCCCGATCATGCGCAAGAAGCTGCTGCAAAACACCCTGTTCGCTGCCCTGGCTGCCCTGGCGCTGTATGTGGCGCAGTCGCAGGCCGTGCCAGAACTGAGCGAGGCAGACAACCTGTCCGTGGTCTACGTCGCCCTGCGTTGAGCTGATATCTGGCTGGTGCTGCTGTCAGCGCCAGCCGAACATCATCGAGCGCGCGATCAGCCGCTTGACCGGGCTGAGTTTGCCGACGGCACCCAGCCCCAGCCCCCGCAAGGTGGCCAGTGCCGGCGCCGGCCACGTGAAGCTGCGCGCCAGGAAGTCTGTGGTGGCCAGCAGGGCCCAGCGATCAGGCTGGCGCCGACGCTGAAACTGCCGCAGGGCACGCTCCACCTTCATCTGCCTGGTGGGGCTGTCATCCTCCACATCCCATGCCGTGCGCTTGAGCGCCTCCAGCAGTTCGTGCACATCCCGCATGCCTAAATTGAAGCCCTGGCCTGCCACGGGGTGCAGGGTCTGCGCCGCGTTGCCGATGCGCACAATGGCGCGCTCGTTGACCAGTTGGCGGTGCGCGTTGAGGCCCAGCGGGAAATCCTTCAGGGCTGACAACTGCCTGATGCGGCCCACGGCGGGGTGAAAGATGGTGTTGAGCAGGGTGAGGCGCTGCTCGTCATTGAGCGCGCGCACCGGGTCATCGCCTTGTTGCACGCACCAGACCAGTGCCGCACGCCGACCGCTGGGGCCGCCGGGCACGACCGGGCCGGGTGGCAGGGGCAGCAAGGCCGCAGGGCCGGAAGTGGTGAAGCGCTCGAAGGCCATGCCGGGCAGGCCATCGTCTTCCAGCAACACCTGGCCTACCCAGGCAGTTTGTTGATAGTCGTGGCTCACGCCATGGGGCCAGCTCAGTTTGGCCTGATCTGCAAACACGCCACCTTCGGCCACCACGACCAGATCGAACTGTTCGGCGATGTCGGCATCCACTTCGATGCCCGTGTCCAGGTTCTTGAGGCCGCGCACCGGCGTGCCAAAACGCATGGCGCAGCGGTGTTCGTCGGCATCCACCTGGGCCAGCCAGGCCTGCTGCAAGGGGGCGACCAGGGTGCCGTAGCTGACCACGGCGCCCAGTTGCGGCACGCCTTGTTCGCGGGCCGTGATGCGCACTTCAGGCTGCTGCTCGCCCGGCCACAACACGGTGGGTTGTTGTTGCGAGACATGCACTTGCAGGATGGGCGCGCTGCGGCCGGTGGCTTCGATCGCATCCCACACGCCCATGCGCTGCAACTCCTGCACCGTGCCTTGCGACAGCGCCAGGGTGCGGGCGTCGCCGGCGATGTCCTTGTCGGCAGGGCGGGCATCAAAAACGGTGATGTGCGCTTGTGGCAAGGCCTGGGCGGCTTGCAGGGCCAGGCTGAGGCCGGCAGGGCCGGCGCCGATGATGGCCAGACGGAGGGCGTTGATGGGCAGCGCCTTGTTCGGAATGGGCGTGTTCATGGGCATATTGTCCGCCGCTTTGCACCTTGTTTCTGAAAGGATTCAGCCCCGACTTGGGGCGGGCGCCGTCTGCTTCCTATAATCTCCCTTCAGTGCACCTTGTTTTGCCTGCGTCAGCAGGTTTCTTTAGTCTGCTTATAGCGTGACCTCCATCTCCGCCCCACAAGCCAGTTATCGCATCCTCTCTGCCCCTGAAATGGTAGAGGTCGATCAGGTTATCCACCGCCGACTGGCGTCCGAGGTGGCCCTTGTCAATCAGATTTCGCATTACATCGTCAACGCCGGCGGCAAGCGTCTGCGCCCGATGTTGCTGGTGCTGATCGCCCGCGCGCTGGGCTGCACCAATCCCCAGCGCTTCGAGCTGGCGGCCATCGTGGAGTTCATTCACACCGCCACGCTGCTGCACGACGACGTGGTGGACGAGTCCGACCTGCGTCGCGGTCGCAAGACATCCAATGCCATGTTCGGCAATGCACCCAGCATCCTGGTGGGCGACTTCCTGTATTCGCGTGCCTTCCAGATGATGGTCTCCGTGCAACGCATGCGCGTGATGGAGCTGCTGGCCGAGGCCACCAACGTGATCGCCGAAGGTGAAGTGCTGCAGTTGATGAACATGCACGACCCCGACATCACGGTGGACGACTACCTGCTGGTGGTCGAGTACAAGACGGCGCGCCTGTTCGAAGCCACGGCCCGCCTGGCCGCCATCGTGTCGGATGCGCCTCAAGATATCGAAGACGCCTGTGGTGCTTATGCGCGAGCCCTGGGTACGGCTTTCCAACTGATCGATGACCTGCTGGACTACGACGGCTCGACCGAAGAGCTCGGCAAGACCGTGGGCGATGACCTGCGTGAAGGCAAGCCCACCTTCCCCGTGCTGGTGGCCATGTCGCGCGGCACGCCCGAGCAACGCGAGATGATCCGCAACGCCATTTTCAATGGCGAAGTCGAGCGCATGCATGACATCGTGGAAGTGGTGCGTGCCACCGGTGCGCTGGACGCCACACGTGAAGCCGCGCACGTTCAGGCAGAGCGTGCCAAGGCCGCGCTGGCCAAGCTGCCCGAGTCCGAGTACAGGGAGGCTCTGCTACAATTGGCCTTCGATTCGATCAACCGACACGCTTGATTCTGGCGCGTTGAAATCGATCAGATCGGGGTGTAGCTTAGCCTGGTAGAGCGCTACGTTCGGGACGTAGAGGCCGGAGGTTCGAATCCTCTCACCCCGACCAGGTTTCCCGAAAAAAGCCCGCAAGGTTCATGCAACCGGCGGGCTTTTTCTTTGGCGCATGCAGTGCGCCAAGGGCCTCATCAGGCCAGGCCGCTTACCTTCAACACGAGCCCGATCAGCGCACAAGCGGCGATCACGTGGATCACATTGCGCTTGAAGCGAAACAGGGCCACGGCCGCCGCAACGGCGATCAGGGCGGACGCCACATCGAAACGGCCCGAGAAGCCTTGCCGCCACAGCACGTGGTACGCAAAGAACAGCGCCAGATTCAGGATCACACCCACGACGGCCGCCGTGATGGCGGTCAGCGGGGCGGTGAACTGGATGTCGTCGTGCGTGGACTCGACCAGCGGCCCGCCCGCCAGGATGAACACGAAGGAAGGCAGGAAGGTGAACCAGGTCACCAGCGTGGCGGCGACGGCGCCAGCAACGAACAGCGCGTCCGGCCCGAACAGCGCCTTGGCGTAGCCACCGACGAAGCCCACGAAAGTCACCACCATGATCAGCGGGCCAGGCGTGGTTTCACCCAGAGCCAGGCCATCGATCATCTGCGCGGGTTGCAGCCAGCCATGGTGATCCACGGCGCCCTGGTAGACATAGGGCAACACGGCATAGGCGCCACCAAAGGTCAGCATCGCCGCCTTGGTGAAGAACCAGCCCATCTGGGTCAAGGCATGGTCCCAGCCAAAGCGGGTGCTGAGGTAGGCCATGGGCAGCAGCCACAACAACGCACCGATCACCAGCACCTTGGTGAGGCCAGCCCAACTGAACAAGGCATGGGCCGGTGTGGGCGTGTGGTCATCGATCACAGCGGGGCCGTAGGATTTGTCTGCCGCGCCATGGCCGCCGCCGGACTTGAACGAGGCAGGCGACCACTTGCCACCCAGCCAGCCGGTGACGGCGGCCAGCAGCACGATCAAGGGGAAGGGCAGCTTCATGGCGAAGATCGCGACGAAGGACGCCGCCGCGATGCCCCACAACACCTTGTTCTTCAAGGCCCGGCTGCCAATGCGGTGGGCGGCCTGCACGACGATGGCCGAGACCGCCGGTTTGATGCCGTAGAACAGCCCGGCCACCAGCGGCACGTGGCCGAAGGCCATGTAGATCCACGACAGCACGATGAGGATGAACAGCGAAGGCAGCACGAACAGGCCACCAGCCACGATGCCGCCCCATGTGCGGTGCATCAACCAGCCGATGTAGGTGGCCAGCTGCTGCGCCTCAGGCCCGGGCAGCACCATGCAGTAGTTCAGCGCGTGAAGGAAGCGCTTCTCGGAAATCCAGCGGCGGCGCTCCACCAGCTCCTGATGCATGATCGCGATCTGCCCGGCCGGCCCCCCAAAGCTGATGAAGCCCAGCTTGAGCCAGAAGAAGAATGCTTCGCGAAAGCTGACGCTGATCGGCTCGGACATGAGCGGCTACCCTGCGGTCTGGTGGAAGACCGACAGGATAACGTTGGCTGAGGCTCAAGGTTCGATGCGGGGTTGCCCGTTGAGTTGATGGCGCAGCTTCGATACCGCGATGTAGACGTCCTTGCGCACACGCGAGATGCCGCCCAGTGGACGGTGCGCTGCGATGCTGTGCCACGGTGTGAACGAGCGTACTTCGCAGGTCTGGGCATCTTCAGGTGTCTGCGCCGGGATGGTGATGCGGGCCACGGGCACAAACGGTGATTTGGCTTCCTTCCACTCGATCGTCGGGTCTTCGATCGGCATCTCGGCGGGCACGGTGCGGGTCTGCACCATGAAGTCGAAACAGGCGGAGCCCGTGGCCAGTTGTGCCGCCATGTTCTCGCTCATGCGGTTGGCCGTGTCGGACTGCTCCACGAAGGTGCTGCCCGCACAAGGCCGGGCCGAGAACTTCATCTGCTCGCTGCCCAGCTTCGAAGGGGTCGTGCTCCAGTAGCGCGAGTTCAAGGGGTTGAGCACCTTGTGTCCGGTGAAGCCCAGGATGATGGGCGTTTCATGGAAGAGGTGGGTGGCGAGCCAGCCCGTCAGCGCCAGGCCGCCACTGGTGGCTGCTTTCTGAAAGGCCACGTAGTCTGCCGCGTTGCGAACGAAGAACACGGGGTGGTTGGTCATCAGGAAGTCCTGCGTGCTGGCGCTCTGCTCGTCGTCCAGCAGCTTGGGGCCACCCACGCCCATGATCTTGACCGCCATGCCTCGCGCGTCATTGGTGTGGTCGTCCTGAGACGAGCCCGAGCCGTTCGAGAAGCGCACGACGGCGTTGTAGGACTTGGGTGTGGCGAACAAGCCTTGCGCCATCTGGGGCGGCAGTTTGTCCAGCACGGTGAAGGTGGCCTGCACGCAACCGTGTGACTTGCGGTGGGCGTCACGGAAGGCGTGGCCGTTCTTGTCGAACCCGGCTTGCACGGAGGCGCGGATGGCCTCGGTGACGGCAGCGGTGGCTGCGGCTTCGCCTGTCGGGATGACTTCGCCATCTGCATTCGGGGGTGATGTCGCGACGGTTGTGGCCGCACAACTCACCAGGCTGGACAGCAGCAGGGTCGTGGCAAGCACGCTCAAGCGGGAAGGGATGGGGGCAATGTGACGCATGGAATCTCTCTCTCGCCTGAATGGCTTTTGTAAATCTGCTGACGCTGAACTATGCGCCTCAATGGCGCTGCCCCCATCGGGACATGCCCGCCACCCGGATAATCTGCTTGATGCGCACTTTGAGAATGGACATTCAGGTCCTGCGGGCCATCGCGGTCCTGTCCGTCCTGATCTTTCACTTCGACCTGCCAGGCCTGAACAAGGGCTTTCTGGGCGTCGACATCTTCTTTGTCATCTCAGGCTACCTGATGTCTCGGGTCATTGTGGACGAGATGGACGAAGGGCGCTTCAGCCCCGCGTCGTTCTATTTGCGTCGTGCACGGCGCTTGTTGCCGGCCGCCCTGGTGATGTTCACGGTGGTGACCTTGCTGGCACCCTGGGCTTTGACCATCAGTGCGCTGCACGACTACGCGCTGCAACTGGCTGGTGGTCTGGGCTTTGCCGCCAACGTCGTGTTGTGGCAGCAAAGTGGCTACTTTGATGGCGAGGCGACGCTCAAGCCCCTGTTGCATACCTGGTCGCTCGCCCTGGAGGAGCAGTACTACTTCGTGTTGCCGCTGGTGCTGGGCTTGATCGGGGTGATCGGCCGACGCTGGCGTGCGCTTGTGCTGATCGGGCTGGCGCTTGTGAGCTTTGCCTTGTGCCAGTGGTGGCTGGCCCATGATCCTTCGGGGGCGTTCTACCTCCTGCCCACCAGAGCCTGGGAGTTGCTGGTCGGCTCGCTGTGCGCCTTGCCTGGCTGGCAGGCGCGCATGCACGGCAGGCTGCGCTTTGACTCCGCCTGGATCGGCTTGCCCTTGTTGGCCGCCGGCCTGATCTGGGGTGTGGACGGCGTGCACCCGCGCGGAGACGCCGTGCTCGTGGTGCTGAGCACGGCTTGCCTGGTGTTGATGCCTTCTGCCTTGCTGCAGTTACAGCGCGCCTGGATGCGCCCCTTGCACTGGATCGGCGACCAGTCCTATTCGCTTTATCTGGTGCACTGGCCGCTGATCGCCCTGGCCAAGAACGTCTGGCTGCAGGGCGTGCCGGCATGGGTATCGTGGGCGCTGTTGCCGGTATCGTTTGCGCTGGCGCAGTTGTCGTACCGGTATGTTGAGCAGCCTTTCAGGCGCGTGGCCACGCCGACGGCGCTGCTGCGCAAGCTGGCCTGGATCCTGTTGCTGCTGGCCTTGGCTGCTGGCTGGATGGGGTGGCACATGCGCACGGCAGGCGAGGTGGATTGGAAACAGCTTCGCCAACCCAACTATGGCTTGTCGGCAAATTGCGAGTTCGAGACGGTGTTCGAGCCTCTGGCCGCCTGCCGAACCTCGGCGCAGGCGCGCACCCTGGTGTGGGGCGACAGCTTCGCCATGCACATCGTGCCGGCGCTGGTGGCCTCGCCGCCGCCAGGCGGGCTGGTTCAGGCCACGCGCAGCGCCTGCGCGCCCTTGTTTCATTTCGCGCGTCAGGTCAGCAAGGATCCTGCCGGCCGAGGTTTGCAGTGCCTGGCGTTCAATCGTTCGGTGCTGGCCTATGTGAAGGCGCATCCCCAGATCGAGTACGTGGTGCTGTCGGCCCGCTGGCGCTACCTGTTTGACGATCCGGTGGTGGATGTCCTGGGTCACATCGTCAAACCGACGCAGACCGAGCTGGCCACCTCCCTGGCGGATACGGTCAAGGCGCTGCGGCGCCTGGGTCGCAAGGTGATCCTGGTGTCGCCGCCTGCCTCCATCGGGCCGCAGCTGGATCTGGGCTTGTGTGCCGAGCGGCGTCTGCAGGGCCTGGTGTCCGTCCTGCCTGGCGCGGATCAGTCCTGCGGGTTCGCGCAGGCCGATCACGAGCGCTATCAACATGAGGTGCTGCAGTTGCTGGATGCGGTTCAACAGCGCGCGTCGGTCGGCGTGGTGCGGCTGGACCGCATGACCTGCCATGCCGGGCGTTGCATCAGCGTGGCCCAAGGCCTCCCGCTCTATCGCGACTTCGGGCATCTGTCGCACGAAGGCGCCACCTACCTGGGCCGCAGTCAGGACCTTGGTCATATCGTCGCGCGGGATGCACGATAGCGGGCAGTCTGTCGCTATCATCAAAGCTTGTGTCAGGCGGTTGCCGAGGGGCCTTTCAAGTGTCTAGTCCGTATCGATTGTCGAGACAGTTGCTGGTTGCACTGCTGTCCGCGGTGAGCATGGGGCAGGCCATGGCGGCCTTTTCGCAGGTGATCGCCTTCGGCGACAGCCTGTCCGACACGGGCAACCTCTACCAGCTCACATCCGGCCTCTATCCCAGTGCGCCGTATGCCAATGGGCGCTTCTCCAACGGCGAGCTGGCGGTGGAGGCCATGGCAGATGCGCTCGGCCTGCACGTCACCAGCTATGCGGTGGCGGGGGCGCAGACCGGTACCGGCAACCAGGGTGGCCTGTTCCTCAACGGCACGGGCGTGGCCGGGCAGATTTCGAAGTACACGTCGGTTCTGAACGGGCAGGGTGCCGATCCGGATGCCTTGTACTTCCTGTGGGCGGGCCCGAACGATTTCTACAGCGGCGTCAATATCTGGTCGCCAGCGACGTCGTCCAAGGCATCGAGCAACATGCTGGGCAATGTCATGGAGTTGTACTTCATGGGCGCGCAGAACTTCTTTGTGCCCCTGATGCCCGACCTGAGCGAGACGCCTGCCAGCTTGCAGTCCAGCGCCCAATATCAGGCGGCGGCTGCGCAACGCACCAGTGAATACAACCATCAATTGCTCGAGGGCCTGACCAATCTGGTGGGGCAGGTACCGGGCTTGAACCTGGTCGTGTTCGATACCTCAGGCTTCATGGCCAGGCAGTTGCCCATGTTGCGCGCTGCGGGCGTCGACACGGTCGATGCCTGTTTTGATGCGCTGACGGGGCACACCTGCACGGCGCCGAACACCTATCTGTTCTGGGATGGCCAGCACCCGACCGCCTTCACCAATCAGATCCTGGGGCAGGCTTTTGCCGCAGCGGCAGCCGTGCCGGAGCCTGATGCCATGAGCCTGATGGCCGTGGGCATGTTGTCGCTGCTGAGCCTGGGCGTGCGGCGGCGCAGGGCCTGAGGGCAACATGAAGGGCCGCCTGTCATCAGCATGGCTGCTGGCCCTGGTCCTTGCCCTGGCGGGTGGCCAGCCGTCCTTGAGCCTGGCGGACGCACTCCCTGCAGCGGCGTCATCTTCAGCATCACCAACATCGGTCGAGTCCGGTGCCTCGCCCATTCAAGCAGATCGTGTCTGGCAGGATGCCGTCTTGCTGGACAAGGCCTGGAGACTGCCGGTTGCGGCTCGCTACAAGCCTCATCTCGAGTTTCAGCGCAACCTGACTTTCTGTGGGCCCACCAGCGTGGCCAATGTGGGCCACTCCTGGGGCCTGCCGGGCGACCAGACAACGATGCTGGACGGCACAGGTATCGACACGGTTTGGGGTTATCTGCCAACAGGCCTCACGCTGGATCAACTGGCCGGGGTGGTGCGACACCGCTTCAAGGACCGTCGCACCACGGTATGGCGTGGGCTGGACCTGCCCGCCTTTCGGGCGCTTTTGCTGCGGGCCAATGGCCCTGACCGGCGCTACATCGTCAACTTCTCGCGTACGCCCTTGTTTGGCAAAGGCGGCGGACACCATTCGCCGATCGCAGGCTACCTGACGCAGGAGGATCTGGTGCTGGTGCTGGATGTGAACAGCGATTTCGGGCCCTGGCTGGTCAAGCCCGAGCGCCTGCTGGCAGCGATGAACACGGTGGACAGCAGTTCGGGCAAGCCGCGCGGGCTCTTGCTCATCGAGCAGTGAGTGGCGCCACGGCCGGTTCGTCGGGCGATTCAGTCGTCATCATCGTCGTCGCCATGATGGCCGTTCGCCTGCGATGACGTCGTGCCTTGTAGCGCGCCGGTTGGCGCTTGTTGCCATTGCTGCCACCAGAAACCGAGCACCACGACCAGCATCAACACAGCCAGAAGGCCCCAGGTGCGACGGATGCCATCTCGCGGCTGGCCTTGCTTGTAGCCGGTGATCATGGCGCGAACCAGATTTTCCTTGTGCAGGCGGCTGCTCAACCACACGCCGGCCACATGGACCCCGATGACGATCAGCATCAGATTGGCGAGTACCTCATGTGTTTCTTCCAGCCATTCGCCGCCCATCTCGTTGTAATTGGCCCAACCGGCGCTGGTGACGGCTGCAGTCAGCCCCAGGATCAGCATGATGGCCAGTGCGCCCGCCGGGTTGTGGCCCACATGGTGTTCCGGTTGACCGCTCGGGAGTGAGCGCAGGTAGCGCACGATGGCTGCGGGGCCGCGCACGAAGGAGGTGAAGCGCGCGTGGCGTGTGCCGATGAAGCCCCAGATCAGACGAAACGCGACCAGGCCGGCCATGGTGTAGCCCAGCGTCACGTGGATCAGTCGCCAGCGCTCTGTTTCGGCTGTCAGGTAGGCGCCTGCAAAGCACAGCACCATCAGCCAGTGGAACAGCCGTACGGGCGTGTCCCACACGCGCACTGGCTCAACGGGGGATGCGGATGAATCGTTCATTGAAATCTCCTTGGTCTGCCTGTGTGTGGCAGGCCGCACAGTTGGATGGGCTCTTGATGGCGGCGCGCTGCCAGGTGGACGCGCCAATCTCGTCGTGCTCATGCAGGAACCACGATGAGCGTGTGATGCGGTCTTGCGGCGGGGCACGGCGATGGCCTGCGTGGGCTGTCAACCAGTCGCTCAGTTGACGGGTGGTGGCCGCGTCGAGCGAGGCATCGGTGCCAAAGTGGTGCGGCAGGTTTTGCATCAGCCTTTGCCAGGATTCGGCAGGCAGCAGGCGAGGTGGATAGGGTACATGGCAGGCCGCGCATTCCTGCTGGTAGCGGGGGAGCAGCGGCGCGCGGCTGGTGGGGTTCTCGTCCTTATCCGCGTGCGCGGCACCGATGAAGGTGAAAGCCGTGACGAGGGCCAGCATCAGTGGGGCGGGTCTCATGGGCGCTCCTTGAGGGTGATCAGCCAGGCCAGGACATCGGCCTTTTCAGCGGCGGTGCATTCGCGCCCGACCACGTCGTTGCAGTTGCGGCGAAACCATTTCTCGGCCTTGGCTGCATCGGTGAAACGATCCGGGTTGAAGGCGGGTGCCAGCGGTCGGATGGCTTTGCCCGTGGCGGCGTGCTGGCCGACCTGAGTCGGCGTGGCGCCATGGCAGCTCGCACAGCGCCACTCGCGTCCGTGCAGGCCTGTGAAGAATTGCTGGCCGCGCTGCGCATCCGGTGGATGCCCGGCCTGTGCGGCGTAGGCTGCCAGCAGTTGGGGCGGGGTGTCGGCGAGGGCGTGGCCCGTGCCACCCATGCCGACGGCGAGCATGGTGGCCTGGGTGGTGCGGCGAAGCAGTGTGGTGAAGTATGCAGTCATCATGGCGACTCCTTGACCGTCATGATGGTTGGCCTCCCTTACGGCTTCCTTAAGCCAGGTTTCAAGTTGGGCTGATGTGGCTCAATCACAGGTGGATTTGCTTGGCTTGCCATCTCGCTCGTGATTAAATGTGAAATATGCACATTATTTGCGGAGCGCGTATGGCACGTTTTCAATTGAACTGGGCCCTGTCTGCTGCCTTGCTGGCCTGCGTGGCCGCGCCAGCCACTGCAGGTGTCTTTGGCACCTTGGGCAATTTCGATGTGGTCAATGACACAGGCTCCACCGCCTATGGCTTCGAGATCGACCTGGAGGGGCTGCACAGCAGCGACATCACCGATACCTTCGGCGGCGCAGGGCGGGGCTTCCCGACCTCCGTGGAGCGCTATGGCGCACCGTCCATCAGCGAATACGCCAACGGCAGCATCTTTGGCGTCAAGGTCACTTATCAGGCGCTGTACAGCAACGGCAGCTGGAGTGTGGGCACCCCCAGCGGCGTGTTCACCACCCCGGGTGAAAGTTGCTGGACGGGCGGCAACATCGGGTATGGCGCTTCCACGCCTTGTGACCACTTTGGCGTGGGCACCATCGGCAATCCCACGAAAACCACCTACTCCTGGCTGGTGGAGTCCGGATCACCGGGTGTGCTGACCAATGCGGCCGTCAACCTGCCCGCCCCGGTCTGGTCCGTGACGCCTTCGCCCAACCCGGCGGCACCTGCGCCCGTCGTGGTGGCCCAAATCCAGGCACCCAAGCCAGAGATCGAGTCCCAGTTCGGCACGGCGATCTGGGTCAAGGTCTACACAACCGAGCTGGAAAACAAGGTCGAGCTCGAAGAACTGGTGGGCGGCGACCCCAAGGTTCTGGCCGCCAAGGGGCATACCGAGATCGAATGGCAACTGTTGCAGACGGATCCGGGCAACCCGCTGGCTGGCCAGTTGGAAAACGGTGGCGGTGCGGCTGTCGGTGAAAAGGCCGAATCCGTGCTGCGTCGCTATGAGTTCTTCAACTACATCGGCGCCTACGATCAGGAAACCAACGAGGCCTTGCCGGTGCTGGGTGACAGCCATCCAGGCGATGGTGAACTCGGTGATTTCATTGGTGCGCAGAACGTGGCGGTCAACCTCAATGGCAACCCTGTTGGCGCGGTGCCCGAGCCCGCGACCAATGCCCTGATGCTGGGCGGGCTGGCCATGGTCTTGCTCGTCTTGCGCCGTCGTCAAGGCCAGCGTCAGGCTTGATCAAGTCGCGGCCACAGGCCGCTCAAGCACCGCGCTGCGTGTCTTGAGGTGGCTGGTGGCGCTTTGCCTGCCCCAGGCGCTGTGCCTTGTAGATGCCGGTGTGGCCAGAAAACAGATAGCTGATCACACAGGCCAGCGCCGCAAACAGGCCAATCGGTGCGCCAAACAGCTCCATGGCCATGAGCGTGCAGGCCAATGGGGTGTTGGCCGCACCGGCGAACACGGCCACAAAGCCCAGTGCTGCCATGAAACCGATGGGCTGATGAAGCAAGGGGGCGAGCGCATTGCCCAGGGTCGAGCCAATGAAGAAGAGGGGTGTCACCTCGCCACCCTTGAAGCCAAAACCCAGTGACCAGACGGTGCTGAGCATCTTGCCGGCGAAA
>NZ_DASUIS010000125.1:0-12525 GCF_036279675.1 Aquabacterium sp. | reverse complement strand
CTCTACTACGCGTGCGACGAAGGCAAGCCCCGCGTTTATGACCAGGGCATGTCGGGCTTCCTGCTGGGGACCGACAACCCTTCCGTGGGCTATCTCTCGGTGGTGCTCCTGCCTGAAGACCAGGCCGCACCACTGGAGCGGGCCGCCCTCGACAAGCGGCAGGCCCTGCAGGTATTGGGCAGCCAGTACAGCGCCAATGCTCATGCCTTCAGCGTGCGCTATCAGAACTGCAATCAATGGGTGATGGAGCTGCTGGCTTCCGCCTGGGGCGGCGCGCGCGTGCTGGAGGCGCCGGACGAGCGGGTGGCGGCTCAGGCGTGGTTGCAGGAGCAGCACTACGCGCCCAGCGTGGTGGAGCTGGGCAGCCGCTGGCTGTTGTGGGCGGCGCCCTTCATCCCCTTCGTGCACACCGACGACCATCCTCGACAGGACCTGGATCAGCAGCGCTTGCGCATCAGCATGCCTGCCGCCATCGAGGCCTTTGTGCAGCACGAGGTGCCCCAGGCCCGGCGCATCGAGTTCTGCCACGTCGACAAGCGGGTGGTGATTCACAGAGGTTGGTCGTCCATCCTTGACGGATGTCAGGCTGTAGAGGGCGATACCGTCATCGATCTGGACTAGTGCCTCAAAACTTTGGTATAAATCGTATAAATCATTTATACCGGAGATTGAACATGGCTCAGACACCCGCCAAAAAAGCCCCCGCCAGGAAGGTCGCTCGCAAAGTTGCCAGCAAGACTGCCATCGTGAAGGTGGTCGCGAAGAAGGCGCCAGTAGCCAGGAAGGCCGTCGTGGTCAGCAAGCCTGAAGTGAAGGCTGACGTGAAGCCCGAAGTCAAGGCCGCCAAACCCGTGAAGCTCAAGGTCAAACTCGTGCGCGACAGCTTCACCATGCCAGCAGACGACTGGGCGCTGATCGACCAGCTCAAGGTGCGCGCCATCGGCTTCAAGCGCCCTGCCAAGAAGAGCGAACTGCTGCGTGCCGGCCTGCAGGTGCTGGCCGGTTTGCCCGACAGCGCCTTGCAGATCGCGCTGGACAAGCTGCAGCCGCTCAAGCCTGGTCGCCCCAAGGCCGAGAAGAAGTAAACCGTGCCGGGCTGAATTGGCGCCCGGTGTGAAGAAGCGCGCCTCAGCGCCCGTCCTCGGACTGCGCTTCCAGCCGCATCAAGGTCTGCTCCAGCGGTTGAAGCTGGGCCAGCGCCTCGTCCACGTGCAGTTGCGTGAACAAGGTCTTGGCCGTGTCGACGTGTTCGCGTGCGCAACGCGGGTTGCCGCCGAACACGCAGGCGAAGGCGATGAACAGGTGGCCATCTGCCACGTATTCGGGCACCTGGGCTTCCGTCACCAGGGTCTCGCCAGCGCGCTTGAGGGCCACCATGTCGCGCATGCGCATGGCGATCATGGCCTTGATGCGTGAGGCGATCACACGGTTGAAGGGGCGAGCCTGGGTGGCGGCCAGGGCCTCGCAGCGCAAGGCGACGGCACTGGCCGAGGCCACGTCGTCCTGTTCGTAGATCAGCGAGACAGCTTCTTTCACACCGTCGCTGTCACAGGGGATCGCCCCGGCGGCGAAGGCTTCGACCTGTTTGCTCGCCTCGTGCACGGGCGTGGCGGTGCGGGGGGCCGCGGCTTGTACGGCACAGGTGCCGAAAAGCGAGACCAGGGCGCTCAGGGCGCCGGTGACAAACAGCTTGCGAGAAATGGCTTGTGGCATGGGGCCTCCGACCGGCTTGGCTGTCGCATCGCCAAAGTGGGCAACGCTCAGGGTCAACATACCGGAGCCAGTCGTGTTCGCTCGCTCAATAAGCCGGGCCGCCTGGGCTTTTATGTGGTCGCTGAGGCCGGCATCGCCAGGGAGTCATTCGGCGAGATACTAGCGTCTCGATTGGCTCAAAGGCTTCGCGCCGCTCAACCGTGTCAGCAGACCAGGCCCCGCTCACCGTCGCTCAACTCGCCCAACGCCTCCAGCAGTTCGCCGATGCGCGCGAGTGGGGGCAGTTCCATTCGCCCAAGAACCTGGCATCGGCCCTGATCGTCGAGGCAGGTGAGCTGCTGGAACACTTTCAGTGGATGACGGAGGCGCAAAGCCGCAGTCTGGATGCGGACAAGAAGCAGGCCGTGGCCCATGAGATGGCCGATGTGCTGCTTTATCTGGTGCAGTTGTCCTCCGCGCTGGGCGTGGATTTGATGGCGGCAGCCAGCGAGAAGATGGCGCTCAACGAGCAGAAGTATCCGGTGGACGTGGCCAAGGGCAGCAGCCGCAAGTACGACGCGCGTTGACATGACGGGCGGCCAGGCCTTGAGACGGCTCAAATCCTGCCCGCCATCTCCTTGGCAATTCACGCTGCAGGTGAGACAGTCGAGCCCCTTGCCTGTCGTCCCCTCTGCCCATCGTGCCTTTGCCTTCGCTTTCTACCCTTCACACCGCCTCGCGCCACTTCGAATCCGCCCGCCAGGTTGGCATCCTGCCCAGCGGACATCGCTCCCATGGCTTGCACGGGCACAGCTTTGTCGCTCGCATCCGCGCTGATCTGCCTGCGGGCTGGGCGCCTTATCCGGGCGCCGAAGTACACACACTGGGCCAGCGCCTGGCCGCCTGCACCTCACAGCTGGACTACCGCCTCCTCAACGAGGTGCTGCCCGCTGATCTGCCGCCCACCGATGAAAACCTGGCGCGCTGGCTGCGCGATGAGCTCGTCACCCGGCAGCAGGTGATCGGGCTGGAGCAGGTTGGTATCCAGAGCACGGCCGACCAGGGGGTGGACTTGGATCGCCACGACCAGGCGCATGTATGGCGCCGTTACCGCTTCCAATCTGCCCACAAGCTGCCTCATGTGCCCCTGGGGCACAAATGCGGGCGCCTGCATGGGCATGGCTTCGAAGTGATCGTGCACGCCAACCAGAACACCGGTGGCCGTGACATCAGCATCGACTACGACCACCTCGATGCCATCTGGGCGCCCTTTCACTATCAGCTCAACCACAAGTACCTCAACGACATCGAGGGGCTGGCCAATCCCACCAGCGAGGTCATTGCAGGCTGGCTCTGGTCAAGGTTGAAGGCAGTCCTGCCCGCGCTCTCATGGGTCACCGTGTACGAAACGGGCTCTTGTGGCGCCAACTTCAACGGTCACGACTACCGCATCTGGAAGGAGATGACGCTCGACAGCGCCTTGTTCCTGCGGCATGCGCCGTCCGACGACCCGCATGCGGCCATCCATGGCCATACCTACACCTTGCGCCTGCATCTGGCGGCGCCGCTGGACGAGGTCATGGGCTGGACGGTCGATTTTGGCGACGTGAAGACCCTGTTCAACCCCATCTTCAAAATGCTGGACCACCAGCCCTTGCACGAACTGCCGGGTCTGGCTGATTGCGACGCGGCCAGCTTGTCGCACTGGATATTGAACAAGGCGCGCGAGGTGCTGCCCCAGGTGGACCGTGTGGACCTGTATCAGACGCGTGGTTGTGGTGCATTGGCGCTGGTAGGCGCCGAGGGGCCAGCGCTGCCCATCTGATACGACGGGCGGAAGGACGACCTGGCCGCCCGGGTTGCGGGTCGGCAACAGCGCCGGCAGAAAGCTTGAGCGGCCCCAAGACCTTGGGATGGCCCTGGCGGTACAAGTGACATAGCCTGGGGTCACCACCATGAATGTCCAAGGGAAGCCGTCGCATGCAAGCGCCCAGTGAAGAAGCCATGAGCCAGTCCAGCTCGAACGCGACCGTCGAGCAGGCGCCGCCAGTCAAAGGGGGCGATGCCGGGGGTGGCCGTCAAGGTGGCGGTGGCGCGTCGGGTGGTGGCGGCGGACGGGCCCGTCGATGGACGGCGCGCTTTCACATGCCGCGCTGGTTGCATTGGGGTTTGTTGCTGCTGTGCGTGGTGCTGGCTGCTGCAGGTACCTGGCTGGCCAGTCGGCAATTGCCGGCGGCCGATGCCTGGCGTGCCAGCCGGCTGAGTGAGGTGGGCTTGTGGACCTGGTTGTCGCAGCCCCTGGAGTACAACGCCTTCAAGCGCACGGTGGTGCAGGGTGACTTGAATGCGGTCTACCACCTGCCGGGAACAAACGACGTCTGGGTGGTGGGGGATGATGGCCTGATCCTGCATTCAGCCGACGGTGGCCTGAGCTGGACACAACAGAACCCGCCGCTTGCGCAGCGAACGCCTGGCATGGCAGACGGCGTCCCTGATGGCGCGCCGACGGATCAGACCGCGCCAAGGGTGCAGCCAGGCGCACCTGCCACCGCGGCCAGCCTGGACCCACGTCGTGTTCGCTGGTTCGACTGGGTGCCCGGTCTGTCCAGCGCCCATGCGGCCACAACCAATGCCTTGCCAGACAGCCGGCCGGAGCAAGCTGGCGTCTCGGTGGCCTTGGACAACCTCGCCGAACAAAAGGCACCGCCATCCAGCCAGCAGCAGGTCCAGACGGTTCGCTCGCCTGAGCAGCTGAAGTCCATCTCGCTGCCCGTGCAGCCTGTGGCGCAGGGGAACGCGCCGCCCGAGGTCAGCAAGGTCGTCAAGCCGGCAACGCCCAAGGAGAGCAAGACGCCCAAAGCGGCGCAGAAGCCCGTTTCGCCCAAAACCGAGGTGGCGGCGCCACCCCCGGCCACAGCGACCGTGAGGGCGGTCACCCTGGTCAGTGACCCGCTGCGTGTGGGCCTCAAGGGTGTGCATTTCATCAATGCGCAGCAAGGTTGGGCCGTGGGCGAGCAGGGCGTGCTGCTGGCCACCAACGATGGCGGCAGACGTTGGGCGGTGCAGAAGCTGCCCGCCCTGGTGGGCAGCGCCACCTTGCGATCCGTGGCCTTCACCGCCGACGGACGACGCGGCTGGTTGGTGGGCGACACGGGCGTGTTCCTGCAGACCCTGGATCAGGGCCGCTCGTGGCAACAGCAGGCCTATGTTCAACCGACCAAGGACAAGCTCACCGGTGTGAGCGTCAGCGCGCAAGGGCTGGTGATCGTGGTGGGCGAGCGTGGCCATGCGTATCACAGTGTGGATGGCGGCGAGAACTGGAGCTCGGTGGTGGGCCGCACAGGCTCCGTCGTGGCCGTGCAGGCGGTGAGCGCTGCGGGCAAGTTGGCCTGGCAAGCAGGCAGCCAGGGCGCCGTCGTGCGCTATGACCCTGGTGTCGCCAGCAACATCTTCGACGCAGGGCGAGGCGTGAAGGATGATTGGCAAGGCATCAGCGCCATGGCCGATGGGCTGCGTGTCTGGCTGGTGGGCGCCAAGGGCCGCATCCTGTTCACCCGGGAGGGGGGCAGCAAGTGGGATGAACAAGCCAGCCTGACCCGCCACAACCTGCGTGCCATCCATGTGGATCCGGACGGGCAACGTGGCTGGGCCGTGGGCGAGCACGGCACCTTGCTGGGCACGCAGGACGGCGGCGCCCATTGGACGCGTCTGGCCGGTGGTGAAGACCTCCTGGCCGACTTCGCCTTCGCGGCCGATGGTCAGCAAGGCTGGGCCATCGGGCCTTGGGGCACGCTGCTGGGCACCCGTGACGGCGGGGCCTCCTGGCATGTGCACACCCTGCCTACGGTGACGTCTACTGGTGCGAGCAAGCCCGAAGCCGTGCAGCAACCCGGTCAGCTGCGTGCCTTGTCCGTGTCTGCCGACGGGCGCCGGATCTGGGCGGTGGGTGACAGCGGCACCCTCGCGGCCAGTCTGGATGGTGGCGCTTCCTGGTCCTTGCAGGTGCTGGAGCCGCGCAGCCCCGAATCGCGCGATCTGCACGCCGTGCGCTTCACGGCAGATGGTCGGCGTGGCTGGGTGGCTGGCGCGCATTTTCTCGCGTCGACCAATGACGGTGGCCAGACCTGGGTGCGTGCGGACAAGGGCCAGATCGTCATCGTGTCTCAGGCCTTCGCCGGGCGGGATGCGCGGCTGCATCTGAACGCCGATGGACAACAGCTCTGGATGAGCAGCGGGCGCAACGTGCTGGGCAGCCGTGATGGCGGGCAGGTCTGGTTTCCCCAGATCGGTTTGCCGGACCGAGCCCCGCAACGCCTCACGGATCTGCAGTTCACTGCGGATGGCCAACGAGGCTGGGTGGTGGGCTCTCAAGGCGTGGTGCTCGCCACCGAGGATGGTGGCAAGAGCTGGCTGGCCTGGAACACCAACCCGGGTGGCGCCAGCAAGCCCATGGGCCGCACCGGCACGGATGCCTGGTTGCACAGCGTGGCCGTTCTGGGCAACGGCAGCCAGATGTGGGCCGCTGGTGAAGGCACGCTGTTGCAGACACTGGATGGCGGGCGCAACTGGCAGCTTCAGCCCGCACCGGGTGGCGACGCCCGCGTGATCCGCTTCAGCGCCGATGGCAAGCGGGGTTGGGTGGCGGGTGCCGGTGCCAGCCTGCACACCACCACCGACAACGGCCAGCACTGGTTGCCGTTGGCCACGTATGAGCGGCACTGGGCGCCCTGGTATGCCTTGCTGCTGGTGCTGACGGGGCTTCTCGCCGCCGCCTTGTTGATGTTCGTGGACGCCAGCGAGCGCGTCGCTGCCGAGGTGGACGACGAGCCTGTCGGGCAGGTGGCCATGGTCCTGAGCAGCGACAAACCCGTGGAGGACAAGGCCTCGGACCGCCTGGGCTTTCGGCCGGCCGTGGAGGCCTTGTCGGCCTTCATCCGCAACGCCCGAACCGAGCCCCGCATCACCCTGGCGGTGACGGGCGAATGGGGATGCGGCAAGAGCAGCGTCATGCGCATGCTCCAGACGGATCTGAAGCAGGCCGGTTTTCGCACCGCCTGGTTCAACGCCTGGCACCACCAGCAGGAAGGGCGCCAGCTCACGGCCTTGTTCAACGTGGTCATGCAGCAGGCCGTGCCGCAGTTCTGGCGCCAGCCCTTTGCCTGGTTGCGCGTGCGCAGCCGCCTGATATGGGGGCGTGGCTGGTTTTACCGATCCGTGGCGGTGGCCATGGCCGGTGCCCTTGCGATTGGTGCGGGTGACCTGTTCAGCGTGGGCACGCAGCCCGCCATGGAAAACCTCAGGCTGAACTTCAAGCACTACATCCTGCAGCAGCAGCAGACCATCGTCACGGGCCGCACGCTGGACAAGCTCGACCCCTTCCGCCGTGCCCTCGCCAAGAATGGCACCGCGGCGGTGGCGGTCCCGGCGTCGGGTGCCGAAGCGGCCAGCGCACCGGCGCCTGCGGATGCGCTTGATGCCGCAGCCGAACCGGGCGCTCGGCCCTACAGCGTGGCCGAACTGGCCGCGCTGGCGCATCTGCCGCCGCCCGCCGCTGGCAAACCGGCCACCCTGCCAGCCGACCCCTGTGACGTGCGTGAACTGGTGCAGGCCTTGCAGAAGGCCGTGCCGGTGCGCCCCGAGATCTACTGCTACATGAAGCACGCCTTGCTCTGGGAGCCTGCTACGCAGATGCAGCAGTGTGGTGACCGCCGCGATGTGCCGCTCGAACGCCGCTGTGTGTTCGAGCAGCCCCTGGATCTGCTGGCCACAGTGCGCGCGCACATCCCCGATGGCAAGCTGCGCCCCAGTGAAGAGCAGGCCATACGCGATGCAGTCGAAACCGTGCCGCCACCCACGCTCTTCCCCTGGTTGCAGCGTTCCCTGCTGGGCGGCTTCATCGGATTCATCCTCCTGTTGTTCACCAAGGGCTGGACGATAGGCGGCTTGCAGATCCTGGAGCCACTCAAGGCCTTGCTGGGCCAGGCCCGCCAGGCCGAGGAGGGCAAGGAGCCCACCGGCACGGTCGAGCGCTGTCGGGCGGAGTTTGGCCTGCTGACGGAGGCTCTGGGCGGCCGCCTGGTGATCTTCATCGATGACCTGGATCGCTGCTCGGTCGAGACGGTCAACGGGCTCATGGAGCTGACCAACTACCTTGTGGACGTGGGGCAGTGTTTCGTCGTCATCGGGGCGGCGATGGACCGAGTGATGAGCTGCATCACCCCGCCCGTCAAGGATGAGACCGGCACCTATGCGCGCGACTACCTGCGCAAGCTGGTGCACATCGAGCTGCCGGTTCCCGAGGCACAGGATCGCCTCAAGGAGCTGATGGTCGTGGTCAAGCGACCCAAGGGGGAGGATGACACGCCACGTTGGCGCAGGGCCCTGGACGGCCTGCTCACGCTGCTGACGAACTGGCGTCAGCAGATCCTGCAACTGGTCTTGCTGGGCGCGGTGCTGGGCATCCTGTCGCTGGCCTTCATGTGGGGGCGCGTGCTGCAGGAGGGCGGTGAAGGTCATGTGCAGGACATCGACCGGGCCACTGCGAGCGCATCGCCCCAGAACCGATCAAGCGGCATGCCCACAGCCCGCAACGGGCTCGATCAACAAGCCCTGGATGCCTTCAATGGGAACCCGACGGCAGACCCCGTCGAGCCTCGTGCTGAAGCCAGCCTGGTGACGGCCGGGCCCGAGGCGCGCCTGACGCCCGCCATGTGGTGGGGATTGGCGTTGGTCCTGCCCCTGGCGGCCTTGTTCTGGCGTTGGCTTGTCTCGCACCGGGCCGAGATCACCGTGGCCCTGGGCGGGGCCATTCGCCTGCATGATTCCGGTCGCTTCATGGACGCGCTGGACCTGTGGAAGGAGGTGGTGGTGGCGGCAGACCCGACGCCCCGCCACGTCAAGCGCTTCTACAACCGTGCGCGTTTGTTCGCGGCGTATGAACAGCGCGATGTGGCCTCACGCAAGATGGCGGCGACACCGGAGTCGCATCTGGTGATGCTGGCCGCCTTGCATCACACGGGGCAGGAAAGGTTGGTGCAACTGAAGCAAGCTGTCAGCCTGTACCGCAGCCAGGGTGACGACATGGCAGCCCAGATGTCTGGTGTGCTCAAGGTTTTGGCCAGCTGGCCGCAGGCACTTCAGGATGCCTTGAAAGCCCATGCGCAGATGTTCAAGGCCTTGCCCGATGCTGCCCAGATCGATCGTTTCGAAACCCGTCTGCGGGGCTTGCTGGTGACCTGAAGCGCACCTGCCTATCCCACCGGTTTGCTGGGTTGAATACCCGAGCAAACACCTGTCCTTGTGCAGAGGGCTTTCAATGGCGTTGTCCTCATCCTGTTCGAGCCAACGCCATGCCTGCCCTGCTGCTGTCTTCCACCGCTGTTGCCATCAAACCCGCCAAGCCCAATGGCCTGGCTGATCTGGGCGTGCCTGTGACCGACGCCACCGTGGTCAAGAAAGGCAAGCTCGGCGAGTTCGAGCAAGCACAGGACAGTGGCAAGGTGGGGCGCCGCTTTCAGAACATCCGCGTCACCGCCGTCAAGACCCGCGAGGGTGGTGTGGAGTCATCCAAACTGATCGTGGCCTTCGAAGTGTTCGGTGATGACAACGTGCCCGTGGTGGGCAACCAGGGCGTGGCAGCCGTGCTGAACGCGGGTGACACCAAGCTCTTGGACCTGCCCTTGGGCCCGCTGTTTCTGCCCTATGCCTGCGCCTGGTACGAGAACCGCTATGCCGCCGACATCAGCAACGAGATCTTCGACCAGCTCGACAGTCTGAGCTTTGTGGCCCGTGCCGACGAAGTGCGCCTGATCTGACCCTAGGCACAGGCAGATCATGGCCTTTCAGACGCTTTGCAAGCAGCGCTATCTGGGTGAGGGCGAAAGCACGCCCTTCATGCTTGATGGCCGTGAGGTCCTCGTGCTGTGGCCCGACGGCGGGCAGCCCAGGGCGTTTGAAGGCGTGTGCCCGCATGAGGGCCAGAGCCTGGTCAACAACTCGGATTTCAATGGCCGCATCCTGGTGTGCACGGTGCACGGCTGGGTGTTCGATGGTCGCAATGGTGAAGGCTTGAGGCCGGAGGGCTGTCGCCTTCGCGAGTATCCCTTGCGCATGGTGGACGGCGGCCTGGTCGAGGTGGACCTGGACGCCTGATCCGCGCTCAGCGGTGCACGAACTGGCAGGCTTTCGTGTCAGGGTTGCACACGCGCACCATGTTGGTTTTCACATGTGTGGCAAACAAGCCCTGGGCAATCACGATGCCTGCGATCAAGGCGATGGACAGTCTGACACTCATGCTGATCTCCTGCAGTGCAAGCGAATGTAAGTAGCGTAGTGATGGAGACGCTGCCGCGCTACCGGGTCGATACCCTGGAACACGGGGAGCATGAACCCGATGAGGCGCCAGGTGTTGACGATGTCACGAACCACGGGGCGCTGCGCGAATCAGACAACCCAGCTTCTTTGCGCTTTGACCATTGACTTGAGTCAACTGCAGGCCCCCCTAGAACGTAGTCTTTAACCGTTTTGCAACCTCTGTTCTCATAGACTGAAATCGAGTTTCATCTTTGAAGAATGAGGCAACAAATGCAGTGGGGCAGATGCGAGTTTCAAGGTGGTCGCCCATGATCGACCTCGCCTTGAAGTTCCTCAGCGACGAGGCCAATGGCTTCATGTCGCGCCGGCTTGGCCTGGCTTTGGGCAAGCTGGATGTAGGGCCTTTGGTGGATGTCACCACGGGTGCCCTGGCCCTGGCGGGTGACACCACGCGCATGTCGCTGTTTCAGATCGAGGAAGAGCGCGTGCTGCGCGAGCAGATGCCTCAGCGCCAGATCGTCGGCGGTCGTGAAATCACCCTGCCTCCTCCCTTGAAGGTCAACCTGATCGTGGTGGTGACCGGGCGCTTCCAGAAGTACGACGAGGCCTTGCGCCGTCTGGCCTGCCTGCTCACCTTCTTCCAGTCACACCCGGTGTTCACGCCGGCTGATTACCCTGGCATGCCCGCGGGCATCGAGCGGCTGACGGTGGAATTGCTCAACTATGGCCCGGATCAGCTCAACCAGCTGTGGACGTGTATTGGCACCAAGCACATGCCGGCCATGGTCTACCGTGTGCGCCTGCTGTGGCTGCAGGATGTCGAGCCCCAGGGCACAGGTCAGCCGGTTACCGGCATCCAGACGAAGATGGCGCTGCGATGAACACCGGGTTTCGCACGCTCTGGACGATCTCCGTCTCGCACGACTTCCATGATGGCGTGTGTGACGCCTTGAGCTTCGTCGTGCCACCGGCCACCCAGGAAGCCTTGAAGGCCATGCGGGGCATCGCGCGCGAGCTGAACGGCCAGTTGCATGTGCTGATCGAAGAGGATGCCGATGGGCATGCCGTGGTGGACAGCACCGGGCGCACGCTGGTGTTCGGCTTGCTGCCTGGCAGCACCTTGTTTGCGCAATACACCAGTGATCTGGCGCTGGCCAAGGGCGAGCGGGCGCTGTTCACCAACGAAGCCAGCGTGGATGCCATTGGAGCTGCGCCGCGTGGTGTGCGCATCGTGGCGCCTCGCATGAGCATCACGCCCATCAGCACCACGCGCCCGCTGACCCTGCGTGCCATCACCGCAGAAGGCTTGCCCAAGGCCAGCGTCACACTGAAAGACACCGATGCCGCCTGGCAGTGGGATGCAGGCGGCCTGACTGGCGAGGTGCTCATCACTGAGGAAGATCAGCCTGGTCATGTGCTGGCGCAGCAGCGCCTGTTCATCGGGCAGGGCCTGAGCGACTGCTGGGGTCTGCTGCAACTGAAGGTGGGGGCTGATCACGTACAGCATGGCCACGCTCTCACCTTGAGCCTGGCTGCGCGCGAAGACGTGCTGCGCTACTACGTGCTGGTCAAGCCAGCCAACCAGGCCGATCTCGACAGCATCCAGGTGCTGGATCAGGGTGCGGCTGCTGCCGGTCGCACACCGATTGTCTTCACCCCTCACCTGCCGCCCTTTGGCGCAGGCTATCTCACCCCGGATCTGCTCGATCCGGATCACACCCGTCAGGTCGTGTTGTTTGAAGCTGATGCCCCGCTGGCCCGCCAGGCCCGAGGTCCGCACGGCATCGCACTGCAACGTCTTGGCGAGGTGGTCATCGGCGATCTGCCTCAGCCCGGTGCCGAGCGCAGTGATGCCCAGTTTGTCGTTCACCTGAGTAAACCGTAGAGGAGCGAATCCGCCATGCCAACCTATCGCACGCCTGACGTGTATGTCGAAGAAATCTCGGTGTTCCCGCCCTCGGTGGCCGAGGTGGCGACTGCCGTGCCCGCCTTCATTGGCTACACCGCCAAAGCCACACGCGACATCGAAGGCGATCTGAAGAACGTGCCCACACGCATCACCTCGCTGCTGGAGTTCGAGCAGCTCTTCGGTGGCGCCCCCACGCTGGACGTGGCCAAGGTGCAGCTCGATGAGGGTGGCAACTTCGTGCGCGCCGAACTGGGTACGGGCAACGCCAAGCACCTGTACAACAGCATGCGCCTGTTCTTCGACAATGGCGGCGGCCCCTGCTACATCGTGTCGGTGGGCAAGTACACCGACTCGGTAGACCAGAACGTGCTGATCACCGGCCTGGGCAAGGTGGCCACGGTGGATGAACCCACCATCCTGCTGGCCCCGGATGCGGCCTCTCTCAGCACCGACAACCTGGCGGCCTTCCAGAAGGCGGCGCTGGCCCAGTGCGGCAAGCTGGGTGACCGGGTCGCCTTGATGGACACGGTCTACTACGACAACAAGACCGCACACGCCACCGCCGTGGAAGACTTCCGCAGCAAGGTGGGCATCAACAGCCTGAAGTACGG
>NZ_DASUIS010000124.1:0-12684 GCF_036279675.1 Aquabacterium sp. | reverse complement strand
GAGGAGCGGATCGCCAAAGACCTCGGCATCGTTGGCAAGGTGCAGGCCGTTCTCGTCGAGGTAGAACAATTCAGGTGTCAAGGGATTGGGCTGTGTCTTGAACTGGGCCATGACCTGCATGTCCAGGTTCAGCTTCTTGCTCATCTCGGGGCGCCAGGCCATCATCAAGCCCCGATTCGGCAGGCCCACGACGGCGTTGCCCATGAAGCTCATGCGGATGAACTTCTGCACCTCGGGCAGCAGGATGCGGGATGGGTCGTAGGTGTCGCCTGTCTGCGCGTAGATGATGCTCAGGCGGCCATCCACCTTGTGCAGACCGAGCTGGTTGAGTGGGGTGATCTTGCGGAGGTTGTCCAGGGCGGTTGACTCCAGCTCGCTTTGGCTGATGCCCCATGCCTGCATCTCCTTGGGCATGACGAATGCACGCGAGTTCGGCATGTCGATGACGAAGCACCTGGCTGTCTGCCTGGACAGGGCGGTGCAATGAGCTGCCTGCAGGTAGACGATGGGCGAGATGGTGGGGTAGATACGTTGCTTGACGTCAGCCCAGGTCTTGGTGTCTCCGGCTGTCGCCTGATCACGCAGACCACCTTCGATCGTCTTGACCGCGAAATCGACAGCTGCCTGCCCTTCAAGCTGGCGGCGCTGGGCTTCTTTTTTGACGTTGTCGAGGCTGATGGAGAGGGCGCCACTGTTCAATCGGCCGGTCGCCTTGTCAAAGGTGAGATCGGGCATGACATGGCGCTCCTTCAATGCCAGGTAGACATCTTCTTCGAAGTACCGGCCTTGCGCCTGGGCGAGCGGCGCAAAGGCCAGGGCGAAGCACAGCGCCATGCAGGCCATGGGCAGCGAGGAGCGTATGGTCATGCTCTGGTCACCAGTTCGGGTTTCAACGCAGGGGTTTGGTCAGGAGGTCGTCAACCAGGTTCATCATCCTGGCCTTGTTCTTCGCGGTGGACGGCGAAACCAGGTAGCGACCGTTCACGATCACCATGGGTGTGCCATCAATGCGGTGCAGGTTTGCCCGCAATTTGCCGGATTCGACAGCACGCTGGACGGCGTCGGATTCATACCGGGCGAGAAACTGCGCGCGAGACACCTTGCAACAAGCCTGAGCGATGTCGGCGAAGAAGCCGGCCGTGCGCTCTTGCCTGGGGTTCTGGTGCAAGGCGTCGAACACGGCCGTGTGGAAGGCCGGATTGATGTGGGCCATCTCGCCAGCGTAGTAGGCCTGGGCCATGCTGCGGAAGTCATCGCGCCACACCACCGGGGTGTAGATGACGCTCACGCGGGAATTGTTCTTTTCTGCCCAGGCTTGCAGTTGCTCGTTGTAGAAGGTGTAGCAATGTGGGCAGGTGTAGAAGAAGAACACCTCGATGTGCGGCCCACCCATGGGCACGGACGAACGCGCTGTGGACAGATCGACATGGCCATCCCCCTCCACATCCAGCGCCCTGACGTTGGACTTGGTGGCGGCGCATGCGCCAAGCAGCAGGACGGCCAGACAGAGCAGGGCTTTGCGCAGCAATGACATGTGGTGTTCTCCCTTTGGCTTGCTCACTGCGGGGCGTGTTTTTTCAAGGCGGCGATCCACACGCGGTAGCCCTCAGGGCTGAGGTGGATGCCATCTGGCATGAAGTACGCGGGCCGGATGAGGCCTGATTCGTCTGCCAGCAGCGGCCAGGTGTCGACATAGGTGCACTGTGGCCTTTGGGCGCACAGGCGTTTGATCTCTGCGTTGGCCTGTGCCACGCCAGACAGGTCTGCCTGCTCGGGCGCGACCGGCATGACGGCATTCCAGATCAGGGGCACGTGTGCGGGCAGTGCCTGGTCGATTTGCGCCAGACGTTGGGCCACGCCACGCTCGCCGTGCTGCAGAAAGTCATTGATGCCGATGGTGAGCACGATCGCCTTGGCGCGTGGCAGCGAAGGGTAGTTGCGCAAGGAGTCGTGCAACTGGCTGGTGCTTTGCCCTCCGATGCCGTAATTGACGCTGTTGGGCGCCACGGCCACATTGGCCAGGCCCTGCGTGATGCTGTCGCCCAGGAACACGACCGTGCCATCGGGCAGGGAGGTGTCCACGCTGTGCTGGTAGCTCAGCATCGATTCATAGAAGGGCGTATTGGCCGACACCAGGCCCAGCTTGATGCGCACGGAAAGCGGCAGGCCGTAGCGCGCCAGCATGATGGCCATCAGAAGGTGCAGTACCACGAGGTAGGCGATGAAGATCCACTTGATGATGCGGCGCATGGGCAACTCGGCAGGTTTGGGCTTACTGGCCAGACGGTTCGTATGGCCCGAGAGTCTAATGCCGCCTGATCCTGTCGACGATCAGGGCTGATGGTGCGGGAACGCATCCAATGCAGCTTTGGCCCATTTCAGCGCGATACCCAAGACAGCGCAGCTCGCACAAGCCAGCACGAACCACCATGAGGACTGCGCGGTCAGCACTTTTTGCTTCAGTGGCAGCACGTCCTTGTCGTACTGCGTGCGAATCAGGCTCAGGATGGATTGCTGGACCTGCTGCAGTTGTGCGCGCAAAGTCGCGGAGAGAGCGGGCAGGTTCAGCAAGGCTGTGTAGTCGTCATAGGCGCCTCGCCAGTAGATGTCCTTGTTGGCCGTGTTGATGTACTTGCTCCACAGTTCGCAAGCGGTGGCCTGCGCTGCACGCTCCTGTGTGGGGGCGAGGGCGGCTGGCGGATTTAGGCACAAGGGTTGGGCGTAGTGCCAGATGTCAGCTGCGACCTGACGCTGAGCCTCTACCCATTGCGCTTCATGATCCACGGTCTCGGAAGCAATCCTGGAGCGCCCCACAAACGTAAGCAAGCCGATGACCCCCGCTGTGACCAGTAGCTCAGCAAAAAAGCCGAGCCTTTTTGCGTAGCGCTCGGTGCGCTTGCGATCTTGCCATTGTCGAGGCCGTTGATACACACGCCAGGCGATGGTCGCAATCACCGCAAACGCAATCAGTGCGGCAAATTCTGGCTTGGCGAGTCGCCAGAAGAAATCGAACTCGATGGGTTCAGGCACGGTTATGGGAACTCATGGTTGTTGGGGGGAATCCTCCTTCCGCCCCGACTGGTATTGTGGACTTGACCCCAGCCCTGAATGGTCTGCGACGAGCCTTCATGCAGGTCGGAGAATCAAATTCCGAAAAGCGGGGATCATCATGAGGTTCTTGCAGGCGCCGTTGTCTGTTTCCAACCGCCCTACAACGGACTGGGTGAGCGGCTTCAAGGATTCAGGCGTACTGGCCTCCAACTGAGCTTGTGTTTGTCCATGGCCCAGGTAGAGGTTGTAGTAGGCGGCCATCAGGCCAAGCTGGCTTGGCTCCGTCATGGCTGCAGCCACGATGTAGTAGCAGCCGTTGTATTTCTCCTGTGCCCGTTTGGCTTGATCCTTCAATTCCAAGGGGGGGTACTTGAACTGGTCGTTCATCAAGGTCCAGGCGTCCTTGGGCTTGCCAAGCAGAAACAGGGCCGACGCGAGGTTCAGGGCATTGAGTTCGTCTGACTCGAGGTCATAGGCTTCCAGCATCAGCTTGGCAGCGCGCTCAAACTTTCCTTCAATCAGGTAAGCGAAAGCCATGTTCCCGACCACGCCAGAGTAGGCGGAGCCTTCTGTCTGTGCTTTCCCGCTGGATATGCCCCATTCCCTGAGCGCTTCACCTGTCTTTTCGGCCTCCGGGTATTTCCCTTGCAGGATCAATGCGGCGATCAGGTTCCCCGCCGATGACAGGTTCTTGTTCTGGGCTTGAGCCGTCATGTAGTACTTGCTCGCGTCAGCAAATCGCCCCGTGTAAAGGTAGGCATTGCCTGTGTTGTTGACGGCGCTGATTTTGAGCAGAGGTGTCGCCAGAGGGGATGGCGAGCGGCTGACTTCGTCATACAGCGCGACAGCGTTTTTCAAGTGGATGGCCGAATCTGTCGACCCGATCGAAAACCTGGAAGCTGTTTCAGCCTGCGCCCACATGGAATAGGCCTCGGCGAGTGCGTGTTTGCGAAGTGGATGCTCTTTCCATGCCTCATCGGTCACGTTGGCATCCAGCGCTCTCACGAGGATGCGAGGCTCGGTGGTGTTGGGCGTGGCACCGTGGAAGTTCCACTTGCGACGAAGGGCGAAGACGTCAACAACGAGCTGAATTTTTTCTGCGTAATCAGGAGATCTCTCGGCAATGGCCTTGATCTCCTTGGCAATCAGTTGCTGCCGATCTTGTTCGCCACCAAGCAGGATGGAGACAAGTTCCACGTAGTGCCGCGGGGCCGTGGTGCGAATGTACTGCGACGAAGCCAGACAGATCATGACCGCGAGCACGATGTAAGCCACCATGCCAAGTCGGTGTTGCAGGAAGACGTTGCGGAGGTATTTGATGACCAGCTTGGGGGCATCGGATACCTTCTCGCCCAGAAGGAATGTCAACACATACGAAAACACCAGCGCCAGCAGTGGAGGTGCGGCCAGGTTGAATGACCCAAGAAAGTCTGCAATTGGTATGTAGAACTGATCGCTTTGATGGTGGTAGAGCGTCAGCATGGCGAGCATGGCGACGACGGTCGCCATCATGGCTGCCAATTGGAGGGTGCTCAGCTTCCAGTCAATGCTTCTCATGGCGACGGTGCTCCTGTCAGAAAGCCTTTCACAACAGGCGCGCCGTATTTATTAGCCGGGAGAGAAAACTTTTGGGCACCCTGATTGACGTTTTCTGGCAGCCTACCGCGTCAGCAAGGCGCGGGAGGCTTTTCCCCTGAGCACCAAGGTTGGGGGTGGTGATCGTCGCGTTGCAGTGGTAGCGCACCAGTACGTGTCAGGCGGATTTGCAGGTTGCCGCCTGCAAGGGGGCAAAGGCGTTCAGTGGTAAGGCGCCACTTCAAACCGGCTTTGCCCATCTTGTCGCCATTGCGCCGCCTGAACGGGGTCTTCAGCAAGGCGCTGAGCGTACTGCTGCGCCACTTCCTGCTGGTGTTCGGCGGTGATCATGCCGCCGAAGTGCGCCGCAAACAGGTGCCCGAAAAGTGCCTCGGCCTGGGCCTCCTGCTGCTGGATTCGGTCGATCTCTTCGGCATTGAACAGCCAGGTCAGCATCGCGTGGCCTGGCTGCAAGGGGAGCCAGCGGCGCAAGGTCAGACAGGCGGCCAGGATGCCGAGCCGGGCTTGCCAGCTCGCCAGATCGACCGGGCCAACCATGGCCTCCTGGGTGGCATCGTGGATGGCCTGGTAAGCGCCTTGGTAGATGCCACGCAGGATTTCGCGTTCACCTCGTTTGAACAGGTGCTCCAGCCAGGTGCGGGGGAAATCCGCGACACGCAGTACCTGGCCGCCTTGTGCGTTTGCGGGGGCGGTTTGCATGGTCTGGCGGGTCGCCTGCCATTGCGCTTCGGTCATGGACAGCTGGATCAGGTAACCGAGGATGGGCTGCCCGCCGACCAGCCCCTTGGTGCGCAGGCCGGCGTACAGGGCTTCGCCCACAAACAAGGCCCCGGCCGCATTCCAGCCGTGGAGCAGGCCGCTCCCGGTGAGGCGACGCGCATCGGTCATGTAGACGTCAACGGCGTCCGTCCATGCGGGTGCGTCGGCCGCCTGGCGCAAGGCCATGAACAGACGCCGCAACGCCTGGGTCAGCTCATCCGGTTGAGGATGCGCTGCCAGCTCGATGTAGTTGAGCAGGTCGAAGCTCATTGAGCCGCTCCGGCCTGGCCAGATGGTGTGAGTAGTTCGGTGGCGTTCATGTGCCTGTCAACCCAGCATGTTCTTGCGCAAGGTTAACAGGCCAATGGCATCACAGAGATTGCACCAGCTTGTTCGAGAGGTACTTGGCCGCTGCACGCAGTTGGGCTTCAATTTCCTTCGGATCGTTCTGGATCTGGGCCCAGGCGATCGCGGTCATGGGGCTGGCGATCGAGGGCAGCATGCGGTCGCTGGCGCTCCAGACGGTCTGGCCCTTGTCATCCACCATGTCGGCCTTCATTTGCAGTACAGGCACGACGTTCGAGCTCAGCAGGTGCGTCACACCGAAGCCGTATTGCGGCACGGACAGCTTGATCGTGGGGATGCCGGCATCGGCGCTCGTCGCGATGGACAGCTTGCCGGATGCGCGCAGTGCATTTTCAAACTCTTGCTGAACCAGTTTTTCGATGGAGATGTTGTTCTGGTTCAGGTAGTTCACAAAGGCTGTTTGCGCATCCACGACCATGCCGCCACTGACGGCACCACCCACAGCGCCGAACATCATGCCAACGGCCGCACCGCCAGGAGCCAACAGGAACACTTGCCCTTTTTCAACAGACTGGCTGACCTGTGTGGACTTGATGCGGGCTTTGTCTTCGCTGCTCATGCGTTGCGAGGTGGCGCAGCCGGTGATCACAAACGCCAGGAGCAGGGCAGAGATGACTTTGGAGGAACGGATGAGGTAGGACATGTTGGCTTCAGGTTTGAAAGGTTTTTCCAGAACAAACCGTACGTGAAGTCCTCTTTCCCGTCCATAACGGGAGCTTAAAGATGCGTGTTTGTTGAGCCAAAGCGGCTTGATCCCCCGTATTCGAGTGGCTGTACTGATAACAAAGCGCAACGCCGGCCCCTGTCGGTAGCCGGCGTTGCTGGCGGATCAAGCCGCGTCGGGTTCAGGCGGCAGCGGCAATGGGTGCGGCCACTGGCGCCGGCTCTTCGTCCTTGATGCCTCGGGTGGCTCGGATCTCGCCACACAGGCTGGCAGCGAACTGGTCGAACTTCATCAGAATGTTGATGCGCGACAGGTCGGCGAACAGGATCTGGTCATCGGGGCTGCCGACGCGTGGTGCGCTCTCGTCAATCGCCGTGTGATCGCAGTCTTGCGACAGGTCGCCAGCGTAGAGGAAGGCCATGGACAGCATCTCGGAATGGGGCAGGCGGTAGTTGGCCGCACGGATCTTCTCGGCCATGTGATCCCAGTGCGCCGTCTGGGTCTTGCCGCGGCCCACCTTGATGGACAGGCGGCGTGCGCCGATCAGCGACTTGGCCGTGATCTGGTCCACCGAGCGCACGGGCACATGCTGCAGCACGGGCGTGATCACGGGGCCTTGCAACCACTGGTTGTTGACGGCGATGAAGTGGCTGCCTTCGGCAATGATGCAGGTCTTGCCTGGCTCATTGGGGATGACGACCTTGTAGAACTGTTCAGGTTCCTTGGCGCGCTTGCGGAAGACGTCATACAGCGGCGCCTTGCTGCCGTAGTAGTCGCCACCGGTGGGCACGTAGGTGACCCAGGCCATCAGGCCGCAGCCATCCTTGGGCACTTGTTCAGCCAGCGCCTGGCGGAAGTCCTGCCCATTGGGTGTGTGGATGAACTCGTCGGCATCCAGCGGCACGATGTAGTCGTACTGGTTGGTGGCGGCGATCTGGCGGCACAGCGTGGTCAGCATGATCGCCTGCTGGAAGTCAGACGATTCGTGCTTGTAGATGGTGAGCGGGAAGCCTTGAGCCTTGAGTCGCAGCAGGATTTCCTGCGTGCCGTCCTTGCTGTCATGGTCGATCACGTAGATGTGATCCACGCTGCGGCTGTTGATGCGGACGAAGAGTTCGATGATGTCGCACTCGTCCTTGATCATCGTGATGGCGGCGACCTTGGTGCTCATGGCTTGCTCCTGTGCTTTGCGCTCACTGTCTGGCAGATCAGGCGTGTTCTGCTGGTGCCGCGGCGGCTTGTGCGGGCACTTCCACCTTGCGCATGATCGACAGCAGGTGGGGGCCACGCCATTCCTGGCTCAGGATCTGGAAGGCACCCTTGAAGCCGTAGGCGGTGGCCCAGCGGTTCACGTTGTCGAAGTAGGCGGGGAAGGTTTCGTCCGTGATGATGTTGACGTGGGTCGGGTCACGGAAGGCCGCCGGGTTGGGGTAGGCCGGTGTGAAGGACATGAAGAGGCCACCGGGTTTCAGCACGCGCCAGACTTCGTTCATCACTTCCACAAAGGCGTTGCGGCGCTGTGGGCAGTAGATGAGGCGGGGGATGTGCTCCAGGAAGTCGTGAGCGGTCACGAAATCGAAGGCGTCTTCAGGGAAAGGGATGGGATCGACCACCAGGTCGGCACGGAAGATGCCGTGGTCGATGTCGTCACGCACGTCGATGCCGTACACCTCGGTGGCGTTGAAGGGATTCTTGGGCTTGGGGCCGCAGCCGATGTCCAGTGCTTTGGTCATGGGGTTCTACCTGTGGATGGGTTGAGGGCGAGCGGCGGTCAGGCCAGGGCGATCTGCTCGACCTTGAGCAGCTTCTCGAAGTAGGCAATGGTCTTGCCCAGGCCTTCTTCGAGCTGGGTGTTAGGCTGCCAGCCCAGCAGGGTCTTGGCGCGGGTGATGTCCGGGCAGCGCTGCATGGGGTCGTCGTGGGGCAGGGGCTTGTAGACGATGGGCGAGCTCGAACCGGTCATGTCGATGATCTTCTCGGCCAGCGAGCGCACGGTGGTCTCGACCGGGTTGCCGATGTTGATCGGGCCGGTGATGTCGTCGGGGCTGTTCATCAGGCGCAGGGCACCGTCGATGAGGTCATCCACATAGCCGAACGCGCGTGTCTGCATGCCGTCGCCGTACAGGGTGATGGGCTTGCCGCTCAGTGCCTGCACGATGAAGTTGGACACCACGCGGCCGTCGTTGGGGTGCATGCGCGGGCCATAGGTGTTGAAGATGCGCATGACCTTGATGCGCAGCTTGTGCTGACGGTGGTAATCAAAGAACAGGGTTTCGGCGCAGCGCTTGCCTTCGTCATAGCAGGAGCGGATGCCCATGGGGTTGACGTGACCCCAGTAGTCTTCGGTCTGGGGGTGCACCTGTGGGTCGCCATAGACCTCGGACGTGGATGCCTGCAGGATCTTGGCCTTCAGGCGCTTGGCCAGGCCGAGCATGTTGATGGCACCGTGCACGCTGGTCTTGGTGGTCTGGACCGGGTCGTGCTGGTAGTGGATGGGCGAGGCCGGGCAGGCAAAGTTGTAAATCTCGTCGACTTCCACGTGCAGGGGGAAGGTCACGTCATGGCGCTGGAACTCGAACCGGGGGTGGTCCATCAGGTGTTCGATGTTGCGGCGCGAACCCGTGAACAGGTTGTCCACGCAGACAACTTCGTGGCCTTGCTCCAGGAGGCGTTCGCACAGGTGCGAGCCGAGGAAGCCGGCGCCGCCGGTAACGAGACAGGTCTTGCTGGTGCCCAGTCGCATGCTCATGCGGTTTCTCCTTGGAAGAGGACGGTCAGTTTGTGCAGTGGTTCACATGGTCGCGCGCCCACCCACCCGGCTTTAGCGAGAAAAACCGGGGGGTTACAGCGTTTATTGCGGTTTGGTGGCGTGCCCCGGGCTGAGGCCTCGGAGCCTGGTGCTACCGGCTGCTACCAGGTGCGGGTGCGCTTGAGGTGCGGGTTGCCCTCGAACTGGCGGAAGGTCCAACCCTCTACGCCCTTTGTGAAGCGGTCAACGGTGGCCTGGTCGGGCTTTTCCTTGAAGATCACCGTCAGCAGCACGTTGGGCTTGATCAGCATCTGCTTGGCTTTGAGCTCTGCATCTGCGGTTTCGGCCTTGAGGCGCTCGAACAGCGGTTCGCCATCCTTGGCCTGGACGTATTCCACGCCGGGCAGGTAGACGTCGCAGATATTTTTGTAAGCCACGGCCGGCAGATCCAGGCCCCAGCAGACTTTGTTGATCTCGCGGCGCGACAGGGCGTAGACGAAGTTGCCCACGGCTTCGTAGCTGGGCTGGTCTTCGCCAGGGATGACGGGAGGGTCGGCGTACTTGTCCTGCGGCTCGATCAGCACCACGCCTTTGCGGGCCACGCGCAGCATCTCGTACAGCGCGATGGCGGGGCGGGGGAAGTGGTGATAGGCCTCTTTGCACAGCACGAAGTCGAATTCGTTGTCGGCAAAGCTGAGTTTTTCGGCGTTTTCCTCGGAGTAGGCGGGGATCAAGCCGCGCTCCTTGGCCTCTGCGAGGAAGGTGCCGGAGATGTTGGTGGGCAGCACGCTCTTGTAGCCGCGGCGCATCATGCGGATGGCGTCCAGGCCGTAGTGGCCGTCACCGACGGTGAGCCACTTGTCGTTGTGCGTGTGGCTCAGGCAGTGGAACAGTGGCTCCATCATGCGCTCATGGCGCCAGAAGTCGGCCGTGTCCTCGCTGAACCAGGATTCATGCATGCGGCGGGTCTCAGGATCCAGCGCATGGCTGCCTTCATCGTGATAGAGCTTGTAGTTCCACTCTTCCACGGAGCCGGCCTTGGGTTTGTCGCTGGTGGCCGATGGTGCCGATGTGGTCGGCGCGGCTGCTGCGGCATGGGCTGGCGGGGTGTGCATGGACACGTCGGGGATGGCCTCTGTCTGGGGCGTATCCGGTGCGGCCACCTTGCGCATGATGGTCATGAGGTGCGGGCCGCGCCATTCCTGGCTGATGATCTGGAATGCACCCTTGAAGCCATAGACCGATGCCCAGCGGTTGACGTTGTCAAAGTAGGCGGGGAAGGTCTCGTCCGTGATGATGTTGACGTGAGTCGGGTCACGGAAGGCGGCCGGGTTGGGGTAGGCCGGCGTGAAGGACATGAACAGGCCATCGGGTTCCAGCACGCGCCAGACCTCGTTCATCACTTCCACAAACGCATTGCGGCGCTGCGGGCAGTAGATGAGGCGGGGAATGTGCTCCAGGAAATCGTGGGCCGTCACGAAGTTGAAGCTGTTGTCCGGGAAGGGGATGGGGTCCACCACCAGATCGGCACGGAAGATGCCACGGTCGATGTCATCGCGCACGTCGATGCCATACACCTCGGTGGCGTTGAAGGGGTTCTTCGGTTTGGGGCCGCAGCCGATGTCCAGTGCTTTGGTCATGTAGGTCTACCCGGGGTGAATCGTGTGAGTCGTGTGAACGGCGATCAGGCGATTTCGATCTTTTCGACCTTGAGCAGGTGCTCGAAGTAGGCGATCGTTTTGGCCAGGCCTTGCTCCAGCTGGGTATTGGGCTGCCAGCCCAGCAGGGTCTTGGCGCGGGTGATGTCCGGGCAGCGCTGCATGGGGTCGTCGTGGGGCAGGGGCTTGTAGACGATGGGCGAGCTCGAACCGGTCATGTCGATGACCTTTTCAGCCAGGGCACGCACGGTGGTCTCCACCGGGTTGCCGATGTTGATCGGGCCGGTGATGTCGTCAGGACTGTTCATCAGGCGCAGGGCGCCATCGATGAGGTCATCCACGTAGCCGAATGAGCGGGTCTGAGTGCCCTCGCCGTACAGGGTGATGGGCTTGCCAGTCAGTGCCTGCACGATGAAGTTGGACACCACGCGGCCGTCGTTGGGGTGCATGCGCGGGCCATAGGTGTTGAAGATGCGCATGACCTTGATGCGCAGCTTGTGCTGACGGTGGTAATCGAAGAACAGGGTTTCGGCGCAGCGCTTGCCTTCGTCATAGCAGGAGCGGTAGCCGATGGGGTTCACGTGGCCCCAGTACTCTTCGGGTTGGGGGTGGATCTGGGGGTCGCCATAGACCTCGGAGGTCGAAGCCTGCAGGATCTTGGCGCGCACACGCTTGGCCAGGCCGAGCATGTTGATGGCACCGTGCACGCTGGTCTTGGTGGTCTGGACCGGGTCGTGCTGGTAGTGAATGGGCGAGGCCGGGCAGGCGAAGTTGTAGATCTCGTCGACCTCGATGTAGAGCGGGAAGGTCACATCGTGGCGCTGGAACTCGAACCTGGGGTGATCCATCAGGTGTTCGATGTTGCGGCGAGAACCCGTGAACAGGTTGTCCAGGCAGATGACCTCGTGGCCTTGCTCCAGCAGGCGTTCGCACAGGTGTGAACCCAGGAAGCCGGCGCCGCCGGTAACGAGACAGGTTTTGCTGGTGCCCAGTCGCATGCTCATGCGGATCTCCTTGACGAGACAGCCCGGTGGAACCATTCCACACGAGGCAGTTCAGCAATGGTGATCCTGCAAGCCGCGCTCATAAGCTTGAAAAAGCGGGGCATCCGTGCACATTTGCACGCTTTGCGCGAGCGCGCATGCCCCGCAGCCCGGGTCGGGGCTGAGGGGCTTCCCCAGGTTGAGGCCTGGGAGGCTGAAAGGGGGGCTCAGATCAGCGGTGTGGTCTTGTTCGGGTCTTCCGTGAGTTGGGTGTGGTCCACCTGGGCCAGGTGGAGGTCGCCTGGCAGCACGGCGGGTGTGGCCGTGACCGGGGTATGGGTTGAGGCGTTGCTGGCGAGCAGGTCTTCGGCTCTGGGGGCCAGCAAGTCGCTGACGTGCAGATCCAGTGTCTGTGCTACGTGGTCAGCGGCGTGCGGTGTCTGATCCTTGGCGAACCAGACGTCGGCCACGGCGTGGGTGTGCCCATCGCTGGTCTTGTAGTCGGACACCAGGCCCAGCAGGTTGCCGTTGTCCATGGTGCTCGCGTGCTGCGCATGCAGATCGATCTCGATGATGCCCAGGCTGGCCAGGTTGTGCAGCTCGCCAGCTTGCGAGACGCCATCGCTGTTGGCATCCACCCAGACCTTGAGTTCATCGAAGCGCAGATCGGTGGCGCTGAGCTTGCCATCGTGGTTGCTGTCCTCGGCGCGCATGGCGGTGTAGCCGTCACCCGCGCGGTGGCCATCTACCACGGTGGCGGTGCCGAACAGCTCCTTGCCATCGTTGATCCTGCCGTCGCCATTGCGGTCCATCACCAGCAGGCCATCGGTGGGGGCAACCCAGCCGACATGGTGCTCG
>NZ_DASUIS010000123.1:0-19157 GCF_036279675.1 Aquabacterium sp. | reverse complement strand
CCAGCCGGGTGTGCCCACGCGCGCGCTGATCACCTCGAATGCCACGGGTGGCAGCGGTGGCATCAACACCAGTGGCTACAGCCGCAACACAGGCGGCGGGGGGCTGGCTGGCCGCGCCACCACGCTGGTTGAAGGTGCGGCAGGCGGTGGCGGAGGGGGGGGCGCAGGCGGCGGTGGCACACGTGGCCACGGGTCGGAAGTCGGCGCAGGCGGCGTCGGCAACGGTAATGCAACTGGCGGCACGCTCAAACGCGGCAACAGCGGCAAGGCCTCGCGCTCGATCGAAGACATCAAGCTGGTTTTCGAGCGCAACAAGGGCGCCATCTACGCCATCTACAACCGGGCGCTGCGCGAAGACCCTTCGCTCCAAGGCAAGGTGGTAGTGGAACTCAAGATCGCCCCCACCGGCGAGGTGATGGCCTGCCGCGTGGTGTCCAGCGAGCTGCACGCGCCAGAGCTGGAAGCCAAGCTGATGGCGCGCATCCGTCAGTTCGACTTTGGTGCCAAGGATGTGGACCAGATGGTCGTGACCTGGCCGGTCGACTTCCTGCCCTCCTGAGCCGCATCGTCCAGCGCCTTCAGGCGCCGGGCCATGTCCGCCTTGCGGGCGATCATCTTGTCCGCCAAGGTCGGGCTGCCGCCATGGTCAAAGATGGTCTGGCGGATCGAGGCGTCGGGCAGGCCTGTCACCACCGTGATGGCCTGCCTGATGTCATCTCGGCTCATGTCGCCAAACAGCCTGAGGGCATGCGGATTGTCGGCATCACTGCGCAGCACATCGAGCTCATCCACCCGCGTATTGAAGGCCGCGCCTTTGGGATCACCCTGGGCGCGAAACGCGAGCGCACCGCCGACATCCAGCGTGAGCACCTTGCCACCGACGACGCCCTGGTTGTCGCCATCAAAGCCGGCCGCATCCCAGTTGGCCGTCCACGCGTGCACGCCCAGCCAATGCTGAGCCTGCCTGCGCTCTGCCTCGTCGAGATGCGAGACATGTTTCTTGTCGAGCGTCACCATCTCGGTGGCGATCTGATCGGGGGCAACCGCACGCACATAACGCAGTGTCGGTGCGCCCGCCAGCTGGTAGAGCATGGCGGCCAGAAACTCGTTGCGCGCATGCGCTGGTGACTCCAGCGACTTCACGTAGTAGCGTGCCCCGTTCGCGTCTTCGTAGATGCCCGCCGGGTTGCTGCCCAGTTGCCCGCCTACGCGCCGCATGCTGCGGGTATCGAGAAGAGGTGACTCAGCTGCCATGATCATGCACAGGTTTCAGGGCAGCGCCACCGTGCGACGGACCAGAGCCAGTTGCGAAGGGGTCTCGATGGCGCCTTTGCGTGCGCGGCGCACAGCCCGAATGGCCTCATCTGGTGGCATACCCAGCTCCGCCAGCAAGCGCGCCGCGATCATGCCGGCACGCCCCAGGCCGCCCTTGCAATGCACCAGCACATCGCCACCGTTGCGCAACAGCGTTCGAATCTCTGCGCCATGCGTCTGCCATTGCTGCTCGAACACCTCCGTCGGCACTGAAAAATCCGCAATCGGCAGATGCCGCCAACCGATGCCACGCGCTTCGACGGCTGCGCCCAGATCCGGCACCTTGAGCGCAACGAGCTCTGCTGGCTCCACCAAGGTCAACACCAGTTGCGCACCCCAGGCCGCTATCACGTCCAGATCCGTGGCCAGATCACGCGCCCAGGCACCGCTGATGGCCGCCCGGTCGTGCTTGCCTGGGCAGAAGGTGATGCCAATGCGACCATGCGTCGGGCTGGCACGCACTTCGGCGATCTGCAGGGGATGGGTGTGGCTGGTTCGAGGCCCGGTCATGGTCTTGTACAGGCCAGGCGAACAGCGACCTGGCTGCGGCAAGCGTACGCGCCCCGCGCCCACAAGCGCCTGGATCCCGACTGGATTGCTCAAACATCAACCCCGCGAGGCGCAGCAGCGCATGCACCGATTCCCGAGGCCCCGCCTTCATCACACCAGCGCCAGCCTGGATACCGTTGCTGGCGCGATGACACGATGCGCCGGTGTCACGAACAGCATGTACAGACGCCCCAAGGCATTGTGCACATGCACCACCGTAGACACATACACGGTGATGCCATCTGAGCACTCCTGCCTGGCCACAGAGATCTTCACGTCCAGGTGCTTGTCGGTCTCACCCAGGATGACTTCACGATCGTTCTGCGTCATCAGCTTGAAGATGCCCGCCTGATCGCCCACACGATAAGCACTGGCGGGCTTGCTTCGATCCACCCCGCTCAGAGGACCCATGTCCTTCAAACCGATCTGAGCCACGATCTTGTTGCGCGTGTTCATGAGGAAGTCGATCCAGCGCGGTGTGCGTGACACGACAGACAAGTACAGCTCGAGAGGCGTTCTGTCGTCTTGCGGCAGCTTCACGGCATAGCAGTCATGGAAATAGGCCGTGGGCAAGCTCTCTTTCAGCACGCTGAACGACGGCACCTCGCAGATGGTTGCTCGCATGTTCATGTCCTTCCCTGATGGCACTTTGTTGGATGAGTGCCGGCTTCGGCACATTGTCAAATGCTACTGGAACACACGCGACGTAAACTGAAAGACATCCAAACAAAGGCCCAGGAGAGCTGCCAGATGATTCTTGAAATCGCCCAACTGCAGGTCCGACCAGGACAGGCCTGCGCGTTCGAAGCCGCGTTCAGCATCGCCCAAAACATCATTGCGTCGATGCCCGGGTATCTGGGGCATGAGCTTCAAAAGTGCATCGAGCAAGATCACCACTACATGCTGCTGGTGAAATGGCGAACGGTGAAGGACCATGAAGTGGGCTTTCGCCAATCACCGCAGTATCAGGAATGGCGCAAGCTGCTGCACCACTTCTATGATCCGTTTCCGACTGTCTTGCACTATGAAGCGGCTCTGGAAAACCAAGGCATCTCGGGCCAACAACGTCATGCAAGGTAATCACCATGTTGAACACCCTTTTCAAGCGCCTGATTGTTGCCACGATCTGTCTGTTTCTTTCATCCCATGCATCAAGCCAGACGCCATGGCCCAACGCACCATTCCAGGCGGGCCCCATTCAATATGAATTCGGCATCTATTACCTGGGCAAGCCAGGTGTGCCCCCTGTCCATGCTGCCCAACAGCGCCTCGAAAAGGCGACATCCAACTTCAAATTACGCCAACATGGTGCAGACACTACCGATACCCCTTGGGTCACGTTCAGCCTGACAACCAACGCTCAAAAGGACTACACGCCCCCCTCCCTATCCATGACTCAAAGATTCGGACGGGGCTTGACGCACGAGCAGGCCACTGCACTGAGCGCGTGCGAGCAGGCACTGATTCTTGACTTTGGACAACCTGCCAAGGGCTCGATGAGCAACTTGAAGGCAGCACTCACGCTCACCGAGCAAATTGCAAGGGATACGAACGGGCTGATTTGGGACGAGGAAACCCGCGAGATATTCACACCCGATGCCTGGCACAAGCGCAGACTGGAATCGTGGCTTGGAGATGTCCCCGACGTGTCCATGCACACCGTGATACACGCCTACAAGGCGGACCAACTGGTCAGAGCCATCACGCTTGGCATGATCAAATTCGGCATGCCCGACGTCGTGATCAGTGACTTCTCCTGGTCGCTCAATCGCCCCATGGGCAACCTGATCAATGTATTCAGTCAAGCCATCGTGGAAGGCCAGCCCATGAAAGGAACTGGCGAATTCGATCTGGATCTGAACGCCATTCGGCACGAAGCGGTTCGAGAGCGCCAGACCGGCACACTGAAAGAGGGCGGCAAGGGCTTCGGCAAGTTGCAGCTTGTCAAAGGTACGTGGGAATCCGGAGACCCCCGAAATCGCCTCGTTGAAATTGGCGCCGATCGATATCCTGGTGAGGACAAATACGCCCGACAGGAATCCATGCTCACCAGCATCTTCGGCTCTGAAGATGAGTCCATCGCCCGACTGAAACACACTGAAGCCCTGACCCGCGTCAGCAAGGCTGCACTCGCCAAGATGCCCGCCTTGCGCGAAGCATTCAATCGCGGGCTCCAACCGGGTGAGTACATCCTGGTCAAGGCGCCATTCACCACCAGCGCCAAGGGCCGTGAATGGATGTGGGTTGAAGTCATGAACTGGCAAGGAGATCAGATCACGGGCCTCCTGAAAAACGAGCCGATCGATGTGCCTGGATTGCATGCAGGCCAAAAGGTGCGTGTCTCTCAGGCCGACCTTTTTGACTACATCAGGCGCTTTCCTGACGGCCAGGAGGAAGGCAATGAGACAGGCAAACTGATCATGCAAATGCAGTCGGCGCGTTAAATGAGCTTGAGGGGATGGCGCCCGTCGTGCTTGCCCTGAGGCAGCCCATCCACCCGAAACTTCGCCAGACGCTCCGCATAGGGGTCCAGCGCATCCTCAGGTGCGCCCAATGGCAGCCCTGTCACTGCGGCGAACCGCGACGGCGTGACCTGCCCCTGATCCATCAACTCGTCAACCAGGGCCAGCAAGGCACCACGATGCATTTCCATCATCGCCGTCGCACGCTGGTGTTCGGCCTGCAGCAAGGCTTCGACAGGCGCGTTGCTGGCATCCACGTCCGTGCACAGGTTGTCTTCGCTATTGGTGGACACATCGATGCGGCCGACGCGTTCACCGTGACCCAGGTGGCGCATCATACGGGCCGCCGTTTCCGTGGCCTTGCGCAGATCGCTCTCTGCACCGCTTGAACTCAGATCAGGCCCGAACACAAGCAGTTCGGCTGCACGACCAGCCAGGCTGGTACAGATCGAATCGAGCAGGTTGCGGCGCGACCAGACCTTGCGTGATGTGTAGGCGTTGTAGCCGCCTTCAAAACTGGCCACGTGGATCTTGATCTCTTGCGGCGCACGGCCAAAGAGCAACGCATGCACCAGGCCATGGCCGGCCTCATGAACGGCGAGCAGGGCGCGAAAGTCAGGATTGCTGCGCTGGCGCAATCGGTTGATCTCGAAGGGCGCTGCAATGGCCTGTGACAGCCCCTGCCAATGCGCAATCAAGCTGCAGCCATCTGCGGCAAGCTCTACGGTGTCGCCTGCCCCCGCGCCGCACTGCAGTGCCCACAACGCGGCCTTGGCCAGGCCAGTACCGAGGATGGCGTGAAGCGATGAAAAAAGTGGCCTGGTACCCTGTGCAGGAAAAACGGCGTTCGCATAGATCTGCTCGCGCACGCTGGCATCCACTTCGAAGTGCAAGCCGCAACCCGTCGCCGACTCATTTGCATAGCGAGCACAACCCTGATTGATCAGTTGCTCGTATGCGTGCCGGCTGAGCGAGGGGTAGATCACGTGCTCATTGCCCAGGCGTGCTACCTGCTCGGGCTTGAAGCGCCTGTTGAGCGCCTGCTTGACATCAATGATGCTCAGCTTGCTGGTCAGCGCATGGAAGGTATCGGCATCGCTGTCGCAGTCGTCCACGCTGGTGGCGATGTCCTCGTACATCTCATCGAGGTTGCCGCAGACGAAGACGAGCAGACGGCTGTAGTCCGTCTCCCATCGTTGCTGCCCACACTCGCGAAAGGCCCGCAGACGCTCCTGAATCTGGTCGGGCGCCCAGCTCATGACCTCTGTCAGCGGCGCATCGAGCTTGAGGTTGCGCCGCAACTCCTGCGCCTCCCAACTGCTCAGCTTGAAACGCAGCTTGCCATCGTCCGCATCGGCACGTTCGGCATCGTAGGCCGCCTCGGCGATGGAGGATTCGATGTCACCCAACAGCGACAGTGCCGGTGGCATCCGCCCGTCAGACAGCAAGGCCCAGACGTCGTGATAGCGCTCCACACGCAGCTCGCCCCGCTTGTTGTCGATGGTGCGAAAGCGCTGGAACTCGTCCAGCGCCAGGATACCGGGCTCGCCCTCGCGCACGCCAGATTGGGCCAGCATGCCAGAGATGCTCTGCGCACCACGCCAGCTTGCCCCATTGGAAAAGCCGTCCATCTGCACTTCGACAAAACGGTCATAGAAGCCGAGCAGCTGCGCCAGACGACGCACGAGCTGGGTCTTGCCGGTACCCGTGAGCCCCCAGAGACACACGATGACCGGCCGCTTGACGAGCTCGGGCAAGACATACCAAGCACGCACGGCATCGATGACACGGTCGATGACGGCATCAATGCCGAACAACTCTGCCTTGAGCTGCGCTGCGATCTCTTGAAGCTGTTGATTTCTCTGCGCCAGCCTATCGCGCAAGACTCGGGTGTCATTCATTCTCATCCCTTCACGCACACCACTTGCTTGAGCGTGTGCACCACATCAATCAGGTCGCGTTGAGCCTCCATCACCGCGTCAATGTCCTTGTACGCGGCAGGGGTCTCATCGATCACCTCCTTGTCCTTGCGGCATTCGACGCCTTCGGTGGCGGCTCGGTGATCAGCCAGCGTGAAGCGGCGCTTGGCCTCGCCACGGCTCATGACACGGCCAGCGCCGTGCGAGCAACTCTCGAAGCTCTCCGGGTTGCCCTTGCCACGAACGATGTAGCTTCGCGCGCCCATGCTGCCGGGGATGATGCCCAGTTGGCCCGCCTTGGCACTCACCGCGCCCTTGCGGGTCACGAACACGTCCTCGCCAAAGTGATGCTCGCGCTGCACGTAGTTGTGGTGGCAGTTCACGGCTTCAATGTGGCTTTGGAAGTTCTTGCGGATCACGGCCTTGGCGGCCTCGATCACGCGGCGCATCATCACTTCGCGGTTGATGGCGGCGAACTTCTGCGCCCATCCCACGCCACGCACATAGTCTCCAAAGTAGCGGCTGCCTTCTTCGAAGTAAGCCAGATCGCGATCAGGCAGGTTGGCATTGTTTCGAATGGCATCCTGCTTGGCCAGTTCGATGAACATGGTGCCGATGAAGTTGCCCACACCACGCGACCCTGAGTGCAGCATGAACCACACGGCACCTTGCTCGTCCAGGCAGACTTCGATGAAGTGGTTGCCGGTGCCGAGCGTGCCCAGGTGGTTGCGGTTGTTGGTCTTGGCGATCTTGGGGTAGTCGCGGCACAGTTCGGTGAACTCGGGCTCCAGTTGCGCCCAGGCCGTATCGACCGAGCCCGGCACCTTCTGCCATGCACCCGGATCACGATTGCCTGGCGCGCGGCCATGCGGTACGGCGCGCTCGATGGCGGCACGCAGCGGGCCCAGGTTGTCCGGCAGGTCTTCGGCGGTCAGCGTGGTCTTGCAGGCCATCATGCCGCAGCCGATGTCCACACCCACTGCGGCCGGAATGATGGCCTTGATGGTCGGGATGACCGAGCCCACGGTCGCCCCGATACCAAAGTGCACATCCGGCATGGCCGCAATGTGTTTGAACACGACGGGCAGACGAGCCGCATTGGTGAGCTGGCGACGAGCTTCGTCTTCCACAGGCACACCGCGCGTCCACATCTTCACCGGCACGCCACCAGGCGTGTCTTCTTCGATGTAATTCGTTTCCATGATTTTTCTCATTCTTCAATAAATGGAGGCGGCATCGCCGCCTCCGTATGGCGCTGGCTGAACTAGGCCTTGAGCTTGACCAGGCCATTGAGCACCTGATCCAGACCTCCGAACACGGAGATCTTGTCGATGCGCTCGGCCACACGCTCCAGCGTTTCCAGCTCCTTCATGCGCAAGGCGACAGGGTTGCCCTCCATCACCTTGGCCGTATTGAGCAAGGAACGCGTGGCGGCGGTTTCCTCACGACGACGGATCACGTTGGCCTGAGCGGCCTTTTCGGCTTCAACCACCTGCGCCAGGATGGTCTTCATCTCACCGGGCAGCACGATGTCTTTCACACCGGCCGTTTCCAGCTCGATGCCGTAGGCCACCAGACGCGACTTGACGTGGGCCATCACAACCTCGTCGATCACGGTCTTGTTCTCCAGCAACTCGTCGAGCGTGCGCGTACCTACGGCCGAGCGCAAGCCGAACTGCAGCTCGCGGTACAGATGTTCCGCAGGCTTTTGCAGCTGCGTGTAAGCCTTGAGCACATCGGTGTAGCGCCACGATGCCGACAGGTTCAAACGCAGGCCGACCTTGTCCTTGGTGAGGATGTCCTGGCCGGACACTTCCACCACCTGCAGACGCAAGTCCACCAGCTCGACCGACACATTGCGGTTGAACTTCCAGAAGCCGTAAGAACCAGGCTTCAGGAGCGAGTCCACCTTGCCGTCGACATGCAGCACACCCACGCCGTACTCGGGCACCTGCACGGTCAACACGCCGGTCACACCAAGCAAGGGGCGTTGGCGCATCTGCGTTTGCGTCAAGCGCGCCACCAGTGCGGCAGGCAGCTCGGCCTGATCGCTGATGTCCAGCACCTCGACCGTCACCTCATGCAGCCCCTTCCAGTACAAACGACGCGTGGTGGGGGCCAGCAACTCGACCAGCACACCGTTCTCGTAGCGCAGGCCCACCTCGGTTTCCTTGAGGTCGACGCGCACGAACTCGGCTTCCACAACGGAAGGCTCCTTGGCCATCAGGTAATCAGCCAGGCCGTGCACGAAGGCGGACTGTTCCAGCGAGAAGGTCTCGACACGCACATCGCTCAGTGCCGTGGTCAGCCAGTGACGGCCAGGCTGCAGCACGCGCTCGAAGTCGCCATTGCGCAGCAAGAGGCCACGCTCGTTCTTTTTGACAGTGAAACGTTTGAATCCCAACATGGGTTTCTCCTTTGTTTGTATGAGGGTGCCGTTACAGCGTTGGCTGCGGGCAGGGATGGCCTTGGCTCAGGCCTGGTGGATTCGTGGCCTGCCGTCCTCCCTGATCGACACGCCGCTTGGCCACCTGCGCGAGCCACGCGTTTTCCTTGCACAAGCCGCCAGCGCTGACAGATGGCAAGCCATCTGCGTTCGGCGGTGGTCTTTCGACCGGTTTTTGGCAACCTTCGTATGGTTGTTGGTACGGGAGTCGAACCCGTGACACACGCATTACAAGTGCGTTGCTCTACCCGACTGAGCTAACCAATGGGTGGCTGCTTGGGAATTGAACCCATCACCGTTGCCGGTGCTGACCACAGACAGCCCAATCAACCGTTTCCAACAGACGCGGCATGCACCGTGACAACAGGCTTGAACCTGGCCACAGCGCACCGGCGGGGCGGGCTTTCACCCGAACCCCTGACCTGTGAGCGCCTGCCTTTCACGGCAGACTCGTTGGCGCTTGAACCTCTCAGTTCAAGCGCGATCCTTTTGGCAGGCGCGAAGCCAGCCATTCGTGTACGTCGGCCCGGATGTGTCTGCCTTGCAGCAGGAAGTCTTCGAATCGACTGGGCACATAGGGCAGATACAGCAAGGGCATGCGGGCTTCCTCTGGCGTGCGGTTGGCCTTCGCCGCATTGCAGCCAGGGCAAGCCGTGACCAGATTCATCCACGACATGGCACCGCCACGTGAAGCCGGCACGATGTGCTCACATTGCAGAACGCTCTCTGCGAAGCGGTCTCCACAGTAGGCGCAGATGCACCGGTCACGCCGAAAGAGCTTCAACCTGCTCAGCGACGGTGCGACATCAAACAGGTTGATGCGCGACGCGCCGTTGAGCGCCATGATGGGGAAGACCTCCATCACGGACTGTCGGCCTGTTCGGGCGTTGAAGCCACCACGCAGACGACGCAGCGGTCCAGCACCATCGACCCATGCCACCGAGTCACTGGCCAAATGAATCGCGGCCTGTTCGACCGTGATCCAGGCTTGTGGCGTGCCTTGAATGTCCAGTTGCAGGACATGCGTTGAGGTACTCGGGGACATGGGCAGCCCTCCTTTCATGGGCAGGTATCAGTGCATGTTGTCGTTGGATCGGCGCAGCTCACGCTTGAGGCGCTGCCGCTCTTGCTTGTTGTTGGGTTGATGAGGGCCTGCCTTGCGTTGCATGGCAGGGGCGACAAGTGGGTTCCTCGGTTTGGAGGTGCCCCGTTTGGGTGTTCTCATGACAAGCTCCCTTGCGAATGAATGGCGTCTCGTACGGGAATCGAACCCGTGTTGCCGAATTGAAGGTCCGGTGTCCTAGGCCAGCTAGACGAACGAGACAGTGCGATGACAGCGATATGGATTGCCCAATGCGCTTGGGGGTGACCGGCCGGAGTCGAACCGGCACCATCAGCATCACAAACCGAGGCTCTGCCATTGAGCTACGGCCACACCCAAGCGCACTGAGCGTTGAATTGGTCTCGGTGGACGGGATCGAACCGCCGACCTGATGCTCCCAAAGCACCCGCGCTACCAGCTGCGCTACACCGAGTTCTGGTTAACTGGCACCTCCTGCACGACTTGAACGTGCGACCCCTGGTTTCGTAAACCAGTGCTCTGAATCCACTGAGCTAAGGAGGCAAATTTGTTGGAACTGATTGGTGCCGCAGGAGGGGTTCGAACTCTCGACGCCCGGCTCTTCAAGCCGGCGCTCTACCAACTGAGCTACCGCGGCAAGTGAAATAGGTTTGGCGCTTCGTGCGGGAGTCGAACCCGCGGCTTCCGGCTAGACAGGCCGGCACTCTGGCCACTGAGTTAACGAAGCCTTGTTTCCACTTCGGCTGTGCCCAAGCGCGAGCACTCACGGACAACTGTCCAGAGTCGATGTCTCGCTGCATGTGGTTCCGGGCCCGGCCCACACACATCCCTTGCCACCGACACCTGCATCTGCACTCGCGCTTTTGCATGTGGCTCGGAGTGCAAGGACACACCCGAAGTGGAACGAATGGCTGCCCATTCGCCTGATGAAGAAAAACAAAAAGGCCCGGATCCTTGTGGAACCGGGCCTCTGCTTGAGAGAGCTAGGAGGGGGCGTGCGCTTTACGCGTCAACGACTCCCTCACCCGGTTGCACCTGATCCTCTTGTTCATGGATGTACGCATCCCGCTTGGCATGGGATGGTTCGAACTGGAGCGCGATCAAGCACGGGCGGCTGCCAGACAACATCGTGGCCGCCGCACGCACGAACGCGCCCTGACCCATGAGGGGCAGGCGGTTGGTGGTGGTCAGTCTGGATATCACGATGTGTCCTTTGAAATCTACGTTGGTTGGTTGGTTGCTTGCTTGTATGTTTGGTTTGATCTCGCCAAGCTTCATCGGGAAACTTGACAATGGACGTGATAGTAAAGAGTCTTTACTACCTTGTCAACACCCTGCGACAATGGTGCTGTTGCCAATTTGTGGCATTGCGCACATCAGCCATCTTGAACAACATCACCGTGACACGCCGGCGTAACGCCCTGGCACTATTTCAAAGCTTCGCAGAAGAAGCCCTGGCCACGGGCACACCACCCAAAGGGCTGGAGCAATCGTTTGCCCAGAAGCTGGAGATATCGCCCAGCATGTGGAGCCAGATCAAGTCGTCACGGCCTATTGGCGACAAGATGGCCAGGCAGATTGAGCAGCACTGCGGCAAGCCAGCGGGCTGGCTGGATGAAGAAAGAGAGAGCGCCGGACTGACGCCCGCAGAGCAGCATTTCCTGGCCTTGGCCTTGCAGGCCTGGCGTTCAACCAACTCCGCCGGGCGCAAAACCTTGCGAGAACTGCTCAAGAACGGCCTGACCAGGAACTGACTGACCACGCCCGCGATCGCTACAGCTCATGGTCTGCCAGTGTCAGGCGCAAGGTGCTGGCGCAGCCATTGCTGCGACAAGTCCAGCCATTCGTTGTAGTGCCCCATGGCGCAATGGTCGTCATCAGCGTAGAGCTTCAGCGTCCCCTGTTGGGCACCCTTTGCCAGATCAACGGAGTCCTGCGTGCTGAGCAAGGTGTCGTGATCGCCATTGATGACCAGCAAGGGCATCTTGATCTCAGGATAAAGGTGCTTCAGCGACAGGGCCTTCAGCTGCAGGCCCAGATCGATCAAGTTGCGAGCACCTGTGGTGTTCAGCAGCGCCTTGATGATGATGTCGGGGACGCCGATCGTGCTCTTGACCTTGAACGAATGGTGCGTGGGCGCCCCGCAAGCGACAACGCAACGCAACTTCTTGCTGCGTGCCGCCATGCGCGCTGCCCAATACGCGCCAAAGCTGACGCCCACAAAGCCCATGCGAAGTGGATCGATGCGATGGTGGCCAGACAGGTTATCGATCACGGCGTGATAGATCACCTCGGAGGCCAATGACATGGGCTGGCGATAGGCGTAGGTGCCTGGCATTTCCATGATGAACACCGCCATGCCCGAGTCGTGGTAGCGGAGCAAAGGCATCGCCAGCTCTTGCGCAGTGCCTTCCAGGCCGTTGGTGATGATGGCCAACGGATGGCGCTCGGTTCCAGCGGGGGTCACCAGATAGCCTTCGACCGCATCGCCATCCACCTCGATCAAGCGCTTCTCGACGACCAAGCCCACCAGCGGGCCGACGATGGCGATCAATTCGTTGAAGAGCGCGCGCGAGCGCGCATAGGCCTCCATGCGGGCCGCGGTTCCGCCCGGGAACGCACTGACCTGGTAGTAGGTGATGGCCTTGATCAGGCTTCTCAAGGCCTTCATGGCTCGAAGGCTGTCGGGCGATGCCTGCTGCTCAGTAGACAAGACCGCAGTTGCAGTCGTTTCGTTCATGGTCATCAGCGCCGCGACACGCTTGCCAAAGGGCGCCAAGGCATCACCCAGCGCGCGCCAATTCACGCCCGCGGTATCTGCTGCCTCTACAGGCACTGTTGAGTCGTTCGGCACGATCTCGATGGATGCCAGTTGCGCCCCGGCCAGTGCATTCCAGTATCCGCACCATGCGTCATCCTTGAAGGACCGCACGCCCTTGAGTTGCGCAGCAAAGAGGTGAGGATCCAGGCCACCCATGGATGCATAGCGCTGGACGAACAAAGTGGGAAGAAAGAAGCCCGCGCCCAGCCACCGAGCGGCCAGTTCGGTTGTCCTGGTCAGCATGCAGATGGTGATGAACATCCGCCGCAGCGCGTCTTTGATATGTCTCATTCCATGTCCATGGGCCGCAAGGCGCAACGAGGCGGTCCAGCGATGGCAGGAGCGCGCCAGTACCAGATCCTCTGTCAGCCCGACTGTTTGCCACCCGGAGATGGCAATCGCGCTATTAAACACACGTTCAATAGCGCGATTATGCGTACACTGTTGATCACGTGTCAAACAATGAGAACATGCATGCCGAAGATGGGTCTGCCAAAGGAAACCGTTGGCCCACGCCTGGAGCCTGATGCCCGTCGCGCGCACTTGCTGGCCGTGGGGGCATCCGTGTTCGGCAGCAAGGCCTACGACGAAGTCCAGATCGACCAGATCGCTCAGCAGGCCGGGGTGTCCCGAGGGCTGCTGTACCACTACTTCCCCAGCAAGCGGGCTTTCTTCGCTGCCATCGTGCAGGGGGGGTATGACGAGATCCTCAAGGCCACCCGGCCCGATCCAAAGCTGTCACCGGCTGATCAGTTGCAGGCGGGGCTGGAGGCGTATCTCGACTATGTCCAAAGCCATCCGCACATGTATCGGGCCATATTCCGCAGTGCGGCCAGTCTGGAGCAGACTGTCCAGGAAGTGGTCAACCGCAACCTCGATCTGCAAGCCAGACGCATCCTGAAGTCGTTTGGGGGCTCGTCGACACCCCATTCGCTGCCTTACCTGGCCGTCCGCGCGTGGCTGGCGTTCCTGATCCAGGCTGTACTGGACTGGCTTGATCACGGCGCCAGGGGCAAACGCCAACATCTGATCGACATCTGCGTGGGGGCGCTTCGTGGCGCAACAGTGGCGGCACAACAGTCTGCGAACCTGAAGAACGCCGACCTTGGGTAGGTCGTGGAGGGATTGAGCGTGTTGTGCGCGCTCAATTCACAGCCCGAAAGGACAGAAACCAACCCCTCACACGAGAGGCTGATCGAAGGCAACGAAAACAAGCGACTCACATCACGTGAGAGAGCTGCGCTGCTTTTGGACCTCTTGGACGACAAGTTCAGCACGCCGTTCAGCGACCTCGTGACCACCCGCCCGTACATCTCCTGTGCCAAGACCGCAGGGGACTATGCGCCATAGCTTGCAAACTGAAGAATCGTTTGGCAAACTAATAAGGCGTTCAGCCGGGAGGTTGAACCCGCTGTCAGGGCACCCTGCAGCACCATCGGTAGAGCGCGATGCCCCGATGCCCGTCTTGAGGCTTTAGCCATCGCGGGGACTTTCCATATCGGAGTCCCCATGACCAGCCAAATCCAACACTCAAGAAGAATTGCTTTCGATCGCCAATGCGGCAAGTGCTACTACTGCGGCCTGCGCATGTGGCTAGATGGACCTGTCGGGCCATCGGCCTTGCGCTGCACTGCTGAACACCTGATACCTCGAAGTGAGGGCGGCGGTGACGGCCTATCCAACATCGTCGCGGCTTGCCTGCACTGCAATCAGACCCGGCACAAACGGAAGAAGCCACCTGAACCGGATCGCTACCGGGCGGAGGTTCGCAAACGCGTCAGCAGGGGTGCCTGGTTACCCAAGCCCATATTGGCCTGGGGTAGCGCATCCATGTCCACGGCGTAGCTCCTGACTTGGTCGGGCGCTACGCAATGCAGGCATGTCTCAGACATCAATGGAATGTCTCGGACATTAATGGCAAAGAACAAAGGGCCCGAAGGCCCTTTGCTGATCACTCCACAGTGACACTCTTCGCGAGGTTCCGCGGCTTGTCCACGTCCGTCCCCTTCGCACAAGCCGTGTGATACGCCAGCAACTGCAGCGGCACCACGTGCAGGATCGCGCTCAAAGCACCATAGTGCTCGGGCAACCTGATCACGTGCAAGCCAGGCTCGGCCTGGATGTGCGTATCGCTGTCAGCGCACACATACAGCTCGCCGCCGCGTGCGCGCACTTCCTGCATGTTGCTCTTGAGCTTTTCCAGCAGGGCATCGTTGGGCGCCACGGTCACCACCGGCATCTCCGATGTCACCAGGGCCAGCGGGCCGTGCTTCAACTCGCCCGCCGGGTAAGCCTCGGCGTGGATGTAGCTGATTTCCTTGAGCTTCAAGGCACCTTCCAGTGCAATGGGGTAATGCAGGCCACGGCCCAGGAACAAGGCGTTCTCTTTGCGGGCAAAGGCTTCGGCCCAGGCCACCACTTGGGGCTCCAGCGCCAGCACGGCTTGCAGGGCAGCCGGCAGGTGGCGCATGGCCGTGAGGTGCTTGGCTTCTTCTTCGGCGCTCAGGTTGCCGCGCAGCTTGGCCAGGGTCAGTGTCAGCAGGAACAGGGCAGCCAGCTGCGTGGTGAAGGCCTTGGTCGAGGCCACGCCGATTTCAGCACCGGCACGGGTCACGTAGTGCAGCTTGCATTCACGCACCATGGCGGACGTGGCAACGTTGCAGATGGTCAGCGTCTGTTCCATGCCCAGGCTGCGTGCATGCTTGAGCGCGGCAATGGTGTCAGCTGTTTCACCAGACTGGCTGATGGTGACGATCAGGGTGCGCGGGTCAGGCACGCTGTCGCGGTAGCGGTACTCGCTGGCGATCTCCACCTGCGTGGGGATCTTGGCGATGGATTCGAGCCAGTACTTGGCCGCAGAGCCCGAGTAGTAGCTGGTGCCGCAAGCCAGGATCAACACGCGGTCGATCTGCTTGAACACGGCTTCGGCGCCTTCGCCAAACAGCGTGGGCGTGATGGCCTCGACGCCTTCGAGCGTGTCGGCAATGGCGCGCGGCTGCTCGAAGATTTCCTTTTGCATGTAGTGGCGATAAGGACCCAGCTCCACGGCACCGCTGTGTGCGGTCACGGTGCGCACGGGGCGCTGATCGGGCTCCACGCGTGTGTGCTGGGTTTCACCGGCCTTGCGGTGTTCGATCCAGTGGCGGCCCGGTTGCAGGTCCACCACGTCACCCTCTTCCAGGTAGACGATCTGGTCGGTCACGCCGGCCAGTGCCATGGCGTCAGAAGCCAGGAAGCGTTCGGTCGCATCCGCACCGCCCACGCCCATGATCAGGGGCGAGCCATAGCGCGCACCGATCACGCGTTGGGGTTCGTCACGGTGGAACACGGCAATGGCGTAGGCACCGGTCAGGCGCAGCGTGGCGGCCTTCACGGCAGCGAACAGGTCACCGTCATACAAGTGATCGACCAGGTGGGCGATGACTTCGGTGTCGGTCTGGCTCAGGAACACATAGCCCTTGGCTTGCAGTTCGCGGCGCAGTTCTTCGTGGTTCTCGATGATGCCGTTGTGCACCAGGGCCACGCGGCCGGGCTTGGCGGTGGCGGCATCGGCCCCAGGGCCATGTGAGAAATGCGGGTGGGCGTTGTGCACGGCAGGCGCGCCGTGGGTGGCCCAGCGCGTGTGGGCAATGCCCAGCGTGCTGTTGATGCCTTCGGAGGTGGCTTGCACGTCCAGCTCGGCCACACGCTCGGTGCTGCGCGAACGGCGCAGTTGGCCGTCTTGCAGCACGGCAACACCACAGGAGTCATACCCACGGTATTCGAGGCGCTTGAGGCCTTCAACCAGAACCGGAACGATGTTGCGCGAACCAACCGCGCCGACGATGCCACACATAGATCAAGACTCCCGCTTGTGCAGTGCAATACAGGCTGTGATCCTATCCACGTTAGGCAGAAATGTTCTTTCTATTTTTAATGAAATTTGAATAAATTACCCACGCATGAAATAGTGTACAAATTTCATATCAAAAGCAGTTCACATTTGAAATAATATTCCTGCATGGCGCTCTACACCCCTCAACTGGATACCATCGATCAGCAGTTGCTGAGCCTGCTTCAGCAAGATGCCAGCTTGTCCAACCAGGCCCTGGCAGAACGGGTGGCCTTGTCGCCGGCCACCTGCCACCGTCGGGTGCGGCGCCTGAAGGACGAGGGCTTCATCGCGCAGCAGGTGGCCATCCTCTCGCCTGAAAAAATGGCCGAGGCGCTGGGATGGGGCTTGAGCGCCCTGGTCGAGATCAGCCTCGACCTGCAGACACAAGAGGCGCTGGACAGCTTCGAGCGCAAGGCCGTTGCAGAGGCCGAAGTGCAGCAATGCTGGCGGGTGTCGCCCGGCCCGGACTTCATCCTGGTGGTGCAGGTGGTCGACATGCCGGCTTACCAGGAACTGGCCCGGCGCCTGTTCACACAAGACAGCCAGGTGCGCAATGTGCGGGCCTTCTTTGCCGTCAAACGCGCCAAGTTCGGTTCACAGTGGCCTTTGCCACCTGTGAACCTGCCTCGCTGATCAAGGCCTGGATTTGCCTTTGGCGGGCGGTGGCTCGGGCGCGAGGGGGTCGATGAGCTGGTTGTCCACGCGCAGGTTGAGCGGCTTGCCGTCCAGCGGGTGGTGCGCACTGCCCTTGCCGATGCTCCGTGCTGACTGTGCGGTAGCGGCGGGTGCAGCACCATCGCCATCCAGCGTCGGCAACACACGCATCAGCTCCTCGTCAGACATGCGAGACAGCTCCGCCACCGTGGGGCGACGTCGGCCCGCCGTCGCCGTCACTGCCGGGCTGGGCGCCACCGTATCAGCGGCCTTGCGCCCCGCCACGGCAGGTGCAGGCGCGTCGGGCAACGCTGCTTCCGTCTGTGCAAGCCGCTGATCGGCGTTGCGGGCGTACTGGTCAGACAGCGCCTTCTCCATCTGCTGCTGGCCGGACATCTGCCAGACAGCCCCGGCAGAGATCAGCGCCAGCAGTGCCACGGCACCGCCGCCCACGATCATCACCTGCCTGCTGGGCGGCCAGAAGGTCTGGGCCTTGGGCGGCTTGGGGGGCAGCCAGTCCATGTCAACACGCGTATTGGGCGCTTGCGTGGTGGGCTCGGCGTAGATCGAGTGATGATCTTCAACCGGCACACGTGCGTGGGCCGGCGCCAGGGTGGCGTCGTAATCCTGACGCAACTTGGGATCGATCAGGACCTCGTAGGCCGTGTTCAAGGCCGCCATCTGCTCGTGCATGACGTCGTCAGGCCCGGTTTCGGCGCCCTGACGATCCGGGTGCAGCTTGGTAGCCAGAGCCCGATACGCCGCACGGATCACCTCCGGCGGCGCGTCATGGGAGACTTTCAGGCGTTCGTAGTGGTTCACGGCTGAGGGGTCCTGCTGTCTTGATCGTGTGTGCCAGATATTAGCGGCTCCATACGCCGCGTTACACCGGTAGCACCTCAGCGCTTGATTTTTTGCGGCCTTTGCCAACCAGATAACGACACTTGTTTGGCGCGCGCCACTGTCAGCGCCCCTTCGGGGGCATCTTTGCTGATCGTGCTGCCGCCGCCAATCGTGGCGCCATCGCCGAGCTTGATGGGTGCAATCAGCACGCAGTTGGAGCCCACGTGCACATCATTGCCGATCACGGTGCGGTGCTTGTTGGCCCCGTCGTAGTTGGCGGTGATGCTGCCGGCGCCGTAGTTCACACGCTCGCCCACATCCGCATCACCCAGATAAGCCAGGTGGTTGGCCTTGGCCCCGTTGGCCAGGGTGCTGTTCTTGACCTCGACGAAGTTGCCGATGTGCACTTCCTGGCCCAATCGGGCGCCAGGCCGCAGGCGGGCAAAAGGCCCGATCAGCGAGCCGTCACCCACGGTGGCACCGTCCTTGTCGCCATCGATGTGGGTGAAGGGGTGGATGACGACGCCGTTGCCGATGACCGCATTGCGGATCACGCAGTTGGCGCCGATCTGCACCTCGTTGCCCAGGGTGACGTTGCCCTCGAACAGGCAGTTCACATCGATATCGACATCGCTGCCGCATTGCAGGGTGCCGCGCAGATCAAAGCGAGCCGGGTCAGCCAGGCGCACGCCCTGCTCCATCAGCTTGTTGGCCTGTGCGCGTTGATGACGGCGCTCCAGATCAGCCAGTTGCGCCGGGCTGTTGACACCCAGCACTTCCACCTCGTCGCTCGGGTGAGCCGCCACCACGCCCACGCCATCGGCACGCGCCATGGCCACCACATCGGTGAGGTAGTACTCGCCTTGGGCGTTGTTGTTGTCCAGTCGGCTCAGCCAGCCTTTGAGCAAGCTGGTGGGCGCGGCCATCATGCCGGTGTACACCTCGTTGATGGCGCGCTGCTCGGCGCTGGCGTCCTTGTGCTCGACGATGGCTAGCACCTGCTCGCCCCAGCCATCGCGCACGATGCGGCCGTAGCCGGTGGGGTCATCCAGCTTGATGGTGAGCAGCGCCAGTTGCTTGCCGCCACAGGCATCGATCAGGGCTTGCGCCGTGCTGGCCTGGATCAGGGGCGTGTCGCCATTGAGGATCAGGGTAATGCCATCGTCGGGCAATACCGGCACGGCTTGCTGCACC
>NZ_DASUIS010000122.1:0-22675 GCF_036279675.1 Aquabacterium sp. | reverse complement strand
CACCGAGCCGATCGACAAGGCCACGCCATGCATGGCCACGGGATAGCGCTCACGGATGGCGTCCAGCATGCGCAATGGTTTGCCACCCGGCACCAGGTAGTTGTCGCTGATGATCTCCAGCCAGTCCACACGCTGTGGCGCCGCCAGAAAGTCCGCGTAGTGCGCCGTGCGCAGCCCCAGGCCAAAGCCGGGCGAGGGCTGCGTCAGGCGCACAGGGCCACCGTGAGCCGGTTGGTGTTTGCTCATGTTGACGCCCCCTGCTGCTTACTTGGCGCCGATGTCGCCGATGGTGCCGCCCTTGGTCAGGCAGGCCTTCGCGTCCATGGCCTTGAAGCCGTGGCCCTTGCAGGCGTTCTGGCCCTTGCAACCGTGCTCGGCGGTCTTGCAGTCGCTGTTGCCCTTGCAGCTGTGCACGCCGTAGCAATGCACCTTGTCGCTGGCGGCAACGGCGGCCCCCATGCTGCCCGCAGGCGCCTCGGCAGCGAAGACGGCCGAGCTCAGGGCCATCAGTGCGGCAGCGGTGGCCAGGGATGCGGTATTGCGTGAAGTCATGTGATTTCTCCGTTCGGTGAGGTGTTGAGATCAAAAGAACCCGGCGGATTTCGCTCGGGACACCGAGTAGTCGGGCTCGATGCCCAGTCCTTACACCGATACGGAAAAAATCTTCAACGCAGATCTGCGAGCAAGCGCCCGTGCTTGAGTGACCAATCCTCGTGCTCCTGCTCGCGCCAGGGCTCCTTCAAGGCCTCTTCGTTCCATTGCCTCGTGGCAGGCAGACCCAGCAGGTGATCCGCGTAGGCCATGGCCTGAGAAGACAGGATCAGGCCGTAAGTCTGGATGCGAAACGCCACCGGGGCAAAGAAGGCGTCCACGGCCGTGAAGTCGGGGCCGGCCAGGAAGGGGCCTCCAAAACGCGCCAGGCCATCGCACCAGAGTTCGTCCAGCCTGTTCAGATCAGCTTGAATGCGTGCACGCTCGGCCTCATGCAACTGGATGCGCACACCGCAATTCATCGAGCAGACCACGCGCAGCGTGGCAAAGCCCGAGTGCATCTCGGCCGAGGCGCATCGCGCCCAGGTCCGCGCCGCGGCATCGGCTGGCCACACACCCGGATGGCGCTCGGCCAGGTATTCCGCAATCGCCAGCGAATCCCAGACCACCTCGCCATCAGCATGCAGGCAAGGGACCTTGCCAGTGGGTGAAACGGTCCGAAAGGACTGCCAGTTGGAGCCCGGCCCGAAGGGGTGCATGTGCTCGGAGAACGGCAGGCCCAGCTGACGCAGCAGCAACCAGGGCCGCAAGGACCAGGACGAATAGTTCTTGTTGGCGATGTGCAGGTCGTACATGGCTGGCTCCTGGATAGCGAACGAAGCGGACAAACCGCGTGACTGACGCCAGCTTAGTCGTACCGGGCCCTTGTTTGGTGCGATGCCCCTGCTCCCACTACAAATGGGGTAACACAGTGCCCATCACGCAACTGCCGGGTGCCTGACAGTCTGGGCATTAACCCGAAAAGGTCATCTCCGCATCGCCAGACGGCTTGCGGCGCCATACAGTCGTGACGCTTTTGGCATCCTGGCGCGCTTCGCCTGCGTGTTCAGGTCCGTCAGCAAGGAATCTCTCCCTGTCGGGACCGGTCTGTCGCGTTCTCCCGCGACACCAAAGGCCCCCCGTTCACAACCCCGCCATCTGGCGGGGTTTTTTTTCGGTGTGGCCCCTCCAATCCGGGGGAATGCACCGGAGATGACGCCAAAACTCGCACGATCGTGCGGAAACAGTTGCCACAAGTGCCCGACTCTGGGGTATAAATGCGCCCTGATTCGAACGACCGTTTGAAATGAACGATCGTTCGAAAACGCAACCCTTTCTTCCAACAGCGCCACTCGTGTCTGGCGCAGACCCGAACCGAGGTGACATATGCCGCAGTACAAGGCCCCTTTGCGCGACATGCGCTTCCTGCTCAACGAAGTCTTCGACTACAGCGCGCACTACGCCCAACAGCCCAACGCCGAAGATGCGACGCCTGACATGGTCGACGCCATCCTGGAAGGCGCCGCCACCTTCTGCGAAGAAGTGCTGGCCCCGCTGAACCTGTCCGGCGACCAGGAAGGCTGCACCTTCAACAACGGTGAAGTCACCACGCCCAAGGGCTTCAAGGAAGCCTACGCCGAATACGTGGCCGGCGGCTGGCAAGGCATTTCGCACCCCAAGCAGTACGGTGGCCAGGAGCTGCCGATGTCGCTGAACCTGCTGAAGTCGGAAATGATGGGCACGGCCAACTGGTCGTTCACCATGTACCCCGGCCTGAGCCTGGGTTGCATGAACACCATCTTCCAGTTCGGCACCGAAGCCCAGAAGAACACCTACATGCCCCCGCTGGTCAGCGGCGAGTGGACCGGCACCATGTGCCTGACCGAGCCCCAATGCGGTACCGACCTGGGCCAGGTCAAGACCAAGGCCGAACCCCAGCCAGACGGCACCTACAAGCTCACCGGCACCAAGATCTTCATCTCGGCCGGCGAACACGACATGTCGGCCAACATCATCCACATCGTGCTGGCCCGCCTGCCCGACGCCCCCAAGGGCACCCGTGGCATCTCGCTGTTCATCGTGCCCAAGTTCATGGTCAACGCTGACGGCTCCGTTGGCGCACGCAACCCCGTGGTGTGCGGTGCCATCGAACACAAGATGGGCATCCGCGCATCGGCCACCGCCGTGCTGAACTTCGACGGCGCCACCGGCTTCATGATCGCCGAGCCCAACAAGGGCCTGGAAGCCATGTTCACCTTCATGAACACGGCCCGTATCGGTACCGCCGTGCAAGGTCTGGCTCACGCCGAACTGTCGTACCAGGGTTCGCTGCCCTACGCCAAGGAGCGCCGCTCCATGCGCGCCCTGTCGGGCAAGAAGGACGCCGACCACACGGCTGACGCCCTGATCTGGCACGCCGACGTGCGCCGCATGCTGCTGACGCAACGTGCCGTGGCCGAAGGCGCCCGCTCGATGATCTACCATGCCGCCAAGCTGGCCGACAACATGGTGGCCGGTGTGGCCGAAGGCAACAAGGCCAAGTACGAAGAGTACGACGACCGCCTGGGCTTCTACACCCCCATCCTCAAGGGCTTCATCACCGAGATGGGCCTGGAGTGCGCCAACCTGGGCATGCAGGTTTTCGGCGGCCACGGCTACATCAAGGAGCACGGCATGGAGCAGATCGCCCGTGACGCGCGCATCTCCACGCTGTACGAAGGCACCACCGGCATCCAGGCGCTCGACCTGCTGGGCCGCAAGGTGCTGCTGCAAACCCGCGGCCGGTGCATCAAGGAATTCACCAACGACATGATCGCTCAGGCCAAGCCCCACCTGCTGGATGGCGGCCCCATCGGCATGATGGCTCGCGCCAGCTTCAAGCGTGCCGTGCAGTGGAAGATGATGACCCTGCGCATCATGCTGCGCGCCGCCAAGGACCGCGACGTGGTCAGCGCCGCCTGCTACGACTACCTGATGTACTCTGGCTTCGTGATGATGGGTCACTTCTGGCTGAAGCAAGCCATCGTGGCCAACGAGAAGCTGGCCAAGGGTGGCAAGGACTCGGCCGAGTTCTACAAGGCCAAGATCCAGACCGCCGAGTTCTACTTCGAACGCCTGCTGCCTCGCGCCGACGGCCACAAGAAGTCGATGATGGCGCCCACCAGCTCCATCATGCAGATGAACAACGAGCACTTCAACTTCGTGTGATCCTGAACGGGGCCTCGGCCTCGTTCACGGGCTTGCCCGTCCAAAAGAAAGAAAGGCTCCCTGAAAAGGGAGCCTTTTTTCATGGCCGACGCATCAGCTCACCATTCAGATGGTCTGTCAGTTGCCCCAATGGCGCTTCATGAATTCCGCCTGTCGGTCCAGCGCCTTGACCGAGCTGGGCATCAGGGCCGCATGGGCCTGGAAGACGTGCCAGCGCTTGAGATAGACCTCCAGCTCGGACGTGCGGCCCGCCGCCGTGGCGGCCTCGACCACCCAGGTCGAGTTGTCGTACAGCACCTCGTCCTCACCCACCTGGATCAGCGACGGGGGCAACCTGGACAAGTCTTGCGCCATGGGATTGGCCAGGGGATGCTCCTTCGGCGCATTCAACGCCCCCTCCACTTGCTCGGCCCACGCCAGACGAATCATGGGATCGCGTGACTCACGCTCGTAGGCCGTCGTATTGGGCAGCGGATGCAAGCTGAACGCCGGCGACATCATCACGATGGATGACGGCCCCGGCATGCCCGCCTTCATGGCCGCGATGGCCGTCATGAAAGTAAGGTTGCCCCCCGCCGAGTCACCCGCGATGGCGATGCGATCAGGCGAGAAGCCTTCCTTGAGCAACTGCCGATAGCAGCTCACGCAATCATCCAGTTGCGCCGGGAACGGCGACTCCGGTGCCAGGCGGTAATGCGGCGCCAGCACCAGCGCACCCGTGATGGCCGACAAGCGGCGCGTGATGCTGCGGTGTGTGCGGGGGCTGCCGGCCACGAACGCGCCACCATGCAGATACAGGATGGCATGACGCGGCTTCTTCGACGCGCCTTTGGGCGTGACACGGTCCACCGGAATGTGTTCCACCATGTCGGCCTGCACCTGCGCCCGGCCATCCTGCGGCATCAGGGCTGAACCGACTTCCAGCGCCACACGCTGCACGACAAAGGGAAAGGGTGGGCCCAGGAAGGGCTTGAGGCTCACGCGCAAGGCCATGCGCATGATCGCCGCCATCATGGACTCCCGCAGCCCCGCTGGCGGTTGATAACGGCGGATGACCGGATGGGCCTGGGCCTGTTGGGCACCTGTATCGATGTGAGCAGCCGACATTGATGGACTCCTGTCTAAGCGACAAAGCCGGACAACTGGCCCGGCTTGATGAACCTCAGATCACGCCAGGCCGATCAGCCCAGCATGCCCTTCTTGGCAAAGAAGGTGGTGATGGGCTGGTACCAGGACCCCAGCAGGCGAACCAGCAGGTCAAGGAACTTGGCGTCCGGCCCCACGACCACACGACGCTTGTTGCCCTCCACGGCGCGCAGGATCTGCAGCGCAGCGCTTTCGGCGCTCGTCGTGTTGAGCAGCTTGTCGAACTTTTCCTTGGCTGCCTGTGCGCTGCCACCGGTCTTGGCCGTGATGCTGTCATCCATCTTGGCGTCACGTGCGATGTTGGTACGGATACCGCCTGGGTGCACGCACGTGGCGCTCACACCGCACTTCTCCAGATCCAGCTCCTGACGCAGGGCTTCAGTGAAACCGCGCACGGCGAACTTGCTCGAGTTGTAGGTGCCCTGCGTGGGCAAGGACAGCAGACCAAACAGGCTGGACGTGTTGATGATGTGGCCCTCGCCAGCCTTCTTCAGGTGCGGCAGGAAGGCTTGCGTGCCCCACACCACACCCCAGAAGTTGATGCCCATGATCCACTCGAAATCCTTCGGCGCCACGGTGTCCAGGAAAGCCCCCAATGCCACGCCGGCATTGTTGAAAATCAGGTTGACCTTGCCGTGGTCGGCTGCCGCCTGATTGGCCCACGCGATCATGGCGTCACGATCGGCCACATTGACCTTGGCCGTGGTGACCTTGACACCCAGCTTGCTGGCCATCTGGGCGGTTTCCGCCAGACCGACCTCATTGACATCACTCAGAGCCAGATGGCAGCCGCGACGCGCCAGCTCCAGTGCCAGCGTGCGCCCCATACCTGACGCAGCACCCGTGATGGCTGCCACCTTGTTCTTGAAGTTCTTCATGTTGTCTCTGCTCGGTCCGCTTGGTTGTCTTCAAAGAAGGCCTGAAGCTTACCCCGCCACAACGGGGTGTTTACCCAGGCCATCTACCCATCCCGCCAAACAATACAGGACACGCGACCACCTGTATCTGGGGTCTGGCGTGCGCACATCTGCAACCCTGCATCACAACTTGCGGGACAATAGGGGGCGTTGACCGTGTTCACATTGCTTGCCGCCACATGGACACCGTTACACCTAATTTGACAATAGTCAATTTCAAAATCATATTTGACAATGTCCGTTTCCAGAAATAGGGTTAACCCTGAGCCACCCTCTACTCCGGGGACGACCGGACGGCGATACGGCGGCGTCGACCCTGAAGAACGCCAGCGCCAACGCAAAGCCAAATTGATCGAAGCTGGTCTGGCTGTGTTTGGCGAGCAGGGCTACCACCAGTCCACCGTGCGGGACGTGTGCAAGCAGGCGCAACTCACGTCGCGCTACTTCTACGAAAACTTCGACAGCATGGAAGCGCTGTTCAAGGCGGTGTACACGCAGGTCAGCCGCGAACTGATGCAGACCACGGTGATGGCCCTGGCCAGTTGCCAGCCTGATCCGGAAAAGCTGGCCGAGGCAGCCTTGCGCAACTTCCTGGAATTCATCCGCCAGGATCCTCACCGCGCTCGCGTGGCCCTGATCGATGCGCTGAATGTGGGCGAAGGCATGGCCATGCTGGCCGACAAGGCCTCACAGGATTTCGCGCACTTGATCGCCGGCTTCATGCATCAGATGTTTCCCACACTGGATGCACAAGGCAAACTCAACTTCAAGATGCTGGCCAATGGCCTGGTGGGCGCCAACACGCGCATTGCCACGCAATGGGTGGCCGAGCGGTGCAAGGCACCGCTGGACGATGTCCTGATCAACACCCTGACCATCTTCCGTGCCTGCATCGCCTTTGCGCGCGAGCAGGAAAAAGCGCTGGCTGCGGCGCCCGCAGACCAGCGCTGATACGCATCAGCCTTCTTCGGAAGGCGAAGCGCAATCGGCCTCAGTCGGGCTGGCGGCGCAGCGCACCTTCTTGATGACCTTCAGGCCCTGCTTGTTGTAGACGCCCTGGTTGGTGATCGCGATGCGCGACTCACGCAGGATGCTGGTGTACTTCTTCACGTGGTCAGGCGACACTTCCATCCAGGTGGCCGCAGGGATGCTGGCATCGGCGTTCTGCACCAGCTTCATGGCGCGATCGAACTCGCCCACCCAGTGCTCACGCGACTTCTCGCCAAAGCCTGCAGGGAATTTGGACTGGTTGAGCACCACCTGATAAGTCAGGATCAGCAGCGGGAAGCGCGCGATGCCACCCTTGGCGCCGATACCCTTGCTCAGCTCCAGCGGCTTGTAGGCCAGGGTGGGCGCAGCAATCATGTCCACCTCACCACCATTGAACTTGGCTGACAGGTTGTTGATGTCCACGGCCACGGGCTTACCGCCCACACGCTGCACCATCATCGCCTGGGCCTGGTCGTATTCCAGCGCCGCGATCTTCTTGCCGGCCAGCGCCTCCACCGAATCGATGGCGCGGTTGTTGACCATCGGATAGGCCGCACCGAAAGGCACGATGCCGCCGATTTCATACGCACCTTCCACCATCATCTTGGCAGCCTGCGGCGAGGAGAAGGTCTGCACGACCTTGCGCACGACCTCATAGCTGGCAGGCATGTCCACCTTGCCATCACGCACCACCGTCGTGGCCCCCAAGGTGTCGATCGACCCTGCCACGCCATTGAACTGGCGGGTGCGGAAGGCCGTGGCCATCAAGGCATCGCACTTGCCTGCGCGGAACTCCTCCACCGCAGCCGTTTCATTGGTGAAGCCCTTGAGCTCCACCGTCACGCCGGTCTTCTGCATGGCCACGGCATAGTCCTTGGCCATGTTGAAAGCGTCACCACTGGCGCCAATGATGTCGAACACGCACATGGTGTTGGCGGCCTGCGCAGACAGGGCGACTGCGGTCAAGGCCAGAGCGGCACCAGCCTTGCCAGCGATTGCTTGAAATGTCATCTCTCTCTCCTGTGTAAGGGAAGTGGCGGCCGCACGGCCGCAGTGGGTGTGCCGAGCCCTCTTGACTCGACGCCGGCGGATGCTAGGTGGCAAGCCACAGCGGCTGTAACCACATGCGTACGCGATTCAGTGGCGCACAACGTCGCTTGCAGGCCGTGTGCATCGTGACCATGGGCGCGCGCGCAACTCGTGGCGGGCGCGGCGCTCGAACCAACCCGTTACACAAGTGACCGAGATGCAGGGGTTTGATACCTGCCTGCAAGTGCAGGATCAGCGCAGGCTGCGAACAATGTGCGCGAACGCGCCTTCCAGCTGATCCCAGGCCACATCGGGTAGCCGGGCGGGCCGAAGCGAGCGGCCCTTGGGTGGCACCTGCAAGGCAGCGCCTTTGCGGGCGAACACGGTGGCGTTGTCTTCATCAGGCTCCACCACCACTTGCACGCCGTCCTTGAACACAGAACGGATGCGCGCCACACAGATCTCGAAGTGGGCATGCTTGTAGTGCAGGTTGGCCACCAGAATGCCGCCGTCCTGCAAGGCCTCGAGGCAATGCTCGAAGAAGCGCCGCGATGAAAGGCTGGTCGGCAAGCCGCGCAGGTCGAAACCATCGAGCAAGAGCACGTCGTAGCGGTGCGGGGCCTCCCGCACGAACTTTGCCCCGTCGCCCAGTATCACCTTGAAGCGGCGATCATCCTTGGGGATCAGGAAGGCGTCCCGCAAGGCCACCACATGCGGATTGATCTCGACCACATCCATGCGGGTCTGAGGCAGGTGCCTGTAGCAGAACTTGGCCAGCGACCCACCACCCAGGCCAATCATCGCGATGCGCGAGGGCGCTGCATTGAACAGCAAAAAGCCCATCATCGTGCGCGAGTATTCGAGCACCAGCGCATCCGGCTGCATGAGGTTCATGCTGCTCTGGATGGCCGATATCGAGAAGTACAGGGACTTCGAACCCAGCGTCTCGGCAATAAAGGGCTTGACGAAGTCGTCGGGATCTACTGGTTCCGGCATGGCACAGGTGGCATCGATTGAGCACGCGCATCCGAGCGCGTGTCCACAAGAAAAGGGACATGCAGGCATGCCATGTCGCATTCTATGACCCGGTTTTGCGTCGGATCTGCCCCCCCTGCGCCAACAAGCTCAAGTCGGCCAGAAACAGGTCGATACACAACGGGTCGAACGATGAACAAACCGGGAGCCCGTTATTGGGAAAGAAAACATGAAAAACCTCACAGTTAGAGCTCGACTTACCCTGACCATCGGCCTGATGACTTTCCTGATGGCCGCACTTGCCGTCATGTCGCTGTTGTCGCTGAGCAATGCGCGGGACCGTCTGGACAAGTTTGTCTACGGCATTCAGGCTCAAGCGCAGCTGGCCGCCGACTTCCGCGGGGCAGTCAATCGCCGGGCCATCGCCGCGCGCAACCTGGTGCTGGTGACCAGACAGGAAGACCTGACGGATGAGAAAGCCGCCGTCACCAAGGCCCATGAAGACGTCAGCAAACTGCTTCAGCAACTCAAGGATGCCGCAGCCACCCCAGGCATGCCCGAAGAGGTCCGAACCAAGGTAGCGACAGTGGACGGCATCGAAGCGAAATACGGCCCCATTGCCACCGACATCGTTCAGTTGGCACTGAACGGTAAGCAGGAACCCGCCATCGCCAAGATGAATGACGAATGCCGCCCCGCACTCAAGGCCCTGCTGGCCGCCGTGGGCGACTACCTGACTCTGACCCAAACGCGCTCCAAGCAAATGCTGGACGACGCCGCAGCCGATTACGCCACGCAACGCATGATGCTGATCGGCGTCTGCCTGTTTGCCTTTGCCTCGGCCGCTGCGCTGGGGTGGACGCTCGTTGTCAGCCTGACACAAGCCCTGGGCGCCGAACCCAAGGACCTCAACGAAGCGGTGCTGCGTGTTGCCGCAGGCGACCTCAGCCCCGTGCCTGGTGCTGACCGCGCCCCTTCAAGCAGCGTGCTGGCGGCGGTCGGGCGCATGCAGCAGGACCTGTCAGCCATCGTCTCGCAGGTTCGCAACACCGGGGACTCGATCGCCACGGGGTCCAGCCAGATCGCCACCGGCAACGCCGACTTGTCGCAACGCACGGAAGAGCAGGCCTCCAACCTGCAGCAGACCTCCGCCTCCATGATGGAGATCCGCTCGACCGTCGAGAAGAACGCCGACACCGCACGACAGGCAACCCAACTGGCCTCCTCCGCCAGCCATGCTGCTCAGCAGGGGGGTGAAGTGATGGGGCAGGTGGTCGAGACCATGCAGGACATCGCGGCCAGCTCCAGAAAGGTAACCGACATCATTGCCGTGATTGATGGCATCGCCTTTCAAACCAATATCCTGGCCTTGAATGCGGCGGTAGAGGCAGCTCGGGCCGGCGAGCAAGGGCGCGGCTTCGCCGTGGTGGCCGGGGAAGTGCGCACCTTGGCCCAACGCAGCGCCGAAGCGGCCAAAGAAATCAAGACGCTGATCAGCGCCAGCACCGAGAAGGTCGATAACGGCACGCGCCTCGTCGAAAGCGCAGGCACGTCCATCAATGACATTGTGGGACAGGTACGCAAGGTGGCCGACTTCATCGGTGAGATCACCTCGTCGGCCATCGAGCAAACCACCACCATCGGACAGGTTTCAGACGCTGTGGGACAGCTGGATCAGGTCACGCAGCAGAATGCGGCACTGGTTGAAGAAAGCGCTGCGGCCGCAGAAAGCCTCAAGCATCAGGCAGCCTTGCTGACGGAACTCGTCAACAAGTTTCAGCTGACAGGGCATGTGGCATCGCAAGCCCGAGCCAACCAGGCAACCTCCCGCCCGAACCGACCAGCAGCCACGGCGGCCGGCAGTCGCCCTGCACCCTCCAGCGCCAAGGCCCCTGAGGCACCAAGCTCTTCGTCAAATCAACATGATTGGGAAACCTTCTAAGGCGACACCCGCACTCTGAAAGGAACAAGGTGCTTTCCTGGCAATGGCTGGCCTCGTTTTGGTCTCATGAGCAGGTCGCTGCGAACCTGGTCATCTTCCTGAACCTGTCGGGCGCACTGCTTCTCGGCCTGATCGTGGGCTATGAGCGCTCGTATCACGGCCGCGCAGCGGGCATGCGAACCTACGGCATCGTCTGCATGGCCTCCGCCGCACTGACGGTGTTCGTCGGCTATCCGTCCTTCTGGTTTGGTGGATTCAACGGTGCGCACGCCACCGCAGCCGATCCAACCAGGGTCGTGCAAGGCATCGTGACCGGTGTCGGCTTCCTGGGCGCAGGCGTCATCATGAAAGAAGGGCTCAACATCAGTGGCCTGACGACTGCCGCCTCCATCTGGGCCTCATCGGCCATTGGTGTGCTGGTGGGCGTGGGCTTCTATGGTGCGGCCATCTTGCTGACCATGCTCTCAGCCACGTTGATGGTCTGGGGATCCCGGCTGGAAGCCCGCTTGCCATCCAGGCACGCCATATCCCTGTCCATGAAGTTCACACCAGGTCACGACCCCAGTGAAGCATCCATCTCGGACTGGCTCCTCCATTGCGGCTATGAGCTTGCCCGGGAGTCGATTTCCATCAATCGCGCACGCGCTGGCGTGGAATGGCACTTTGTCGCGGTGGCGCTCGACAGGAAAAAAGGCTGGACGCTGCCAGCACTGAGCGCCCACGCGGAGAACTTCAAGGAAGTGGAAAGCCTGCACCTGTCACACGCCAGGAATTGACCGGCGAATCACATGAGCGAACCCAGATGGTTCCTTATGACTGCTGGGCGCTGACACCCACACCGGCCTGTGCCGCCTGCTGATCCGCGTGATAGCTGGAGCGCACCATGGCGCCCACGGCTGCATGCGTGAAGCCCATCTTGCGGGCCTCTTCCTCGAACATCTTGAATGTGTCCGGATGCACATAACGGCGCACTGGCAGGTGGTGGCCTGATGGCGCCAGGTACTGCCCGATGGTGATCATGTCGATGTCGTGCGCGCGCATGTCGCGCATCACCTGCAGGATCTCTTCGTCGGTCTCACCCAGGCCGACCATGATGCCGCTCTTGGTCGGGATGTCCGGGTGCAGGGCCTTGAACTTCTTGAGCAGGTTCAGGCTGAACTGGTAATCGCTGCCCGGGCGCGCTTCCTTGTACAGACGCTGCGCGGTTTCCAGATTGTGGTTCATCACATCGGGCGGCGCGGCCTTGAGGATTTCAAGGGCGCGGTCATCGCGGCCACGGAAATCGGGCACCAGGATCTCGATGCGGGTGGCCGGCGACTGCTCGCGGATCTGCCGGATGCATTCCACGAAGTGGCCGGCGCCGCCGTCACGCAGGTCGTCGCGGTCCACGCTGGTGATCACCACGTACTTGAGCTTGAGCGCCGCGATCGTCTTGGCCAGATTGGCGGGCTCGTTCACATCCAGCGGATCCGGGCGGCCGTGACCCACGTCGCAGAAGGGGCAGCGGCGCGTGCACTTGTCACCCATGATCATGAAGGTGGCCGTGCCGTGGCCAAAACACTCGCCGATGTTGGGGCAGGAAGCCTCTTCGCACACCGTGTGCAGCTTGTGCTCGCGCAGGATGTTCTTGATCTCGTAGAAGCGCGTGCTGGGTGAACCGGCCTTGACGCGGATCCACTCGGGCTTGCGCAGCACCTCGTCTGCCGGGACCACCTTGATGGGAATGCGCGCCGTCTTGGCCTGCGCCTTCTGCTTGGCAGTGGGGTCGTAAGCCGCCGGAGCAGCCTGGTTCGGATCAGCGGGGGTGTTTTCAGAGGACATGACGGTGCTTCACTTCAAGGCCGGCCCACGCGCTTTGCGTGGTTGACGGCCATCTGCCAATGTAGCCGATTGGCGCAGGCCTCGGCGAAAACCCACTCAGGGGGCCAGCCGCAGATCCAGCTCATGCGCCTGCACGGCCGCGACCTCGTCCCAGCCCACCTGCACGCCGATGCTGGCCAGGTCAACGGTGCGCAGGCCGTTGTAGCCGCAGGGGTTGATGCGCCCGTATGGGCTCAGGTCCATGGCCACGTTCAGCGCCATGCCGTGATACGTACAGTGGCGCGACACCTTGATCCCCAAGGCGGCGATCTTGCCCAGGCCCTTGAAGGGATCCCGAGGATCACGGGGCTCGGTGAGCGCGGCGTGGGCAAAAGGGTCGTCCAGGCGCACATAGATGCCGGGCGCCCCCGCCACCCGATGCCCGGTGACACCCAGGTGCGCCAGCGTGCGGATGATGGCCTCCTCCAGGCGGTACACATACTCCTTGACGAAGTAGCCGCGCCGCTTGAGGTTGAGCAAGGGGTAAGCCACCACCTGCCCCGGCCCGTGGTAGGTCACCTGCCCGCCGCGGTTGGTCTGCACAACGGGAATGTGATCGGGCCCCGGGGGGTTGAACAGCACGTGGTCCGCCTTGCCAGCCAGGCCTTGCGTGAACGTGGGCGGGTGCTGGCACACCCAGATTTCATCGGGGGTGTCGTCAGTGCGGGTGTCGGTGAAGGCCTGCATGGCCTCCATCGTGGGCAGGTAAGCCACCTGGCCCAGGTTCTGGATGATGGTCTGGTTCACGCCCGTGTTTGTATCACCGATCCCCGCTCGCCGCCTCAGGCTGCGCCCACGCGCTGGAACAAGGCCCCGGGCAGGCGTGCCACCTGGCCCATCAACTCCAGCTCCAGCAGCCTGGCGCCCAGATCGGCCGCCCCCAGGCCGGTGCGTGCACTCAAGGCCTCCTGGCTGACCGGGTCATAGCCCATGGCCGTCAAGACCGGATCCGCCTCCTGGGCTGCATGTTCTGCCTGTGCGGCACCCGCTTCGTCATCGCCCTGTGAGGCGAACAAACCGGCCTGATTGCCTGCCACAGGCAGCCCGCCTTGGCCCAGCTGCAACTCTTCGAGCACGTCCTGTGCGGTCTCCACCAGTTTGGCGCCCTGCTTGATCAAGGCATGGCAACCGCGCGCCTGCGGGGAGTGAATCGAACCTGGAATGGCCAGCACCTCGCGGCCCATTTCAGCCGCGAGCCGCGCCGTGATCAGGGAGCCGGATTGCAGGGCCGCTTCGATCACCAGGGTGCCACGGGTCAAGGCGGCGACGATGCGGTTGCGCTTGGGGAAATTCGGCGACAGGGGCGGCGTGCCCAGCGCAAACTCGCTGAGCATCAGGCCCTGCGTGCTCAGGCGCTGCGCCAAAGCCTGATGCGCCTTGGGATAGACCAGATCCAGGCCTGTGCCCACCACGGCAATCGTGCTGCCAGAGGTGGCGTCCCTCAGCCCGTCAAGCGCCCCGGCGTGCGCCGCACCATCCACACCCAGTGCCAGCCCCGACACCACCGTGACACCCGCCTCGCTGAGCGCCCGGGCAAAGGCATAGGCGTTTTCCTGACCTTGGGGCGTGGGATGGCGGCTGCCCACCACGGCCACAGCCGGGCGTGCCAGCAAATCCAGTTGCCCTTGGGCAAACAGCAGCAAGGGTGGGTCTGCCGCCTCCAGCAAGGCCCTTGGGTACGCAGGATCGGCCAGGCTCAGGACGAAGCGAGAACGGCGCCCGCTGGCCAGGGGCAGGCCATCTGCCAGCCACGCCTGTGTGGCCTGGACCTGCTGATCCAGGCCCTCTGGCTCGCGCCCCAGCTCCGTGGCTTCTCGCCGGGATACCAGGGCCGACAGCGCCAGCCCAGATGCCTCAAAAATGGCATGGGGGGAGCCCAATGCCGCCAGCAACTTGCGCGCCGTGCCCGGCCCAACGCGCGGCGTCAGCACCAGCCGCAACCAGGCGCGCAATTCCTCCTGTTCCATGTTTGCTTTCTTCTATTGATCGTATCGACTCACCCAATGAAAAAGGGCAGCGCGGTGGGTACCGCATCTGCCCTCTTCCTGGAAGCAATGGTGCTTGCGGCCCGATCAGGGCTGCGTGAAACGGTCGCCCGGCTTGACAGGGTCCTGCACGTTGAGGATCAGCGCGTAGGACACGCGATCGAACACGCGGAACACGAACAGCAAGCCATGACGCTCGTCAGGCAACTTCAGCACGGCGCGGTCTTCGCTGGTCTTGTCCATGGCGGTGGCACCGGCGCGCCACAAGGCCAGCACATGGCCACGCTCCATGCCATCACGTGCGCCCTTGTTGAGCACCACGATCTGGTTCTGACCGGCCGTCAGCGAGTCGCCATAAATGGAGACGATCAGGCCGGAGAGATCCTGGGCGGGAGCGTGCGGCACCATATTGGTGTACTCACGCGGTGGCACGGGGGCCAGGCGATCGCCCACGCCGGCTTCCTGACGCAGGCTGGTGATCGAGAAGGTCGAGGGGATGACCACGGGGCCGCCATCAGCGCCCGTGCCTTCGGCGCCCTCACGCGTCACGTTGGCGGTACCCACAAACTGGCCTTCGAAGCCCAGCACCTCGCGGGTGGCGGGATCGCGCAGTGGCTTGGGTTCGCGGAACAGGCGGAATTCGCGACGGCCTTGCAGATCGCCGCGCACATAGGCGGTTTCACCACGCGACAGCACCACACGGCCTTCCTGGGTGGCCACGATGCGTGGCGCCTGGAGCAGCTCTTCGCTGGTGTCGAACACGACGGCTTCGTTGAAGAAAGGCTCCAGCAGGTGCACGCGCACGCTGCTGATGGCGTCATCCAGGCTGCCTTCGCGTACGCGCGGCGACAGCTTCACGGTGCCGCCCGCACCCACCACCGGCTCGCCCACGCGCAGGCGCGCACGGCCGTTGCTCTTGTCCAGGTACAGCATCTGCCCCGGGAAGATCAGGTGCGGGTTGCGGATCTGCTGCATGTTCATGCCCCAGAGCTCCGGCCAGCGCCAGGGGGTCTTGAGGAACAGGCTGGAGATATCCCACAGGGTGTCGCCACGCTTGACGGTATAGGTGTCAGGGGCGTTGGGCGCGAGTTCGGACAGGGGCACACCTGCTTCGGCCACCTTGGCGGCCGTGGCTTTTTGTTGCGGGGTGATGGGGTAGTTGGGAACGCCCTCAGCGTGAGCGGAGGTCAAACTACCGGCCAGCACACCCAGCGCGGTCAGCACCGATACACTCAGGGCACGGGTCTGACGAGCCGCGTGGAACAGCGATCGCTGGGTCATGAAAACAGTCTCCAATTACCGGCCGAAGAGATTCCCGCAGGCAGGGATACCTCATATTCGGCAAAATCTGGTCAATGATCATTTGATTCTGCCCGTAAAACCGACACAGTCGCAATCAAAATTGCCCCGTGTTACCAGCGGTTGCGGCCCCGTCAGCTCGGTTGACGTTGCGCCACATCCACAACGTTATTGTTGATTTCCCTCTCCTCGACACCCGAACCATGGCCCTGTTGCCCATCCTCCAGTACCCCGATACCCGACTGCATACGGTCGCCAAACCTGTCGCCCAGGTGGATGACCGCATCCGCCAGCTGGTCGATGACATGCTCGAGACCATGTACGAAGCCAAAGGCGTGGGCCTGGCCGCCACACAGGTCAATGTGCACGAGCGCCTGGTCGTGATCGACACGAGCGAGGAGCGCAACAAGCCGCTGGTGCTGATCAACCCCGAAATCACCTGGGCCAGCGACGACATGCTGGTGTGGGAAGAGGGCTGCCTGTCCGTGCCCACGATCTATGACAAGGTCGAGCGCCACGTGCGCGTGAAAGTGCGCGCACTGAACCGCGATGGCCAGCCTTTCGAGTTCGAGACGGACGACGACTTGCTGTCCGTGTGCGTGCAACACGAACTCGATCACCTGCTGGGCAAGGTGTTCGTGGAATACCTGTCGCCGCTCAAGCGCAACCGCATCAAGACCAAGATGCAGAAGAAAGCCCGCGACGAGCGCGACGCATGAGCAAGTTGAAAGTCGCCTTCGCCGGCACGCCCGAGTTCGCCAGCGAGGCCCTGCGCGCCATCCTGGCCGCCGGCTTTGAAGTACCGCTGGTGCTCACCCAGCCGGACCGCCCGGCCGGCCGTGGCATGAAGCTGCAGGCCTCGCCCGTCAAGCAACTGGCACAGCAACACGGCATCGCCGTGGCGCAGCCTCACAGCCTGAAGCTGGACGGCAAGTACCCTGATGAAGCCAGGGCGGCACAAGATGCCCTGCTGGCCGCCGCGCCCGATGTGATGGTGGTGGCCGCCTATGGCCTGATCCTGCCGCAGTGGACGCTGAGCCTGCCTCGGCTGGGCTGCCTCAACATCCATGGCTCACTGCTGCCACGCTGGCGCGGCGCTGCCCCGATCCACCGCGCGATCGAGGCCGGTGATGCCGAAACCGGCATCACCATCATGCAGATGGACATCGGGCTGGACACGGGCGACATGCTCGTGATCGAAAAGGAAGCCATCCGCCCGGATGACACCACCGCCACGCTGCACGACCGACTGGCTGCGCTGGGCGGGCGCCTGATTGTCGAGGCACTGGAAATGGCCGCGTGTGGTGGGCTCAAGGCCACACCACAACCCGAAGACGGTGTGAACTACGCGCACAAGATCGAGAAGGCAGAAGCCGCCATTGACTGGCGCCAGCCCGCCGCCGAGATCGAGCGGCGTGTGCGGGCCTTTGATCCGTTCCCCGGCACGACCTTTCAGCTGGCCGGAGACAAGGGCGCCGAGACGATCAAGCTGTGGGCTGCGGACGTGGTTCCCGCCTCGGGCGCGCCTGGCGAAGTGCTGCACGCTCAAGCCGACACGCTGGTCGTGGCATGCGGAGAACAGGCGCTGTCTCTACGCACATTGCAGAAGCCAGGCGGCAAGCGGTTCTCCGCGCGTGAATTTCTGCAAAGTTGCCCGGCCCTGCCCGCATCCCTGACTTGAACCTTTTGGTTTGCACCCTATCTAACTCCCTGCCACCATAAGGTGGTGTGTTTGCTATCGCGGGTCAGGAGGCCCGACCACATGTTCAACATGATGAAAACCGCCATCCTGATGGCGGCCATCACCGCCCTCTTCATGGCCATTGGCGGGATGATTGGCGGCCGCAGCGGCATGATGCTGGCGCTGGTCGTCGCCCTGGGCATGAACTTCTTCAGCTACTGGTTCTCGGACCAGATGGTGCTGAAGATGTACAACGCCCGCGAGGTGGATGAAACCTCCGCGCCACGTTTTTACGCCATGGTCAAGGAACTGGCCCAGCGCGCCCAGTTGCCCATGCCGCGCGTCTACCTGATCGACGAATCGGCGCCCAACGCCTTTGCCACGGGGCGCAACCCCGAGCATGCGGCCGTGGCCGCCACCACCGGCATCCTCAATGTGTTGACCGAGCGCGAACTGCGTGGCGTGATGGCGCACGAACTGGCGCACGTCAAGCACCGCGACATCCTCATCAGCACCATCAGCGCGACCATGGCAGGTGCCATCTCCATGCTGGCCAACTTCGCCGTCTTTTTTGGCGGGCGTGACTCGGAAGGCCGGCCGGCCAACCCGATCGCCGGCATTGCCGTGGCCATCCTGGCCCCTCTGGCAGCCAGCCTGATCCAGATGGCCATCAGCCGTGCGCGTGAATTCGAAGCCGACCGCGGTGGCGCCGAAATCAGCGGTGATCCACAGGCACTGGCCAGTGCGCTGGAAAAGATCCACCGCTACGCGCAAGGCATTCCGCTGCAGGCAGCTGAGGCTCATCCGGAAACGGCCCAGATGATGATCATGAACCCGCTGTCCGGAGATGGCTTGCGCAGCCTGTTCTCCACGCACCCCGCGACCGAAGAGCGCGTGGCCCGACTGATGGCCATGGTGCGTTGAACACGGCATGGTTAGACACCATCGCCATGGTGTGACACTCTTCACGCCCCGAAGCGTCCCGCGACGCGTTCGGGGCACCGCCCCCACATTTGAGGGTCAAGCCTGACGGCACCAGTCCGATACACCGACAACGCGCTCCGCCTCCAAGGCGGGCGACGGCATGTCAAGGACCCTGGATGCTGATCGACATTCGCAAGACCGAGGAAGAATCACGCTGGCTGCACCGCTGCGCCTGGGCCGTGCTGGTTGCCGGCCTGCTGCTCAGCGGCGTGTCCTGGTGGCATGCCAGCGCCACATTGCAGAAAGATGCCGATACGGCTTTTGCCCAACAGACGGCCGATGTCACGGAACACCTGGATCAGGTAGCAGATCACTACGTAGACGTCCTGCGCAGCTTTCAGGGCATGTTCCTGGTCGGCGACAAGGTGGCGCGCAAGCCCTTCCACCAGCACTTTCAGAACCTCGATGTGGCGCGGGAGTACCCCGCCTTCCAGGCCATTCAGTACGCCGAATGGGTCGAACATGCCGACAAGCAGGCGTTCCTGGCCGCAGCCCGCAATGACCGCAGCATGGATGCGGCCGGCTACCCCGATTACAACATCACGCCCCAAGGTGACCGCGCAGGCTACCTGCCCGTGCTGTTCAACGAGCCCATGGCGCCCAACAAGGCCGCTCTGGGGCAAGACCTGGTGTCCGATCCAGCCCGCCGTGAGGTGATGGAGCGCGCTCGCGATACCGGACTGGCGCAAGTGTCAGCGCCATTGCAGCAACAGGGCTCGGACATGGAGTCCGGCATCGTGATCCGCCTGCCCGTCTACCAACCTGGCTTGCCTGTCGACACCACGGAAAACCGCCGAAAGGCCTTTGTGGGGATGATCAGTGGCGTGGTACGGACACCCGAACTGATGAAACAAGCCGCCCAGCTCAAGGACTGGCAGCACCTGCACTGGACCGTCAACGACGTGGGCTCCGAACTGGACCCGGAAGAAGCGCCCGCCCAGCTGCTGTTTGACAGTGCCATGCACATGCGCCAGGGCTACCGCAGCCAGCCTCGGCATGAGGCAGCGGATGTGCGTCTGGCCAAGCTGGATCTTGGCGGACGCCATTGGCAGTTGCGCTTCGTGAGAGAACCCGTCCACGCGATGGTGCAGGCCTATCCGCTGGCCCTGCTGCTGTGCGGCATCTTCGCGTCGGTGGGACTGTGGTGGGCCATTCGCAGCGCCGGTGTTCGCCAGAGCCAGGCCGCCTCCATGGCACTGGACCTGAGCCAGCAGGCCCGCGACAGCGAACGCCGCCTGCGCTCGGTGCTCGACAACACCGTCGATGGCATCGTCACGCTGTCCACCGCTGGCGACATCCTCACCGTGAACCACGCGGTGTGCCTGATGTTCGGCCATGAAGAAAGCGACATGGTGCGCCAGCACGTCAGCAAGCTGTTGCCAGCCACGGCCACGCACGCGCCCGACAAACGCATGGACTCCTTCCTGCAGTCCCAGCAGGTGGGCATTGATGGCGTGGGGCGGCGCACCGAAGGCCTGCGCGCCAACGGCCTGACCTTCCCCGTGGACATGGCCGTCAGCAGCATGGAGCTCAACGGCCAGAAGCAATACATCGCCGTGCTGCGCGATCTGACCGCGCAGGAATCGGCAGAACGCGCCATCTTCGAAGCCCAGCGCCAGCTCAACGAGGTCGACGAGATGCGCCGCGTCATCGTGCACAACGCGCCTTACGCGATCTTCGTGCTCAATGCACAAGGTGTCATTCAGACCGTGAACCCCGCAGGCGAGAAGCTGGTGGGCACCAAGGCCCATGAACTGGTAGGCCGCTGCACGACACGCCGATTCTTCGACTCCGACCAGGTCGCCGAGCGTGCTCGCATGCTGGCCCTTCGACTCAACGAGCCCGTGCGCGAGCTGGATGTCCTGACCCACCTCGCCCACGAATCCCCCGGCCTGCCCAGCGAGTGGACCATGCGCCGCGACGATGGCAGCTTCCTGATCGCCGAGATCACCGTGACCGAGTTGCGCAACGAGTTCGGCCAGCTCAGCGGCTACCTGGCCATGGCCTACGACGTGACCTCGCGCCGCGATGCCGAATACCAGCTGCAGCACATGGCGCAGCACGATGCCCTGACCTCGCTGCCCAACCGCAACATGCTGCAGGAGCAGCTCAAGACCTGCATGGGCATCGCCGATCGGCAAGGGCACCACATGGCCATGATGTTCCTGGACGTGGACCGCTTCAAGAAGATCAACGACGGCCTGGGCCATCATGTGGGCGACAGCGTGCTCATCGAGATCGCCCGCCGCCTGCGTGCCGCCATGCGCACCTCCGACATCGTGGCCCGACTGGGTGGCGACGAGTTCGTGATCCTGCTGCCGCAGATCTCTGCCGTCGAGGATGGCGAGCGGGTGGCCCAGAAGGTGCTGGACCTGTTTGCCGACCCCTTGCGCATCGGCTCGCACGAATTGCGCGTCACACCCAGTATCGGCCTGGCCATCTACCCGGACCACGGTGCCGACACCATCACCTTGATGCGCCATGCCGACCTGGCCATGTACCAGGCCAAGAGCGACGGCCGCAACCGCGTACAGGTGTACAGCGACAAGATGCAATCGCCATCGGCCGACACGCTGGTGCTGGAAAACGACCTCTACAAGGCGCTGGAGCGCGACGAACTGCGCCTGCACTTCCAGCCTCAGTTCGATTGCGCCACCGGCCGCATCAGTGGCGCAGAAGCCTTGCTGCGCTGGGAACACGGCGGCAAGCTCATCCCGCCATCCGACTTCATCCCGATGGCCGAAGAGACCGGCCTCATCGTGGCCATGGGCGAGTGGGTGCTGCGACGCGCCTGCGTCATGGCGCAACAGTGGCGCGAACGCAGTGGCTGGCCCTTGCGCGTGGCCGTGAACCTGTCAGCCGTCCAGCTGGATCAGGCCGACATCCCCGCGCTCGTGGCGCAGGTGCTCAAGGAAACCAGGCTGCCGCCTACCGCGCTGGAGCTGGAGATCACCGAGAGTGTCGTGGTGCGTGAATCGCTGCGCGCCGCCGACATCCTGACCCAATTGCGCGCTGTCGGGGTGAGCATCGCCATCGACGACTTCGGCGTCGGCTATTCGAGCTTTGCCTATCTGCGCGAATTGCCGGTTGACCGCCTCAAACTGGACCGCAGCTTCCTGTCCTCGGTACCCGAATCGCCTGGCGACAGCCGGCTGGTCGCCGCCCTCATCGCCATGGGCCACCGACTGGAAGTGGGCATCGTGGCCGAAGGCGTGGAGACCCACGAACAGGCCGCCTTCCTGGTGGCCCACGGCTGCGACGAAGCACAAGGCTACTACCTGGGCCGCCCCATGAAGGAAGAGTCCTTCGAGGCGCTCCTGATGGAACACAGCCGCGAGCAGTCGGCCAAAGCGGTCAGCGAAACCAGGGCCACCGGCGAACCGGCCCCAACGGCTCGCCCCCCGGAAGTGCAGGACCCCACGGTCACGGCCTGAGCCGCCCCGACAGCGCTGACTTACCTACAATGCCGCACCGCACCCGCGTGTGCGGCATTGTTTCGTGCTCGCCCCGTCAACGCTCCGATGACCTTCTCTCGCTCGCTTGCCCGCCACCTCGACGACAACCGCACAGCCTTGTACGTGCTCGCGCTGCACCTGATGATCTGGACGGCGGTGCCCCTGCTCGTATCACGCAACCTGCCGCTCGATGTGGTCGAGGCGCTGGCGTGGGGGCGCGAGTGGCAATGGGGTTACTACAAGCACCCACCCTTGTCCGGCTGGTTTGCCGAGATGGCGCGCTGGGGCACATCCAACTGGCCCCTGTTCCTGCTGGCTCAACTCATGGTGACGGTGGGGCTGGCAGGGGCCTGGCTGCTGGGCAAGGACTTGCTGGGCACCCGCCTGGCCACGCTGGCCCTGATCGCCACGGAAGGCGTGCACTACTTCAATCTGTCGAGCACCGAGCTCAATGCCAACGTGGTGATGTTCCCCTTCTGGGCCTGGGCCTCACTGAGCTTCTGGCGCGCCATGCAAAGTGACCGGCTGATCTGGTGGATCGCACTGGGCCTGTGCTGCGGACTGGGCACCCTGGGCAAGTATGTGTTCCTGCTGCTGCCAGCCTGCATGATCATCTACACGCTGGTGCACCCAGTGGCGCGCCGCTGCTGGGCCACGGCGGGCCCCTGGGCGGC
>NZ_DASUIS010000121.1:0-16898 GCF_036279675.1 Aquabacterium sp. | reverse complement strand
GGACGTCGAGATCGACAAGCTGCGCAACGACATGACGGGCAGCGAGCTGAAGATCAAGAAGAACGCCAAGCGCCTGAAGGTGATGGAAGCGTTCAAGAAGTCCGGCATCAAGCCCAACTGGATGGTGATGGACGTGCTGCCCGTGCTGCCGCCCGATCTGCGTCCTCTGGTGCCGCTGGACGGCGGTCGTTTCGCGACCTCCGACCTGAACGACCTGTACCGCCGCGTCATCAACCGTAACAACCGTCTGGCCCGTCTGCTCGAACTGAAGGCGCCAGAAATCATCGTGCGCAACGAAAAGCGCATGCTGCAGGAATCGGTTGACTCGCTGCTGGACAACGGCCGTCGTGGCAAGGCCATGACCGGTGCGAACAAGCGTGCCCTGAAGTCGCTGGCCGACATGATCAAGGGCAAGAGCGGTCGCTTCCGTCAGAACTTGCTGGGCAAGCGCGTCGACTACTCCGGTCGTTCCGTGATCACCGTGGGCCCGACCCTGAAGCTGCACCAGTGCGGTCTGCCCAAGCTGATGGCGCTTGAACTGTTCAAGCCCTTCATCTTTGCGCGCCTGGAAGCCATGGGCATCGCCACCACGATCAAGGCTGCCAAGAAGGAAGTCGAATCGGGTACGCCAGTCGTGTGGGACATCCTTGAAGAAGTGATCAAGGAACACCCCGTGATGCTGAACCGTGCGCCTACGCTGCACCGTCTGGGCATCCAGGCTTTCGAGCCCGTGCTGATCGAAGGCAAGGCCATTCAGCTGCACCCACTCGTTTGCGCGGCCTTCAACGCCGACTTCGACGGTGACCAGATGGCCGTTCACGTGCCCCTGTCCATCGAAGCGCAAATGGAAGCCCGCACGCTGATGCTGGCCTCCAACAACGTGCTGTTCCCTGCCAACGGCGAACCCTCCATCGTGCCGTCGCAAGACGTGGTGCTGGGTCTGTACTACGCCACTCGTGAGCGTATCAACGGCAAGGGTGAAGGCATGGTCTTCGCCGACATCCCCGAGCTGCAACGTGCGCTGGATAACGGCGTGGTGGAAATCACCGCCCGCATCAACATCCGTCTGACCGAGTACACCAAGAACAAGGAAACGGGCGAGTTCATCCCCGAGACCAAGCTGGTGGAAACAACGGTTGGTCGCGCTTTGCTGAGCGAGATCCTGCCCAAGGGCCTGCCTTTTGCGAACATCAACAAGGCGCTCAAGAAGAAGGAAATCTCCCGCCTCATCAATACTTCGTTCCGCAAGTGCGGTCTGAAGGAAACGGTGGTGCTGGCTGACAAGCTGCTGCAAAACGGTTTCCGCCTGGCGACCCGCGCTGGTATCTCCATCGGCATCGACGACATGTTGGTTCCGAAGGAAAAGTACGGCCTGATCGAACGCGCCGAAAAGGAAGTCAAGGAAATCGAACAGCAGTACGTCTCCGGTCTGGTGACCGCTGGCGAACGCTACAACAAGGTGGTGGACATCTGGGGCAAGACCGGCGACGAAGTCGGCAAGGTCATGATGTCGCAGCTGTCCAAGCAAAAGACCATCGACCGCAACGGCAATGAAGTCGATCAGGAATCGTTCAATTCGATTTACATGATGGCCGACTCCGGTGCCCGTGGTTCTGCTGCCCAGATCCGCCAGCTGGCCGGTATGCGGGGCCTGATGGCCAAGCCTGACGGCTCCATCATCGAGACCCCCATCACGGCCAACTTCCGTGAAGGTCTGAACGTGTTGCAGTACTTCATCTCCACCCACGGTGCTCGTAAGGGTCTGGCGGATACGGCGTTGAAGACGGCCAACTCGGGTTACCTGACACGTCGTCTGGTCGACGTGACGCAAGATCTGGTCGTGACGGCCGACGATTGCGGAACCGACCAGGGCATCAACACCCGTGCGCTGGTTGAAGGCGGTGAAGTCATCGAATCGCTGCGCGACCGCATCCTGGGCCGCGTGCCCGCGATCGACGTGCTGCACCCCGAGACCCAACAGGTCGTCATCAAGGCCGGCCAGATGCTGGACGAAGATGCCCTGGACGAACTCGAAGCCGCTGGCGTCGACGAAGTCAAGGTCCGCACGCCGCTGACTTGCGCCACACGCTTCGGCCTGTGCGCCAAGTGCTATGGCCGCGACCTGGGCCGCGGTGGTCTGGTGAACTCCGGTGAAGCTGTGGGCGTGATCGCTGCGCAGTCCATCGGTGAACCCGGCACGCAGCTGACCATGCGTACCTTCCACATCGGTGGTGCCGCTTCGCGTGCTGCCATCGCTTCGAGCGTGGAAGCCAAGTCTGACGGCATCATCGGCTTCAATGCCACGATGCGTTACGTCACGAACGGCAAGGGCGATCTGGTGGTGATTTCGCGTTCCGGCGAAATCGTCATCTCCGACCAGCACGGCCGTGAGCGTGAGCGTCACAAGGTGCCGTACGGTGCGCAGCTCAATGTCAAGGCCGACCAGACCATCAAGGCTGGCCTGGTGCTGGCAACCTGGGATCCGCTGACCCGTCCGATCATCACCGAGTTCGCCGGTAAGGCCAAGTTCGAGAACGTCGAAGAAGGCGTGACCGTGGCCAAGCAGGTGGACGAAGTGACCGGTCTGTCGACCCTGGTCGTGATCGATCCGAAGCGCCGCGGCGCTGCCAAGGTCATCCGTCCTCAGGTGAAGCTGCTCGACGCCTCTGGCGCCGAAGTGAAGATCCCCGGTACCGACCACGCCGTGACCATCGGCTTCCAGGTTGGCGCGCTGATTCAAGTGCGCGACGGCCAGGATCTGTCGCCTGGTGAAGTGCTGGCCCGTATCCCGATCGAAGGTCAGAAGACCCGCGACATTACCGGCGGTCTGCCACGTGTGGCCGAGCTGTTCGAAGCCCGTTCGCCCAAGGACAAGGGTTCGCTGGCCGAGATCACGGGTACCGTGTCCTTCGGCAAGGAAACCAAGGGCAAGGTTCGTCTGCAGATCACCGACCCCGAAGGTCAGGTCTGGGAAGATCTGGTTCCGAAGGAAAAGAACATCCTGGTGCACGAAGGCCAGGTGGTCAACAAGGGCGAATCCATCGTCGACGGCCCGGCCGATCCGCAGGACATCCTGCGTCTGCTGGGTATCGAAGAGCTGGCTCGCTACATCGTCGACGAAGTGCAGGACGTCTACCGTCTGCAAGGTGTGAAGATCAACGACAAGCACATCCAGGTGATCGTTCGCCAGATGCTGCGTCGTGTTCAGATCACCAATGCCGGTGACACCAACTACATCGTGGGCGAACAGGTTGAGCGTTCGGAACTGCTGGACACCAACGACCGCATGCGCGCCGAAGGCAAGATGATCGCCACGCACAGCGATGTGCTGCTGGGTATCACCAAGGCTTCGCTGTCGACCGACTCCTTCATCTCGGCCGCTTCCTTCCAGGAAACGACCCGCGTGCTGACCGAGGCTGCCATCATGGGCAAGCGCGACGAGCTGCGTGGCTTGAAGGAAAACGTCATCGTGGGTCGTCTGATCCCCGCTGGTACCGGTATGGCCTTCCACCAGGCTCGCAAGGCCAAGGAAGAGATGGACGACAGCGAACGCCGCGCCATCGCCATGCAGGAAGCCCAGGAGCGCGCTGCGCTCGAACTGGCTGCCCTGGATGGTGACGATGCCGACGAGGCTGCGCCTGCCGAAGGCGGTGCCGCAGAGTAATCTGCCGCAGCTTCTGAACTGAAGCGCAAAGCGCCAGACCCGAAAGGGTGCTGGCGCTTTTTCTTGTCCGGACGGTTTGCACCCCTGCTCACAAAGTGGGTCAAACACCCGTTTTATCTGCCCATTTATGAGGCAGTACCCCTTCTATCGTCAGTGCCATGGTGTGACTCACATGGAGCTGATCGAAATGGGCACTTTAGCCAAAGCAAAGAGCAGCTGTACCCCGAGCCTCGACCTGGAAGTCCGGGTGGCCGTGAGCGATGACGAGCTGGCACAAGCCGGCGGCGTCAGAGAGGCCGCCTATGGCCACCACCTGGGCCAGGCCGTGGCGAACTTCGCGATGTCGGCCGATCCGCTGGACCGTGCGCCCGGCACCGTCGTGCTGCTGTGCCTGGACAAGGCCACAGGGCAGGCCATCGGCACCGTGCGCATTCAGCCCGCAGGCATGGGCGGCACGCTGTTGATCGAGCGCAGCGTCATCCTGCCGCGGCAACTGGTCGCACAATCCCGCGCCGAGGTGACGCGGCTGGCCGTGCTGCCCGGCGCCTCATCCCTGGTCAGGCTGCACTTGATGAGGGCGATTTACCAATATTGCGAAACCCATGGCATCCACTGGCTGGTGATCGCCGCCCGCAACGAGGCCTTGTCGCGCTCCTACCGCCATCTGGGCTTCAAGGACTTCCTGGCGCCTGGGCAGATGGTGCCGTTGACACATGCCGGGAACCTGCCGCACTTTGTCTTCACGATGGACGTGCGGGCCACCAAGGACGAATGGTGCCGCCAGGGGCACCGGCTCCATGCCTTCATGTTTGAAGAGACGTGCGAGGATCTGCCGGGCTTGCGTCGCGAGGTGGCTCGTCCGGCGCCGACACAGCGCCTGGTGGCTTGAGCGTTTCGCCGGCCCATTGCTTGATCACCCGCCCGAGGTCTTCCAGCGTGCAGGGCTTGGAGAGAAAGTCGTCCATGCCGGCGGCCAGGCAATCCTGGCGTTCGGCATCGGTTGTCGTGGCGGTCAAGGCGACGATGGGCAGGCGTCGGAGCCCCAGCTCGCGCTCCTTGAGCCGGATCATGCGCGTCGCTTCATAGCCATTGAGCACGGGCATGTGGCAGTCCATCAGCACGATGTCCGGGCGATGTGGCGTACGCAGGGCTCGGCTGAGCGCGTCCGCACCGTGCGGCACGCGTTCCGCATCCACACCGATGATCTCCAGAAAATTCATCGCCACCAGCGCGTTGATCTCGTTGTCTTCGGCCAGCAGAACCCGGCAGTGGCGTGAACCCTGGAAGGCATCCTCGGCAGACAGCGGCGCCTCCGCCGTGCCATGGGTCGCGTCGGGCAGGCAGGCGGTGAAGACCATGGTCGTGCCTTCGCCCACCACGCTGCGGGCCGTGATGTCGCCTTTCATGGCGCGGGCGATGTCGCGGGCGATGGTCAGACCCAGCCCCGCGCCTTGGGCCGCCTGATCGGCAGAGCTGCTGGTGGATTGCTGGAAGGCTTCAAAGATTTTGTCGAGGTCGGCAGGGGGGATGCCGCACCCGGTGTCATGCACCTCCGCCCTGACCATGCCACTGACGGGGTCTCGCGCGATCGTCAGCGTGATGCGCCCCTGCTGCGTGAACTTGATGGCGTTGCCCAGCAGATTGTGCAGGACCTGTCGGAAGCGAGCCGGGTCGCCCATGACCCAGCAGGGCGAGGGCAGCTGTCCGCGGACCTCGAAGGCAAGCCCCTTGTCCTCGGCTCGCATGGTGTAGATGCCCACCAGTTGCTCGATCTGCATGGACAGGTCATGCCGTTCGTGGCGTATCAGGAACTGACCTGCCTCGATGCGGGAGATGTCCAGCAGGTCGTTGATGAGTGCCAGCAGATGGGTGCCGGAGGCTTCAATCAGTTCGATGCGGCGCAAGGCCGTGGGGTCCTTCTCGGCCAGGTGCAGCAGCTTGCTCATGCCCAGGATGCCGTGCAGGGGGGTACGCAGCTCATGGCTGATGTTGGCCAGAAACTGCGTTTTCACGGCGCTCTGACGCACGGCGGTCTTGAGGGCTTCTTCCTTTTCGTGGGCCAGGGCCTGGGCATGCAGGCGCAACTGGATGCCGTCCACCACCCCACGCTCGCTGCGCATGGCCGTGGCGATCTGCAATCCCAGCAGCAGCCACAGCCCGAGGCCGCCGAGCTCGCTGAGGGTGTCACCGCGCAGCATCATGCCCAGTGCCGTGGGTGCCAGGATGGGGGCTGCGTATGCGGCCGTGAAGCGGGCGCTGACCTGAAGCCCGAAGGTGGCCACACAGGAAATGCAGGCCAGCGCGGCCACAAAGAAGGTCGGGTAAGGTTGGGGCGACAGGGCGCTCACATACAGGCCTGCAGCCCCCCAGATGACACCATCGAGCATCAGGGCCAGGAGCGTGCTGAGCCCCCAGTGCGCGGCAGCCTGGCGCTGGTGCGCATACACGCTGCCCTGAACGATGCGAAACGCCGACACGAGCAGCTTGCTGGCCAGCCACGCGTCCACGACGATGGCCGGGGCGGCCTGCCCGCGCAGCGACCAGGCCAGCGCGACGGCAAAGGCCGAGGCCACGACCACACCGATGCGGGCGTGCGCCCAGACCATCTGCAGTTGCTCTGTTTCAACCTGATTGTTGACGCGCAGTGCCTGACGAGCTGCCTTGTGTGGCGGATGAGCCAGGGATTGGAAGAGGAGCATGCGTGCGCACCGTGGTGAGCTACTTCTGCCTAGACGCCGTACCCGAGTGCTTGGCACTGTGCGCCAAAATCGGACGCAGGTCCAGTGGCCGGTGTCTGCGGCGCCACAGCACCAGGGCATTCGGCAAGGCGCTGCCAGCGCGCTTCAGCCTGCGCGTGGCGCGCTCATCTCTGCCCAGCTGGGCATGAGCGGCAGGTCCGTGACACCCACGTCCACGCCCAACTGGCTCAGCAAGGTGGTGATCTGGCCGCGATGGTGCGTCTGGTGATTGAAGATCTGCATCACGGCAGCCACATAGGGCATCGTGATCTGCTTCTGGTAGACCACGCTGAAGAAGCTGAAACTGCGCGAAGCCTCGACCGATTCCAGGTGCACGGCCCAGTCCATCAAGGACTGGTCCATGGCTTCACGCGCGGCGCGCAAGGCCTCGAAGTCCTCGTGCAATTCCTGCGATGGCGACGTCATGGTGACCGGCTGGCCGTGCATGCGCTGCATCCAGGCCTGATCGCCCAGCAGCAGGTGATTGAGCGTGCCGTGGACCGACTTGAAATAGGCGCCTCGATCAGCCTTGCGCTGCTCGTCGGACAGTGTGGCCGCGGCTTCGTAGATCTTGCCGTTCATCCAGCGGTTGTAGCGCGCCATCGCGATGGCGTAGTCCCGCAGGTTCCAGGCATCCGGTGTGTCGTTCATGTGAGACCTTCCCTTTTGTCAATCTGTGGCCCTGGGGCCCAGGCTGCAAGCCTAACGCCGAAGGCACAGGCTGACCAGATGGCAGGTCTTCTCAAGCAAGGGAAACGCCCGTGCAAGCGCTGGGCGCCCCCTTGTTCAAAGGGGTATCAACCCCGGCGCCGACGAGCCAGGCTGGCGCCGACCACGCCCAGGCCGGCCACCAGCAAGGCATAGCTCTCCGGTTCAGGCACGGCAGCGGTACTGGTCACCCGCAGGAAGGCCGGGTCGCCGCCTTCCGCGCTGCCGAAAGTGAAGCCGGAATAGCCGGTGTACGAGAAGTTGAAATTGGCCGTTGGCGAGTGCGCCAGCAAGGCGGATTTGACCGAGTCGGTCACATCGAAGGACTTCAGCCCCGTGCCGTTTTCCAGGTACACGGTGGCGATGTTGTCCAGGTTGCCGACATCACTGCGCCCGGCCGACCAGATGTTGAGGATGTTGATGTTGAGCGTGACCGAACTGATCTGGTCTGCCGTGGCCTGCAGGCCGCCCAAGTCGAAGCTCAGCGAGGTGGCGTAAGCCTGCCCGTCGCCCCAGGCGTAGTCATGCGACACCTGGTTGGGGTTGGCCGACGCGTCCCAGCCGTTGTCATAGCCACCACGCCACCAGAAGTGGTGATAGACGCTGTCACCGGACGCCGTGACGGCAATGTCCTGTGTGGCGGCCAGGGCGCTGGTGGACACCAAGGCGCACAGCAGCGCCGTCGAGCAGAAAGACTGGATAGACATTTGTACTGCACTCACTTTCGTCAAGATCGACACCGTGTGGAGGCGTCCACCGCCTCTCGATGGACACGGTGTAACTTGATGTTACGAAGTGGGTGCGGGGCGTGTTTGCGCCAACGCAAACCGCGCTATACGTGCCACCGTATCCCCCCTCGAGTGGGTGGGACCGGCGGTGACACGCTGCCATCAGTCCTGGCGGCCCGATCAGGGCTTGGCAGGCAGGTAGAACTGGCTGGCGATCAGCTTGCTGCCAACGCGCGGCTTGTTGCCTTCCAGTGCAGGGTATTTGACCGGCACGATGGCGCCAGCCGTCAGGATGCCGGTGCTGCCCAGCGCCTCATAGGCTGCCTGGATCTGCTTGTCGCTGGCCCCGCTCAGGCTCAGGTCCAGATCAGGATTGAGCACCGGCGCGATCACGTTGAGCTTCGTGGCTGCCAGGGAGGGGCAAGGCGCCGTGATGCACACGATGCCGGTGCTCTTCACACCGTAGAAGGTGCCGATGGGCGCACGTGGGCCCTGGGCCTGCCAGGCTTCGGTGATGGTCAGTTGATCGGCGGTGTACAGGCCGGCAGGTGCGGGCTCCAGCACGCCACGAACCAGGGCCTTGCCTTGCGCAAACTGCGCGTCAAAGGCGGCCCGCTGCTCCGGCGTCCAGCCCAGCGCGTTGGTGTTGAGCTGGACAGCATGGCATTCCTTCTGTTGCGTGCCATCGGCGCAGCGTGTCAGCTTCTGGTTGACCGATTTGACGAAGTAGCCACCGCACATCGGGTAGGCGCACTTGCGCGCATCCTGGCGGGTGACGATCAGATAACTGTCGCGGGTCTGCAGGACAGGCGTGGCGGCATCCTGTGCCGAAGCGGCAAGCGGGACGGAGGCCAGTGTCAGGGCACTCAGGGCGGCAAGGGTCAGGCGTTTGATCATGGTGAGATCCTCCAGCGGGTTGTGATGGGGAATAGCAAACCCGGCGGACTATAGGTCGCCCACATGACGATGCCAACGGGGTTGGGGCCCCTGGATTGGCAAGATGTATTGCAGCTTGTAAGCGCGCCGTTTCAGCGAGATGCGTCGGCCTCTGGCAGCCCGGGGTGAGGCCAGCTCAGCAACTCGGCCAGGCGGGTCACCACCCAGGTCGCCTCCGCCTCGCTGACCACGCCATCCGGCGAGCACAGGCCTTTGTGGCAGCGCGCCAGCACCTCCTGCTCGTCCACGCCGATCTCCACGTGGATGCTGCGGCAATGATCCGTGAGGTGTTGTGCCAGGTCTTCGCAGATCTCGTAGCGGTCGCGCAATTCGCGCAAGGGGATGGTCAGCCGCTTGCGGGCATCGCTGTGGAGCGCCGTGAAGGACGGCGGGATCTCGATCTGGTATTCGTCTGACATGCTGCTTTGTACCTCATGCGGGCGGTGCTTTCGTGGCGCGCCAGGCATCGGACAATCACGCCATGACTGTTCCCTGTTCCGACGCCTGGCATTTCAGACCCCGCATGACGCTGCACACCCTCACCCGGGGTGACGGCTTGCTGGGCATGCAGGCGCAAGGCCGCTTTGGGCCCAGAGGCCCGCAGGTCACCGTGGCCCGCATCGACTGGACCTACAGCGGCCCTGGCGGCGCCTGGTGGGCCGTGCCGGCCCCCACCAGCGTGCTGTATGCCCGCCATGGCGAGCAGGTCGATGTGGCCGATGCTCAGGGCCGCCTGCTTGCCTTGCAGCGTGACCCCGAGGCCGAAGCCGATGCCTTTGATGTGCTGCAGGAAACGGGCTTGCGCACCTTGCCTCATGAAGCCTTGCAATGGCGTGCACCTCAGCTGGCCCAGGCCGCAGGCCAGGCGCATGAGCCGCTGTGGTCGCTGCTGCAGGAGGACCAGTTCGGTGACTTCTGGCTCGAACAGGTTCCTCGGTTGCAAGCCAGGGGCTGGTCCATCGTCGTGCGGCCCGGCTTTGCCCACCAGAGCACGCCGGTCACTCACTGGCGCCTGCTCATCAGCCCGGAGACGGGCGAGCCTGAGGCCAAAGAGCTGGTCGAGCCCTTGCACCTGCCCGCCAGCGCGGCCATCACACCATTGGGTGCACCGCGTCGTGAAGGTTCCTGGCTGGTGACCCTGGGTGTGGAGGTGGATGGCCAGCAACTGGATCTCGCCCCCTTGATCGCCGACCTCATCAAGCGAGACAAACGCTGGCTCAACGCCGCTGACATCGCCGACATCGCGGACGATGCGATCGTCATTCTCAAGGCCCCGGGCGGCAAGCGCATCGAAGCGCCGGCGGCCCCCCTCAAGGCCATCGTGGGCGCCATGGTCGATCTGTTGATGGACCCTCGGCGCCGCGAAGGGCCGATCAAACTGCAGCAGTGGGATGCCGTGCGTGTGGACCGCCTGCGCGAGCAGTTGTTCGATACGCAGGCCGCGCGCGCCGGTCGGCATGGCGCCTGGCAGTTGCAGGGCGACGCAGGCTTGCACGAGCTCACCAGAAGACTGCGTGCCGCCGGCACGCCGCAGCCCGTGCCTGCCCCTTCAGGCCTGGGCGTGACCCTGCGCCCTTATCAGCAGCAAGGCGTGGCCTGGTTGCAGTACCTTCGCGAGCAGCGCCTGGCCGGCATCCTGGCCGACGACATGGGCCTGGGCAAGACCGCGCAAGCCTTGACCCACCTGCTCATCGAGCAACAAGCAGGGCGGCTGGACTTGCCCGCGCTCATCGTCATGCCCACCTCCCTGGTGTTCAACTGGCAGGCTGAGGCCAGGCGCATGGCACCCTCGCTGCGCGTGCTGGTGCTCCAGGGCCCCGAGCGCGCGGGCCTCATGGCCCAGGTCCCCGCGCACGATGTGGTGCTCACCACGTATCCACTCGTGTGGCGAGACATCGAGCAACTTGCCGAACACTTCTTCCACATCGTCATCCTGGACGAAGCCCAGACCGTGAAGAACGCCGCCAGCAAGAGTGCTACGGCCATTCGCCGGCTGCAGTCGCGTCACCGCTTGTGCCTGACCGGCACCCCGCTGGAAAACCACCTGGGCGAGCTGTGGGCCCAGTTCGACTTTCTGATGCCCGGCTTCCTGGGTGACATGCGCAGCTTCCAGCGCCAGTGGCGCGACCCCATCGAGCAAAACGGCGAAACCTTGCGCGCACAACTGCTGGCCCAGCGCGTGCGGCCCTTCATCCTGCGCCGGCGCAAGGCCGATGTGCTGGCCGAGCTGCCAGCCAAGACCGAGGTGGTGCAGCAGCTCCAGCTCGAAGGGCAGCAGAAGGCCCTGTACGAAAGCGTGCGCGTGGCGGCCGACGAGATGGTGCGCAAGGCCTTGAACAAGCAAGGCTTTGAAGGCGCGCAGATCGCGGTGCTGGATGCCTTGCTCAAACTGCGTCAGGTCTGCTGCGATCCCTGGCTGGTCAAGGGCCGCAAGATGCCCAGAGGGATGGAGCGCGCCAAGCTGGCGTGGTTGCGCGACACCCTGCCGGCGCTGCTCGAGGAGGGGCGCCGCGTGCTGGTGTTTTCTCAGTTCTCCGAGATGCTCGGGCTGATCGCCGACGAACTGGTCGAACTGGCCCTGCCTTTCGTGACCCTGACCGGCGACACCCCGCCCACCCAGCGCGCAGAAACCGTGCGCCAGTTTCAGGACAAGCAGGTGCCCCTCATGCTGGTGACGCTCAAGGCTGGCGGCGTGGGGCTCAACCTGACGGCGGCAGACACCGTCATCCACGTGGACCCGTGGTGGAACCCCGCCGTCGAGCAGCAGGCGACCGATCGCGCCCACCGCATCGGCCAGGATCAGCCGGTCACGGTTTACAAGTTGGTGGTCGCTGGCAGCATCGAAGAGCGCATTCAGGCCTTGCAGGCGCGCAAGGCGGCCCTGGCCGAGGGCGTACTGGGCCAGGACGGTGCCCAGAGCATCAAGTTCAGCCAGGCTGACCTGGACGCCTTGCTGGCGCCGTTGGCGTGACGTTTAACAACACTGCGCAATAAGTCCGAAAAATTGCATCTTGTTACCTAGGGTTTTTACCCACTACTGCGTGTTTTCCCTTAGACTTCGTTTCATCGAATCCAAGGAGTTCACCATGGCTCAGACAGGTATCAAGCTGCATCGCGTTTCGCACCAGACACCGGCTGATCTGGCGCACAAGCAACTGGAAGTGGAAAAGGTCGGCGTGATCGTCGGTTTCCTCGCCGGTCTGCCTCTGGCCGTGGGCACCGTCAGCGAAGCGCTGACCGCGCATGGCGCCTCTGACTGGCTGATCGGCCTGGGCATGGTCCTGACCGTGGCGGCCACCACCTCCGTCGGCCTGCGCATTGGCACCGCCGTGGCAACCCTGCTGGGCAAGCGTGACTGATCACATTGATGGCATGTATCCCGCTCGGTGAGCGGGGCTTCAGAACAAGAACGGCTCGGTCCTGATCAGACCGAGCCGTTCTTGTTTTGCATGTTCACTTTGCCGGTTACCCGGGGCGGGCAAAAAAAATGGCCGCACAAGGCGGCCAGAACATAGGAGCAGAAAGCGTTGTGCGGATCAGGCCTTGCGGCGGCGAGCCGTCAAGCCGATGCCGACCAGACCCAGGCCCATCAGTGCGTAGGTGGCGGGTTCCGGCACCACGGCCGTGGCATTGATGCCGGCCAGGCGGAAGGCCGACAGGTTGCCGGTGGCCTGAATGGTGAAGGTGGTGCCGATGGCGTTGGGCAACGAGAAGGTCTTGAGGATCAGACCGTTGTCGTTGTTGTTGGCCAGGTTCACGGTGGTGTTGCCGTACTTCACGGTGGCGTGATCGAGCGAGTCGAGCTGGCCAATGAAGGGGATGACCGCACCGTTTTCCCACCAGGAGAAACGCAGGCTGTCGAGCTTGACCTGCTGGTTGAAGGTCAGCGTCAGGTAGTCGCCCGTGCTGCTGAACAGGCCGCTGTTCATTTCACCTGGATCCAGCAGGCCGGTGGTCACGCCCAGGCCGTCCCAGCGACGGTCAACGTCTGCCTGCTTGCCGTCTGCGGTGAACGCACGCACGGTCACGCCCAGGCTGCCGTTTGTGAAATAAGGTGCCTTGACGACTTCGTCAAAGATCGGGCCTTCGAAATAAAACTGGAAGGTGCTGTTGGGAACGGTGGCGTGTGCGGCCAGAGGGGCCAGCACAACCAGGGACAACCATTTCGCTTTTTGGCTCAGAGACATGCTCTCTCCTGTAGTGGGGAACGCAGGTTCTCCTTGTCCCTGCATCAGGGTTTGACTTTAACCAGTAATGGTTAGGTCTGGCATCCCCATTGATGCGGGGGTGAATTTCGGAAATCTGTGACAATTGACACGCTTTACCCCTTTGGCTGGGGGATCTTGCGTCCAAAGCCTGCCTGGGGATACAATGGAAAGCTTTTCGGCCTTCGCCTGGCCTTTCGTTTTTCGAGATTTTTCGAAACGGAAGAGGGTGCTGGCCGTTTTGTGCTTGTCTCAAGCGTGGTGGGGTGTTCGTTCAAACGCCTTCCAAGTGCTTGATTTTCAAGTGTTTTTTCAACGGGAACCAACTAAATGCCAACGATCAATCAGCTCGTGCGCCATGGCCGTCAGGTCGAGGTCACGAAATCCAAGTCGCCTGCGATGCAGAACTGCCCGCAGCGCCGTGGTGTGTGCACCCGCGTGTACACCACGACTCCCAAGAAGCCTAACTCCGCTCTGCGTAAGGTTGCCAAGGTGCGCCTGACCAACGGTTTCGAGGTGATTTCCTACATCGGCGGTGAAGGCCACAACCTGCAGGAACACAGCGTCGTGCTGGTTCGCGGCGGTCGTGTGAAGGACTTGCCTGGTGTGCGTTACCACATCGTGCGTGGCTCCCTTGACCTGCAAGGCGTCAAGGACCGCAAGCAGTCCCGCTCCAAGTACGGCGCCAAGCGCCCGAAGAAGGCCTAATCAGCCTGTTGAGAAAGTTGTCGGTCCTCTTCATCAGCGCGTCACCAAGTTTGTGCAAGCTGTTTGTCGAGAAGGCCGAGGTGGCGGTTGTGTCCGGGTTGTCCGGCATGAACCGAGTAAGTGGAGTGTTCAGCCTCATTTTTTGATGGCGCTCCAGATGCAGGCGAAAGTCAGCATCAACTGAAGCATTGAAAGGAAACGAAATGCCTCGTCGTCGCGAAGTACCCAAGCGTGAAATCCTCCCAGATCCCAAGTTCGGATCTGTGGACCTCTCCAAGTTCATGAACGTGATCATGGAATCCGGCAAGAAGGCTGTGGCCGAGCGCATCATCTACGGTGCCCTCGAACAAGTCGAAAAGAAGGCCGGCAAGGATCCGCTGGAAATCTTTAACGTCGCTTTGAACAACATCAAGCCCGTGGTGGAAGTGAAATCCCGCCGCGTGGGTGGTGCGAACTACCAGGTTCCCGTTGAAGTTCGCCCTGCTCGTCGTATGGCTCTGGCCATGCGTTGGTTGAAGGAATCGTCGCGCAAGCGTTCCGAGAAGTCGATGGCCCAACGTCTGGCCAACGAACTGCTGGAAGCCGCTGAAGGCCGCGGCGGCGCGATGAAGAAGCGTGACGAAGTCCACCGTATGGCTGAAGCCAACAAGGCCTTCTCGCACTTCCGTTTCTAAGACTCGCGTCTTAATCACCACCTGCAGCCTTCGGGCTGCAAAAAAGGCGCCCGGCTCGTGATTCTGTGTTCGACAGACACGGCCGGCGCTTTGTCAAATCTGGAGTGACACCATGTCCCGCAAGACCCCGATTGAGCGTTACCGCAACATTGGTATCTCGGCTCACATCGACGCCGGCAAGACCACCACGACCGAACGCATCCTGTTCTACACCGGTGTGAACCACAAGATCGGTGAAGTGCACGAAGGCGCTGCCACCATGGACTGGATGGAGCAGGAACAAGAGCGCGGCATCACGATCACGTCGGCTGCCACGACCTGCTTCTGGAAGGGTATGGACATGTCCTACCCCGAGCACCGTTTCAACATCATCGACACCCCGGGCCACGTTGACTTCACCATTGAAGTTGAACGCTCGATGCGCGTGCTCGACGGTGCCTGCATGGTGTACTGCGCCGTGGGCGGCGTGCAGCCTCAGTCTGAAACCGTGTGGCGTCAGGCTAACAAGTACGGCGTGCCCCGTCTGTCCTTCGTCAACAAGATGGACCGTACCGGCGCCAACTTCTTCAAGGTCTATGACCAGCTCAAGCTGCGTCTGAAGGCCAACCCTGTGCCCGTGGTGATCCCTATCGGCGCTGAAGACAACTTCCAGGGCGTGGTCGATCTGCTGAAGATGAAGGCCATCTACTGGGACGAAGCTTCCCAGGGCATGAAGTTCGACTACCGCGAGATCCCTGAAGAGCTCAAGGCTGACGCCCAGAAGTGGCGTGAAAGCATGGTTGAAGCTGCTGCTGAAGCCAACGAAGAGCTGATGAACAAGTACCTGGAAGAAGGTGACTTGTCCGAAGACGAGATCAAGCTGGCTCTGCGTACCCGTACCATCGCCTGCGAAATCCAGCCGATGCTGTGTGGCACCGCCTTCAAGAACAAGGGCGTGCAGCGCATGCTCGACGCCGTGATCGACTACCTGCCCTCGCCAGTGGACATTCCTCCTGTCGAAGGTACGGACGAAGACGACCAGCCCACCAGCCGCAAGGCCGACGACGCCGAGAAGTTCTCTGCGCTGGCTTTCAAGCTGATGACCGACCCGTACGTCGGTCAGCTGACCTTCGTTCGCGTGTACTCGGGCGTGCTGAACTCCGGCGACTCCGTCTACAACCCGATCAAGGGCAAGAAGGAACGTATCGGCCGTATCCTGCAGATGCACGCCAACGAGCGTGAAGAAATCAAGGAAATTCTGGCCGGTGACATCGCTGCTTGCGTGGGCCTGAAGGACGTGACTACCGGCGAAACGCTGTGTGATCCGGACGCCATCATCACCCTGGAAAAGATGGTCTTCCCTGAGCCTGTGATCGCACAGGCCGTGGAACCCAAGACCAAGGCTGACCAGGAAAAGATGGGTATCGCCCTGCAACGTCTGGCTGCAGAAGATCCTTCCTTCCGCGTCAAGACCGACGAAGAATCGGGGCAGACCATCATCGCCGGTATGGGCGAGCTGCACCTGGAAATCATCGTCGACCGCATGAAGCGCGAATTCGGCGTGGAAGCCAACGTGGGCAAGCCTCAAGTGGCTTACCGCGAAACCATCCGCAAGAAGGTCACCGACGTCGAAGGCAAGTTCGTGCGTCAGTCCGGTGGTAAGGGTCAGTACGGTCACGTTGTGCTGACCGTCGAGCCTCAAGAACCCGGTAAGGGCTTCGAATTCGTCGATGCCATCAAGGGCGGTGTGGTTCCTCGCGAATACATCCCTGCGGTGGAAAAGGGCGTGATCGACACCCTGACCTCCGGCGTGCTGGCTGGCTACCCCGTTGTGGACGTCAAGGTCACCCTGACCTTCGGTTCGTACCACGATGTGGACTCGAACGAAAACGCGTTCAAGATGGCTGCTTCGATGGGTTTCAAGGACGGTTGCCGCAAGGCCAACCCCGTGATCCTCGAGCCCATGATGGCCGTGGAAGTCGAAACGCCTGAAGACTACGCTGGTACCGTGATGGGCGACCTGTCCTCGCGTCGCGGCATGGTTCAAGGTATGGACGACATGGTCGGTGGCGGCAAGATCATCAAGGCAGAAGTTCCTCTGTCTGAAATGTTCGGCTACTCCACCAGCCTGCGTTCGGCAACGCAAGGTCGTGCCACGTACTCCATGGAGTTCAAGCACTACTCTGAAGCACCGAAGAACGTGGCTGACGCCATCATCACCGCGCGTGCCAAGTAATTGAGCCGCGTCAGGGCTCGCGGTGTACACTGCGGGCCCTTCCTCTTCGTGAGGAACAAATCAAAGCCGGTCTTTGACACCCTGCGTGGGTTGGCTGCTGCCCGTGGCAAGCCAGTGTTGGAGACCTTAAACGAACACGGGCAACTGTTCTTTGTTGGAGAAACAAATGGCAAAAGGTAAATTCGAACGGACCAAGCCGCACGTGAACGTGGGCACCATCGGTCACGTTGACCACGGCAAGACCACCCTGACGGCTGCTATCGCTACCGTTCTGTCGAAGAAGTTTGGCGGCGAAGCCAAGGCCTACGACCAGATCGACGCT
>NZ_DASUIS010000120.1:0-18827 GCF_036279675.1 Aquabacterium sp. | reverse complement strand
ACCACCCCACTCGCCGTCTTCAACTGCAGCTCCTGCTTGGCCGCGATCTGCGCCGGGCCAGCCTGAGCCTGCATGTCGATCGGCCCTTGTGCGGCGATCACGGTCAGGCCTTTGCCTGCGGCTTCCGAGCCCGGCTGAATGGCACCCGCCAACAAGCCAATGGCCTGCCCGGTGTGGATGCGCGCCTGGCCGCCCACGGCGAAGTGCGTGTCCTGCCCGCTGGCGATCTGGGTGGTGTCTTGTGCGCTCAGGTGCAGGTCCTGGCCTGCCGTCAGGCCAATGCCGGCTTTGCCCACCAGGGCGATGTTGGGGTCGGCCATGTGGGGCACCTTGCTCTGGCCGGTGCCGGTGGCTTTGTCAGCAGCGTCGGCTTGGGCGTTGGGTAGGCTGCTGGTGCTGACCATGCCGCTCAGGCTTCTGGTGAGCGCTGCAGCAGGCGCGGCCTTGTCATCAAGGGTGCTCTTGTTGCCACCCAGGCTGCCTGCTGCCGTGGCCAGGCCTACGGTCTGGTGGGTACCGGCAGCCTGGTGGAAGGTGCTGGCCAGTTGCTGTGCCTGTTTGGCCAGGGCCATGCCAGGGGCATTGTCACCAGCTGGGGTGTTGGTCTGGCCCAGGCCGTTGCCTAAACCAAAGGTGCTGAGCATCACGCCGCGTGCGGCACGCAGGCCGCCCCAGGCGTCGGTGCGCAGCTCGAAGCCCTGGCCCCGGAAAGATCCGCGGTGGTTGTCGGCCTGGTGCAGCAGGTGGCCCATTTGCAGCCAGGTCTGGCTCTGGGTGCTGTGCAACTGCGTGCGCAACTGGCCAGGGGTATCGTCGAACACGAGCTGGTTGTAGCCGCTGCCGCCGAATTCCTTGCTCTTGACGCCGCTGAGTGCCGCTGCGTTGTTCTGGCCCGAACTGCCTTCGGTGGCGGCGTTGGGTGCCGCACCGTGCCAGGCCGGGCTGTTGCCGCCCGAGCCTGCGCCCACCAGGTTCATCTGGCTGCTGGGGCGGTGGTCGGTGGATTCGGCCAGGGCGGCGGTGTCGGCCTCGGCGGCCTGGCCACCAGGTGTGCGGGGCACGCCAGATTCGCCGCGGCCGTTGTAGAGCGCCGCCATCACGAAGGGGCGGTCGATGTCGTTGCCCAGGAAGCCAACCAGTACTTCCTGCCCGATACGGGGGATGAACTGGTGGCCCATGCCAGGGCCGGCCAGGCGCTGCATGACGCGCAGCCAGCAGCTATGGTCAATGTTGGCACGCTGGGGCGCAAAGGCGTTGGCCTGCCAGTGGAACTTGACCTTCACGCGGCCGAGCTGGTCGGTGTAGAGCTCGTCGGCCCCGCTGGCGTTGACGCTGCCATCCGGGCCCACCACGATGGCGGTTTGCGGGCCCAGGGCGGTCGGCCTGGGGCGCGGGCGCAGGCCGGTGTCGTCCATCAGCACGGCACGCCAGGGCACGTTGCGGCGCAAGGCCTGGAACTGGCAGGCAAAGCCGCTTTGGCCGGCCTGGGCGTGCAGGGTGGCGTGGTCAACGGGGATGTGGTCGCGGCCACCGGTAGCGTCGCCCAGCGCCGGCAGATCGGCTTCGCCCAGCGTTTTGGCGATGCGGTCGCTCAGGTCCTTGGGCAGGTTGTTGATGCCGACCACATCGCAGCGGGTGACGAAGAACTGCTTGTCTTCATCGCCCAGGCCGAAGGCCGAAAGCGGATCCAGCGTCGATTGGGTGACCGCAAACCAGGTGCCGGCACGCAAGGTGCGCACGGTGCCACGGCCCAGCCAGGTCTTGTAGCGGGCCTCGTGGGCTTCTTGGAGGCGGGTGGCGGCAAATTGGGCTTCGGCCTGGTTGCCGAAGAGGAAGTCGCCGGTGGGGTCGTAGCTGGTGAGCCAGCTTTGCAGGCTGGTGGCTTCGCTGCCACCCCAGTCGTGGGCGGTGGGGGCATCGGCCGTGATGGCGGCGTTGGCTTTGTAATCCCAGCCTTGAACGATGGTGGCCGTGGGGCCGAGCTGGCGCATGCTGCCCAGGGCCTGGATGCTGTCTTGTGCTTCCTGGCTGCTGCTGCGGTGGAAGCGGATGCCGGCGCCACCCAGGCTGCTGGCGCTGATGGCGTCTTGCGGCTGCCGGGCGCTGTTGGTGAAGAAGACGAGGGTGTGGCCGCCCGGTGCAGCTTCGTCTTCCTCCACGCGCCAGCAGATGCCTTCTTCGGCCAGCAGGCGTTGCACGAAGGCCAGATCGCTTTCGCGGTATTGCACGCAACAGGCGCGGCGGCCTGCATTGCGGGCAAACAGGCCTTCAGCCACATCACGTTCGACGTCATCGTCCCATTTCCAGGCGGCGATGGTGTCGTGGTCGGCGAAGACGTCTTCCACGATCTCGATGACGGACTTGTCCTGCCAGACGCGGCTGTTGAGCGTGTGGCCCAGCAGCGCGATCCAGGGTTGCACCAGCAAGCCTTTGCGGGCAAAGCCGCCATCGGCTTCGAGCGAGCGGGCTTCGGTGACGTAGCCGCTGCGTCGGGCGCGGCTGCCGTCGGCCAGGGTGGTCTGCAGGGTGAGGGGGCGGGCGTAGAGCTGCTTGAGTTCGACGTGGCTGTTGAGCACCAGGGCGTTGATGTAGAGCGAAAACGGCTCGGACACCGCCTCGTGCAACGCAAAGCTTTCAACCATCAGGTCAGCCGGCAGGCTGCGCTCGCTGCTGGGGGCGCTCAGGGTGTAGAGGCGTGTCTCGCTGCCCCACTGGCCGAGGATGGCCGCCAGTGCGCCATCGAGCAAGCCGCCGAATGTGTCGTGCACGGCCGATTGGAGGCGTGAGCCCACGGCGGAGCGAGCGCCATCGAGCCCGCCTTGCAAAAAGGAAGATTCCAGCCCCATGTGTCGGGCTCCCTGCTGTGTTTCGTGTTTGTTCAGATCTGAGCGGCGATTTTCAGGTTGAACACCCCTGGCGACGTCCACCCCCTTGGGGTGTATGTGCAACCTGCTGTAACCAATCCCGGCCTTCCCGTAACCGTTCGTGAACTGGCGCACGCTCCGGGCTTTGTTTCGGGTTTTCAAGCGCTGGTGGGGGCTCAAGCTGTCCGGGTAGTGGCCGATGTCGATATAGCCATTGCATTCACCGGAGAGTCTGACCATGGGTCAAAAAACCACTGCCCAAGCCCTGCGCGAACAACTGATGGCCCCCCGTGCCATTGAGCGCGTTCACGCCATGCACGCCCTGGAGCTGGAGCTGGAAGAATCCCGCGCCAACCCGGTTGCCGACGAGCTGGAGGCCTTTACCGCGCGCGGCATCCCCTATTACGCGCCTGAAGATCCGGAATACTGCGAATGGGTGGCCAAGGCCGTGGATTACTGGGAGCGTTTGCATGCGCAACCTGAGGCCCATGTGCCCGTGCCCTGCATGACCGCTGCCAAGGTACGTGGCGGTCGCGCCAGGCACCATTCCTGACCTCACGAGGGCAAGGGCGTTCGCCCTGCCCTATGATCGCTCCGCGCACCGTTGTACCGGGTGCGGGGTGACACTGCATGACCTTGCCTGACAGCATCCGCGTTCTGGAGCGCGGGTGGCTCTCGTCCAACAACATCGTCTTTCTGGACGATGACGGGGCTTCCGTCGTGGACACAGGCTATGTCACCCACATCGACGACACCATCCGCCTGATCGACGAAGCGCGTGAAGGCAGGCCCCTGGTGCGCATCGTCAACACCCACATTCATTCGGATCATGCCGGCGGCAATGCGCAACTCAAAGTGCTGCATGGCTGCGAGGTCTGGATCCCGCCTGGCGAAGCCGAACTGGTGGACAGCTGGGACGAAGAACGTCTCAGCTACCGCCGCACCAGCCAGCAGTGCCCCCGTTTCAGCTACGACCGCCTGATCCACCCGCACGAGACCTTGCACCTGGGTGGCGAGGACTGGACCGTGCTGCCTGCCGCCGGGCACGACCACGCCATGGTCATGCTGTGGTCCGAGCGCCTGGGCATCCTGTTGTCGGCCGATGCGCTGTGGCAGAAGGGCTTTGGCGTGATCTTTCCCGAGCTGGCGGGCATCCCTGGCTTTGCGCAGCAAAAGGCCACGCTCGATCTGATCGGTACCTTGAAGCCGCGGCTGGTGATCCCGGGCCATGGTGCGCCGTTCACCGATGTGGCGGCCAGCCTGCAGGCGGCGCATTCACGCATCGACTGGTTCATGGCCGAGCCGCGCCGCAATTCGGACAACGCCCTCAAGGTGCTGCTGGCCTTCAAGCTGCTGGAAGCGCGGCGGCTGACCTTGGCCGACCTGACCGACATGGTGCGTGCGAGCATCGAAGGCAATGTCGCCATGCAGGCGCACTATCCGCATGACCCCGAAGCGATGGCGGCCTTCATGGCGCAGGAGCTGGTGCGGGCGGGGGCGGCGACCCGCGATGGCGATGCCGTGGTGGCGACGCGCTGAGGCTCCCCTGCCTTTGAAACCCTTGGCGTTTCAGTCAATCTGAAAGAACGCGCAATAGTGGGCATTCCCGCGAGCCGCGTGGGGTGACGCGCCCTCCTGCTGAACCTCGGATCTGCCGACAATCGATTCAAGGTGAAGTCCGAGGAGGACACATGTTGCACGTCAAGCTACGTCGAATGAGCCGCCGCCACGTTTGGGGCGTGCTGGCCATGTTCGCCGTCTGTGCTGCCATTGCGCCGCAAGCATGGGCGGACACCGCTGCAAGGCCCGTTTATTCAGTGGCAGTCGTCCCCCAGTTCCAGGCTGTGGAGATCAGCCGCGTGTGGGTGCCCATTCTGGAGCGTGTGGGCCAGGAAGCCGGTGTGACGCTCACGCTCAAAGTTGCGAAGGACATCCCCGCCTTTGAAGATGAGGTGATGACAGGCAAGCCCGACTTTGCCTACATGAATCCTTATCACCAGGTGATGGCCTACAAGGCGCAAGGCTATGTACCCCTGGTGCGTGACAGCAAGCTGCTGACGGGCCTGCTGGTGGTTCGTCAGGATGACCCGATCAAGTCCGTCAAGGAGCTGGAAGGCAAGACCCTGGCCTTTCCGGCGCCCAACGCCTTTGGTGCTTCACTGATGATCCGCGCGCAGCTGGCGGAGCTCGACAAGGTCAACATCACACCGATGTACGCCAAGACGCACACCAATGCGTACAGGCAGACCATTGTCGGCAAGACGGCCGCTTCTGGCGGCTTGCGGGCCACCCTGGACAAGGAGCCTCCGGAAGTGCGCGCCATGTTGCGTGTCCTGATGGAGACACCCGGTGCTGCCCCCCATCCTATGAGTGCGCATCCTCGTGTGCCGGTGAAGGTGCAGCAGGCGGTGAAGGCCGCGATGCTGAAGCTGGCCAGTGACCCCGAGATGAGTGCCGTGTTCAAGGACGTGCCCATGAGCAACCCCGTTGCGGCCGACCATGTGCGCGACTACCAGGTGCTGGAGAAGTACCGCCTGGAACGCTATCTGGAATAGCACCTGACGCGAGCCCATGATGGACACCTCACGCCTCACCGATGTGATCAAGCGCTGGCTGTGGCCCAGGCGCCTGCATCATCAACTGGTGCTGATGGTGTCCATGGCCCTGGTGCTGGCCTTGGGGCTGCTCGGTGGCTATACCGCTTCCGAGCAAGCCTCGATTGCATTGCGAGGGCATGAAGGGCAGGCGCAGTCCATGGCGCGCAATGTGGCGATTGCCAGCGGCAACCTCATCCTGACCGACAGCCTGGATCAGCTCGAAGAGCTCGTGCTGCGCTCGGCAGACTTCGATGAGATACGGCGCCTGCGCGTGTTCAATGCCTCGGGGCAGACGCTCAGCCACGTGGAGAGAGGGCGCGCCCAAGCACCTCGTCTTGTGTTCGACCCTCCTTCGCAAGTCGCGGCTGTACCGACCCGCGCCGATACGTCCATGGTGACCGACGAGGCGCGTGGCGAGATCTCGGTCTGGTATCCGATCCAGACGCACCAGGTCATCGGCTGGGTTCACCTGGACTACCGGGCTGACGCCCTGGCCGACTTGCGCAAACGCATCTGGCGCAATACCCTGGTGGTGGCCGTGATGGCCGTGACCTTGTGTGCCACTTTGTTGGCCTTGTTTCTGCGCAAGCCCCTGCAGTCGCTCAATGAAGCGCGGCGCTTTGCCACCGAACTGGTCAATGCGGAAGGCCGGCAGATGGACATCAGCCCCGGTCCGGTGGAAGTGGTCGAGTTGGGCGCGTCCTTGAACGAGGCATCCATGTTGCTGCGCCAGCAGATGATGCTGATCGAAGACGGTCTGCGGCAGCAGAAGGCGCATGAACGCCAGTTGGCCGAGCAGAACGACCAGTTGAGTGCCATCTTTGCACTCAGCGCGGATGGCCTTGTCACCTTTGGCAAGGAGGGGCAGGTGTTGTTTGCCAATCAGGCCTTCATGAACCTGACGGGGCTCAAGCCCAGCCAGGTGATCGGGCTGGAGGCGGCACAGCTGGACGCGCGCCTGACATCGCTGGCCCTGGATGGATCGACCTATGAGGGCCTGGACGCCTGCTTCAAGGAGCCCGGGCAAACCGCTGCGGCCAAGGAGCAGTTGTTGGTGGTGTCCTCACCGCAGCGTTTGGTGCTGTCGCTCAGCGGGCAGCGCAGTGAATCGGTCGCCGTCAGCCGGGTGCTGTATGTGTGCGATGTGACCAAGCAGCACACGCTGGATCAGATGAAGTCGGAGTTCCTGTCCATGGCGGCGCACGAGTTGCGCACACCCATGGTCAGCATCCTGGGCTTCACCGAGCTGATGCTGACACGTGATCTGAAAGAGTCGGCGCGCAAGGATATGCTCAACAGCGTGTACCGCCAGAGCCAGTCCATGGCGGCCATCCTCAACGAGTTGCTGGATCTGGCGCGCATCGAAGCCCGTCGTGGTCAGGACTTCAAGCTGGAGACGGTGGATCTGGCTGATGTCGTCAACGCCGTGATCGCCGATTTCAAGGCGCCGGCTGGGCGCGATGCGCCTTTGGTGGACGAGCCCCTGTTGCCCATGCCGGTGCATGTGGACGAGCACAAGATGCAGCAGGCGGTGCTCAACATCCTGTCCAATGCCTACAAGTATTCGCCGGATGGTGGGCCCGTGTATGTGCGCTATCTGGTGGCCGATGCCGAGCAGGGGCGCCACCGCTTTGCCGTCGAGATCGAAGACCAGGGGCTGGGCCTGTCAGCCGAGCACGTGGCCAGATTGGGCGAGCGCTTCTTCCGCGCCGACAAGTCGGGCAACATTCCTGGTACCGGCCTGGGGGTCAGCATTGTCAAGGAACTGATGGAGCTGATGGGCGGGCGCATGCAGGTGCGCAGTGAACTGGGCAAGGGCACGACCGTCACCTTGTGGTTGTGATCGTGCGCCTTGCTTGTTCACATCAGTTGGCCAGAACCTGGAAGACACCGGATGTGCCGGTGAACGCGGTGACCGTGCCGATCAGGTTCCTGGCATCGCCGTAGTGCACGATGCGGTAGCTGCCGGCCGGCGTATCTGCGGGAATGGTCCAGCTGATGTCTGCGGCCGACTCGGCGCCAAAGGTGCGCGTCCAGCGGTAGCGGGTGGACCAGTCGCCATCATCGGCCACGGCCACCCAGTTGCCATTCACCTGGCGTTGCACTTCCAGGAAGCTGCCATGGCGACGCAGGTTGTTCTTGGGATGACCAGTCTGGAAACGCACGCTCACGGTGTCGCCCACCTTGTAGCTGCCCGATGCATCCTTGAGCACACTGCCGAAGCGCTTGCCGAAGGCGGGCAGGTCCATCACCACGCCGGTCTGGAAGTTGAGCTGGCTGTTGCTCAGGTCACGGGGTTGCAGCTTGTTGATGGTGGGTGCACCGCTGACCATGTCTTGCGCCAGTTTGTCGAGCTCCTGTTGATACGCGGGTTGGGTGTAGGGGCCAAACAGGGTGCTGCCACCTTCGTAGTCCTGAAGGCTGTATTCCTCAGGCGTGGTGATGTACTCGGTGTAGGCGTTGGTGTAGCCCAATACCAGCACCTGCTTGATGTCCACGCCCAGCGTACGGGCCAGCTGACGGCGGATGCGGTAGCCGGACATGATGGTGGGTTCACCCGGCAGTGTGGCCAGGTAGAGTTGCCCCACGCGCAGGAGTTGCAAGGGCAGGACCTCCGGTGCCCATGGATAGGGCTTCATGTCGCCCACGGGAATCACCACTTCCTTGACCCCATGGCATTGGCGCAGCGTTTCAGAAGGCCAGAACACGAGGCCGCCTACCGCTGCGAGGAAGGGGTTGGATTGCCCCTCCTTCGCAATGCCGGGGCCGGGCCCATCTTCTTCACTGCCTGCGGCAAAGCTGGTGCCCAGCGCGGCGGGGCAGGTGGTGTGCGCCTTGCCATCAGGCGTGTACGCGCCGGACACGGTGACCTGACTCATGTCCACATAGCGCATGCGGTAGTCCACCGCACCTTGCAACAAGGTGGTGGATTGCGCCGACAGGCTCAACGCCTTGTCCGCCTGACGCTGGCCGATGATGCGGGTGTTTTCGAACTCGTCTTCCGTGGGGCCGCTGCCTGGCTTGAGGTTCAGGTTGGGTGACATGTCACCCGGGTTGGTCTGGCCGAAGGCGGCCACGAAGGGCGCCTTGTCACTGCGGTAGCGCACGCCGGCCTGATCGTGCTCCCAGTGGTAGGCGGCATAGCCCTTGTTGTCACCGCTGATGAGCTTGTTCTGGTTCGTCATGCTCGTGCCATGCGTGGGGAACAGGCTGAGCGCGCCCACGGCCTTGCCACCCTGGCGGAAGGTCAGCACGCTCATGAGCGGGTCGATCTCCAGCGGGAAGGCGGCGCGGTCTGCGGCGGCATTGAGGCGGAAGGCTGGTGCGGATCGGTTGCGGCTGGCATTGGTCAACTCGCCCTGGTTGAGCAGGATGTCGCCAGGGGCCTTGCGCTGGTGGGCCTGGTCAATGGCCTCCACGATGCCGTCCACGATGGCGTTGAAGGTCTTTTGCTGGAAGCCCAGGATGGTGATGTTGTAGAGCGCGTAGTGCGAATAGCCACCCGGGCCGGCATGCGTGTGGGTGGCGCTGATCAGCACGTTCTGTGCGTTGTACAGCGTGCCGTACTTCGCGGCCAGCCGCTTGAGCACGGCCTGGTGGATGGCCTGTGTGACCAGGCCTGTGTCCGTGATGACGATGACGGCAGACTTCTGCGTGGCCGCATCCTGCACGATGAAGGCGCGGGCACGCAGGCGCTGGTGGATGCCCGCTGTCTTTTGCGTCAGCTCGGCATAGCCCATCATGCCGACCTCGGCCGCTTCCCCGGTGATGTCGCTCATGCCCACGCCCAGTTGATAGGGCTGAGCGGTGGCTGCCTGGGCCCCCTGGTGGGGCATGAGCGCCCATGCGGTGGCGGCCGTGGCGGCCAGCATGGAGAGTCGGCGTGGTGTGTGCATGTCGGGCTCCTGGTGGTGGGCTGTGACCGTCGCGTCGATCAGAAGCGTTTGGCGATGCTGGCCATCAGCGCAGGCTTGTCGATGCGCTTGACCGATGTGCCGTCGGTGGTGGCCGTGTTGCCGTAGTAGCTGTTGCGCATCGAGCCACCCACGATGTCCGCCTCGAAGTCGAAGCCCCAGCGAGTGTGGATCAGGCCGAGTTTGTAGTCCACCGTGTTGAGGAAGGAGAAGTTGCGCACCGCCGTGTAGCCCACGTGTGTGAACAGCTTCGTGTTGCTGTTGAGCGGGATCTTCGCTTCGACTTGCAGCAACTGTGAGCCCCGGCTGTTGTGGTAGCCGCGCTCATAGCAGGACATGGCTTCGGACAGGTCGGCGCCGCCGTTTTGAATCATGCCGATTTGCGCCGCTGTGCCGCACACGACCGAGGTGTTGTTGCCGCGAAAGTCCTTGCTCAAGACCAGCAGATAGCGGGCTTCCACGATGCCGTAGCCGAATTCGAACAAGCCAAAGGTGGTGTCGAAATTGGTCTTGATCAGTTCGGCCGGGTCGCCGTTGGCGTAGGCCAGTTCGTTGTCATGCACTTCAACGGAAGAGCCGGGAAACATCTCATGTGCGGCACCCGCGCCGAAGTGCCAACCATCGGGCTTGCCCCAGCGATAGCCCACAGCGGCCAGTGCGGTGGTCTTGTTGCCGTCAGGGAAGCTTTCCTTGGCCACGGTGCCCAGCTGCAGGTAACCCAGGAAGCCGGATTCATGCGCCGCGGTGACCGTGAACTCGGCACCGGGGCGGCGGTAGGTGTCGGACAATCCGTTGGTGCGGCGGTCCGTCAGCACCTTGGCTTCCATGTCGAGGGCGTAGCTCTGGATTTCTGGCTCGCCGGGCGCCGCGGCGCGGGCGGGCAACGAGGCCGTGAGCGTGAGCGCAGCGAGGCTGCAGGACAGGGCAATGTGAGAGGCTTGGAACTTCATGGTTTGTCTCCGTTTTGAACTGATCGATCTCAATGTGATTTGCAGGCCGCACCGGGCAGCGTGGCCACGCGGCTCATCTCTTCGGTTTCGCCCAGGATCTCGGCGCCGATGAAGGCGCGCAGCGAGAGGGTGTCCTTGTTGACGCGCACGGCGGCCTTGTAGTTCTTCTTGCTGCGCGGGTCATGCACCCAGCCGTCGCGCCACGCCTCGTCGTCGTACTTCTTGAGCTTGGCGATCAGCAGGCCGCAGGTGTCCAGCGGCGTGCCGGCGTCCTTGTCCCAGACCACAGTGGCGCACAGGGCACCTGCGGTGTCGGCGCAGTCCTTGAACTCGATCACGGCGCCTTTGTCGCCGCTGAGCCAGAGGCCTTTGGCGTCGTTGGGGCTGGCAGCATGGGCCGCCGGGCTCGACAGCCAGCAAGTGACGGCCGTGACAAGGCCGACGATGGGCAAACGCTTCATCATCAATACACTCCACAACGGTGTGGCGCGGGCGGAGCCGCGCCTTGGACTGCGGCGATCAGGCCTGTGCCGGGAACACGGGCCACATGTCGGTGATGCGACCGTTCTCGTACACGGCGATGTCGCCAAACTGCTGCAAGACGGCCTCGCTCTGGGTGGGCCTCAGGAACACGAAATCGTCAGGTCGCAGGGCCTGTTTGCCCGAACCCAGCAGGATCTGCTGGTTGGACGAGGGGCCGATCAAGCCACTGGGGCTCAGGCCTGCGGGGGATTCGGGGCGGGCCAGCCAGTGGCCGCCATAGATGAAATGCGCATGGCGCTGGTTGGGGTCCCACCAGCCAGCGGCGGCGCTGAGTTCTTCCACGCCATCGGGGGCCACGAAGGGGCCGGTCTTGAGCAGCGGGGTGGCGATGAAGGCAGCGGGTGCCAGAGCGGTCAGCAAGGGCGTGTCGAAATCCGTGGGCTTGACCATGGCCGAGCCCACGGCCACTTCGTTGGCGGCGCCGCTGCCATCGTGCAGTTTGAAGCTCGGCGAGCCGCCGGTGTTGAGCGTGAGCATCTCGCGTTCTTTTTGCAGCGGGCTGGCGCGCATGAAGTCGGCAAAGTGCTGGTAGGTCTGCTTCGAGTGCAGGCGGGCCTTGTCGCGCAGGCCGGCTACTTCGGGGATCTTTTCGGTGTGGGCGTCATAGCCCATCAGGCCGGACCACTGCAGCAGCGGTTCTTCCTGGATCAGTTGCACCATCTGCTTCATCACGTCCAGATCGGGTACGCCGCCTCGATGCAGGCCCACGTCGATCTCGATGTTGATGCGCAGAGCCTGCTTGAGGCCACGCGCCAGATCACGGTATTGCTTCAGGCGCTCGGGCGTGTCGACCAACCATTGCAGTTGTCGGCTGGCATCGAAGCCTGACGTAGGTGCGGCGGCATAGAAGCGCGCGGCCGCCGCTGCAGGCAAAGGCTTGCCCAGCAAGACCTGGCTGTGCGGGCGTTGTTGCGTGAGCAGTTGCAGGTAGGGTAGGCTGAATACCATCTGACGCTGGGTGCCCGTCAGTTTGGCGAGTTCATCGAGCAGGGACAGGCAAGGCAGCGACTTGTTGACCAGGCGCAGTTGCAGCCTGTCTTGCACATGTTTCTGAACATGGCGGGCATTGGCATGCAGGCGTTCACGGTCGATGACCATGGTGGGGGTGGCGATGCCGGCAGCCTTCAGCGCCTGATTGAGGTCCGCAAAATAGGGCTCGTAAGGTGCGCCCTTGTCCGCAGGGCGCAGCGTGATGGCACCGGCTACTGCCGCGATGCCGGTGGCACCGATGAAGCCGCGTCTGCTGAGAATGGGCATGTTGGATGACCTCGCTCTCAAGCCTTGACGAACAGCTTGCGCAGGTGTGCGTTGAGCATGCGGCCTTGCGGGTCAAACTGTTTGCGCACGGTCTGGAAGTCGTTCCAGCGCGGGTACATGGCGGACAGCTCGGCATAGCCCATCTCGTGCAACTTGCCCCAGTGCGGGCGGCCCTGGTGGGCGCGGTAGATGGGGGCGCAGTCCTTGATCAGGTAGTCATAAGGCTCATCGGCAGCCGCATGCACGGCGATCGAGCAGCTGTCACGGCCATGGAAGGGGCTCAGCCAGGCGTCGTCGCCCTTGATGAAGCGGAACTCGATGGGGAAGAAGGCCTCGTTGTGCTTCTCGATGGCGCCAATGATCTGGCGCAGGCAGGCAATGCCCTGTTCGCGCGGCACATGCCATTCGGATTCATTGAACTTCATTGGCCGCACGGACGACAGCAGGCGGTAGGCGCGGTGGCGGGCCTCGTCGGTCATATTGGGATCGATGAACTTCTGCGCAGCCCACTGGCGCAGTTGCGGGAAGCGGCCCAGCCAGTCGCGCAGGGTGCGCAGGTCGGCCATGACGGCGTCATCGCTGGGCTTGGGCAGCATCAGCTCGGTGCCTGTGTAGATGTCGTGCGAGATGGCGGCGCCATAGCCCGTGAAGGGCAGGTAGTACATCTCGAAGCAGCGGTGCTGTTGCGCCAGTTGAGGCGCCTGTTTGAGCAGGTCTTCAATGGGGCGCAGCCAGACCTTGCGATGCAGGTTGTAGGCTGGCAGCACGCGCATGGTGACTTGCGAGATCACGCCCAGGCTGCCCAGCGAGACGCGTGCGGCTGCCAGCAGATCGCGGTCTTTGTCTTCGCGCAATTCCACCACCTTGCCGCCGGGCGTGACGATGCGCATGCCCACGATGTCGGCGTGCAGGGCGGGCAGATCGATGCCCGTGCCGTGCGTGCCGGTGGAGATGGCGCCGGCAATGGTCTGCACATCCACGTCAGGCAGGTTGCGCAAGGCCAGACCCTGAGCATCCAGGGCACGAGACAGCACGCCCAGACGCGTGCCGGCGTGGATGGTGGCCGTCATGGCGGTGCGGTCTACCGACACGATGCCCGAGAGGCGATCCAGCGACACGATGTTGCCGGGCGTGGGCACCAGTGCCGTGAAGGAGTGGCCAGAGCCAAAGGCGCGTACTTCGCCTTGTGCGGAGGCCATCAAGGCCTGCAACTCGGCCTCGCTGCCCGGTGTGGGCAAGGCGGCGGGGCGAGCCTGCTGCGCGCCAGACCAGTTGTGCCATTGCAGCGCACCGGCCGGGCCACCCTTGCCCGCAGCCGATTCGGCGTGGGCGGATTCCAGCAGGCCGGAGCCCAGCAGCAGGCTGCCCAGGGTGGCTGCGGCGCCCGTGGCGATGAACTGGCGGCGGGGCAGGACGGTTTCAAAAGTGGGTTGGCTCATGGGGCTCAAGGTGCTGGGGTAGCGGGCTGGCTCATGAAGGCGATCAGGCCGCGCAGGTCGTCGTCGGTGCAGTCGCTGCACAGGCCTTTGGCGGGCATGCCGTTGAAACCGTCTCGGGCGTGCTGGAACAACACATCGGCGCCTTTGGCCGCACGTGGCGCCCAGGCGGGCTCGAAACCTGTCAGCGGGGCTGCGCTGCGCACGCCATGGCAGGCCTGGCAGGCGCGCTCGTACTTGGCGGCCAGCTGGGCATCCGCCGGACGCAGGGCCTCGGCTCGGGTGACCTCCTGGTCATTCGGCTCGCGGGGCGGCGAGGCATGACAGGCCGCCAGCAGCAGCACCGGGATCCAGGCCAGCGAGAACAAGGCGTGTTTGATCGACGTCATGAAAAAGAAACGGCGCATGAAAAAAATACAGTGTTATCAGAATATGCTGTGCCCAATCAGAGAGTTATCCAGACAAACCCTGTCCACGCCGAGCCATAAAACGCGAGGTAATACAGGGACAGGATCAGACCAGGAGAGCCGGTTCGTGGCCACCACATCCGCCAAAGAGACACGCAAGCTGCGCGAAGCAGAGCAACGCCGCAAGGCCATCATCAAGATCGTGCGCAAGCTGATCAGGAAGGGTGGCCTGGGCGACGTATCGCTGCGCAAGGTGGCCGAGCTGGCCGGTTACTCCACCACCGTCGTGTACTCGCTGTTCGAAGACAAGGCCATGCTGATCACGCAGGCCATGGACGAAGACCTGCTGGAACTCACCAAGGTGATGAGCAGCGCGGCCAACGAGCATCAGGCGCCCGCGGACCGCATCCGTGGCATGGCCCGCGCCTACATCCACTTTGGCATCACGCATCCGGCCGAATACGCCTTTGTGTTCATGCAGCAGCGCCCGCATGCGCCCAACGAATCGGCGCGTGTGCAACACGGCGATCCCTCTGAAGACCCCTACGCTTTTGGCCGCAGCCTGTGGGCCGATCTGGCTCAAACAGGGGTGGTCAGTCAGGCGGATGTCGACATCGACCTGATGACCCAGATCTTCTGGGAAGGCATCCATGGGCTGACCGCACGCCACCTGGTCATGGGCCCGGATGACACCTGGTTCCCTCAAGTGCCGAGCGACCGACACATCGAGTTGATGATCGAGGTGCTGCTGGGCGGGCTGTTGCAGCAGTTCAAGACCAGCTGACACCCACCCGACACCCCCTGAAGGGTGGCTGGCGTCCGGGCATGTCGGCATGGCGGGCAAGGCTGCGTATTCCTTGGTGAGGGCAACGGATGTGAACAACCTGGTTTGATTCAAGGGCCGTTGCTCCAACTACCACTGGAGTATCAACATGCCCATCTCGTACACCATGCAAGCGCTGCAATTCGGCAGCAACAACCTCAAGGTACCCGGCCACGAAGTCGACATCATTGCCGAGAACCAGCCCGCGCCGATTGCGGCCAAACTCGCCGACCCCAACAGCGGCGTGTGGGATCTGGTCTTCAGCTTTGAAGCCGGCAACTTCTTCCTGGCCAATGCGGCCGTGCCCGGCATCGACAAGGCCACCATCCAATCCTGGTACAGCAAGGAAGGCGTCTCGCCTCCGGGCCCGCATGGCCTGGGATTCATCCCCTTCGTGATCGACCCGAACGGCCCTGACACCGGCTTTGCGCAAGCCACCCACTTTGTGGACTTCTCTCAGCCCACGCCGAACGACAGCTGGATCAACACCGACACCATCGCCACGCCCAATGTGGTCGCCACCGTGCACCAGGAGCTGCCCGAGTACGCCAAGCTCAGCATCTCCACCAGCGCCACCAGCCATTCCATCATCATCACGACGACCAGCACCCACGCGGTGTTTGACAAGATCTTCGTGTACAGCGGTGGCTTCAGCCCGGTGGGCAACACGCTCACTGTGCCCAAGGCCAAGAGCGCTCAGGCACTGGCCATCTACAAGAAGGTCACCACCAGCAGCAGCAAGGAGATCGGCACCATCCAGTTCCCGAAGATTCCCAAGGTCGAATGGCCTCAACTGGTGGCGCAGATCGTCAACGAAATCGTGGCCAACCAACATGGCGAGTTGTATGAACATCTGAGCCCGCGCGTGCTGGCGGGTCTGGATGCCGCCACACGCAAGGCAGCCGTGACCGCCGTGACCCAGCACATCGAGCAACTGACCAAAATCAAGACCAGCATCGCCGGCCTGGGCTGATTTCGCCACAGCCCCAGGGCAATAAGCTCCCTACAATGCCACTGCGCCACCCGGTGCGGTGGCTGTTGGCGTTTGTGGAGTCAGTTTCATGGGCAAGGTAGGAGAAGTCACACTGTTGCTGGCGGCTGCGCAGGACGGCCAGGCCGATGCGCTCAACCGTCTGTTCGATCTGCTCTACCCCGAGCTGCGCCGCATCGCCTCGGCCCGCATGCGCAAGACCGACGAGCGCGTGATGCTCGACACCACCTCCCTGGTGCACGAGTGCTACCTGCGCCTGCTCAAGCTGGAGGAGCTCTCGCTCAACGACCGTTCGCATTTCCTCTCGTATGCGGCCAAGGTGATGCGCTCGGTGGTGGTGGACCTCGCGCGCGAACAACAGGCGCAGCGCCGTGGCGGCGACATGGCCTTCGTGACCCTGGACACCGCCGTGGCCTCGGGCCTGCCCAGCGGCGAAGACGAGGTGCTGCACATCCATGAGGCGCTGGAGGCCCTGGGTGCCATCGACCCCCGCCTGGTCAAGGTGGTGGAGATGCGCTACTTCATCGGCCTGGACAACGCCGAGATCGCCGAAGTGCTGGCTGTCAGCACCCGCACCGTCGAGCGTGATTGGGAGCGCGCCCGCAGCTTCCTGTTCGCCGCCCTCAAGGCCTGAACGACCGGTTCGAGGCCCGCGCCATGAAGATCCCCATGGCCTTGTGGCCCCGCCTCATGCCATTGCTGGACGAGGCCCTGGCGCAGCCAGCCGATCAGCGCGAGGCCTGGCTGCAGCGCCAGAACCTGGACGACGAGACCGCTGCTGCCTTGCACCAGTTGCTGGCCGACCGGCAGGAGCTCGATGGCGGCGCATTCATGGCGGCCTTGCCCAAGCTGGAGCCGGTGCCTGCTGCTTCAGCGTCAGATGTTGATCGGAGTGACGGAGGCCAAAGCGCCCAGAGCAACCAGTCTGGCCTGTTCGCGGGCGACATGCTCGGGCCCTATCGCCTGATCCGCCCGCTGGGCCAGGGCGGCATGAGCGTGGTCTGGCTGGCCGAACGCGATGATGGCCAGATCCGCCGCCAGGTGGCCTTGAAGATGCCGCATGCCGGCCCGGGCCAGGCCCTGCTGGCCGAGCGCCTGCGCCGTGAGCGCGATATCCTGGCCAGCCTGGAACACCGCCACATCGCCCGCCTGTACGACGTGGGCACCGCCCCGCAAGGCCTGCCTTTCATGGTGCTGGAGTACATCGAAGGCCAGCCCCTGCCCGCCTATTGCGATGCGCACCAGCTCAACATCCATGAGCGCCTGAACCTGTTCCTGCAGGTGCTCGGTGCGGTGCAGTATGCGCACACCAAACTCGTGTTGCACCGCGATCTCAAGCCCAGCAACATCCTGGTCAACGAGCAAGGTGAGGTCAAGCTGCTGGACTTCGGCATCGCCAAGCTGATCCGCGACAGCGAAACCGGCGCGGTGGCCGCCTCCACCGAACTGACCCAGCACAACGGCCATGTGCTCACCCCCGATTACGCCGCGCCCGAACAGATCGCTGGCAAACCGCTGACCACCGCCAGCGATGTGTACGCCCTGGGCGTGATCCTGTTCGAGCTGCTCACCGGCCAGCGCCCTTACCGCCTGCCACGGGGCACACGGGGTGCGCTGGAAGAAGCCATCCTCGCCACCGACCCGCGCCGTCCCAGCCAGGTCTGGCTGGATGCCGACGTGCAGACGCACCACCCGACGGCCGTCACGCTCAGCGACCTCGCCACGCACTTCCACACCAGCCCACGGCGCCTGCATCAGCTGCTCAAGGGTGACCTCGATGTGATCGTGCTCACCGCCTTGCAGAAGCAGACGGTACGCCGCTACGCCACGGCCGAAGCCTTTGCGCAGGACATCCAGCACCATCTGGCGAAAGAGCCGATTGCCGCCCAGCCTGACAGCCGCTGGTACCGCACGCGCAAATACGTGCAGCGCCATGCCTGGGCCTTGAGCGCCGTGGGTGCCGTGATGGCCGCACTCAGCGTGGGCCTGGGCGTGGCCCTGTGGCAGGCCCGGGAGGCCCGGCAGGAGGCGGCCAAGGCCAATGCCATCAAGGACTTCCTGGTGGGCCTGTTCGAGAACGGCGACGTGGAGCAGCCCGACGCCTTGCGCAAACGCCAGCAGACGGTGGAGCAGTTGCTGGTCAACAGCGCCCACGCACTGGGCACGCAGCTCAAGGACCAGCCACAGGTGCGGGTGGAACTGCAGGGCGTGGTGGGTGGGTTGTTGCACAACCTGGCGATCACGGATGAGGCGATTGCCTTGCGCAAGCAGCGGGTGACGCAGCTGGAGGCTCTGGGGGCACCCGTGGCGGAGCAGGCGCAGGCGCTGAGGGAGCTGGCGGACAGTCAGGATGCGCGAGGGGAGATCGCCGATGCCAAGGTGAGCCTGGAGAAGGGACTGACGTTGTGCAGGGCGGCGTCGATGAAGCCCGCGGATGTTTGTTATGGGCTTCAGGTCGCAAGAGGTCAGATGGCTGCGATTGCGAGGGATTTGCCCACGGCGGAGCGACTGATATCGCCCGCGTATGCCTTTCTAAAAGCACAACATGTTGACAGTCCGCAGTGGGCCGAAGCATTGGTCGCACAAGGTGACCTGTTGAGTCTCAAGAATGACAACTTGAATTCGTTTGAACGCTATGAGGAGGCGATGGCCGTTCGTGCGCGGTTGTGGGGACCTCATTCAGTCAGGCTGGCCAAAGACCGCTATGAACTGGCTGTAAGTCTGGCGCAGGTCGGGCGGTTTGCACAAGCGGTCCAGGAAATGAATCTCGCCTACAAGGCGATGGTGGCGGCCTTGGGTGACAAGCACTTCAACAGCGCGATCATCGAACTGCAACTGGGTTTATTGCAGGCCTCCATCGGGGTTGAGCCAGGAGGTGAAGCTCATGCACGACACGCGGCAGGGGTGATCCTCTCTCAACAGGAAGAGGTGGACGCGCGCATGGTCTTTCAAGCACACAGCGTTCTGGCTGAGGTGGCGCTGTACGACGGGCGATTTGAAGAGGCAGGGCCTCATTTGGAAGAAGCATTGAGGCTTCAGCGTGAA
>NZ_DASUIS010000119.1:0-18577 GCF_036279675.1 Aquabacterium sp. | reverse complement strand
ATCCTTGAAGCGCACATCCTGCGGTGGCGTCAGGGCCGATGCCTCTTTGGCCAGATCGCCAAAGCCCAACCTGGCGCCGGTCTTGGTGTTGATGACGTGGCCGGCCTCCACCTGGCATTGCCCGGGCGTGACAGACCAGCGTGTAGCCGCAGCCTGAACCAGCATGGCACGCGCCGTGGCACCGGCCAGCCGCATGGGCTCCCAGGCATCACGCACGCTCGCCGAACCACCGGTCACCTGCAGAGACAGGGCATAACCCAGGCGCTGCATGCTGGCCCGCGCCACGCGCGCCATCACGCTGTCGTCGTCCGAGGTGAAAGGCACCACGTTGAGCATCATGGTCGCGTTGGCGTAAATCTGCGCCACGGGCGCCTGTTCAACCACCACGTCTTCCCAACGCGCGTCCAGCTCTTCCACCAACAGCATGGGCAAGGCGGTCAGCACGCCCTGCCCCATCTCCGAGCGGGGCACGGCCACCGTCACCTTGCCATCGGGCCCGATCTTGACCCAGCCATTGAGTGCGACCTCGCCGCCCTCCACAGCCAGGATGCCCTTGTCGCCCAAACGGTCTGATGCCGAAGGCTTGCCACAGCCCACCAGCAGGCCACCCGACATGGCCGCCCCCGTGATCAGGAACTGGCGGCGAGAAACAGATGCCTTCATGCCTGCTTCTCCTGCACGTTGGATGATGCTGCGGCCGAATGGATGGCCGCACGCACGCGCTGGTAGGTGCCACAGCGACAGATGTTGGTCATGGCCGCGTCGATGTCTGCATCGGTGGGATGGGGGTTGCCACGCAGCAAGGCCGTGGCCGCCATCAACATGCCGGACTGGCAATAGCCGCACTGCGGCACCTGATGGCTCACCCACGCCGCCTGCAAGCGGCTCAGAATGGGATCGCCCTGGCTCTCGATGGTCTGCACGGCTTTGCCGGACACGGCCGCCACGGGCATCACGCAGGAGCGCGTAGCCACACCGTCGATGTGCACGGTGCAGGCACCGCAAGCGGCCACGCCGCATCCGAATTTGGTTCCCGTGTGACCCAGCTCGTCCCGCAGGACCCAGAGCAAAGGCATGTCGTCTTCGACATCCACGGAAACAGGCTGACCATTGAGCTTGAATGTGTGCATGGTGTACAGCGTACATCTTTATTGACTCGGCCGTCAAGCAAGGTACATTTGCCCCATGTCCTACCCCAAGAAGATCAGCCGAGAGACCATCCTGGCGTCCGCCATGGCCTTCATTGAAGACCACGGGGTGGCGGAACTATCCATGCGAACACTGGCGGCGAACCTCGGGGTCACCCCTAATGCGCTGTACCGCTATTTCGCCAGCAAGGCTGATCTGGAATTCGCCATGGCCGACGAAGGGGGCAAGTTGCTGCTGGCCGATCTGGAACAAGCGGCTTCAGGGCTGGCGCCACCGGACGACATCCGCGCCATGGCACGCGCCTACATCCGGTTTGCCCGCCGCTATCCCAAGTTGTACGCCATGAAGATGCAGCACTGCGCGCTCAATGACGACAAGCCTGGCAGCCACGATGCGATCTGGGCGTTCGTGATGCAACTGGCCGGCCAGTTACCCACCGCCTGGGATCCCAAGGATCTGGCCATGTCCCTGTGGGCCTTTCTGCATGGCATGGTGGAGCTCGACCGCGCGAACCTGCTGGAAGGCCGCGACCCCGAAGCCACCATCGAAGTCGGGCTGGACGTGATGATGGCGGGCCTGCTGGCCCACATCAGTGCACTGGCGAGCGCACAAATGAGCGACCCCGACGCCAACAAATAAGCACGCGCCATCGCGTGTGAATGGCATCACGGCAACACTTTGAAATCCCGGTGAAAACCGGCGCTTAATGGCTTGTTGCATGGCGAAATACCGCGCCATACTGGTTTCAACTGCCCATGCCACAAGGGCAGCAGAGACACCCGCTGATGCTGCTTGCGCCTGACACCCCACGCCAAAGCCGCCGAATCTGGCTGCAGCAAGCCGCCGGCCTGAGCGCCCTGAGCCTGATCAGCCCCTGGGCTCGTGCCACAGCCAGCTCCAGCCAGGCGCTCATCCTTTGTTATCACCGCTTCGCCGACACGGTCGCCGACAGCATGACGGTGCGCAAGACCACCTTCACCGATCACATCAAGGCGATCACCGAATCAGGTGCGCACGTGATCCCGCTGGCCGATCTGGTGGCCTTCCGGCAAGGCAAGCTCAAGCAACTGCCGCCTCGCGCCGTGGTCATCACGGTGGACGACGGCCACCGCTCGGTCATCGAGGTGATGGCCCCCATGGTGCGCCAGACCAGATGGCCCATCACCTTGTTCATCTACCCGTCGGCCATCTCCAACGCAAGCTATGCCATGCGCTGGGAGCACCTGCAGCAGTTGCAGGCCACAGGACAGTACAACATCCAGTCGCACACCTACTGGCATCCCAACCTGGTCAAGGAACGCAAGCAGCAATCCCCTGCTGAGTTCGAACGCTTTGCTCGCAATCAGTTGAAGCGATCCAAGGCGGTGCTGGAACAACGCATGGGCAAGCCCGTGTCCTACCTGGCCTGGCCTTTCGGCATGTTCGACGAAGGCCTGATGGAGATGGCTGCGTCAGAGGGCTATCAAGCCTCGCTGGCCCTGGAGAACAAGGCCTGCACAGCCAGTGATCCGATGCAAGCCTTGCCAAGACACCTGATGGTTGACGCACTCGGTGGCCAACGTCTCAGACAGTTGATCGATTCGGCTTTTTCAACAGGAGCCTGACATGAGCACCGCCGGCAAAAAGGTTTGGACTTGGGGCGGCCTGATCGCCCTGGTGGCGGCGCTCGGCATAGGCGCCACCTTGACCCACATCTGGCCCGCCAACGCGCAACCGGGCAACGTGGCCAGCACGCCCGGCGCCACCTCCTCGGCCACGCCACCCGCTTCAGCCCCGCCAGCCATCGCAGCCCCTTTGCGTGGCATGGTGATCGACGCGGACACCAAGCAGGGCATTGCACTGGCCTATGTGGTCAGCGGTGACCTGACAGTGCGCACCGACCACGATGGCCGTTTCACGCTGCCAGCGTCGATGGCCGGGCAAGCCGTGGGCGCCCGCATGCCGGGCTACCGTCAGCAAAGCGGCAAGCTGCAACCAGCCGCATCAGGCATGACCGTCCTGCCCTTGCGCAAGTTCGACGCACGTGGCCTGTACCTGTCGGCCTGGGGCATCGGCAGCAGCAAGCTGCGTGGCGATGCGCTGGAGCTGATGGCGCAGACCAAGCTCAACACCCTGGTCATCGACATCAAGGGCGACGCCGGCATCGTGCCCTACCGCAGCGAGGTCTGGGAAAAGCTGGGCTACCCCAAGCAGACCGTGGTCACGGTGCGCGACATGCCCGCCCTCATCAAGGACTTGCATGATCGCGGCATCTACCTGATCGCCCGCGTCGTCACCTTCAAGGACGACAAGATGGTGCAGGTCAAACCGCAATGGGCGATCAGGACCACATCAGGCGCCATCTTCAAGGACCGCGAAGGCCTGTCGTGGCTGGATGCCTCCATCCCCGACACCTGGGAGCCCGCCGTGGCCATGGCCGAAGAAGCCGCCAGGCTGGGCTTTGACGAGATCCAGTTCGACTACGTGCGCTTCCCCGACACGCCAGGCCTGCAGTTCTCGCAGCCCAACACCTGGGAAATGCGTCCCTTCATGATCTCGGCCTTCCTGGACAAGGCCCGCAACCGCCTGGCCAGGTACAACGTCTATGTCTCGGCCGATATCTTTGGCTACGTCTGCTGGAACACCAATGACACCCTCATCGGCCAGCAACTGGAAATGCTCGCCGATCGCATCGACTACCTCTCACCCATGCTCTACCCATCCGGCTTCACCTGGGGCATCCCGGGCCACACGATGGCCGTGGGCTCCTCGTATGAGATCGTGCACCACTCGCTGCAGGCCGCGATCGATCGCTCCGGCATGGGCGGTGTGCGCTTCAGACCCTGGCTGCAGGCGTTCAAGGACTATGCCTTTGACCGACGCGTGTTTGGCGACAAGGAAATCCGCGCCCAGATCCAGGCATCCGAGGACGTTCACACGCATGGCTGGTTGCTGTGGAATGCCAGCAACCACTACAGCACCGCCGGTCTGGACTTGAAAAAACAGCCCGCGGCACCAACTGGCAGACCATCATCCACCGTGGCCAGCGCGCCCTGAATGCGCGCGACCCTCCACACCATGCGCCTTCGGCTTGCCTGCCTGCTGAGTGCGGCCTGCGGGCTTTACGCCGTGCACGGGCCAGTGCACACCCAAACGCAAACCCAAACGCCGGCCACACTGCCCGCGTCACCTCAACAAGCTGCCTCGCTGTCAGACAGGTTGGGAGCAGCCATCGGCGCAGCCGTGCGAGCCCAGATGGATGCCGGCGCCATGCCGGGCGCCGTCGTACTCATCGGCAATGAAGAGGGCGTGCAGTTCAAGCAAGCCTATGGCTGGCGCGCCTCGCAACCTGAACGTGAGGCCATGAGCACCGACACGGTGTTCGATCTGGCCTCGCTGACCAAAGCAGTCGCCACCACCACCGCCGTGATGCAGCTCGTGGAGCGCGGGCGCCTCAAGCTGGATGCCCCCGTGGCACGCTACTGGCCCGCCTTTGCTGCCAACGGCAAGAGGGACATCACGGTAGCGCAACTGCTGGCCCACACCTCCGGCCTGCGCCCCGATCTGGACAGCAACCCACCGTGGACGGGCTATCAGACGGGTCTGCACAAGGTCATCGCCGAAAAGCCTCAGACACCGCCGGGCACCCGCATGGTGTACAGCGACATCAACTTCATCGTGCTGGGCGAACTGGTGCAGCGCGTGAGCCAGCTCAGCCTGCCCGACTACGCCGAGCGCCACATCTTCCACCCACTGGGCATGAGGGACACGCGCTTCCTGCCTCCGGCCGAGATGCGCCAGCGCATCGCCCCCACCGAGCTGCGCGGCGATGGCTCGATGATGCGCGGCACCGTGCACGACCCCTTCGCCCACCGCATGGGCGGCTGGGCCGGACACGCCGGCCTGTTCGGCACCGCCGATGACCTGGCCCGCTTCGCGCACGCCATGCTGCATGTGGCCGCCGGTGATGCGCAGCCGAATCGGCGTCAGGCACAACCCGCACGGGCCTACCCTCTGCTGCGCGCCGAGACCTTGAACCTGATGATGCAGCGGCAGTCTCCTGCGGAACAGTCCGAGTGGCGTGGCCTGGGCTGGTCACTGGATGCGCCCTGGTCGCCGCAAAGAGAAACACTGCCACCATTGGGCCTCATCGGCCACACCGGCTACACCGGCACCGGTCTGTGGATCGACCTGCTGCACAAGCAGTACCTGATCATCCTCAGCAACCGCGTGCATCCGCGCGGGCTGGGCGATGCACGCCCCTTGCGCAGACAGATACAGGCCCTGTTGTCTGCCACCCATCCCGTCACGACCGCGTCCACGCTGGCAGATCGCCTGCCCGCGCTGCAGGAACAGGTCGCACAGGCAAGCTCACCAGGCGTCAACGTCATGGCACTCCCCGCCATGAACGCGACGAACACGACCGTGATGACGGGCATCGACGTCCTTCGCAGCCAGCACTACAGCGCGCTCACAGGGCAAAGGCTGGGCCTCATCACCAACCTGTCGGCCGTGGACAGCAAAGGCTGGCGCACGCTGGACCGCCTCAGCACCGCACCCGGCCTGCAACTGCGCAAGGTCTTCACGCCGGAACATGGCCTGAACCGCGATCAGGAAGGCCAGATCGCCTCGGGCACCGATGCCGTCTCGGGCCTGCCGCTGATCAGCCTGTACGGCAAACAGTTGCGCCCCACACCCGACATGCTCCAGGGTCTCGACACCCTTGTCTTCGACATGCAGGATGCAGGGGCGCGCTTCTATACCTACATCTCGACCATGGGGGAAGCCATGCAGGCAGCCGCCCAGGCCGGCCTGAACTTCGTGGTGCTGGACAGGCCCAACCCCGTGATCGCAGACCGCGTGAGCGGCCCCGTGCTGGACGCCGACCTGCGCTCCTTCACGGCCTTTGCCGAACTGCCCGTTCAGCACGGCATGACCTTGGGTGAGATCGCCCGCTGGCTGCGCGATGACATCCGCACCCGCACCGGCCTGGAGGTCAAGCTGCAGGTGATCGGCATGCAAGGCTACAAGCGCCCCATGCGCTTCGAGCAGACAGGCCTGGACTGGGTGCCCCCCTCCCCCAACCTGCGCACCCCGACCACCGCCTTGCTCTACCCCGGCGTGGCCTGGGTGGAAGGCGCCAACATCAGTGTGGGGCGTGGCACCGACAAGCCTTTCGAATGGGTGGGCGCACCTTGGGTCGATGCCGACAAACTGGTAGAGGCCATGAACGCCGACAAGCTGCCTGGCCTGACGATCAGCATGGCGCACTTCACGCCCGCCAGTGGTCCTTATCAGAACCAGCTCTGCCATGGCGTGCAATTCCGCATCACCCAGCGAGATCAGTTCGATGCCCAGTTGCTGGGCCTGAGCCTCACGCGCCAGTTGCGCCTGCAAAACCCGAGTTTCCAGATCGACAAGACCCTGGGCATGATCGGGTCTCGCGACACGCTGGCCCGCATCAAGGCTGGGCAGTCCCAGGAGGCCATTGCCCAGAGCTGGCAAGACCGATTGCGTGACTTCATGACGCGGCGCGCCACCTACCTGCTTTACTGAACGGGCCGCTTGCCTTAAGGTGGCAGGGAGATGACGCCGAACCTCCGCCCCTTCCACTCGCTTGGGCTGGCTTTGCGCACCCAGCGCCATCCTCTGCGTGAGGCCATCACCCTGGCCACTCGCCGTGATGAGCCCGCGTGCGTGCAGGCCCTGCTGGACGCCGGTACCCTGGCACCCGAGCAGGCCGAATCCGCCCGATCGCTGGCGCTTGACCTTTCCATCCGTCTGCGTCAACGCAAGGTCCAGGGCGGGCGTGATGGTCTGGTCCAGGCGCTGATGCAGGAGTTCTCTCTGAACTCGCAAGAAGGCATTGCCCTGATGTGCCTGGCCGAAGCCCTGCTGCGCATCCCCGATCTGGCCACCCGTGACGCCCTCATCCGCGACAAGATCGCCGGCAGCAACTGGACGGCCCACCTCGGGCACAGCCCGTCGCTGTTCGTCAACGCCACCACCTGGGGGCTGATGCTCACCGGCAAGCTGGTCAGCACGCATGGCGAGACCGGCCTGCGTGCGGCACTCAAGCGTGTGGCCATCAAGGGTGGCGAACCCCTGATCCGCAAGAGCGTGGACGTGGCCATGCGTCTGCTCGGCGAGCAGTTCGTCATCGGCGAGACGATCCAGCAAGCCCTGCACAACGCCCGTGCGCAAGAGGCCATGGGCTTTCGCCACTCTTACGACATGCTCGGTGAAGCCGCCCTCACCGAAGAGGATGCCCAACGTTATCTGAAGGCCTACGAAGATGCGATCCACGCCATTGCGCTGACCACGCAAGGGCGCTTGCTCTACGATGGGCCCGGCATCTCGATCAAGCTGTCTGCCCTGCACCCCCGCTACAGCCGCGCGCAATACACAAGGGTGATGGACGAGCTCTACCCGCGCCTCCTGAGCCTGTGCACCCTGGCCCGTGATTACGGTATCGGTCTCAACATCGATGCCGAAGAATCGGAGCGCCTGGAGCTGTCCCTGGACCTCATGGAACGCCTGTGCTTTGAGCCAGCCCTGCAAGGATGGGATGGCATCGGCTTTGTGGTGCAGGCCTATCAGAAGCGCGCCCCCTTCGTCATCGACTACCTGATCGACCTGGCCCGACGCAGCAGCCACCGCCTGATGGTGCGGCTGGTCAAAGGGGCCTACTGGGACAGCGAGATCAAGCGCGCCCAGATCGAAGGGCAGCGTGACTACCCTGTCTACACGCGCAAGGCCCACACCGACCTGGCCTACCTGGCCTGCGCGCGCAAACTGCTGTCGGCGCCCGCCGAGGTCTATCCGCAATTCGCCACCCACAACGCGCACACACTCGCATCGGTCATCGAGCTGGCCGGACCAGATTTCAAGGCCGGGCAATACGAGTTCCAGTGCCTGCACGGCATGGGTGAGCCCTTGTATGACATGGTCACGGGCCCGATCGAACAAGGCGGTCTGGCCCGCCCCTGCCGGATCTATGCGCCCGTTGGCACACACGAAACCCTGCTGGCTTACCTGGTGAGGCGCCTGCTGGAAAACGGGGCCAATTCATCGTTCGTCAACAAGGTCGCCGATGAGGACATCGATCTGGATGAACTCGTGCTCGCGCCCGGCACGGCCGTGTTGCGTGCCGCCGATGCCGATGGCGTGATCGGCGCCAGCCACCCGGACATCCCGCTGCCAGAGGTCTTGTTCGGCCATGAGCGCCCCAACAGCATGGGCCTCGATCTGAACAATGACGCCGTGCTGGCTCAGTTGCATACCGACCTGAGCCGAGAGTCGCTGCCACATGTGGAGGCGGGCCCGATCGTGGCACATCGACGTGACCAGACCTCGCCGCTGGATCAGTTGATCCGCAATCCGGCCGATCGCCGCGACACCGTCGGCACCGTGCAATGGGCCCATGTCGATGACGTGCATCAGGCCTGCACCACGGCCTCCCAGTTTGCAGCCGAGTGGCAGCGCACGCCCGTGGCGCACCGCGCCGCCATGCTGGACACCGCCGCAGATCTGATGTGCCAGCGCAGCCCCATGCTGATGAACCTGCTGATACGCGAGGCTGGCAAGACGCTACCCAATGCCATCGGTGAAGTGCGTGAAGCCATCGACTTCCTGCGCTACAACGCGGCTCACATCCGGCAGGATCTGCACGACGGTCATCACCATGCATTGGGGCCGGTGGCCTGCATCAGCCCCTGGAACTTCCCGCTGGCCATCTTCACCGGGCAAGTGGCTGCAGCACTGGCCGCCGGCAACACCGTGCTGGCCAAGCCCGCCGAGCAGACCCCCTTGATCGCCGCACAAGCCGTGCGCATCCTGCATGAGGCGGGCATACCGCGCACTGCCTTGCAGATGCTGCCTGGAGACGGCGAGACCATCGGCGCACCGCTCGTCGCCCATCCGGCCATCCGGGGCGTGATGTTCACGGGCTCCACACCCGTCGCACGACACATGCAGGCACAACTGGCGTCTCGCTTGAACGAACGAGGGCAGCCCTTGCCCCTGGTGGCCGAGACTGGCGGCCAGAACGCCATGATCGTCGACTCATCGGCCCTGCCTGAACAGGTCGTGCAGGATGTGTTGAACTCGGCCTTCGACAGTGCCGGTCAACGCTGCTCGGCGCTGCGCGTGTTGTGCCTGCAGGAGGACATCGCCGAGCGCGTGCTGCACATGCTCAAAGGCGCCATGCGTGAGTTGCACCTGGGCCCGACCGACAGGCTGGACACCGATATCGGCCCCTTGATCGACCAGGATGCGCTGGAGGCCATCGAGTTGCACATCGCCGCCCTGCGTGCGTGCGACCGCGATGTCTACCAGGCTGACACGGCCATGGCTGCCGCGCTGGATCACGGCCATGGCTGCTTCATCCCTCCCACGGTGATCGAACTGCAAAGCCTGGACGAGTTGATCCAGGAAGTGTTCGGGCCCGTCCTGCATGTGCTGCGCTTCAAGCGAGATGAACTCGGGTCGCTCGTGACGCGCCTCAACCAGCTGGGCTATGGCCTGACCATGGGCGTGCACAGCCGCATTGACGAGACGATCGACTTCATCACCGAGCGCGCGCACATCGGCAACATCTACGTCAACCGCAACATGATCGGTGCCGTGGTGGGTGTGCAGCCTTTTGGTGGCGAAGGGCTCTCGGGCACGGGCCCCAAGGCGGGCGGGCCGCTGTATCTGCACCGCTTGCTGCATCAGGACCCGGGTACCTGCCTGCGCGCGCCCCGGCTGATGGCCATGCACCGACCACATGCGGCGGACCAGATGCTCGCCCCCTTGCAGGCTTTGGCTGACTGGCTGGCATCAGCACCCATCCACCACGCACATGCCCTGTCGCTGCACGCCCGCTACCTGCTGCAAACAAGCCCCCTGGGGCTGGACATGAACCTGCCCGGGCCAACGGGCGAGCGCAACCGCTACCGCCTCTTGCCCAAGGGGGCCGTACTGTGTCTGGCCAGCGCGCATGCGGACCTGCTCTACCAGTTCGCCGCCGTGCTGGCAGCCGGCACCCAGGCCATCTGGCTGGATCACCCCTCGCTGGCCCCCTTGCTGAAGCAACTACCCGACAAGCTGCGCGAACGCATCCATCTGGTGCGAGACATGGCCGATGCCCCCTGGCAAGCCGTGCTCATGCACGCTGAATCGGTCGATGTGATCGAGATGGCCGAGTACCTCAGCGAGAAACCCGGCCCCATCCTGCCCTTGCAGACCTTGCCGCCTGGGTGGCGTCAGATGGGCGGCTTCAACGTCTGGCGCCTGCTGAGCGAACAAAGCATCTCGGTCAACACCTCGGCTGCGGGCGGCAACGCCAGTTTGATGAGCCTGGGCTGAAGCCAGCCTCACCACGACGCCAGGATCAGGCTCGGGGCCTGGCCTGGAAGCGCGCGCGCAACTCGCCGAGCTCGCCATAGCGCAGGCTCACCTCCGGCCCGATGGGCAAGGGAAAGGTCCCCGCATACGACCCCGTGATCACCACCTGCCCTGCCCGCAGCCCCACGCCCTGTTCACGCAGGTACGCCACCAGCCAGTACAGGGGCAGCCTCGGTAATGGGTCGGGGTGCTGCCCCGCGCGCACCTGCTCAGGCCCACCATCGACACGCACCGCTATGGGCATGACATGCGTGCTGCCCGCCACCTCACCGTCCACCTCAGGGCCGATGAACAGCCCTTGATTGACCAGGCCATCCGCCAGCTTGTCGGCAAAGCTCAGCACAGTGGGATCGTTGTAGCGGCTGTCGATCAGTTCCAGGGCCAGATGTGTGGCGGCAATGGCTTCATCCACCTCGTCGGGCGCATAGGGCTGCGCCCGCACAGGCAAATCACGCCCAAGGACGAAAGCCAGTTCAGGCTCCACACGCACGCTGCCCTCGTTCGCCCAGACAGGGCATGGCGCAGCGGCCGTCTGGCGGTGGATGGTGCTCGCGTAGATCGGGGCGACCACCAGTTTGTCGGGCCCTGGTGTGCCGCATTTCCATCCCCCCACGGCATCCCCCATCAAGGCCGTGACGGCCTGCTGAATGGCCATCGCCTCTTGCAGAGATGCGGGTCGGATGCCATCTGGCAGACAAGGGCCTTGCAGCCCCTTCAATCGGCGTTCAGCCAGGATGGCGGCAGCCGCTTGCGAATGGGTGGTGATGTTGTTCATGAGCTGGATCGTTCAGGCACGATCCAGCATTGTCCACCCGCGCAACGCCGTACAGTTCAGTGCAGGCCCAGGCGAGATGTGCTCCACCAGCTGCCCACATCGATGTCGCTGGGGACTGTGTCTGGCACGGCGTGAGGGGCAATGGGTGGCACCTGCTCGGTCAGTACACGCGGCTTGTCGATCAGGCGCGCAATGTTGATGCGCGCCCCACTGCGCACATCCGTGGCCTTGACGATCTTGCTGAGCTTGAACACACGCTCGGAGCCGCTGGCCGCACACCATGCCGTCATGCGACGGCTTGTGGGATTGATCTTGAGTACGCGCACCATGGTGAACTGCATCACGCCATCATCATCCACATAGACGAGATCCCAATGGGTGGAGATGGGGTTGACGCCGGGATGAGGCTCGACGGGCCAGAAAATGGCCCACGCGATGCCGACCAGGCCGACGGCCATGGCAACCCATGCAATGGTTTGTGTATCGATGTCCATGCCACGCCCCCTTATCTACGTCAGGCACTCAATGCAATGTAGACAAAGTGGAAGCGGCACAGAACCCGCCGATGGGGGAACCCCCTTCAAATTTAGGGGGAGGCTATCCCTAGAGCTGACACATCCAGGCCTCAGGCCTCGTCATTTCCCTGAGAGGGTTTGCCGCACTTCACTCAGCGTGCCCATGGCGGTGTCCAGCCAGCGGGGCTCCGCCACCTGAGCCCGTTTCACGGCGTGTTCTGCAGCGCTCAGGGCCGCCTCGCGCTCGCCGAGCTTCAAGTGCGCCATGGCCAGGTTGTTCCACGCTGCGGCACTGTCGTGCTCGCGTGCCGCGCCGGCCAGCACGTCTGCCGCACCTCGCGCGTCGCCAGCGGCCATCAAGGCATTGCCCAGCCCCAGGCTCATGACCAGGTTGTGCGGCCATCGCTGCAAGGCCGTGCGATAGGCAGACACGGCTTGCTGAGGCGTGGCCAGGCGCTCGAACGTGACGCGCCCATCGCTGACATCGGTTTCGCTGGACGCGGCGGGTAGTTGATCCGGCGGCAGGACCACAAAGCCCCATTGGCCGGAGCGCGCCCAGGTGTACTCGAAGGTGTACAGCGGCAAGCGTTGCAACTCGGTGGTACCCGAGCGCATCAGCACTTCACCAGAGGGCAGGTCGTAGCCGATCACCACGGCGTAATGCCATACCGGGTAGATGGCCAGGCCGAGGTTCAGCAGCACCACCACAGGATGCCCGGCGGCCACCTCATGCATCAAGGCGGTCAGGCTGGGCTCGATGCGCGTGCTGATCACGCCATGACGGCGTGGCGCAGCCAGCATGTCGATCTGGAGACTGCCCTTGCGGCCTGGCAGGAAGACGCTGCGCGTGAGGTCATCCGGCGTGATGCGCACACCGGCGGACTGCATCACGGTAGCCAGCGCGGCCGGCCCGCATTGCAGTTCAGATTGAGGGAAAAAAGGTGTGCCCGACAACACCGCTTGCGATGGGATGTCGGCAGGCGGCTGTGCCAGCAGGGCTCGCGTCTGCTCAGCCTGCATGGAGGCACAGCCGTGCAGCCCGAGCAGGCTGCACGTCAGGGCCAGCGCACCCAGCAGGCGCGATGGACCGCGCATCAATCAGCGGATCGAGCGCGTGAAGGGGAAGACCTTCGTGAAGCCCAGGATGTCGGTGATCACCAGCAGCAAGAAGATGAACACGATGGTGCCCAGGATGTCGGAGGCACCGGCAGGGGCCTTGTCGAGCTGATCAGCCAGTTGCGTCACTTCGGCATCGGACAAGGAGGCCACGCGGGCACGGGCGGCATCCATGTCCACGCCCTTTTCCATCAGGGCCTGCGCCACATCGGCACGGTTGAGCGTGTCCATCACATGGGCACGACGTGCGGCGACCTGGGCATCGGCGGACGCCACGGCCACGGCATCGGTGGCGATCGTGGCTGCCTGGGCCACCTGCAGGCCAGCGGTGTGGCTCAGGGCGATGGCCACGGTCATGGCAATGACTTTGCGAGAGAGTTTCATGGGAATGTCCTACAGCGTGTGATGAAACAGGGTAACAGGATACAGGGCGCGTGTTAACGCCCTGTAACTGTCGTTGACTACCCCTTGGCAGTCTGTCAAAAGCCAATGATCACGGTGTGGTCCAGTTGGGCTTGCGCTTTTCCAGGAAGGCATTGACGCCTTCACGCTGGTTGGGGCTGTCAAACAGGTCCACAAACTTCTCGCGCTCGATGGACAAGGCGGCGTGACGCGGCACGCCCTGGCGCGCGGCATGGATGAGCTGCTTGCTGTAGGCCACGCCTTCAGGGCTGAGCGTGGTCACGCGCTGCGCCATCTCCGTGGCCTTGGCCAGGGCAGCGCCGGTGTCCACCACCTCTTCCACCAGGCCGATACGCAAGGCGGTGTCCGCATCCACGCGTTCGTTGGTCAGGATCATGCGCTTGGCCCATCCTTCACCCACAAGCCAGGGCAAAGTCTGGGTGCCGCAACCGGCGGGCAACAAGCCCACGGAAGGCTCGGGCAAGGCCATCTGCGCGTGCCTTTCAGCAATGCGCACATCGCACGACAAGGCGCATTCCAGGCCACCACCCATGGCATAGCCATTGATGGCCGCGATCACGACCGCGCGGGCTTCCTGCAGCGTGGCAAAGGCTTCGCCGAAACGTTGGGCCACATCACGTGCCACGGCCTTGTCGCCGTCCGCCATGACGTTGAGGTCCGCACCGGCGCTGAAGAACTTCGGGCCCTGGCCCGTCACGATGATGGCACGCACGCGTTGATCGGCATTGAGCTTTTCCACGGTGGCCTTGAGCTGACGCAGGCCGTCGAGCGACCAGGCATTCGCGGGTGGACGGTTGAGCGTGATGGTGGCAATGGCGCCGCTGGCGTCAATATCAAGTTCGATCATGGTGTGAATGTCAGCAAGAGTTGAAGCAAGTAAAGAAGATCAGGCAGGGATCTCGATGGCCATGGCCGTGGCTTCGCCGCCGCCAATGCACAGTGAAGCCACCCCACGGCGCCCGCCGGTGCGGCGCAGTGCATGGATCAAGGTGACGATGATGCGGGCACCGGTGGCACCGATCGGATGGCCCAGCGCGCATGCGCCTCCGGCCACATTGACCTTGGCATGTGGCAGGCCGAGTTCGCGCATCGCATGCAGGGCCACGATGGCAAAGGCCTCGTTCACCTCGAACAGGTCCACATCGGAAGCCTGCCAGCCCGCCTTGTCCAGCACGCGCTGGATGGCGGGCACCGGTGCCGTGGCGAACTGGCCGGGCTCGGCGGCATATGTGCTGTGGGCCACGATGCGGGCCAGTACCTGCTGGCCGCGTTCTTTCGCCACGCTGGCTCGCGTCAGCACCAATGCAGCAGCGCCGTCAGAGATCGATGCCGAACTCGCCGGGGTCACCGTGCCATCGGGGCGGAAGGCGGGCTTGAGGCGGGTGATCTTGTCGGGCTGGCACTTCGAGGGCGTTTCGTCCTGGCTGATCACCAGCGGCTCGCCGCGCCCTTTGAGCGTGACCGGCGTGATCTCTGCCTGAAACAGGCCCCCTTCCACCGCAGCCCGCGCACGCAGGACCGAGTCGGTGGCATAGGCATCCTGCTGTGCCCTGGTGTAGCCCTGTTGCTCGGCCACCTGATCGGCGTAATGGCCCATCAGTTCGCCGCCATAGGCATCCTGCAGGCCATCGAAGAACATGTGGTCGATGGTACGGCCGTGGCCGAGTCGCTGGCCGGCGCGTTCGGCGGGCAGCAGATATGGTGAGTTGGTCATGGACTCCATGCCGCCAGCCACGAAGAAGTCCGCCACGCCGGCAAGCAATTGGTCGTGCGCCAGCATCACGGTCTTCATGCCGGAGCCGCACATCTTGCTCAGGGTGGTGGCGCCAACCGAGTGAGGCAAGCCGGCTGCAATCGATGCCTGCCTGGCAGGCGCCTGGCCCAGGCCAGCCATCAGGCAGCAGCCCATCAGCACTTCGCCGATCTCGGCGCTGCCAGACAGGCCCGCTTGCGCCAGCGCGCCGGCAATGGCGACACCCCCCAAGGTGGTGGCATTCGTGGACTGGAACTGCCCCTGAAAGGCGCCAATCGGGGTGCGCGTGGCACCGACGATGACGATGGGGTCTGCTTGTTGTGCGCTCACCGGGTCTCCTTCAGTGTTGTCCTGATCAGACCAAGAGGATGCCACGAACGACAGCCCTGATCCGCGCGGCCCCTTGCCAGTCCGAAAACAGACCTACACCGAACCGGTTATGCAAAAAGAAAACAGCTTGCGCCCACAAGACTGACGGCCGCTTGACATTCAACGGGTATCCCCTAACAGGTGATATCCGAATCACTTACATCTGTCGTGAAACATAGACTGATTTGACACATCAACCAGCCTTCGGGCCAGCGGGGCCGTCAGAGCACCGTGGAATACATCTGGAGAAGACATGAGCAAACGTTGGAGCGCCCTGCTGGGTGCGGGACTGTCCTTGTGCGCCGTCAGCGCCTCGGCCGCCATCACCTGTCAACCCGTCGCCCCCGGTGAGGCCTATACCGGCTACCTCACCAGCCCCGGCAAGATCAACCCCGACAACGGTACCTGTTTCGTCAACAAGCTGTCGCTGACCACGCACGACGGCGTCAAGCTCACCGCCAACATCTTCCTGCCCAAAATCAGCAGCCCGGATCAGAAGTTCCCGACCATCATCATGGTCAACAGCTGGGTCTGCCCGGACTGGGAATACATCGGCCAGGCCTACAAGCTCGCCAAGGACGGCTACATCGTCATCGAATACGCCTCGCGCGGGTGGTGGAAGTCCGAAGGCATCACCAGCGTGGCCTCCCCGGATGACATCAAGGACGTCAGCGACATCGTGGACTGGCTGGGCGCCAACGTGCCGGTGGACCAGGCCAACATCGCCATCAGTGGCATCTCCTATGGCGCGGGCATCTCGCTGCTGGGCCTGGCGCGTGAACCTCGCATCAAGACGGCCGCCGCGCTGTCGGGCTGGTCCAGCCTGGAAGAGCAGCTCTACGCCCAGGAGACCACCAACAAATCCAACCTGAACCTGCTGGTGGGCGTGGCCCCGATTGCCGGCAAGCTGGATCCTGAAGTCAAGGTGCTGCAGGCCGACCTGCTCAACCCGGACACCACGCAACAGCGTGCCGACGAGATCCGCGCCTGGGCTCGCCCACGCTCGCCTTTGTTCGAGATCGACAAGATCAATGCGCGCCGTGCCCCTGTCTTCCTGAGCAAGAACTACTCGGACGAGATGTTCACGCCCAACTCGACGCTGGACATGTTCAGCAAGCTGCAGGGGCCCAAGAAGATCCTGCTCAACAAGGGCTGGCACGCCACGGCCGAAGCGCTCGGCGCCCTGCTGGGTACGGACAACTACATCTATGACCAGGCACACCGCTGGTTCGACTACTGGCTCAAGGGCAAGGACACCGGCATCATGGCCGAGCCCCAGGTTGACATGGCCGTGGGCAACGGCTCGACCCGTGAACGCCTGGCCACCTGGCCGGATGCCACGGTCAAGAACATGACCTACTACATCGCCCCTCGTGGTGACGTGCGCTTCCAGCTGGACTGCTTCTGCACCAAGGGCATCAACGGGGCCCTGCAGACCTCGCCCAGCAGCCTGATCCTCAACGACACCCTCAGCAGCTCCGGCGATACGGTGGCCACCACGGGCATCCCGCTGGTGAGCGAACTGCTCAGCGGCGCGGGCATCTTCCCCCTGGCGGCGCCGGCCCTGGTCAACCGTGCCAATGGCGTGGTCTACAACGGACCCAAACTGACGAGCACGCTGAAGCTGCGCGGCATTCCCAAGGTGCAGTTGCAGATGCGCCCGGCCCAGGCTCAAGCGCAGGTGATCACCTACCTGTATGACGTCGACGAGTTCGGCATCGGCAAGCTGATCACCCACAGCGCCCGCTCGGTGCACTGGGCCACACCAGGCAAGACCATCAGCTTCCCGATGGACTTCCACATGATGTCGTACGACGTGCCCAAGGGTCACCGCCTGAGCCTGGTGGTCGACACCAAGGACCCGCACTACGCTCCGGCCAACAAGACCGACTTCAAGTTCGATCTGGTCTTCAATGGCAGCACACAGGCCACTTTGACGATCCCGTACATCAACTGAGGATCACGGGGTGCCCGGCCCCCACCAAATGCCGGGCCACTACAATCCCTGAACGGAAGCCCCGATGGCCCACGATTTGCATGACGGACATGCAGATCCGGGCCATCGGCCTTTCCACTCAGCATGAACATCCCCGAGCAATTCGACCTCCTGCCTCAGGTCAGCAAATGGTTGCTGCTGGCCACCCTGGTGGCCATCCTGGCCGGCTCGGCCTCGGCCTTGTTTCTCGTTTCACTGGACTGGGCCACGGCGACGCGTGAGGCCAACCGCTGGTTGATCTGGTTGCTGCCCCTGGCGGGCCTGGTGGTCGGTTGGGTCTATCTGAAGTTCGGTCAGAGCGTGGAAGGGGGCAACAACCTGCTGCTCGATGAAATCCACGACCCCAAGCGCACCATCCCGCTGCGCATGGCGCCGCTGATTCTGGTGGCCACCGTCATCTCACATCTGTTTGGCGCCTCGGTGGGTCGCGAAGGCACGGCCGTGCAGATGGGCGGGGCCCTGGCCGACCAGCTCACCAAGTTGCTCAAGCTGTCGCCACACGATCGCCGCCTGCTCCTGATGGCAGGCATCAGCGCGGGCTTTGCCTCCGTGTTCGGCACGCCCCTGGCGGGTGCCGTGTTCGGGCTGGAGGTGTTGATGGTGGGCCGCATGCGCTACGACGCCCTGTGGCCCTGCTTCGTGGCAGCCATCGTGGCCGATCAGGTCACCAGGCTCTGGGGCATCCAGCATGCCCACTACGCCATCGGCGCAGTACCTGGCCTGACCGTCTGGACGCTGATTGCCGTGATGCTGGCCGGCATCATCTTCGGCCTGATCGGCATGCTGTTTGCGCAATCAGCCCATCTGCTGTCCGCCCGCGTGAAGAGCTGGATCAGCCATGCACCGCTGCGACCTGTCGTCGGTGGCGTGATCCTGGCTGCTGTGGTCTGGTTTGGCGATGGCTGGCGTTACATCGGCCTGGGCCTGGAGCCCGTGGCCGAGTCCTTCCAGCAAGCCGTGCCCGCGTGGGATTTCGCCGGCAAGATGCTCAGCACCGTCTGGTCACTGGGTTTTGGCTTCAAGGGTGGCGAGGTGACACCCCTCTTCTTCATTGGCTCGACCCTGGGCAATGCGCTCGCCCCCTTGCTTCATCAGCCCATCGGTTTCATGGC
>NZ_DASUIS010000118.1:0-45840 GCF_036279675.1 Aquabacterium sp. | reverse complement strand
CACAAGCCCGCGGCGCCATCTACGTGTGCGACCGCGGCTCCGCGCACATCCGCACACAGGATCAGCTCATGCGATCAGAGGCCGAGCGCTGGGGCCTGCCCTTCGATGGCATCGACCCTCGCGTGATGGATCAGGAGGAGCAGGAGTACGCCCAGGCGGACGCCATCACGGTGCCCTCCACCTTCAGCAAGCGCAGCTTCATCGAACGAGGCGTGGATGCCAGCCGCATCCACCTGCTGCCTTATGGTGTCGATGTGAGCCGTTTCCAGCCTGAAGGCGAGCCTGATCCGCATGGCTTCGACGTCCTGTACGCCGGCAGCATGACGCTCAACAAGGGCGTGCCCTACTTGCTTCAGGCGTTTCGCGCGCTGGCACACCCTCGCAAGCGCCTGTGGCTGGCCGGGACGCCAGATGAAGGCTTCATCGCCAGGATGAAGACCCTGAAGTTGTGGCCCGAAGAAGTACAACTGCTCGGGCATCTGCCACAACACGAACTGGCACGGCGCATGTCGAGGTCACACGCGCTGGTGCTGCCCAGCATGCAGGACGGATTTGGCATGGTGCTGTCCCAGGCCATGGCTTGTGGCTGCGTACCGGTGGCCAGCACCCACACCGGCGCCTGGGATGCGTTCGAGGACGGCCGCAGTGGCCTGATCTTTCAGGCAGGCGACGCGGATGCCCTGGCCGCGCAACTGCAGCGTCTGGCCGATCAACCCGAATGGCGACAGGCCTTGCGCGAGGAAGCATTGCGCGCCGTGCAAGGTGTCGGCGGCTGGCAGCGTTATGGCGACCAGGCCTATACCCTCTATCAATCTCTTGTGGCAGCAACACCCCATGCGCGTGCTTTACATCGGCGTCAGTGACCCTGCCTCCACCACCCGGCATCGCGCGGACGCCATGCGGCGACTGGGCGCGGAGGTGATCCACCTGGATCCTTTGCAGGCCATGGGGCAACGCCTGCATGGCTGGGCAGGCCGGCTGCACTACCGCAGCGGTTATCTGTTGCTGGCTCCTGCCGTGCAGGCATGGCTTCAGGCCGAACTGCAGCGCACGCCGTCGCTCGATCTGATCTGGGTCGACAGCGGCGAACTCCTGTCGGCAGCCACCTTGCAGTTGCTGCGACGCGTGGGCGTGCCCATCGTGCTGTTCAACCACGACGACCCCACCGGCACCCGCGACAGGCTGCGCTTCATGGGGCTGCGCCAGGCCATCCCCTTCTATGACCTGTGCATCGTGGTGCGAGAGGCCAATGTGGCGGAATACAAGCACCACCAGGCCCGCGACGTGCTGCGCAGCTGGATGACGTATGACGAGGTCAGACACCAGGTCGACATCGCGAACCGACCGGTACCCACCCATCTTCAGAGCGACGTCGCCTTCATCGGCGGCAACCACAAGCGCGAAGGGCGAGACTTGTTTCTCCTGCAGTTGATCGACGCTGGCTTGAACCCCGCCATCTGGGGCGACGGATGGGAACGCTCGGTTCATTGGGATCGACTTCGTCCGCACTGGCGTGGCCCTTCCGTAGCCGGTCAGGACTACGTCGACGCCTTGCGCGGTGCCAAGCTTTGCCTGGGCTTGTTGTCACGCGCCAACCGCGATCAACACACCACCCGCACCATGGAGATCCCCGCTGCGGGCGGCTTGCTGTGTGGCCAACGCACCGATGAGCACCAGGCCTTGTACCGGGAAGGTGAAGAAGCCGTGTTCTGGTCGGATCCGCAAGAGTGCATCCAGCGCTGCCGGGAACTGCTGGCCGATGCCGAGCGCAGAGAACACATCCGCGCAGCCGGCCGCGCACGCCTGCTGCGCAACCAATGTGGCAACGAAGACCTCGTACGTCGTGCGTGGGCACGCCTGGGCATGCGCACACCTGTTCAACAAAGGGCCTGACACATGGTGAACAAGGTCTACATCTTCGACAGCCACCCCGTTCAGTACAAGGCGCCCGTGTACCAGGCCATGGCACGCATGGCACCCGGGACCTTCGAAGTCATCTACGCCACGGACGCCTCCGTGCGATCCGGGCATGTGGACCGCGAGTTCGGCCAGGCTGTTGCCTGGGACACGCCCTTGCTGCAAGGCTATGACTTCAGGATCCTGAACACGGAGCACGGTGTGCCATTGAGCGGCCCTCGCAGCCTGACAGGGCGCGGCGTGTGGTCGCTGATGCGCAGGGACAAACCCAAGGCTGTCTTGCTCACCCAGGCGTACTACCGCTTCGATCACGCTGCCTATCTGTCGGCCTTGTGCCTGCGGGTGCCCATTCTGATCCGCCAGGAAACGCAGGATGCCATGCAGGCCGGCACACGAGGCCGCCTGAAAGCCGCCGCGCGCCATCTGGCCTATCGCGCCATGTATGCGCCCGTGAAGCATGCCTTCTCCTTCGGGCATCTCAACCGCGAACACCTGCGTCGACACGGCTTCTCGGATCGGCAACTGAGTACGGCCCATTTCTCGGTGGTGGATGCCGTCTCCCACATGTCAACCGCTGAGAAGCAGCGCCGACGTGAAGCCCTGCGAGCCCGCCTCGGCCTGGCGCCCGACACCGTCGTGATCGGCTTTTTTGGCAAGCTGATCGACATCAAGAACCCCGGCCTGATCATGGACGCCGTGGCCCAGATGCCCCGTGCGGCGCAGCAGAAGTTGCACCTCATGTGGGTAGGCGCAGGGCGATTGCAGTCCTCACTGGCGGCCCAGGCCCTGCGCTTGCAGACGTCTTCTGGCACGGCCAGCACCTTCTGCGGCTTTGTCAACCAGTCCGGCCTGCCTGACTACTACCTGGCCTGCGATGTGGTCGTGCTGCCCTCGCGGCGTGAAGCATGGGGGCTGGTCATCAACGAAGCTCTGCACGCCGGCTGCGCCGTGGTCATGAGCGACACGGTGGGCTGCAAGTACGAATTCGGGCACTGGGACCGCGCCCGCGTCTTTCCCGAAGGCAGTGCCGCCTCACTGGCCCATGCATTGGCATCCGTGATGGACCTGCCCCGCGATTTCGATTGGGCCACGGAAGGCATGAACGCCTATACGACCGAAGCGGCCGCGCAGGCCATGGTCAAGGTGATGAGGGAGTTCGTCCATGCAACTTGATCTGCCAGCAAGCCACATGGCACAAAGACAGCGCCAGTGGCGTCCCATCGACGTCTTCTTCGTCCTGCTGCTGTGCGTGCTGTGGCTCGCTGCCGCACTCCAGGTGCTCAAACTGGGCCGCGACACCGACAACGTGATCTGCGTCGCCAGCACGGCTGTGAGCTCCAGCCTGATGTTGCTGTACATCTGGCGCAGCCAGGCCCTGGTCACCCACCCCATGTCGGCGCTCGCGCTGCTGGGCATGACGGTGACGAGCCAGCTGGCGTCCCTGCTCATACAGACCATGGACATGAGCAGCTTCATCCGCTGGCTGCGCGCCCCCGTTCTCACCTTCACCCTGCTGGCCATGTTGCATGTGGTGGCCATCGCCACGCACTGGGCTTACCGGCACCTGACGTCCATCCAGAATGTCACTCATGGCGTGGCGCGGCATGTCTGGTCGCCGTTGGGCATCCTCAAGGTGCCGCCCGTGCATGTGATCTGGCTGCTGTCCATCATCGGGTTTCTGGCCTACGTGATGGGCGGGGGTGCCACAGGTGACGTGGGCGGCAAGTTCATCGCGGCGGCGGGCTTCCTGATGTGGTTGCCTTTCATGATTCCGTTCTACCAGAAACTGCAGGACGGTCAGTATTGCCAGCTTGGACGGCACATCCCGGTGATCGTGGTGTACGCCTTGTTGATCACGGCGGTAGCGGTGGTACGCAACTTCCGGCAGATCATGTTCATCGGCCCGATTCAGGCCTTGTTCGTCTATCTGCTGTACGTCGCACGTGACGACACCCCGGCGACGAGCAAGACCGTGTGGCGCCTGCTTGCCAGCACGGTGATCCTGGCCGCCGGCGTCTGGATCGTGTCCGACCTGGTCACCGCCATGTCGATGATGCGCGAGAAGCGCGACAAGTCGACGCCGATGGAGATGCTGCGGGGTACCGCTGAGGCCTATTTCGACAAGACAGGCATCCAGCGCGCACGAGACGAGCGCATTCTGGACGCCATCATCTTTCCCTACGATGAGACCTATCTGAGCAACCCCGCACTGGCACGCTTTTCCGAGACCAAGTTCCACGACAACATGTTCTTCCTGTCACAGGATCTCAGCGACATGGAGGTGAAGGAGCTGCGCAATGCAATCTGGCGCCATACCCTGGCGATGCTGCCTCAGAACGCGCTGGACCTGCTCGACATCCCGCTGGACAAGAACGACAACATGTTCTCCATGGGCGACGTGCACCTGAACCTCATGACCGGCGCCGACATGGGTTCCTATGTCACAGGCTCGATGTGGGCAGATGTCTACGCCCTCACGGGGCCTTTCATGCCCTTTGTATCCGCGGCCCTGATGTTGCTGACCTTCATGGTGCTCGACAGCCTGACCAGGCTGGACAGCGGTCACTTCATCTCGCCCGCCACCCTCTGCGCCACCTGGCCCATTTTTGTGTATGGCATGGGGGGCGAATCACTGGCCTTCAAAGCCTCCATGCTGCTGCGTGACATCCCGCAGAAGGCCTTGCTGTACGCCCTGGCACTGGCCCTGGTCAGCACCATGCTGGGCCTGTTCGGCGTGGGGCGCAAGAACTGGTCAGGCGCGCCACAGACCTGAGCCGCCACTGCCGAAGGGCGATCGATCAAAGCGCCCGAGATTGGGAAAGACATCGCTCAGGCTGCTGCTAGATACACCCAGCCAGGCACCCAGCGCGGCACCGTATTGCTCGACGGACAAGCTGGGCAGCAGCACACCATTGAGCAGTTGATCGTCACTGCCGTCAAATTCGTTGTTCCGCGTGTTCTTGACGCTCAACCTGGGCCAGGTGCCAAACAGGCGACCGCCCTGCACGGCGCCGCCCATGATGAAATGGTGCGCGCCCCACCCATGATCAGTGCCATCGCCATTGCTGGTGAACGACCGACCAAAGTCCGAGGCCGTGAAGGTGGTGACCTTGTCACCCAGGCCCAGGCTCTGCATCAGGTTGTCGAAGTAGGCCAGGCCATGTCCAAGTTGCGCCATGAGCCAGGCATGCTGCGCGCTTTGCCCCGAGTGGGTATCGAAGCCACCCAGCGATACAAAGAAGATCTGGCGACGCAAGCCCAGCGTCTGGTGACTGGCAATGATGCGACCGGCCGTTTGCAAGGCCTTGGCCAGCGGATTGATCACCATGCCACTGCCTTGCCGAAGGCGCAGCACGGTGTCATCCGGCCCGAAGGGCGCAAGCCCATTGCCAGGGATCGCTGCGCTGAGTTGTCTCTCTGCCTGAAGGCTGCGCTGGTTCACGTCCGCGAGGTCCATGGCCATCACATGACGGCTATGGCTGCTTGCCACCACGTCGTGCAAGGCCTGACTGAGCGCATCCATGCCCTGGGCCGCCCCCATTCGCACCGGGCCACCAGAAGCCACCTGATAGGCACGAACGTCGCGCCCTGAGAGCCACAAGGCGTTGCCGCTGACGGTGATGGCGGTGAACAGGCTGCGATCCTGCCCTGCCATGAGGGCGTCCATCATGCGGCCGCCCCAACCTTGCGTTGCGCCCTCTGGTGCCAGGGACTGCCAGGTACTCTGCTGATCGTTGTGAGAGAACAGCTTGCGTGGGCGCGCCGCCGTGCCTGCTGTGTAAGCCGCCTTGCTCAACGGGCCAATCAAGGTGCCGACATTGGCCGCGATGGCCAACCTTCTCTGCGCGTTGTAGAGCGGCAGCACAGGCGCCAGCATGGGATGCAGCGCCAGCGCGGGTGAGCCCGTATCCACACTCTGCAGTGGCAACACATTGCTCAAGGCGATGGGCGCAGGCGATTGATTGCGCACGCTGGTATAGGCCCGCCAGTCGCTCTCACTGGTGCCCAGCACCGTGTTGAAGCTGTCATTGCCACCATGCAGATACACGCACACCAGCGCCTTGTAGTCATCCGAAGACGTGGCGGCCTGAGCGCTGACTGCGGCCAGGGAAGCCATCAAGGGCGAACAAGCCGCAGGGCTCAGGAGCAAGTGTTTCAAAAAGCCCCGACGTTCGCCAACTGGCATTGATATCCCGCTTTTCATTTTTGCACCTCGAAGTCAGGCGAAGCTACCGTGAGCAACAAGGCAGCGCGAACCCGATCGCGCCGCGTGGTCAACGTATCCAGCCCCTGGATGGACGCCAAGGTGTCGGCGATCTTCTGCGCCAAGCCAACAGGCATCGTGCCGTACATCAGGGCCTGATCGATCTCATTGACCAGTTCGGTGGGGTGATCTGCCAATGCCAGCCAGGGATGCTGATCACGGGTGTTGATGTCAAGTTGAATGTCCTGGCGCGACGCCTTGCCATCAAAGCCGGAACGCCCCACGCCATGGTGCACAAGCCCAGCCATGAAGTTCACGTAGCCCGCTACGGTGGTCTCGTTGGCAATCTGCAGTTCCGGCGTCAACAGCCCCACCGAGGCCGACTGACTACCTGGGCTTTTGAAACCCGGCCGGAAGAAGTTGAACACGGACGGCGCAGACAAAGGCGACTGCCCCAGGGACTGGCCTTCGTCCGTCGTATTGGTGAGCTGATAGAAGCCGCTGTCCGAATGCACGCCGGTGGCACGCAGCAAGGCCGTGAAGCGCAAGATGGGCTCACGCACCTTGCCGAACTGATCACTGTTCACCTTGCTATCGTCACGCGCCTCCGGGTCCAGCAAGATGGCGCGCACCATGGCCCCCAGGTTGGACCCGCTGCTGACAAAGGCCTGGCTCACGCGCCCCACATAGGCGGCAGAGGGATTACTGGTCACCAGGCGCTGGATGAGCTGTTTGCTCAGGAATGGCCCGACGTTGGGATGTGCCGAGATGCGATCCAGTGCGGCCTTCAAGCTACCCTGGGGCGTAGCCCACATGCTGGCACCGATGCGCGTACCCAGGAACACCTTCTCATCCGTGCTGTGGTACTTCGAATAGGCCGCCATGCGACCTGTGTATTGCACCGGCATACCCGGATCGGAGTAGAAACAGGCTGACGTGAGCCCCTGAGGGCAACGCCAGCTCCACCCTGTAAAGACCGATGCCAACCCGGAGATGTCTGAAGGGCCATAGGTCTCCACCGGTGCGCCACTGCCATCGGTGCGCAGCGTGCCATCCATTTGAAGTTCGTACAGGCCAATCGAAAACAGCTGCATCAGCTCACGTGCAAAATTTTCATCCGGCACGCGACCCGTCCGTGAATCGGCGGGCTGGTTCTTCATGTGCGACAGGTAGCAACCCATGACGGGATGCAGCGCGACGCTCTCGATCAGATCACGATAACTGCCAAAGGCCTGCCGTCCCAGCATGTCGAGATAGTCGGCCACGCCTCGGCTGTAGGCGTTGTCCCCGCAACTGTCTCGCATGGAGACCACGAAGATCTCCGACAGGGCAAAAGCCACGCGCTGCCGAAGCTGGTCCTGACCGGACAACGCCCGCCGCCAGAAACTGCCGGTGGTTTCGCCACTGCTGGCCCGCTGCCCGTCGGTGACCGCAAGCAGCCTGGCGTCCGCAGCATCCCAATGAGCGACGTGAGACAGCCCGTTCATGGGCATGGCCATCTGCTCGTCGATCCACCCGGCATAGCCCGTCGACATGAGGTGGTTCACATCGGATGCAGTAGGACCGAACGTGGCCTGCGTGAGAAAGCGTGTGGCCTGCTGACGAGTCAAGCCGGCGGTCGCATTCAGTCCGGCCCCCTGCAACCTTGCGCCTTGAGACAAATTGGTCGAAGGAGAACCGGTCTCCGGGGATGCCTCACTGCCATTGCAAGCCCCCAATGGCAGCATGGCAAGACAGATGACTGCGGCACTCAGTGGCATACGCCAACGCGATGTACAAAACAACATAGTCCGAACGGATCATGGCCTGAAGATCAACAAGCCGAATTGGTCAACAACGCGTCATCATCGGCATTCCAGGGCGTGTTGTCGCGCGGATAACTGCGGCCTTTTGGTAGCTCTTACATCCGATTACGGCTGTCACTCGATCGTCTTGTCATGAGGACGTCGCACAGGTTCTGCACACTGCAGATTGCCATATCGCTGTCGAGCCTTGCATGCACCTGGTCTTCTTCTGCCACCCGCCATTCATGCGGTCCCAAAGCATGCCGCGATTCGCCCGAATGATTGGTGAAGCCATGAAGGACAAAGGCCATCAGATCGAGTACTGGTCGCCCCAAGATCGTTGCCACCGCCGACTGGAAGGTACGCGACTGGCCAAATGGGCTGGCTATGTGGACCAGTACATCCTCTTTCCACTGGAGGTTCGGTGGCGCCTTCGCTCACAGTCGGCCCGCACCTTGTATGTCTTTTGCGATCAGGCGCTGGGCCCCTGGGTTCCGCTCGTGCATCAAAGGCCGCACGTGGTTCACGCGCATGATCTGCTGGCACTGCGATCCGCATTGGGTCTGATCGCCGAGAACCCCACTTCGCTGACCGGGCAGGTCTACCAGCGCTACATACGCCGAGGCTTCAGCAAAGCCTCGCACTTCATCAGCGTGTCCCAACGTACCAAACGTGATCTGGCGGAGTTTGGAGGCGTTCGCGGCCTGACTTCTGAAGTCGTGTACAACGGCTTGAACCACCCCTACCAGCGGATGGCACAGACTCAAGCCATGGAGGCCTTGCGGCAAGCAGGCGTACCGGCTGATGAGCGTGGGCACGTCCTGCACATCGGCGGAGGCCAGTGGTACAAGAACACAGCGGGCGTCATTCGACTCTATGCGCGCTACGCGGCAAGGCACGCCACGCCCCTCCCCCTGCTGATGGTGAGCCCTGAACCCAACTCATCTGACGTCCTGAAGGCACTGGCTGAGGTACCCTCGCAAGGCCAGGTCACGTTCACGCAGGGATTGGGCAACGAGGCCATCCAGGCGGCCTATTCGCTGGCGCAGGTGTTTCTCTTTCCCAGCCTGGCTGAAGGCTTTGGCTGGCCCATCATCGAGGCCCAGGCATGCGGATGCCCGGTCATCACCAGCGATGATGCCCCCATGAACGAAATCGGCGGGCCGCTGGCGCACTATTTGCCCGTGCTGCGCCCCGGCATGGACAAGGATGCGTGGGCGCGGGATGGCGCCGCCCTCGTCGACGAACTGATCGCCACGGGTGCCGCGTCAGACAGTGAGCTGATCCAGCGCCGCATGGAATGGGCAGCACAGTTCACGCGCCAACATGCCATCGATGCTTACGAGCGCATTTATCAGGCCATCCTGGACCAGGCCTGACTGCCAGCCCTCTAGCCCTGTTGCCGAAGCTCCTCGGCCTTGAGCACGATCATGTACTCGTAGATGGCGCGCAAAATCGCATACACCAGGCCGGCGCGGCCATCGAGAAAACCGCGCTTGCCGATATAGAGCCCCATGAACATCACGAGCGGGCGCAATGGCAATCGGTAGTACAGGCCCTTCTGGTGCCGGCGGCGCACGCTGATGTCGCGCGAGAAGACAGCCTTGATCAGGCTGAAGGACGCGTTCGCATCGGCCGCACTCACGATGTGACGGGCCTCTTCACTGCTGTAACCGTTGTGCTTGCTGAACCAGTGGCTGATGCCCTTGCTGAAAGGATAGTGGTCAAAGTGCGCATCCAGATCCCCCACCTCGCCATCAATGTGCGTGACCGGGTTGATCACACGTTCGTATGACACGTGCGCAGGCTTGAAGATGCGCACCTGATAGGGCGTCACCGTGACGTGGCGGATCCAGGTCCCCAGAAAGTAATCCTTGCGCAGCAAGCGAAAGCCCACCAGGCTGGTCTGGCTGCTCGACAAGTTGCGCAAGGCCTTCACGAGGCTGTCTGTCGCGCGCTCGTCGGCATCCAGCGCCAGCACCCATTCGTGCTTGAAGGGAATGTGCCGAAGTCCCCAGTTTCGATGCCCGGCCTCATCGCCCCCGAAGGGCGCATCCGAGTTGGTGTAAGTCCGCTGCGTCACGTGGGCGCCCATGCGCTGCGCGATCTCCACGGTGTCGTCCGTGCTGCCGGAGTCATAGACATGCACATCGTCGCACCAGGAGACGCTGCGCAGGCAGCCGGGCAGATCGGCGCGCTCATTCTTGGTCAGGATCAACACCGACACTTTGATCGGGTTCTCAGCCACGTAGCCTCCGCGTCTTGATTCGTCGGGCTGGATTGCCTGCGTACACGCCCCACTCCCCGTCCACTGGCGTTCTCGTGAGCACAGCGCGTGCACCAACGACACACCCCTTCGGCACCGATACACCCGGGCCAACGAAGGCTTCGGTGCAGACCCAGGCCTGCTCGCCAATGTGGATGTCTGCCGCCTGCAGTTGAAAGAGGGGATCGTTGTAGTCATGCGTGCCGCCGCAAAGGTGGGCGCCTTGAGAGATCACGGCCTCCCTGGCGATGTGCAGCCTGCCCATGTTGTAGAAGATCGCACGCTCACCGACGCCCACCCGGTCTTCAATCTCCAGCTGCCATGGTGCCCATACCTTGCAGGAGGCATGGATATGCACCTGCTGACCAATGCGCGCACCAAACAACCTCAAGAGGCTCACGCGCCAGGCATGCAGCGGCCTCGGGGACGGGCGAAACAGCAAGGCCCAGGCAAGCCCCCAGAGAGCACGCGCTACACGGTTGCCCAAGGAAAACGATGGGCCGGCGCGGGAATCAGTCCCCTGAAGGATCACGAGCGAGCTCCTGTGTGGTGAATCTTGTCAAGACGCTGATGATGCGTGAAGGGCTTAACGCAGACATGTCCAGACATGAGCCATTCGGATCACATCAACTGAATCTCCTCGCCCCTCACACGAACCACAGACACCGGTCAGCAACACCTTCGCCGTTCGGACTATTCCCCGCGACTTGGTGGCGTTACACGCTTTTTGAATCATCCGCAGCCAAGAGGCCAACGATGAAAATCCTGATCTACAGCGCGAACTACGCCCCCGAGCCAACCGGCATCGGCAAATACTCTGGCGAGATGGCCGAGTGGCTGGCCGCGCAAGGCCACGACGTCCGCGTCGTCGCTGCGCCGCCCTACTACCCGAACTGGAAGATCGCCGAAGGCTACCGTTGGCCGATGTATCGCCGCGAGCGCATCCAGAACGTGGATGTCTGGCGTGCCCCCTTGTGGGTACCGGCCAGGCCGAACGGCCTCAAGCGCATTCTGCATACGCTCAGTTTTGCCATCAGCTCCGCCCCGGTGATGCTGCGTCAACTGGCCTGGAACCCCGATGTGGTGTTGACCGTGGCACCCGCCCTGGCCTGTGCCCCCATGGGCTGGCTGACCGCGCGCCTGTGTGGCGCCACCGCCTGGTTGCACGTGCAGGACTTCGAAGTCGACGTGGCCTTCCAGATGAGCATGCTCAAGGGTCGAATTCTCAAGAACGCCACACTGTGGTGCGAGCGCCATCTGCTGCGCCGCTTTGACAAGGTCTCTACCATCTCGAGCAAGATGATGGAGAAGCTTCGCAGCAAGGGCGTTCAGCCCGATGCCATCGAACTGTTCCCCAACTGGGTTGACACCGCCGGCGTCAACCCGCTGGACAAACCCAGCAGCTATCGCGAGAGACTGGGCATCAAGCCCGATCAGATCGTGGCCATGTTCTCTGGTACTTGGGGCAGCAAGCAGGATCTGCCCGCCATCCCAGCTGCGGCGCGCTTGCTGGCCCACCGCAAGGACATCGTGTTCGTGATCTGTGGTGACGGCGTGATGCGGCCCGCCATCGAGGCCGCTTGCGCGGATCTGCCCAATGTTCGCCTGCTGCCACTACAGCCCAAGGAAGAGCTCAGCGAGCTGCTGGGCATGGCCGACATCCACCTGCTCACGCAGAGCGCCGAAGCCGAGGACCTGGTGTTGCCTTCCAAGTTGACGGGCATGCTGTCGAGTGGCCGCCCTGTCGTGGCCACCTGCCACGCCCACACCGAGTTGGCCAACGTGCTGACCCACTGCGGCATCATCGCGCGGCCAGGTTGTGTCAGTTCGCTGGCTCAGGCCGTTCAGGTGCTGGCTGATGCACCGGCACGCCGCCAGGAGTTGGGCGCCCACGCGCGCACCTACGCCGAGCACAGCTTTGCCAAGGAGAGCATCCTGGCGCGCTGGATGGGCCAGTTCGAAATGGCAAGGCTGCCTGCTGCGGTCGGTGTCTATACGGAAAACGAAGCGAACTGAACTCGGGAGGGCAGCGCCCACTCCTCAAGGCACGGAAGCGGCGCACCAATGAAAACGGCGACTCAACGTGCAGGTTGAGTCGCCGTTTTCATTTGAGGTGCTCTCGTCAAGGAGCGGAGGGTTTCAGGCGTGCCGCATCCAGCTTGTCCTGATACTGAGCCTTGGTGTTCTCGAGCGTGACACGTGCCGTCTGAATGAAGGGCTCCTGGCTGGTCAGAACCTCGACCAGGCCTTTGCGCTCGTAGCGGCCCAGCAGATCCTGCCCCAACTCGTACAGCGCTGCATTCTGAGTGCGGCACTGCTCATGCTGATCACTCACGTTCTGGAGGCGTGACTGGCTGCTGGCCAGCGCTGCCGCTGCCTGTTGGCCTTGACGAGCGGCTTGGGCCTTGCTGTCTTCCAGGGTCTTTTGCAGTAGCGCGACCTGCTGAACGAGCTGTTCCTTGTCCTGCTTGAGCGTATTCAGCTCGGACTCGAGCGTCTGCACGCGGCGCGTCGCTGCGCTGGCGGCACGCCGCTGAGCTTGAACGTCAACCTGCACGGACTGCAAGGTAGCCGCCAGGGCGGCCTTGTCAGCGCTGGCCTTGGCCTGCGCATCCTGAATCGCCGCGTCCTTCTCTTGCTGTTGCTGACGTAGCTGCAACTTGAGGCGACGAAGCTGCTCTTGCTCGCGGTCGCCGGAGTCAGCCAGGGCATGGGTGGCCATGAACAAGGCCAGCACGGCCGTGATCACGGGGCGCATGCCGACTGGGCGTAGCTGTTTGTCAGAAGCGCACATTGAGGTCCACCTGCAGTGAGTTCACGCGGTATTGCGCATTGGGTTCGAACTGGTCGTTGATGGGCGAGTCAATCGTGCGCGACGACAGATAACGCATGCCCAGGCTGGTGTTGCGGAACAAGCCGTAAGTGAACCCGATCGTGTAGCCCTGCACGTTGGTACCGCCCAGGCCCAGATCGCTGTCATTGAATGCATCCAGCACGGCGTCCGAGCCCAGATAGCGGTAGGACACGACACCCTGCCACTGCCCCGGCTCTCGCACTTCCGCGGCGCCGAAGGCTGCCTTGAGCTGGTAACCCTTGTCCTTGCCACCTGGATCGAGGTTGAGGCCGGAGCGACGCTGGAAGTCGGCCTTGTCAAAGCCCGTGTTCTTCACGAACTCGGCCGACAACAACAGGCTGTAGGGGCTGAAGTGCGTGAACTCGGCCGAAGCAGTCAACACCAGGGGCTTGAACTGGTAGGCCAGGCCCCACACGGGCGCCAGGTTGGACGGCGACGCGGGGTTGGTTTCGAACAGGGTGTTGCCCTTCTGACGCAGGCCCGCTCCGTATTCATACTGGCCATACGTCGCACCGGGCGAGAAGGTCGATCCCGACAGGCTGTAGTCCTGATCCTGACGGCCTGCCAGGTTCTTGTACTGGTAGTAGGCCACCCCGAACTTCAGGCGTGTGCGCTCGGCAGGCACCCAACTGGCACCAGCCTGGGCGCCATACAACCAGCGTCCTCCGCGGGTGGGCGGAGACTCTTCACGCAAGGGGAAGGCGCCCACGGTGGCAAAGGGCACAAAGCTGGCTTCGGGCTCCTCCCAACGCGCCGTGGTGGCCAGGCCTTCGAAGTTGAGGTTCTCGCTCCAGACCATGTCGGTGCTGAACCAGGGGTTGGGGAAGCGGCCGGCCAGCACGTCCACGCCGTCAACAGGGGTCAAACGCACGAAGGCGCGGTCCACCAGCAAGGGGTATTTGTTGAAGCTCTGGCCCAGTGTCTGGTTGGTGGAGACACGGTCTGCTGTGCTCCCGGTGGCCAGGCGTACACCCACACCCACTTCGTCGGCCACCTTGGCCGTGATGCCCAGACGCAGACGAATGCGTTCGCGGTTGCGGTTGTCGGTGGTGGAGCCGGTGGCCACGCCCGAGTTGCCCGACAGGTAGCTGGCGAAATCGGCCGCACGGATGGTGCCGTCATTGAGGTCTTCGCTGGCCAGGTAGTTATAGGCCGGGGTGTTCTTGCTGCCGGCATGGTCGGACTGGTAGCGGAAGCGGAAGTCACCGTCCACCTTGATGCGGTCCGTCCAGGCTGCGGAGGCATTGGGTACCCCCCAGCGTTCGGCGCGCGCTTGCGTCAGGACTTCTTCCTTGACCTCGTTGCGGATCTGGGCCTTCATGGCATCCGACACGTAGGGGATGCGCTGAACGGGCTTGGCTTCGGCCGTGGGCGCTGTCGTTGTCGCCGCAGCCTGCGCTGGTGAGGCATGCTTGGCTTGCGCCTGCTTGACCATGGCGTCCGCCGCATCGCGGCTGATCACGCCTTTTTCCACCAGGGCATTGATCAGGCCCAGCGTGGTTTGACGCAATGCTTCAAGCGATTCGCGTTCGTCGGCATGGGCCAGGCCCGCACACAGCGCCAGACTCAAGGCCGTCAGCTTGGGCCACCAGCTTGTCTTCATGGATTTCATAGCTTCACTTCAAAGGTCAACCCGTCATGCGGTTGGAGATGGCCAGCCGCACCGGCTGGCGGATGCCCGCAGGCATGTCTGAAACAGTGGGCAGGCGCGCGAACGACTCCCGCAAGGCGCGGTCGATCTTGTCGTCGCCGGTCGGCTCGTCGAGCTGCACACGCTGGATCACACCGCGTTCATCGAGCCAGACACTGACTTTCACGCGGTAGTCACCCAGCTTGATGGACTTGTCGCGGGCCAAGGCCTGCTGGATGTGTTTTTGAAGGCGGCGGCCGAACAGGGCTTCCTGCAGGCGATCGCCAGCGCCGCCCTGACCTGTACCGATCTCGCCCTTCTGATATTCCTTGTTGACCTGGCCAGCAGAGAAGGCGCTCGGACCATTCCCGGCTTCGCCGTCCATCTTGATCGGCTCGGGCTCGGGCGCCTTGTCCAGCGGCTTTTGTTCTTCCTGCTGGGGCTGGGGCTTTTGCTCCTTGATCTCAGGCTCAGGCTTCTTTTCCACAACAGGCGGAGGGAGCGGCGGAGGCGTATCCGGCAACACCGCGATCTTCACGGTCTGGCGCTTGGGGCCACCGCTCTCGGCGTGAAACGATGTCACGGCCCAATAGATACCCCCGGCCAGCGCAAGCCCGCCTCCCAGCAAGGCCAGCTTGCCACCCCAGCCGGTGCTCTCGTCGTCTTGAACGTCATCGGCCACTGCCATGAGTGCTCCTCATGTGCCGATGCGGGCCGTGACCAGCCCCATCGACACTTCCAGCTTGTTGCACAGGTCGATGACGGCCACCACCTTCGCGTACTGCGTGCGCGAATCACCCTTGATGGCCACGCTCATCTTGGCATCCTCGGCCTTGGCCTGCTGCAGACGCGTCTCCAGTTCGGCCATGCTGACAGGCACCCCATTGAGTGCCAGCGTGCCCTCGGGCAGCACCTGCACGATCTTGAGCGGGTGCTTCTCGGTGCTGGGCTTGTTGCTGGGCTTGGGCATGCTGACACTCAGCCCCTGCACAGACGCGGTCGTCATCAGGATGAACACCACAAGCAACACATACGCGAGGTCCAGCATGGGCGTCACGTTGATGGTGTCGTAGGGTTTGGCGTCGTCTTGAACTTGCATGGGGTGTTGTGCCTTATTGCAGGCGCTTGGTCGCCAGGCCGATCTCGGTGATGTCGAGCTTCTTGGCAATCTCCAGCACCGCCATCACCTTGTCGTATTGAGTGGCTGCATCAGCCTTGAGCACCACAGGCAAAGCGGGGTTGGCCGCCTTGTACTGCGCCAGCGAGGACTGGAGCTGATCCAGGCTCACAGGGTAGGCATCAAGGTAAACCTGGCCATCGGCCGTGATCGTGATGCCACGTGTTTGCGGCTTGGCGAGGTTGTTGGTGGCCTGGGTCAGGGGCGGCTGAACCTTCACGCCCTGAACGGAGGCCGTGGTCATGATGATGAAGGTCACCAGCAGCACATACGCCAGGTCCAACATCGGGGTGATGTTGATGTCGTCGTAAGGCTGGTTATCCGCTTTGACGTCGCCGGCCATCTCGTGCCCCTGCTCAGCGTGCGCCGTAGGTTTCGGCCACGCGCGTCACGAACTCGTCGACGAAGATCTGCATGTCCGACGAAATGTTCTTGATGCGTGCGGCCAGATAGTTGTAGCCAAACAGCGCAGGGATGGCCACGCCCAGACCCGCCACCGTAGCCAGCAGGGCTGCCGCGATACCTGGCGCAATGGCATTGACGTTGACGTCGCCCGCTGCCGCAATGGCCGCGAAGGTGATCATCACGCCCACCACGGTTCCCAACAGGCCGAGGAAGGGGCCACCGGAGATGGCGATGGTCAGCAGCACCATCTTCGAATTGAGCTCGTGGCTTTCGCGTACGAGGTCGGCGTCAATGGCCGCCTTGACTGCATCGATGGAGGCACCAGACAAGGCCTTCGCACCCGTCTTGCCTACATCTCGCTTGTTCAGTTCACGAAGGCCGGCTTCGTACAGGCGTTGCAGCGACGAGTGCTTGAGCGCCTTGACCTCGATCTGCATCACATCACGTGCATCGCGGAAGCGCTTCAGGAAGTCCCGGTTGGCCTTGTCCGCACGGCCCACGAACACGGCCTTGGCATACATGACCCAGGCAGCAACGGCAAACATCACGCCGAGGATGCCGATCACCACCCAGGCGTCCACCGTGAGGTTGCCCACCAGGATGCCGAAGTAGCCCGGCTCCCCGCCACCATCCTTGGCGGTATCCGGGGTCTGGCTGACACCGACCACCAGCTTGGCATCGGCGCTTTGTGCGGCGTGTGCGAACTTGAGCCAGTCCGTGCTGCGCACCGTGTTGGCGATTTCCAGTTCGTCGATTTGCGCGGTCAACTCCTGGCCCAGGCTGATGTCGCCCTCGATCGGCGTGGTGGACGCTGCCAGGTCGGCTTGTGCGGCTTGCTCGCCATTGAGGAACAAGGTCAGCTTGCTGTTGCCTACCACCACGGCCACATGGGCCCAGGCCGAGGCCGGCAATTCACCGCCAATGGCTTGCACCTTGCCCAGGTCGGCCTGCAACTTGCCCGCGTTCAGTGCAATCGTCAATGGTGACTGCTTGAAGATGATCCCCGTCAAAGTGGTGGGCTTGACCCACATGCTGACGGTGTAGGGGCCGGAAGCCGAGGCCTTGAGTTTTTCGCTGGAGGGAATCACCAGCGCACGTTGACCATCCAGCTTGGCAGCAGGGCCAATAAGGCCATTGGTTTCACGGACCACGGCAGCCGACGTGGCGATCTGACTGACCGCATCTTGCGCAGGTTCGCCATCCTTGCCTGCGAACGAGAAGGCGGCGCTCATGCTGCCGTCGTACACGGCGGTCGACGTTGACTCGGCTGCAGCCTTTTCATTGCCGGCGTAGACGTACACGACGTTCTTGTCGGTACCAGGCGCCACGCTGGGCACCTGCACCCAGATCACGGCCAGTTCGTTGGTGCCGTCAAAACGCTCGACCCAGTACTTCAAGAGGGTCTTGTCGTCTGCGGCGACCACGCGCAGGTCCGCACCATCAGCCTTGGCCGACAGGAAATCGAAATTGCCGGAATGCAGGCGCACGGGCACCACCACACCCGACAGGGCTTCCTTGGTCTCCACGCCTTGCGCTGTGGTGTTCAAGGTGATCTTGGCCCGGGCCTTCCAGTCGCCATTCCACCAGGCGTGAGCAGAGGTGGAGAAAAGGCCGCCCATCAGGGCTGCACCCAGCATCAAGGATCTGACAGTGTTCATGGGGATCAGTCCGTCTTAATACAAACGGCTATTGTGAAAAACGCATGTGTCGCCCTCGGGAAAACGCATGATCCATCAGGACCACCATTCACGACGAGGTGGTGTCACAGCTTGGTCATAAAGGACCGACACCCCGCAGACGGGGGTGTCGGTTGGGAGGCGAGCCTGGCTCAGCGCCTGGTGCAGGCTTTGGCCTTGTCCTTCTTCGTGTCGTCGTCTTCGCAAACCTCTTCTCCCTTTGCGGGAGACGGGTTGCCTGCGGCAGGCGCGTTCGCGTCATCGCCCATGCCCAGCAGGTCGACCGTCACCAGGGATGAGGGATCCTTGGGCTTGCCCTCCTGACTGGCGGCTGCGGCTTGCGCGCCGGCTGCTGTCTGGCTTGGGACGCTGGTGTTGACGTTGATGGCCACGTTCACGGAGACCGCAGGCGGTGCGCCGTTGACCTTGCCGGAGATGTTGTCACCACCGAGCACACCCTTCCCACCCAGGTTGATGTCGCCGCCACCCTCATTGCGAATCTGCGCGTCCAGTGCGCGGATTTCGCCGTTGGGCGCATTGAGATAAACCTGCCCCACAGAGCTACCTTCAGACGACTTGAGTCGGCCGATGCCACTACCCGTTGTGAGCGGCGGCAACTCGAAACTCACGCTGCCATCTTTGTTGCGAACGGCCACCGGCGGCGGCACGGTCACATCAGTATTGGCACCGCGGCCGGCATCCAGGCTGCCATATGAGGACCACAGCATGATGTCGCCATTGCCGACCACGAAGGTCTTCTGGGCGTTGACCAGAAAGTCGCCAGCCGACATGGCACGGATGCTGCCGCCACCATAGGTGACCAGACCATGGTCCTTGGCCTCGTCCTTTTGCTTTTGCGTCAAGGCGTTAAGGCCCACCAGCACACCACCACCGGGGGTCAGCATGTCGATGCCGCCAGTGTTCAAGTCACCCTTGCCCTGGGTCTGCACGCCACTGCCGGCGATCTGCATGTCACCCACAAACTGGAAGCCTTTGCCCAGGCCAGCCAGGTCAATGGCGGCGAAGGCCTTGTCGTAAAGCGCCTGGCGCTTGGCCGTGGCCAATGCGTTGGCGACCGGGTCTGCTGACAACGCCACATCGGCCGCGGCCTTGCCCCAGACCTTGAGCTCGTTCATGAGCACGTCGGTCTTGAATTGGGCAAAGGCGGTGCTGTCATAGGCGGTGTCGGCTACGCCCAGGCTCGCTGCCTTGGCTTGCCAGGCCTTGGCGTAATCACTGCCGCTGCCCAGATAGGATTGGACAAACGCCTTGTTGACCACAGCATCGGCGAAGGCCACCTGATGGTCTCGGCTGAAGGCCTTGTAGTAGCTCAAAGCCTGGTCATACGCCGCAGCCTGGTCAGCCGGCAGATCAACATCAGTCAGCTTGAGCACCTGTTTCACATAGGTCACCAGCTCGGCTCGGGCTGAATCTCCAACCGGCATGAATCGCTGGGTGAAGGTGTCCACATCCAGTGTCTTGGCCATGCCTGCGGCCAGCATGATCCTGGCCGAATCTGCCGACAGCTCGGTGTTGTACTTGTTGCCAACGGTACGCACGCCACCGGCGTCACCCAGATCAAGCTGGCGGCCCGCCGTGACGTGCAGCGCGCCAGGGCCTGCGAGGGCGATCAGACCAGCGACGCCCCCCAGGCTCGAAGAGAACGAGCCCGTGTTCTTGCCGATGATATTGCGCCCCGCTTCAATCACCGTGATATCGCCAGCGTGGTATTGCTGGCCCACATAGGTCAGCTGGTTGATGTCGCGGCCTGCCGTGATCTGAGCAGCTTTCGGCAGGTTGAACGCAGCGCCGGCCCAACCCGACTCCGTGCTGCCGATGTCACGATCGGCATGAACGTGCACCACGGTTGTGTCAGCTTCGTGCAGCGTGGACGATGTCAACCCACCCGCGCCAGAGGAAGCGTTGGGTGCGCCGCCAACTCGATAGCTCGCAAACTGTCCCGCTGTGTCTGACAAAGTATTCAGCTTTTGTACGTCGACCGCTGACTGCAAGCTCGGCCACAGATCCAGACTGCCGTCGGCCATCGTCACGCGGGCTTTCTCGCTCATCTTCACATCGCGCCCCGCGTACACCTCCAGTTGACCTTGCGGTGACGGGAACAAGGTCAACATCAGACCGCCGGAGGGCATGCTGAAGATCACGTCCTTCGACAAGGCAGACAGAGCCAGCGAAGGGGGCGCGATCATGGTCAGCCTGTAGTTGACGCCGAATGCCGTTGGCAGCTTGTCCAGCCCCGCGATCTTGTCGAGTTGATTCAGGTACTCCTTGTAGCCGTCGTTTTCAGGTGTCCATTTCACGTCACCCGCGATGCTGGTGACGGACAAGCCGGCGTCTGAACCATAGCTGAAGTAGGCCGACTGATCCGCTTCCATGCGGCTGGATGCAGGCAGAATCGTCGGGTTGTATGCGGCCGCCATCGTCACATCCTTGCTCGCCTGCAAGGCCACATGACCATCTATCAGGCCAACCAGGGTACCGACCTGCGGTACCTTGGCGTTGAGGCTGTCACCTCTGGTAATGGCCCCACCTGCCTGAACCAGCGCATTGCCGCGTCCCAGAAAGTACACACCGCCAGCGATGTCCTGTCCAGCGCGCACGTTGATGTCGCCGCCGTTGTCAACCAGCGTGATGCGTTGCCCCGTTGCATCGTCCGTTACCTGCCTCATGGAGGTGGGTGCCACCACGCCAAGGTTTCTGATGGATTGGGTAGCGCGCACGTCGATGTTGCCGCCACCAAATGAGCCCACGCCCTGCTTGAAGCTGTCAAAGAAGCTGAACCACGAACCACCAGCATCCTCGCTGGCCCCCGTGTGCTCGAACCAGTTGTTGATCACTTGCGCTGCTGCTGGCGCCACGATGTTGCGGCCAGCCACCAGCGACACACGCCCACCATGATCCGTGAACTGTGCCCATTTGTTGGCTGAGAATGACTGCCCGGATGGCATCTCGGCGCGTTGCCCCGCCACATACACCACCGCCTGAACGGGTGAAGTGCCCGTGCCGGCCTTGAGTTCAATGTCCTGCGCCGCGGCCAGTTCAATAGAGCCAGCGGTAGTGCGCACCATCTTGCCGCCATCGATACGCAGGTTGCCTGTGGCCGCCTTGGCATCAGTCTTGAGCACATTGGCTGCAGTCAAGTCCGCACCTGCGACCAGGCGGAAGGATGCGGCCGGCCCGACCTTGACTTCGGTGGGCTCGCTGTCGCCCGCTCCAATGCGCGTGGCGGTGGCAAAGCCATCGCTCAAGCTGCCCTTGATGTTGAGGTCGCCAGCTGCACGGATGGTGAGGTTCAGAGGCTCGCCACCGGCACGCTCGTCATTCCACAGGTTCCAGTCCTTGCTGACCTCGAAGTTGCCAACGGATCGAATCTCCACGCCCGAGCGCAGGTGCGCGTTGGCGAAGCCACCCAGGCCCAATGCACTGGCGATGGCGTCCTTGCTGGCCATGAAGTCGTCGTTGTCGGCCATCAGGCTGATCTGGCCCAGCGTGGTGCCGGAGCTCGCGCCTGTCGTCAATCTGGTGCCGGTGTAGATGCGCACGGCTTCCACGGTGAACTCACCGGCCCTGACCTTTGTGTTGGGACCGATGGCGTCCACGTTGACGCGCAACTCATCGGACAGGTTGCCATCGTCATTACGCTGGGCACGAATGACCACACGGCCATCTTTGTCGTCATCCCCCCCGGCAGACAGCGTCACGCCGTCCTGGATGCGGACCTGTCCCTCGGACGAGGCAAGCAGAATGTCGCCACCATTGGCACCGATGCGTGAAGAATCGGCCAGCACGTCTGCACCAATGATCAGATCCTGCCCGGCTGCCAATTGCACCACGCCACCTTGTGGTGCACGGGCATCAATGGTGCCCTTGTGCGTGGCGATCTGGCCGTTGCCTTGCAGCGTCCGGCTTTGGCCCAGCGACAGGCTGCCGGCGTCGGCGCTGATGAACACGCGCTGTGCCGTCAGCTCGGTGTTGAGCGATTGCGCACCTTCGCGGATGCGCCAGTCCACCTCGCGGTGCACGCCGCCTGCCTTGGCGATGTCGGCAAGGCGGTCCAGCGTGCCATGCGTGATCGCCACCGCCTGTGCTGCTTCCGACAGGCCTGAGGCGGGCTCGTTCCTGAGTCCTTGTGCATCCACCGTCAGGCTTGCAGACAACCGATCGCTGCCAGCACCGCCCTTGAGGCTGGCGTCGGCACCCACAACCAACTGGCCGCGGTAGCCATCGGTCGGGTTGTATCCATTTGCCAGCAGTGTCACGGTGCCCGCGGCTTGCCCTTGATCAGGCTTGCTGCTGGCCACCGGTGCCGACACATCGATCTGGCCGCGCCAGATCAGGTCACCCTGCACCGCTTGCACGGTGACATCGCCACCAGGTGCATCGACCGCCCACGTCTTGCCCACTGGTTGCGTCCAGCCCGCTGCCTTGGTGACCGACCGCTCGGTCAAGGTCACGGTATCACGGCGTTGCGTACTGTTGCCTTTGCCTGTGATGTTGATCTTGCCAGAGGCCACGTCCAGCAGGCCGTCCTGCACCACACGCTCACCACTCAGACTCAAGGCGCCGCCGGCACCGACACGTTCGCCCAGCGTGCGTGCATTGGCTGTCGATGTGATGGTCAATGTGGCAGCGCTGTCGACACCATGGTCGGCTGTACCCGTAGCGGTCACGCGGGCCGCGGCCAGGGTGACGTTACCCTGCGTGCCCAGCTTGCCCTTTCCGTCGAAGACGATGTCGCCCTTGGATGACAGGCTGCTGTTGGCAAAGGCCAGGCGCTGTGAGCCTTCGCCAATGGTGATGCCACCCGTGGTCTTGTCTGACAGCACGGGCTCAGCCTGGATAGCCAGCGTCGACGTACCGGTTTCAGTCGTCGAGGGGGCAATGCCCGATGTGTTGCGCAAGACGACGCTCTGGGCCGTCACGCTGACCACGTCACCGTTTTGGCCCAGGCCACGCAGTTGCGGCGCATCCAGCACCACCTTGCGCAGCAGCGGCTTGCCATCCGAGGCACGTGCATCAAAGGCCTGCGAGCCCTTGAAATCGATGCTGCTGTAGCTGCGCAGCTGCATGCTGTCGGCGCCCTTGAGCGAGTTCAGCAAGACACCATCCAGCGCCACCGCGCCAACCGTGTCCGCTGCGCCACCCACCACGATACGTGGCGCACCCAGGCCAAACTGTTTGGCGTTGATCGAGGCTTTGGCGCTCAGGTTCAGGCTGTTGGATGCATCCAGTTGAACGGCCTGGCCCGTAAGGGTAGCCTGCCCGATGTTGAGCGTACCCTGGTTGACGGTCACGCCGCTCAAGTCACGCCTGATGTCGGTATTGGTATTTTGGCTGACCACAACCGCCGCACCCTGCCCCTTGATCGTGAGCAGGTTGGCCTTGTTGCTGACCACACCTGCGGCCGTCAGCTTGACGCCATCGTCCACCGTGACAGTGTCCGTGGCCACGGCGATCACTTCGCCCGCGGACAAGCCGCTGCTGGCCACGCGCACCGTGCTGGCCGCGACTGAGGCCGTGGCCCCCTCCACGGTGCCAGTGCGGGTGCCGCCGAGCATGATGCTGCCTGCGTGTGTGTCATTGAGCGATTGCGCAGATACGCGCGCCGAACCGGCTTCCACCAGAACTGCTTTATCCCCATCGTCAACCACGGTCATCGATGGCATGGTGATGTCAAGCTGACCAGCGGAGAACGCACCCCGGCCCGCCAGGTTGAACTGTCCCAGCAGGTCAAATGCGCCATTGGCACTCAGGGAGATGCGGCCGGCGTCACCAGCCAGGCTGGGCAGCAAGTTGTCCAGTTGCACGGCGCGATCTGTCAGCAGTTTGTTGATGGAAGTCAACGCGTAGGCGGACTTGGCACGGAAGGTGGCCGCCGATTCAAGCATGAAGGTCTGACGAGGGTCACCACCCGTTATGCCCGTGCCAGCAGCAGCGCGCTGGCCCGACACGAACACACTGCCATCATCCTGCGTGATGGCCTGACTCAAGATTCCACCTGCACCTACATTGGCGGCAGACACCAGCACCGCCCCCGGCAACAAGGCATAGCGAGAGGGCAGCAAGGTATAGCTTCCTTGCGCCAACACACCATTGGCCGTCGTGATTGTGATCTTGTCGCCCGCTTGCAGCGTCGTGCCGTTCAGCGCATTGGACTTGGCAATCTCGGTGTCATACGGCGCGAAGTCGTACTGGTAATTGGGCAGAACCGCGAACAAACCGGCTCGGTTCAGTGTGTCAGTGCTGCCGCCTACACCTCGGATGAATTCCCAGGCTTGCAGATCGCCGCCGGCCTGCGCCTGGATGAGGCTTGTGTTGCTCAGGCTGATGCCCTGGCCCTTGATCTCGATGCCCTTGGCCACCGGCAGACCCTCCAGATTTTTGACCACTGGCGTGGTCGCCGATGAATCGGTAGGGTTGGGCGTGTAGACCCAGCTGCGCTCATTGACCGTGGTACCCACAGGCACCGTCACGCCATCACCTGACACGGACAGTGTGCTGCCAGCACCCAGCGCCACCTTGTTGACGGCATTGAGCGTCAGCGCGCCAAAAGGCTGTCGCAGGACACCGTCGTGCGCGATCTCATCGGCGTTCAGCGTGAGCGAGGCCAGTGCACTCAGCGGGGTGTCGCTGGTCGATCCGCCTGCAGATGGCTGTGCCGTCTTGAGCGTGGAATGCCCCAATACACCTTGCACCGTGAAGTTGGACAGGGTGCTGGCATAGCTCTGGCCTGCGCGCAAGGTCAGCACACCATCGAAGCCCAGGTAGCCGGTCAAAACGACGCTGTTGTTGTCGAAAGTGCGGCCAATGAAACGGATCTCGCCATCACGGCGGGTGTTGCCAAAGGACTTGTCCAGCGTGGCATTGAGGTCGACAGACTGCCAACCCTGGAAGGCCGACTTGCCGTACACCTCAATGAGGCCAGCGTTCACCGCCAGCGTGGCGTTGCCGGCTGCGGAAGCCGGGCGGCTGTCGACGGTGGTGCCAAACTTGTTGCTCAGATTGACATCGCCGAGCGCCACATAGCTGGCGCGCAACTCATGCGTACCGCCATCCTCGGCCTTCAAGACGGGCGAAGACACGGTGATGGCCCGCAGTTTCTGTCCATCGGAGGTGCCGATGCTGGCACCCTTGTCCAGCAGCACGCGGTCATCGGCCCGCAGGCTGATGCGGTCAAAGCCGGCATCAGCCAGTTGCTGAGCCGACACGACGCCTTCGCCATAGGCGGCTGCATGTGAGGCCACCTCACCTTGCGTGGCAGTAAGGCGGACCACGCGATCGGCACCTGGATACTTCGATTTGTTAAGGGTCGCATCGCCCTTGCCCTCGCGACTGACCGACGCGATGAACTCACCTCCACCCACCGAAGCATCAGGTGCCTGGGCATGAATGTCCCCCATGAGCGAAAACCCGTCCGCCCCGCCCACCTTCACACTGCCCGCCCCCTGGCTCACTGTGGTGCGACGTGAACCACGCCCCAGATTCAGTTGCGCCGATTGCCCGCTGACATCAATCAACGAGGCCGCCAGCTTGTCAGTGGCCGCTTCCGTGATCACGCGGCCGCGTTGGCCACTTTCCTCATCAGTGGGGTTGTAGTTCAGGCTGATGGTGCCTCCACCCAACACGGTACCGGTCACGCGCTCCTGACCACCCACGGTTTGCGTCAACGTACGGGCCACACCTGACACATCGATGCGAGAGCCGGCGCTCAGGCGAACCTCGTTGTCGGCCACATAGCCCACAGCATCGGCTGAATTCTTTTCCTCGGGCTGACTGCTACCGCGACGCCCCGTCAGGGTCATGGCCACTGAACCGCCGTGCGCTGTGATGCCGGCCTCTTGCCCCAGAACGATCTGGCGCCCCGCCAATACCGTGAGGCGTCCACCTGCGCCCAGATCAAGCTGGGCACTGGCGCCGATGCGCACGCGTCCGCCTTCCTTGTAGCCCTCGCGATTGTCCAGGCTCGGTTTGACGGCTGAGAGCGTCAGGTTGACGGGGGCGCGTTGTGCATCATTGACTTCCGTGGTGAGGAACAAGGCAGAGCCATTACCGCCACCTACACGCGCCGCGTCAAGCTGGTAATTCTTCAAGCGCGGCGTCAGCATCGTGCCAGCCACCACGTCCACATCACCCAGCGAAGCCAACTCAAAGCTACCAAAGCCGTTGTCACTGAAGAAGGCTGTGCTCAGCTGCAAATCGTCGGCCTTGCCGCCCTGCCCGATGGACACGCCTGGCACACCTTTGACACTCAATTTGCCGCCGGATTGGAAGTCATAGCCGCTCAGGCGCCCATCCAAGGTCACCGTGCCAGCCAAGGTATTGGTCTGATCAACATTGGCCTCCAGGGCCACAGAACCGGCCTTGCCGGTGGTGATGCCACCCGTGCTCGCACGCCATGCGCCTGCGGATACATCGATCTGGCTAGCCCCGCTCAGACGCACCGAGCCGCCCGCTTTCAGCGTCACAGAACCACCGTTCACGTCTACCGGCACGGAGCCCGTGGCCACACCCAGTTCATCGAGCTTGTTGCCCGATACATCTATCGTCGCCTCCTGCCCCAACACCACGTCACCGATGGACGACAGGTTGACGCTGCCACCCGCTGCCTTGATCTGACCATCAATCTGAATGTGCGTGGCTTTATTGGCGATGAACGATCCGGTAGGACCCAGGTCCAGGCGGGCGTTCCTGTCCACGTTCAACCCGGCGGCATACACCGACAGGTCGGCAAAGCCGCCCTTGTTCAAGGTGTCCGCAGTGAGCTGGTTGCGCAGCGATGAAGCACCTACCAGTTGAGCCATGGCTGAGGCGTCCAGACCAGATACCGATTCCAGCGTACTTGAACGCGCCCCGCTCACCGTGACGCCATCCATGGCGTGCGCCAGTTCATCGGAAAAGCCCAGCGTCAGGCGCGCCCCCAAGGGCCGAACCAAACCATACAGGTCCGGCCGCTTTGAAAGGTCCACCCTGGACGAAACGAGGCCGCCCCGCTGATATGGGCCGACCACCACATCGCCCTTGAGTGTGCCGTCGCCAACGTAGAACTGCGGCGCAAACAGCTGAATCTCACCGCCATTCTTTCCCTCCACGTAGCTCGCTTGCAGGGTGGCCGTGCCACGACCGGTTCCGGATATCAGCTCGTCGTACTTGACGCCCGCCTGGGCGTCCTCCAGCTTGATCAGCGTGTCGCCCTTGCGCAGCAGGCTGCTGGTGATGCTGCCGGCCTCGTAGCGCACGCTGCCGCCGGACACATCGATCCTGGCGCCATCGGCCACCACGGTGCTACCTTGCGCCTGGACCTTGACGGTACCGGCCTTGGTGGAAATTTCTTCAGCAGTGCGGCCGACCAGGTTATAGAAACCCGTGACATTGGCCACCTTGACCAGGCTGCGAGCGTCTGCCGACACCTCACTGCGGTACAGCACGCCCCCCCGTTGAACGGGAGAGTCGGCCAACTCATTGGCGAAAAGGCGACCGTTCAACTGGTTGCGGCTCATCGCCAGCGACACGTCACGCAGACCAGCGGCACTGATCAGCGCACCGTCTTCCACGACGATGCTGCTGTTGTCCTTGCTCAAGGTGGCTGAAGCCGTGCTGAGCAAGGCCGACTGCGACGCATCCTCTGCGGCCAACAAATTGATCTTGCCGTAGGGTGCCAGCACCTGAGCACCTGCTTGCACACGGATGTTGGCGCCATTGATTTCGATGCGCGACTGGTTGAACGTTTCCGCGTCCGTCTGGGTCGGCGTTTCAAATTTCTTGGTGTCCTCGTTATAGGCCTGTGCAGTAGATGGTGTGACCTGGGTCACGCTGCCCGATCCCAGCTCGACGGTACCCAACTGCGCTGCGATACGCGGTGTCGCACCGTTATCCCCAACCGGCGCTTTACCACTGAAAACAGTGGTCGACTTCTGTGCCTGCAGGTAGATCGCCCCGTTCTGCCCCTTCACCGCCGTAGTGGCCGTGAGGACGCCGTTGTTGCGCACAGTCAGCCCAACGAGGTTGATGGAGCCTTGCTCGGCCACGATCTGGTTGACCTTTTTGGCCAGACCTTCCGTGTTGTCTGGCGTGCTACGGTCCACCGTCTTGCCATCCACCGTGCGGTACTCGGCCGCTGTGGCGTTCTCCACGGTATTGACACCGGCCGGGCCCGATGCAAATGGGTCCACGGCCACCAACAGGCCACGTTGTGCCGGGTCCAGTGAACTGTAGAGGTAGACCTTCTTGCCAGCCGCCAATACAGCCTGCCCCTTGGGCGTCTCGATCGTACCTTCGTTGTAAACCTTGGGAGCGATCATCAACACATCACCACCAGCCAGGGCCTTCACCTCTGCGCCACGCTCAATCGTGATGAAGCCGTTCGGGTTGGCGTCGTCACCGCCGAACATCACCTGGCCATCACGGTTGGCACGCAGGCCTTTGGTGATGGCCTCTTCGGTCATCTTCAAGGCGGTGGTCACGAAACGACCGGTCTGTACACGGGCTGTAGCGCCAAAGATCACGCCATGGGTGTTCTCCAGGATCACCTCGCCATTGGCCGTGATCTTGCCCATGATGACGGTCGGGTTCAGGTCCCAGATGCGGTTGTAGGCCGAACCGCCCTTGGGTTGGTTGAACAGCACGCTGTAGTCGGCACCCACATTGAAGCTGTCCCAGTTGATGATGACGCGGTTGTCGTACTGGTCAATCTGCGTGGTGAGGCCGTCTGGGTTGGTGACCTTGAACTGCGACGCCTTGCCCGCATCGCGCGCAGCACTCCACACGGGGCCGGTACCGCGTGCAATGCTGAAGGTCGACGCGCGCATCATGGTATCCACGATGCTGCGATTCGCCGAGGGTGTCGCATCCCGCGCACCGGCCACGCCAGTCAGGGCCATGGACACCAGGGTGACGCCGGCGACGGCACGGGCACGAGTCTGTCCGCCTGCGGCCTTGCCTGCTGCACGCACGTTCTCGGCGGCAGGCACGCGCATGCCACGCTTGCGATCAAAAACCAGACGGTGGATGTGCTTGTTCATGTCAACTGCTCCAGGGTTTCACTACAGGGCAAGATCAGAAGGACTGGCGCAAGGCCGCGTCCACACGCCAGCGGCGCGCGCTCTGACTGCCTGTTGCGGCCTCCTGGCCGCCAGACTCGGTGGGTTTGCTCGTGTCGAAAATAGGGAAAGCCAGATCCAGGCGAGCCGTCAGGCCCTTGCTGTTGTCCAGGCGCAGCCCCAGGCCATAGCTGCCCATCTGCACCTTGGGTATCTCTGTGGCCAGCGACTTGATCAGCCGCAGCTCGCCTCGATCCCAGAACAGCAAGGCGTGCACACCTTCGTCATCCTTGAGCTTGAGCCAGGCCGGTGAGATCAGCTCCAGGCGTGTGTTCCAGCCCTGGTCGGCCGATTGCTCGTAGTCGTAATAACCGCGGATGGAGTCCATACCGCCCAGGCTGTATTGCTCGGCAGGCACCAAGGGGCCTGACGCAAGTTGTGCGTCGATGTCGAACTTCACTTGCCAGTTATCGGGCAGGTTCTGCACGCGGCCCATGCCCAGCTTGAACACGCTGAAGTCTGCAGAAGCACCGCTGCGCTTGCAGGCGAACTGCTCCAGCCTGACGCCGTTGCAGTCCACCTGTCGCTCCGAGATGGAGCGGATGGATGAATACAGGCCCGCGCGCCAGTTGGTGACGTTGTCGTTCTCGCCGCGCCAGCTCAGGTTGTAGCGGGCCGACAGCACCTCGTAGTGCAGGCTGGGCTTCTCGGTGGTGACGCCGGCGATGTCGATGTTGCGGTCACTGCTGCGCTTGAAGTCCAAACCCAGGTCAAAGGCGTGGGTCACGGGCCACTGGCGCGCAGGCAGATCATGGTGGTAGACCAGGCCACCGTAACGGCCACGCGTAAAGGTGGAGCCGCCCAGGCCAGACTTGGTCGGCGTGTCGGTGTTGCTGCGGGCATAGTAGACATCCACGCTGTCCACCGTGGTGAGCGGCACGCTGTAGAGTGCTACCAGCGTGTTGGCATCTGCGGGCCGCGCAGGAGCGTAGACCCAGCCCACACCAATGGAATGGTCACGCTGGAACAGGTTGCCGTATGAGAGCAGGGCCTCGATGCGGCCCTGTGTGGTGTTGAAGCTCTGACGGGAGTTGGCCTCCAGCGATCCACGCACCGGCAAGCTGTCCTTGACCTTCAGGTCTACTTCAATCTTCCGAGGGTCCTGCCCAGGTCCGATCAGAGGCGTGACCTCCACTTCCTGGGGCTGCACCGTAACCAGTTGCTCCTGCACCTCGGGGAAGTAGGGCACCTGGCCAGGTGCCAGCGCCGACATTTTGTCGGCAATCAGACTGGGACGGTGGTACTGCGCACCACTGACCTTGAGTTTCTCGACGCTGGACTGGATGACCTCCAGCTTGACTTCGCCTGAGTCCACGCGTTGATCAGGCAGGTTGACCAACACCGACAGGTAGCCTGCATCCTGATAGGCCTTTTCCAACGCCGTACGGGCGGCTTCCATGTCCTTGAATGTCTTGCCTGGGCCCATGAAGGGAGACACCACACGTTCGACCTGCTCGGGTGGCAACACAGTGTTGCCCTCGACCACGAACTCCATGACGTCGAAAGTGACGGTGGCGGGCGCCTGAGCCTGCGCCAAGGCAGCCACAGCGGACAACACAAACAAGGAAGCCAGTTTTTTCATTTGGGAATGCACACAAAGCAACAGTCCCCAAGTGGGGACTGTGTGCAAAAGAGCTGTAAAAGCCCGGGTATCCGGCCCCCGAACCAGCGCTCGGGGGCACCTTCACCAATTAACGCGAGGCGTAAGGCTTGTTGGAGTTACCGCCGCGGCCGAACTTCGACTCGACACCGGTCACGAAGAGGCCGGGGCTGGAAGCACCAGCACCCACGTTGGCCTTGATGCCGTCGATGACAGGTGCGCAAGTACCGGCGGGGCAGTAAGCCGACAGTTCGTACACGAAGTCATAACGACCAGAGATGGCCGTGCTGGTCTGGGTAGAACCAGCCACGCCTTCGGTTGCGGCCACTTCGTTCAGGCGAACGAAGCGATAGGTGTCAGAACCACCGATGGGGTTGTTTTCCAGGGACAGAACGCCGAACTTGTAGCCGTCAGTTGTGGCGCTGGCGTTCAGGCAGCTCTTGACGTTACCGGAGCTCGAGTTTTCAACTGCAGCGTACTTCGACAGCGTCACGTTGCCGATGATGGGCTCCTTGCCGCCCAGCGAACCCAGCGCGTCGTAGTTCAGGAAGTACAGTTGAGCACTTTGCTGCGTACCCGAAGACTGAGGGCGCTTGCAGTAGGTGATCTTGTTGGTCAGGCCAGCAGTCTGGCTGCCAGCACCCACCAGGTAAGCCAGGCCACCGGTCTTGGCGCCGTTGGTCGTGGACGAGTTGATCAGCGAAGTGATCTGAGCGCGGCTCAGGCTGGGCTGGCAAGTGGGCGTGGTGTCACCAACAGCGCAGGAAGCGGGCACGACGCTGCCGCCAGCGACCGTCTTCTGGTAGGCCTGCAGGTCGTTGTACAGCGTGGCGTTGACGGCGATGCCGAACACTTGGCTGAAGCCTGCAGGAGCGAAATCACCGGCGTCGTAGTTGGCGTTGAAGATCGGGCCTTCCACGTCCAGGAAACCACCATCAGACTTGCTGGTGTCGGCCAGAGCGGTACCGCAATTCAGCATCTGACCAGCGCCCAGGAAAGACAGGGCTTCGGTGCCGGCTGCCAGCGGGGTGCACGAACCAGTAGGAACCAGGAAGCCGGTAGCGGTCGACGAAGGGTTAGCAGCAGCGTTGGTGACGGCGGTTTCAGAGCCGTTGGCCACGTTCACGCGCAGTTCATTGGCAGTGACGGGGATGCTGGCGTCGAAATCGGTCGAGCAGGTCACGGTGAACTGGTTGCCCAGTGCGCTCGTGGAAGAAGAAGTCTTGTACACGAGGGCGGAGCCACCGTTGGCCACGCACATGTTCACGGCCCCGCGAACCACGTTGACGGAGGAAGCGGAAGAGCCGGTCAGGCGGGTCACGCCAGCGGCCATGGCTTGCGAAGCACCGCACACGGCGATGGTGGCGATCATCAGCTTGGAGAATTTCATTTTGGGCATCCAGTTAAAGCAGAAGGTTGAAGCGGGGGCATAAAAAGGGCGCGGCTCACGCCACGCCCTTCACGCATTACTTGGCCTTGCGACGAGCGGTCAGGCCCATGATGGCCAGGGCCACCAGGCCCAGGCCGTAGGTGCTGGGCTCGGGAACGGAAGGCATCACGGTCACGGTGGCGGTTTGCCAGGTCAGCGTCTGGGCAGCAGCGCTGTAGGTGAAGGTGCCGCGGGCGTTCAGCAGGCCGGTGGTGGTGGAACCAACGGGTGCTGCGCCAACGAACTCTTCAGTACCGTCGCCGTTGGCGAACACGAAGTTGGTTTGCGTGCCTGCGGTCAGGGCGTTCCAGGTGATGTTGTTCTGCCACTTGCCCAGGGTACCGATACCCGTGGCGTTGCTGCCGGTCCAGGCTGGGTCGGTGTTGGAGGAGGCGTAGTACGAACCGTTGTCAGCCGAGCTGGTGATGGCAGCGCCGGTCAGGTCCCACAGCGGAGCAACCAGTTGCAAAGCGGAAGAGTCGCCTTGGTTGGTCAGGTTGGCAGGCGTGGGCGTACCAGTGGTCAGGTAGCGGGTCATGAAGTCCACACCGACGGTGTCACCGGCGATCACACCCCACTTGGCATCGGCACCAGCCGAGGCAAAGAAAGGCGCCACAGCCGAGAAGTCGTTCGTGGCATTCACGGCCACGCCATTGCGGGTGATGGTGTTGTTGGCGAAGTTCCACACGACCGTGTTGTTCACGGCGGACAGGTTGGCGGGGCCGCCTTGCGAGGCAGGCATGAAGTCGGCGAACGAGAAGCCCAGGTCCACGAACACGGAACCTTGTGTGCCGCCGACGGTGTCTTGAGCGATGAAGGCGACCGAGCTGGAGGTGCCAGTGTCCATGCCGTTGAGGCTGGCGTTGGCGGCGCCGGTGGCAGCCAGTGCCAGGGCGGCGACGATAGTTTGCAATTTCATGTGCTTGCTCCGTTTAGGAAGTCAGATAAGAAGGAAAATTTTTGGAACCCCGAGCGAACTGCTCCTCGAAGTGCCTGCAGTGTCAAAAACACGTGTGACAGGCGTTCCGGGTCAACCCTGATCACACATGAGCCGTTCAGACTGCCGCCTGCTCGCCCTTCTCAACTCGGCTCACGATAGTCAGTCGGCGTGACACCGATGGCGCCTTCCCATGGCACCAGGCGTGATCCGAAAGGATCAAGTGAGGTGACGCATGCAAGTCAGCTGGTCCCATGCGCCTTGCCCCCCCTTGTTTGAGTGGGCACGAAAGAACGCGTTCGCAAGGAACAACGCCACGACCCTTTCGGGAACGTGGCGTTGTTTGAAATGGTGCGAATCGACTGACTTCAAGGCCCGGTGACAAGCCCCCGTTCGGTGTTGAGTTGATCGATGATCAACTGCGTCAACACCGAATTCACCGGCACACCTTGGGCTCGAAGCCAGGCCACGGTTTCTCTCTGTTCACCCATGGCCGCAGCATGAACGGCATTGAGTCTGTAGAAGTCGGGGGTCGACAAGTCCATGCCCCTGGCCTTGAACAATTGCAGGATAGGCAACTGCCCCGTATGCGCGGCCTCCGCCAAGGCGTGTCGCCCTTGCTTGTTCGTCAATCGCCAGTCGGCCCCGCGTTCGAGCAAAAAGGCCACGGTGCGGATCTGCCCACTCACGCAGGCCAGATGCAAGGCGGTCTGCCCCATGTTATTGGGCTTGTCGATGTCCGCACCGGCTCTCAACAGATCGCGCACCATGGTCTCCCGCCCGAAGAAGGCTGCGGCCCCCAAAGGCGTCATGCCAGAGGCACCCGCCTGATCCGGATCTGCGCCACGTTTGATCATCTCCCTGACCAGCTCCAACTGGTCACCCTGCACAGCCATGGTCAAGGGCGTTCGCCCCGCATCATCGCGGCGATTGAGATCAGGTTGATGCTGCTTGAGCCACGCGAGGGCATCGCGCCAGTTGCGCTCGCTCAGCAACTGCAGCAAGGTACGCTCCGAGGCCGACAAGGCCACCTCGGACTGACGGGACCAAGGTCCATCGCGGCGCACGTCCTGATAGACCTGATCCAGCACCGGACCTGCTCTTTCAGGTTGATTGCCGGCAGGCATGAAAGATGACCATTCCGTCTGGTCAGCGCTGCTGATGCCCTGGGCCCGGCTGGCCACACTGAGCAGGCAAAAGAAAACCGCGCAAAGGGCGCGGCCACAATGGACATGGTTCATGCTGTCGTTTCAGTAATAGGCCTCACCCGAGCCATGAGGCATCGCGCCAAAGGCATTCATGGTCATGGCCTTGGCAACGGCCTGAGCGCGATTGGCGGCACCCAACTTGCGCAGGATCTTCTGGACGTGGTTCTTGACTGTCAGGGCACTGATGCCCAGCTTCTCGCTGATCTGCTGATTGCTCAGCCCATCCCGCACCCAAAGCAGGATCTCCCTCTCTCGCTCGGTGATCGGCGCGGAGCGCTGCTGCGGCAGCATGGCACTGGTGCCCGCCATGGGCAACCTGGCGGAGACCATCTGACGCTCGGTCACGCACACCCGTTGGTATGCCGTGTGCAGGCAAGGCAGCAGCATCTCGAGCGCCAGGATGTCGGCGTCATCATAGGTACGTTGAGGCTGCCCGAAGACGAAGAAGCTCTCCAGCTCTTCAGGGCGACCTGGCCTGGTCACTCCATGGATCAACAGATACTGGTAGCCCATGTCCAGCAGAATGCGCACGGCCTGATCGGCCTTGTCCAACAAGACCAGATCCAGTCGACAAGCCTGATAGCGAGCGCGTCGCCAGCACTGCAAGGCGGCGGTCATCAACGGTGCTCGCGCATTCTTCAATCGCTCGGCGATATCCTCAGGCACCGGAATGCTGTTGAAGAGGTCGAACACCACTTCACGCAGATCGCGGTCATAGCTGCCACACACGCTGAACTTGTGAGGTAGCCAGCGCTGGAAGTCGCCCTGACACCAGACAAAGTACTGGTGTCTTCGGCGAACTTGAGGCGCAGCCTCAACGACACGGAGCAAGCACTCGGATTGCTCTGGCGCGATGTTGGGATATGGCATGGTGGGTAGAAGGGGTAGCGGCCGTAGTCTATGAATGGTCAATGACGGTTTGTTGACGAAACATCCATGAAACGACCTTTATCCGTTTGTCGCAACAAAAAGCCATTGCCTGTACTGATCGACGCCGTCAGGCGCAGCCAGAGGCTGGGCCTCGGAGTTGCTGTACACCCCCTTGATGCCAGCCCCCTCCTTGATCAAGCCCCACTTCCCATCACCGGTGATGGGATCAGGCCAGATGCGACGCAGGTGGCGCCTGGGCGTCGGCCCTCGTCGGTCGTCCAGCAGGTCTTCCAGTTGGGTAGGCCACTGGGCGGTCCCACCAGGCGTGATCACCTTGTGATAGCCCTCGATGGCTTGCCTGATCTGCCCGGCGCGGAAAACGAGCTCGGCTTCGCGTTGGCGGCGCATCGCATGCGACCAGTTCTCAGCCAGTGCTGCCAACATCAGGCCTGATATGGCCACCCACCAGATGAGCATGAGATAGGTGAAGCCGCCCTGTACGGGCCGACCTCTCGGGGTACTCACCATGATGCGAAAGGGACACCGTTCTGCCCCTTGCCTGCTGCGCCGCTGCGCACATCGGCCATCTTGCCGTTCACCCTGCCATCGACAGGTGGAGGCAGCATCTGCCAGCTGTCCCGGCGCCCCGTGACGGGGTCTTCAGGAATCTGTCGAATGTACCCCTGGTTGACCAGCTCATCGAGCGAGTCCGGGTAACGCCCTTTGTCGCCCACGTATTTGTCAATGGCATCGCGCATCACGTTGAGCGAGGTGCGCAGGGATGCTTCACGGGCGTTGTCCACCGTGCGCACATAGCGCGGTGCCACGATGCTGGCCAGCAGGCCGATGATGGCCAGGACGACGATCAATTCGATCAGCGTGAAGCCCGAATTGCGATGAGGATGCATGCCAGCTTTACTCATGGTTTGATCACCACTGCCGATAGGGCGTACCGTCCAGCCCCACGCCGTCGCTGGTGGAGTACACGTCGAACACGTCAGCGCCAAATGCTGGCGCATCCGGTGGGCTGGCATAGCTGCGCAAACCCCAGGTCTGCGCAGCGGGCAGGATGGGGTCTGCAAAAGGGTCTCGTGGCAAGCGTCGCAAGAAGTAGATGCGCAAGCCTTTGGGAGAACTGGCGTCCTTGACACCATTGACCAGCACATCCAGCGAAGGCGGATAGCCAGAGTCGTCGGCCTTCTTCTCGATGCGCCCCTGGTCCCAGGCACGCTTGTAGTCATCCAGCGCGGTGCGCAATACACGCAGGCTCTGCCGCAACTCGACCTCCTGCGTGCGCCGCTTGTGCAATGCTGCCAGTGGCATGGCCGCGCTGGCCAGGATGCTGACGATCAGTACCACCACCACCATCTCGATGAGCGTGAAGCCACCTGAACGATCAACAGAGAGGCGCATCTTCTACCCCTCAATGATCTTCAACTTCCGATGACGCCGCCTCGTTGCGAACCTTGATCCGCCACGAAGCGCCGGACGGCTCCAACACAAGCAACGCCTCACCTTGTGGCGTGTCCGGACGCATGCGGACGTTCACGGCATGTGAGCCATTGGGGGGCAAGGTCACTGTCAGACGACCATCTCCGTTCGCCCCTCCCTCCAGCTCGAGCACAGTGGGGTCGATCACCAGCATCACAGGTGCAGCCTGCGCCTTCAGGTTGGTCAGCGTGACCTGAAAGCTCGCACCAGGGCTGACCTCCTCAGGCCCGCTCATGGTGACACCGTCGCCCGTTCCCTTGGCAGGCCTGGCTGTCGTGGGGCCGCCGCCCCCCGCAGCCAACCCAGACATCCTGGCTTCGTCACGCAAGATCAAGGCGGGTGCACCCGGCTGACTCTCCGTGCCAGACGGCATGAACGATGCAGCGGAACCAGGTTGGATCACATTGCGCACAATGTGCGGCGTCACCAGCAGAATGATCTCGGACTTCTTGCGCTCGTTGGTGGTCAGACCAAACAGGCGCCCGGCAATCGGCATGTCATGCAGGCCTGGGATGCCCGCCGAGCTGCGGCTTTCACTGTCATTGATCAAACCGGCCAGTATCTGCGTCTCGCCATCACGCAAGCGCAGCGTCGTGGTGGCTTGCCTGGTACCGACCTGGTAGGCGAAAGAGTCGTTCGGGCCGGTAATCTTGTTGGTGATGCTGCTGACCTCCAGCGCCACCTTGATGGTCACATCGTTGTCCAGTTGCACCTGAGGCTCCACATCGAGCTTGAGCCCCACGTCCACATAATTGATGGACACCGCATTCGAGATGCTGCCATTGTTGGGTGTGGAGGTGGTCGTGAAGACAGGCAGCTTTTCGCCCAGCAGCACTTTGGCCTTCTCTCTGTTGCGCGCACGGATCTTGGGATTGGCCAGGATGTTGGTCGTGTCATGCGTAGCCCGCAAGGTGGCAATGGCCAGCGGGTTGGTCGTGAATGACTGCAGGCCCGTGAGCGTGGTCAAGGGTGCAGTTGATCCAGGCACGCCATAAGACACCGTGGTGGGCCACGACAACCCCAGCGAGTTCAACTGGTTGTTGGACACTTCCATCACCTCCAGCTCCAGCATCACTTCCGGATCGGCCAGGTCGATACTCTGGATCAGGCGCTCGACAAGGCGCACCACCTCCGGCGTGTCGCGCACGACCAGCAGGTTCAGACGCTCGTCCACAAAGATGTCGCGCGTCTTGGCCACGGTGCGAACGAGAGACAACGCTTGTTTTGGGTCGGCATTGACCAGATAGAAGGTTCGCGTGACCGTGTCCAGCAGATCACGCTGTTTCTGCTGGGTCGCGGGAAAGACCAGCACCGTGTTGTCGTTGAGCAGCTTCGCACTCAACTGCTGGGTGCTGAGGATCACGCGCATGGCCTCGTCCACCGTCGTGTTCCTGAGGAACAAGGTCACCTTGGCATCGCTGCGCACATCCTTGTCGAACACGAAGTTGACGTCAGCTGCCCGGGCCAGCGTCTCGAACACCGTGCGCACCGACGCCTCGCGGAATTCAAGCGTGACGGGCTTGGTGGCCGTGGCCAGTTGCAAGGTGGCCTGCTTGCGGCTCTGCGTTTCCCGCAGCTCGGACAACTTGTTCATCATGGCCCGCGCCTTGCCGTTGCCGGGGTCTTCCGACAGCACCGTCTGCAAGGCGGCATCCGCCCTGTCGAAAGCCCTCGCGTCCAGCTGCTGCTGAGCATCCGCCACCAGGCGCTGATGCCGCTCCAGCCGATTCAACTCGCTTCGCAACCACGCCACACGCGGATGCTGCGGCGCGGCCGCCTCCATGCGCTTGAGCACATTGGCCACCTCATCGAGCCTGCCTGCCGCACGTGCTGCGTCGGCCAGGTAGACCAGATAACCGACCGTGGCATCGCGCTGCATGAGCACCTCATTGCGCAGCTGGCGGTCAGCCTGATCCTTGCGCGCCGCCTCATCCAGCTTTTGAAGGGCGGCCTCATGTTGACCCATGCCCGCCAGGCGATGGGCGTCCTCGATCGCCGGATTGGCACACCCGGCCACCAGCGTCGCGATGATGATCATCGCCAGTACAAGCTGCGCACGCAGCGCCGACAAATCGATCATGTTCATCTCATCACAACAGTCTGCTGTTGCTGCAAAGGCAGGTAAGTCAGACTCATGGTTCGGTCCTGAATTCGATCGATGCGCCACTGGCCCTCGATCACGTCGCCCACGCGCACCACCCAGGTGCTTTGTGGGCTGGTCAAAACGGCGCGCGCCCCAACCGCCAGGGCTGGCGCAGAGGCACCAGAAGCCTGAGGCAAGCTCTCATCATTGAACCGGCCTACCCACGCGTGGGGAAAGCGAGGCGCCATGGGCGGCGGAGGCGGCGGTGGTGCCCCCTCCGCAACAGATTTCGGAGGCGCGGGGGGCGGTGGCGGATTGACGCCGGCCCACGCTACAACTGTCTGATGAGTTGAGCCCTCCTGTGCCGACGCGCGCTCGCGCTGTTGCCATCGGTTCACGCCATCCATCAAGGCCTGCGCCACCCATGGTTCGACGAGGTCGGTCTTGCCGCCAACCGGCGCAGACCTGCGTTCGGTCGATGGCCCGCCGGGTGCAGTGTCCTTCCCCCGCTTGCGTTGTGCCTGACCAGCCTTGGGCGATGCCAGCAATTCGTCATCGCCCTGGCTGCCCAGATACACCGCCAGGCCGGCCACCAAGGCCAACACGATCAACAAGGGTCGGTTCATGGCTGCGCCTTTTCCGGCTTGCGCCACCACAGCGACACGGTCACCCTCGCCTGCAACTGGTCTAGGGCGGGATCGCTGCGCTGCATGGCCACCTCGTCAATGGTGAGTGCGGGCTCCTTGAGCATCTGTGCCATCCAGGCCTTCAAGGCAGGGTAGCTGCCGCTGACCGGCATGACCATGCGCTGGCGCCACAACACGGCGCCCTCTCGCGCCGACCAAGGCGCACGGCGGCCCTGGTACTGCACGCTGCTCACCATCACCTCGTTGTCGCGCGCTGCAGCCAGGACAGCTGCCTGCAAGGGCACACGCTGATCGGCAACAGGCAGGCCATGCCACAGTGCATCCCAGGCGGCCTCTGGCGACCGGACATCGGCCGATCGCTCACGCTGTTGCGCGCCACCTGAAGCAGCCTGCAGTTCATGGCGCATGCGCCGCGCCTGCGAGCCCAGTTTGTCCACAGCTTCTTGTTGTGCAGGCAACCAGGCAAGGTAGACCCAGGCCGCCCCCACCAACAGCGAGATGCCCATGCCACCGGCCAATCCCAGGCGCTTCAGCGTGCGCACCATCATGGCTGCGCTCCCGGCCAGGATGCCTCGGCTCGCCAGTCATAGCGGCCCACTGCCGTCACAAACGGCGCCGCCAGGCGCTCACGGTTGAGCAACTGCGCAGAGGTGCCCTGTGCATGGGCCCAGCGAAGCGCGGCGTCATCATCCTTGATGGCTGCCACCACGCGCACTTCCGGCGCTGCTTGTGCCTGCGTTGCCAGAGGCGCCAGATCCAGGCTGAAAGACAACATCACAGCCTGCTCGGCCTTGGCCGACTGCTCCACCCGCTCCATCACGCTCACCCATGGATAGGACAGAAACTGCGCCAGTTGCGCGGCGTGGCGCGCCGCATCAGGCGTCAGTGCCGGTGCGGTCGACCCTGCCGTGCCTGTCTGGCGGCTCGCCATGCTGTTCACCTGCGCCTGATGCGCCGCGCGCTGCAACCGTTTGACGACTTGTTGCGCATCGGCCAGATCATTGTCCAGGCGAGAGACACAGGTCCATGTCCAGGCAGCAGCCAGCAAGCCACACAGGAGGATCGCCCACGCCCATGGCGCCGTGCGCACACGGGGCCCCACGAAGTCCAGTTCATCGGCCCAGGCCGGGTAGCGCCAGGATTGCCAGACCTTGTTCATGCCTGCGCCTTCCAGCAACTGTCCACACCCGAGAGCACCGGCTGCAAGGCCGTGTGATCCCACAGACCGTGTTGGACGGCCGTATTGGCCTGGCCGTCAGAGGCTGGCGCTTGAAGCACGACACGGCCATCACCAGGCGCAAGGCGCGACGCGTCATGCCTGTCGGACCAGATTCGCTGCAGGGAAGCGGTCTTCCCCGGTTGGCCAGTGGCCTGCACATGCGTGACCAGGTCCGGTTCAACCAGATGCAAGGTCCTGATGCCCTCAGGCCGAGTCACGTCTGCAGCCAGATCGGCCAGCCAGAACTGAACGCCTTGAGCCCACCAGGGGCCCACCCATTCGAGCCGGACGCCGTGAGCCGTTGCTTGCTCATGCAAGCCCTCGATGAGGCTTCGAGGCACCGCACAAACCAGCGCCACCTTGGACACGGCCACCTCGCGCAAGACCCAGTCGCGCAGCAGCGTCGATTCATCCAGATCGAGGTAGTGCGCCCACTGCTGCAGGGCCAAGGCTTGCGCAGACTGGGCATCGCCAGTTGGCCCCGGCACGCTGTGAAGCAACCAGCACCCTGACAAGCCGACTCGACACCTCACCCCAGGGTGCGCCTCGCACCACTGAGCAAACGCCGACAAGGCCAGTGCCATGTCCTCAGTCCCGCTCGTCGGTGCAAAAAGGTACAGGGCCGGCACCTGGCGCAAGGAGGTCCAGCGGCCCTGTATACGCCGCCACATGGTTTGAACATCGATCATGCGGCTCATTCCACCAAGGTCACGCGGTTGAGCTCATCCAGGGTGGACTCGCCTCGCAGCACACAGGCCAGCGCGGACTCGCGCAACAGCCGCGTGCCGCTGGCACGAGCATGCGCCTTGATCTTGATGAGCGATGCGCGGCTCACGATGAGGTCACGCAAGGTGTCGTCCATCAGCAGCACCTCGGACACCGCTCGGCGGCCTCGATAGCCGGTCTGCCTGCAAGCCGGGCACCCCACGGCACGATGAAAGTGACCGTGCGTGTCCAGCGGCAGCTGCGCCGCCTTGAGGTCGGAGGCCGCAGGCTGCCACGGCTGCGCACACTGCGTGCACAGCTTGCGCATCAGGCGCTGAGCCACCACCCCATTGAGGGCGGAGACCATGTTGTACAGGTCCACCCCCATGTGCATGAAGCGGCCCACCACATCGAACACATTGTTGGCGTGGATGGTCGACAAGACCAGGTGACCGGTCAATGCGGCCTGTGACGCGATCTGGGCTGTTTCGGCATCGCGGATCTCGCCCACCATCACGCGGTCCGGGTCATGGCGAAGGATGCTGCGCAAGCCACGCGCAAAGGTCAGCCCCTTCTTGTCATTAACGGGGATCTGCACCACGCCACCCAGCTGATACTCGACCGGGTCCTCGATCGTGATGATCTTGTCCGTCCCGTCATTGATCTCCTGCACGACGGCATACAGCGTCGTCGTCTTGCCACTGCCGGTAGGGCCCGTGACCAGCAACATCCCATAGGGCTTGCGAGCCAGGCGGCGCACCACGGCAGCATCATCGGCATCAAAGCCCAGGCCCTCGAGGCTCAAGGCTTCAGCCTGAGACGAAAGCCGACTGCGGTCCAGGATGCGCAGCACGGCGTCTTCACCAAAGCTGCTGGGCATGATGGAAACACGGAAGTCCACCTCGCGCAGCCCCTCTTCAGCCGACTGCAGCACGCGCAACTTGAACCGACCATCCTGAGGCAGGCGTCGCTCGCCAATGTCCAGCTCGGCCATGACCTTCAGGCGTGACACCAGTTGCTCGGCGATCTCACGCGAGCCCACATCGCCGACATGGCGCATCACACCATCCAGGCGATGGCGAATCACCATGCCCGTGGCCGTGGATTCAAGATGCAAGTCGCTGGCCTGGGCCTTGAGGGCGTCAAACAAGGTTGCGTCAAGCAACTTGATGACGGGGCTGCTCTGGCGGCTGATGGCATCCACCGTCAGCAAATGGAGGGCCGAAGTGCCCTCCTGCAAGGCAGAGCCGTCTTCACCGGACAGCAAGGCTCCACGCGCCTCGAATGCCTGTTCGCCCTGCGCCAGCAGCAAGGACAGCGCCTCTTCACCGACCTGGCGCCACGACAGCGCATGAGGCACGGCCCGCGCCACCGCCTCGCGCAGCAGCACGTCATCCATCACGGGAGTCAGCACACACCAATGCGCCAGCTCATCGCGTGCCACCACCACACGCAAGCGCATGGCCTTGGCCAGGGGCCAGATGGTCCAGTCAGGCACACAAGACAAAACGGGGTCAGGTGCGGCCACCACGGCCTTGAGCACGGCACTCATTGAATCTGCTCCGCCACCTGAAAGATGGGCAGATACATCAGCACCACGATGCCACCGATGAGCACGCCCATGATCAACATCAACACCGGGCTCACCACCTTGCCTACCCACTCGGTGAAACGCGCCAGCTCTTCGTCGTAAAACGTAGCCGCACGCTCCAGCATGCTGCCCAGCTCGCCTGTCTGTTCGCCCACCCGCACCATGCGCAACGACACAGGCGTACTCAAGTCGTTCTGATGAAGACTCTCGGACAGCCGAACGCCCTCACGTACACGGCGCGTGGCCTGCTCCAGTTGCCCGCGCAGCGACGGCCCCACCAATTCAGCCGAGGCCTCCAACGCGGGCACCACAGCCACCCCTGCCTGCAACAACAGGCCCAAGGTACGGTAGAGCGAGGCCAATTCGATGAGCCGCAAACGTGGCCCGATCACAGGGGTACGCCACAGTTGCGCTGACACCAGGGCGCGCGTCACGGGCGAGGTCCATGCCGCCCAGATCCCCGCCATCAAACCAAGCAAGCCACCGATCGCCAGCCAGGGATGTGCACCGACACCCCGCCCGACATCCAGCAAGACCGCCGACATCCAGGGCAGATCACCGCCCATGTCTTCATAGATCTCCGCGAAGCGCGGCACCACGAACACGGTCAGGAAGGCGATCACCAGCGTACTGGCGCCGATCAGGATCGCTGGGTAGATGGCCGCACTGATCAGCTTGTCGCGCAAGCCATCCAGCCAGGCCAGGTAAGCGGCGTGCTGGCGCAGAGCCTGCGCCGTCTGGCCGGTACGCTGACTGGCTTCGATCGACGCGATCAGCAATGAACTGAACGCCGATGGCTGCATGCGCATGCCTTGCGACAAGGTCTTGCCCTGTGACAAGGCCGTGGTCAAGGTGTCCAGCACATGGGCCACGGATGTGGACGACTCCTTTTCACGCAGGGTGATCAAGGCCTCGTACAGGGGTATGCCGGCATCCAGCAGCACGGCCAGCTCCTGACAGAACAGCCTGCGCGGGAATGCCTCCTGACGAGCCCGCTTGCTTGCAGGCTTGACTGAGACGAGTGAAACAGAACGACGCATCTTGCTTCCTGGTCGCCTCATTCACCAGTTGGTGATGTCCTGGTCTTCACCGTCACCGCCCTCGCGGCCATCCTTGCCCAGCGAGAACAGGTCGTAGTCGCCGTGCTCACCTGGCGCCTTGTATTGATAAGCCTTGCCCCAGGGGTCATTGGGTGGCGCCTTGCGCAGATAGGGCCCCCACCAGCGTGCCTCATCACCGGGCTTGACCCACAAGGCATTGAGGCCTTGCTCGGTACTGGGGTAGTGCCCGGTATCCAGTCGGTACTGATCCAGCGCCTTGCCCAGTGCATCGACCTGCGCCATGGCCGTCTTGACTTCCGACTTGCCGATCTGAGAGAAGAAGCGCGGGCCCACATAGCCCGCCAGCAAGCCGATGATGACCAGCACCACCAACAGTTCCAGCAAGGTGAAGCCCCGTTGGGCTTGCCACTTATTCATCAAAAGGATCCTTCCAGCTTCGTCAGGCTTCATCGAAGCTACTGGGCATGATCCTATTGGGCTAGTGCTGACAGCTTTATGACAACGCCGCGGCATCCCTGTCACATTGGCACTTGATGAAGGGATGCTCCGACATGAAAGATGCCCACCAGGCAGAGCCCGGCGGGCATTGGCACGTGAAGAACGTGCGGCTTAACGCTGGTTCTGACGGCGACGTACGAAGGCACCCAGAACGGCCATGCTGGAAGCCATGAGCACCCACGATTCAGGCTCGGGCACCGCTGCCATGGTCGTCACCTGCAGGTTGTCGAAGTTGCGACTGCCGAAGCTCAACAACACCGAAGACACGCCGTAGACCGGGCCTGTGGCGGCCACGGTGTAGCCAGGCTGGTTCAGCGCCCCAAAGCTCACGTCGGTACCGCTGATCGCATGACCGCTGGCATCCAGGAACTGCAGCACGTTGGCGAAGTTGCTCCATGTGTTGTTGTCCAACTGTACCGAGAACAAGGCCAGGTCCACGGGAGCGGCGAACTGCAACAGGATGGGCGCAAAGCCATTGGACAGCACATTGCCGCCAGACACCGCTGCGGCACTGCTGCTCACCAGCACGTCGCCATAGGTCGCGCTGGCGTCAACCCAATGATGGGTGCCGGTCAGATCGCCAAAGGCGTCCACGTCGTCGACCACATCACCATTGCCAAAGGACATCACGCCGCCCAGGCCCAGGCTGGCGAGATAGCTGTTGGCGCTGGTGCCGTCGGCCACCGAATCAAAGTTCAAGGCGGTGTTGATCGCGATGTCAGCGTGGGCCGCCACACTGGCCGAAGCCAGTGCGACAGCAGCCACGAGACCACGCAGAGAAAACTTGCTCATGAGAATGCTCCTGTGTGGTCCGCGCGCTTACTTGGCGCCACCAATGACGATCTGGCTCAGCTTGAAGAACACATCGGTGTTGTCAAACACGCCGGTGAACAAGGAAGCGCCGCGACCGAATGCCGACAGCGGGATGTCGGTGGCCGTGTGGGTAGCCTGGTCCGCGGGAACCTGGCCGGTCACCAGATAGCCGGTGGCGCTGTTGCGCACGTTCGGGTTCAGCGGGTAGCCGTTCAATGGTGTCGTACCGACGAAAGGTTGCTGCGAATCCTGGGTAGGTTGCGCACTGGTCAACCAGGTCTCATAGCGATCAGCATTGGCACCGTAGCCAATCAACATCTTGCCGTCGATGTCCGTGGCAACCGGATAGCCGTCAGCCGCGATGGTGTACTTGGGGAACTTGGCCGAATCATAGGTACCAACCACGGCGTCACGCTGGGCAGCGGTCGTGTGGGTCGTGCCCGCAGCGATCGAGTTCAGGGTGGCGGCCGATGCGGTGGAAGCACCGATGATCGCGGCACCTGCACACTCATGGTCCGCAGTCACGATGACGATGGTGTCAGGGTTGGCCGTGGCGAAGTCCTTGGCCTTCTGCACGGCGCGGTCAAACTCGATGGTCTCGAGGATCCAGCGGTCGCTGTCCATCAGGTGAGCCTGCTTGTCGATCGAAGCACCTTCCACC
>NZ_DASUIS010000117.1:0-42661 GCF_036279675.1 Aquabacterium sp. | reverse complement strand
ATCGCCATCCGGGTCGGTGGCCTTGACCTGTCCGGAGACAGGCTTGTCTTCGTCAGTGGTGAGCTTGTAATGGCCGGTCGCCGGATCCAGATTGGGGTTCGTGGGATCGTCGATCTTCGGACCATCGTTGACGGGGTTGATGCCGATGTCGATGGTGGCCGTGGTGGTGCCGCCCTTGCCATCAGACACGGTCACGGTGAACGAGTCGGCGCCGTTGTAGTCCTTGGACGGGGTGTAGGTCCAGGTGCCGTTGGCGTTGACGGAGACGGTGCCGTGTGCGGGGTCGGAACCCTTGGCGTAAGTCAGCGCATCGCCATCCGGGTCGGAGGCCTTGACCTGGCCGGAGACGGGTTTGTCTTCGTCAGTGGTGAGCTTGTAATGGCCAGTAGCCGGATCCAGGTTCGGGTTGGCTGGATCGTCGATCTTGGGGCCGTCGTTGACGGGGGTGATGCCGATGTCAATCGTGGCGGTCGTGGTGCCACCATGGCCGTCAGACACGGTGACCGTGAATGAGTCAGAGCCGTTGTAGTCCTTGGACGGGGTGTAAGTCCAGGTGCCGTCTGCATTGACGGTGACAGTGCCGTGCGCGGGGTCGGAACCCTTGGCGTAAGTCAGCGCATCGCCATCCGGGTCGGTGGCCTTGACCTGGCCAGAGACAGGCTTGTCTTCGTCAGTGGTGAGCTTGTAATGGCCGGTGGCCGGATCCAGGTTCGGGTTCGTGGGATCGTCGATCTTCGGACCATCGTTGACAGGATTGATGCCAATGTCCACTGTCGCGGTCGTGGTGCCGCCGTGGCCGTCGGACACGGTGACCGTGAACGAATCCGAGCCGTTGTAGTCCTTGTTGGGCGTGTAGGTCCAGGTGCCATCGGCATTGACCGTCACCGTACCGTGCACCGGGTCGGCGCCCTTGGCATAGGTCAGCGCATCGCCGTCCGGGTCGGTAGCCGTGACCTGACCCGACACAGGCTTGTCTTCGTCAGTCGTGAGCTTGTAGTGACCAGTGTTGGGATCCAGATTGGGATTGGTCGGGTCGTCGATCTTCGGCGGATCGTTGGCAGGTATCACACCAATATCGATGGTGGCCGTGGTCGTGCCGCCTTGACCGTCCGAGATCGCCACGGTGAAGGTGTCGAAGCCCGTGTAGTCCTTGTTGGGTGTGTAGGTCCAACTGCCGTCGGCATTGACGGTCACGGTGCCATGCAGAGGGTCGGAGCCCTTGCTGAACGTCAGCGCGTCGCCATCAGCATCACTGGCCTTGACTTTGCCCGATACCGCCGTGTCTTCGTCCGTGGTGAGCTTGTAGTGGCCGGACTCCGGGTCGACATTGGGGTCGTCAATCTTGGGGGGATCGTTGACAGGCGTGATGCCGATGTCGACATAGGCCGTGGTGGTGCCGCCCTTGCCGTCGGACACGGTCACGGTGAACGAGTCCGAGCCGTGATAGTCCTTGTCAGGCGTGTAGACCCAGGTGCCATCCGGATTGACCGTGACGGTGCCGTGCAGGGGATCGGTGCCCTTGGTGAAGGTCAGCGCATCACCATCCGGGTCCGAGGCCTTGACCTGGCCAGACACGGGCTTGTCTTCGGGGGTTTCAAACTGGTAGCGACCGCTGGCGGGCTTGTAGTTGTTGCCCGGGTCGTCAACGTAAGGTGCGCGGTTGCCCAGAGGCGCGGCCACGCTGTTGTCGGCTGCTGCAATCGGGATGCCGGCTTCGCGGTCAGGTGTGCTGTAGGCAAACTCCTGAGGTGTCACCGCTTCGATCACGCGGTCCACACGCAGGCCCGGCGACATCGCGCCACCGCCACCACCCGTCACGCCTGCTGCAGTCGCCGCATCTTCATCGCCGCGTTCCACCGCATTGATGGCGTCGTCCAATGTCTTGTGGTCAACGGTGTGCCGGGGGTGGCTATGCTTCTTGTCGGCACCAGCCTTGTCGTTGACATCGGCCAGGGCCACTTGCATGTCGCGCGGCATCCATGCGTTGCCGTCCACATCGGTGATCTGCAACTCGGCATTCTGTGCCGCGAGGATGACGTCACCTGGCTGGATGGTGTCACCCTGCTGGAGCGGTCGAGCAGTTTTTTCGCCTGCCGCAATGACGTTGGCGCGTCCTTGAAGACTGGAGACGATACCGCCTGGAACTTGCGCGGATTTGGGCATGGCAAAACCTCTCGAAACGTAACTAAAGCCGTTGCAGCGAGGATAGCCAGGGGGCCGTCCTCAAGGTGAATTGGTCGGACCGCAGTCCGTGAACAATTCCGGCCTTGCGCCGAATAAATCAACGCTTTAGCGCAGCCCTCGTCAGGGTTGTGCGCCGTTTCTATGGCTTTGCCACCAAGTGAAACGGGCCAGACATGTCCAACAATCTCTTGTCGGCTTGTCTGGCCCGCTGTGAAGGGCTTTCGTCACGTATGGACGGGGTTGTTGGCGACTTAAGGTGTATGCGCAGACATGTTCGGACAGTGTCTTCTTCAGAGCCTTGTTCAGCGTTCCCTCAGCGCATACGAATGCGCCTTGAGTACGGGCTTGAGCAGGTAGGACAGCACGGTCTTCTTGCCGGTCAGTACGTCCACTTCAGCCGTCATGCCCGGGATGATGGGCATCTTGTCGCTGAAGTTGGTCTGCCTGGTGCGCACACGCACCACATAGAAGGTGTTGCCCTTTTCATCGGTGACGGTGTCGGGGCTGATGTTCTCGACCACGGCATCCAGGCCGCCATAAATCGAGAAGTCATAGGCCGTGAACTTGACGGTGGCGGGCTGGCCGGGGTGGATGAAGGCGATGTCACGCGGTTGGACCTTGGCCTCCAGCACCAGCGCGTCATCCAGGGGCACGACTTCGACGATGTCCTTGCCCGGCGTGATCACGCCGCCGACCGTGTTGGCCAGCAGGCGTTGCACGCGGCCTCGCACAGGTGACTTGACCTGAGACTTGTCCACCTTGTCTGCCAGGGCCACGGCACCCTCATTGATCGCGTTGAGGCGGCCCAGCACTTCGGAGAGTTCCTTGCGGATCTCGTTGCGGAAGGACAGGTCGGTCTCCTGGATCTTGCGGGTGGCTTCCGAGATCGCAGCCTTGGCACGCGAGGCCTGCGCGCTGGCCTGTTCCTTGTCACCGCGGGCGCGGGTCAGGTCACGCTCCAGTCGCAGCACATCCACCTCTGACACGGCGCCGGTGGCCAGCAGGGGTTTGGTCTTGGCCAGTTCCTGCTGCGACAGCTCCAGAGAACGCTTGGCCGAATCGCGCTTGGCCTGGGCTTCGCTGAGTTCCTGCTCGCGCTGCGTGAGCTGTTCTTCGCTGATGGAGATCAGTGCCTTCAGTTCCGAACGTTTGGCGTCGTAGAGCTGGCGCTCTTCATCGATCACACGTTGCTCTTCGGCATTGCCTGCCTGAGGGGCGGGCGGGTTGAAGGCATGACCTTCCGCCAGGGCCTTCAAGCGCGCCAGCTTGGCCCGCAAGGCAAAGGCTTGCGCAGCGCTTTCACGCACGCCCGAGGTGGCGCGGGTCTCGTCGATCTTGAGCAGCAGTTGGCCGGCTTCCACGACCTGGCCTTCCTTGACCAGGATCTCGGAGACCACGCCCCCATCGAGTGATTGGATCACCTGCAACTGCCTGGAGGGGATCACTTTGGCCTCGCCCTTGGTGACCTCGTCTATTTTGGCCAGCCCAGCCCAGGTCAGCAGCACGGCCACCAGCAGCAAGGCGGTGCGCACCAGCGTCTGGGCGCGGTAGGTTTTTTCCGTGCTCATCACCGCATGGGCGTCGAGCTCGAAGGAGCGCATGCCGGCATCGGTGGCCGTGTCAGGCGTGACGCGGGGGCCGGCCACCTTGTCCAGCACGCGGTCGGTCAAAGGCGCGAGCCTGCGGCGCACGGCCTCCAGCGCGTTGACCAGCTTCTGTCCGGCGTTCAGCAAGGTACTCATGTCGATCTCCTTGCCTTGATCAGGATGCGCGGGCGATGCGGCCGCTTTGCAGCGCCTGCATGATCCGTTCACGCGGGCCATCGGCCACGATCTTGCCCTGGTCGACCACGATCACGCGGTCCACGAAAGACAGCATCGAGGTGCGGTGCGTCACGAGTACCACCGTCTTGCCTTCCGAGAAGGCCTGCATGCGTTGCGTCACCAGGGCCTCGGTCGAGAAGTCCATCGCGCTGGTGGGCTCGTCGAGCAGCAGGATGGGGGCGTTGTGCAGCACGGCGCGGGCAATGCCCACGCTCTGGCGTTGGCCGCCGGAGAGCAGTTCGCCGCGTTCGCCCACCTGCATGTCATAGCCCTGCGGATGGCGCTGTACGAACTCGGTCAGGCCGGCTGTTTCGCTGGCGGCCACGATGGCGTCATCCTGCGCATGCGGCATGCCGAAGGTGATGTTGTCTCGCAGCGAACCGTAGAACAGCGTCACGTCCTGCGACACGTGAGCCAGGTTGCGGCGCACATCGGCCGGATCCAGTTGGCGCATGTCGATGCCGTCGAGCAGCACCGCGCCTTGCGACGGCTGGTACAGCCCGAGGATCAGCTTTTGCAGCGTGGTCTTGCCCGAACCCACCTTGCCGATCAGGGCCACCTTTTCTCCGGGGTTGATCTTGAAGCTGATGTTGTCGAGCGCCGAATCCTGACGACCCGGATAGGCAAACGAGACATGGCGGAACTCGATCTCGCCCTTGAGCTCCTTGCGCTGAACGAAGTTGGTGCCAGCCGGGCGTTCCACAGGCTGGTCCATGATCTTGTTGAGCGACTCCATGGCCGTGCGGGCACCCTGGTATTGCATCAACAGGCCCACGATCTGACCTGCGGGGGCCAGTGCGCGGCCAGCCAGCATGGTCGAGGCAATCAGGCCGCCCATGGTGAGTTGCTTGTCGGTGATCAGGTAGACGCCGATCAGGATGATGCTGACCGACACCAGTTGCTGCAGCGTGGCCGTGGTGTACATCGCGGTGGACGACAGCCCGCGCATGCGCACGTTCAAGGCAGACAAAAACTGGTTGGCGCGCTCCCAGCGTGCCTGGATCAGGCCTTCGGCACCTTGTGACTTGATGGTCTCGATGCCGGTCAGGCTCTCCACCAGGGTGGCATTGCGCTGCGCAGATGCCTGATACGTGCTTTGCGACAGTTCATGCAGGCGGTGTTGCAGCACATAGCCCGACACCACGATCGCCGTGAACACCGTGAGCACCGGCAGAATCAACCAGGGCGAGATCCAGGCCATCACGATCACGAACAGCAGCGCGAAAGGCAGATCGATCAGCGCCGTGACCGTGCTGGAAGCGATGAAGTCACGCACCTGCTCGAAGCCGCGCAGGTTCGATGCAAAGGACCCGACCGATTGCGGTCGGTTTTCCAGGCGCATGCCCAGCACCCGCTCCATCAGCGAGGCAGAGATCTGCACGTCGATGCGTGCGCTGGCTTCGTCCACGAAGTGGCTGCGCAACAGACGCATGAACAGATCACCGCAGAACACCAGGCACACGCCGATGGCCAGCACCCACATCGTCTCGGTGGCATGGTTGGGCACGACGCGGTCGTACACGTTCATGGAAAAGATCGGGAAGGCCAGCGCGAACAGGTTGACCAGCAGCGCGGCCCACATCACGTCACGGTAGACAAAGCGCTGGGCCAGTACCGGGCCCCAGAACCAGTGTCCGGACTTGGTCGCGCGGATCTCCGGTGTGCGGGCGTCGAATTTGAAGTGCGGGCGGGCAAACAGCACCACGCCGGTGTAGCGGGCTTGAAGCTCGTCCGTGCTCAAGGTGACCGCGCCCTGGCCGGTGTCGGGCAGCAGGATGCGCCATTGCCCCTTGTCGCGGCCCAGCAGCACGCAGGCCTGATCGTTGTGGAGGATCAGGATGGCGGGCAGGGTGAGGTCGTCAATGCGGCTCAGTTCGAGCCGCTGCAGCTTGGTGGCCAGGCCAGCCTTGGCGGCGGCACGTTCGGCCAGCGTCAGGGGCAGGGCGCCTTTGTCCAGCGGCAGGCCGGCGGTCAGTGAGGCGCGGGAGGCGGGGATGCCATGTTGCCGGCAGACTTCGACCAGGCAGTCCAGCAGGGGATCCGGCGCGATCAGGTCTTCGCGCAGGCGCGGCCCGGTTCCCGGCTGGACGGGGGCGTCGGGCGGCGCGGAGGAGGTCGGATCAGAGTTGTCCAGCGTGGCGGTCATGTGTGTGGTCGTGAGGTCCGGCGCCGCACGAGACACCAGGGGTCAGCGCGGCGGTATCAGCGGATATCGGCACAATGCACGTCAAATTGACCCTTGACGCGGTCTGCGAAGAAGCGCTCCAGGGTCATGCGTACCGTGCGGAAGGCCAGATCGTCCCAGGGGATCTCGTGCTGGTGGAAGAGTTTGGCTTCCATGGTTTCCGGGCCCGGCGCGAATTCGGTGTCCAGCAGGCGGGCGCGGTAGAACAGGTGAACCTGACCGGCCGTGACCACATTGAGGATGCAGTAGAGGCCTTGCATTTCGATGTGGGCGCCGGCTTCTTCGTCGGTTTCGCGGGCCGCGCCTTCTTCGGTGGTTTCACCCAGCTCCATGAAGCCGGCGGGCAGGGTCCAGAAACCCTTGCGCGGCTCGATGTTGCGCTTGCACAGCAGCACTTGCTCGCCCCAGACAGGCAGCGTCCCCACCACGTTCAACGGATTGACGTAGTGGATGTGGCTGCAGGAAGGGCACACGGCGCGCTCCCGGTTGTCATCCTCGGGAACCTTGTACTCAACCGGCGTGCCACAGACCTGGCAGTGCTCGATTCGGCGTGAAAACAGCATGCCCGCAGTTTAGGGCAACAAGCGCGCTATTCCTCGGCCTGTGGTCGGCAATTCACAGGGGCCAACCTGGACGGCGGGGAGGCTTCAGCGCCGCCTGGGGCCGGCCGGGAGCCGGGTGATCCAGGGGGCAAAGCTCTCCAGCACCTGCAGTGGGTGGCCGCGGTGCCAGAACACGGATCGGCGCGTCCAGAGGGGCGCATGGGCGTCAGCCGGGGGGCGCAACCGGGCCCACTGGCGCGCCAGATGCTGACGCTCGGGCGAGCGGGTGGCCAAAGCCTGCGCGATCAGCGGGTCGCGTCGCACCTGACTGTGTTCGAACAGCAACTCGGCCAAGGGGCGGGTGCCCAGGCCCTTGATGGCGCGCCAGGGGCCTTTCACGGCATTCAGCGGCGTGCTGCTGCGGGCCCAGACGGCCGGCCGGCCATCGATGCGCAGCACGACCTCGCGCACGTGAGCCTGCCGGCAGCGCAGCGCTTTTTGTTCCTGCGGCCACAAAGTCTGTCGCCCCTGGCTGATCACCTGCACGCTGACCTGCCCATGCAGGCGCAGGCGCGCCGTGAGCGAGCCGGGCGCAGACAGCCACTGTTTCAGGCGAGCAGGGACGGCCTGTCGACCTCCGGCAGCGCGGCGGGCGCGGGCGGCGTTCAGGCGGGGTACGGCGGGCAGACGAGGTAGCATCGGGGCGGGATCATAGCGGGCCTCGCGCCGAACGCGCTTCATGACATCAAACTCACTGCCATCCCCGATGCCTGAGGGCTGGATGGCCATCGATTTCGGCGCCGGGCTGTCGCCAAGGCTCGGTGCGATCATGAGCGCCAGGGCCGGTGGCATCAGCCAGGCGCCTTACGCGCAGTGCAATCTGGGTGACCACGTTCAGGATGATCCACAGGCCGTGGCGCACAACCGTGAGGTGTTGGCAGCGCAGTTGCAGGCTCGGCCGGCCTGGCTCACACAGGTTCATGGCAACCGGGTGATCAGGCTGACGCACGATGTCTCTCGTGGAGACGATGTCAACCCTGCAGACCTGAACGGCTCGCTGGCGCAGCCCGTGGCCGATGGCGCCTTCACGACTGAGCCTGGCCTGGCATGCACGGTGATGGTGGCCGATTGCCTGCCCCTGTTGCTGGCGGCGCCGGAGGGGCGGGGCGTGGCGGCGCTGCACGCCGGCTGGCGCGGTCTGGCCGGTGCGGGCCCCATGGTCGGGCGGGGCATCGTGCACATCGGTGTGGCGGCCTTGTGTGAGGCGGCTTCTTGCGATCCGGCCGAGTTGAGCGTCTGGCTGGGGCCATGCATCGGGCCGCGGCATTTCGAGGTGGGTGCCGACGTGTTGATTGGCTTCGGCGTGGACCCACAAGGCGCCATGCCGCACCCGAGGTTCAAGCGGCGCCAGCCGGATCTCGGCGCCAACGATGGCAGCCTGGGGGCTGGTGCAACGGCGGAAGCCCCGCCGAAATGGCTCGCAGACCTGCCTGGTCTGGCCCGCGACATCCTTCAAGGACGCGGCGTGCAGCGCATCAGCGGTGGTGAGTGGTGCACCGTCACCGATGCTTCAAGGTTCTTTTCCTTCCGGCGCGATCGCGTCACCGGCAGGCAGGCCGCTGCCATCTGCCTTCGCGGCTGACGCGGCCAGGCTGGCCACATGGCGCCTGCGCTCTTCGGCCTCGGCCTTGAGCCTGACGACGCGCCGGTTTCGCGCGCCCATCAGGTACATCACCAGTGCCAGTGGCCCGACGCCATAAAACACGAAGGTGATGAGGGCGCCCAGTACCGTGCCCTGAGGGCTGGTGGCTTCGGCCAATGACATCATCACGGCCACATACAGCCAGGCAATAGCAACAATCCACATCCAACGCCATCCGATTGGTGAAAGTCCCGCAGACATTGCGGTGCGATGCACTCAACATGATTGATGCAGATCATTCATGCCACGGTGCTTGCATCTATTCTGGAACAGCTCTTGCTGCAAGGTGCATGAGCAAGTCAGATTGATGACCGTTGGGCCGATGTTGAAAACTGGCCAAAAGTCATCTGCCTGACTTGTCGCTTCAAAAAATACGAGGTCAGAATACGGCAACATGCCGGGGCATCACTTTTTCGGATGCCTCAGCTCAGGATTCCAAGTAGGAGACATATGGCTGTTCCTCAACGGTCACGCTCGCAGCGCGCTGTCGCTGCCGAGGACGTGACGCCGCGCGATGCTGCAGTGCAACCCAAGCCCGCAGCCAAGACCAAACGACCGGCCGCCAAGAAGGCCGGCGCGACACCCAGGAAGACGGCGGCGAGCAAGCCTGCCGCATCAGCCAAGCCGGCTGGTGCCAGCAAGGCTGCGAAACCCGCGCCGACGCGCAAGACAAGCCGTTCTGCTGAACCCCAAGCCGATCAAGCACATACTGAAGCTTCGAGTGCCGGAGCTGCCAAAGCAGCCAATGCCTCCGCCTTCACCGCCCCGTTCGAGCAGGCGGCCAAGGCGTTCAGTGCCTTCAAGGTGCCGGGCCTGGCGCAACTGGATCTGCAAGGCCTGCCTGAAAAGGCTTCCGAGGCCATGAAGCAGTGGATGGGTCAATCTGCCGAGGCTTTGCCGCCCGGGCTGGACGCACTCAAGCCCATGCAGCAGGCGATGGAGTCCATGGGCAAGAGCCTGGGCTCGACCCTGACCTCCATGGCAGGCTTGTCGGTGCCACCTGACGCGCTCAAGGACATCCAGCAGGACTACATGAAGCAGGCCACCGAGTTGTGGAACCGCTCGCTGGAAAAGCCCGAACAGATCAAGGCTGGCGACCGTCGCTTTGATGCACCGGAGTGGGGCAGCAGCCCGGTCAACGCCTTCATGGCGTCGATGTACCTGCTCAATGCCCGCACGCTGCAAAAGCTGGCTGACAACCTGCAAGGTGATGCCAAGGCCCGTCAGCGTGTGCGTTTCGCCGTGCAGCAATGGGCGGACGCGGCGTCGCCCAGCAACTTCCTGGCCTTCAATCCGGAAGCGCTCAAGAAGGCGGTCGACACCAAGGGTGAAAGCCTGCAGCAAGGCCTGCAGCACCTGATGAACGACCTGCGTCAGGGCCACATGTCCCAGACGGACGAGAGCGTGTTCGAGGTGGGCAAGAACGTGGCGACCACTGCTGGTACGGTCGTGTTCGAGAATCCGTACTTCCAGCTCATCGAGTACGCGCCTTTGACGCCTCAGGTCCACGAAGTGCCTTTCCTCTTCGTGCCGCCTTGCATCAACAAGTACTACATCCTGGACCTGCAGCCGGACAACTCGGTTGTGCGCTATCTGCTGTCGCAAGGCCACCGTGTGTTCATGATCAGCTGGGTCAACCCGGATGACAGCCTGGCCCTATCCACCTGGGACGACTATATCGAGCAGGGCGTGATGAAGGCCATCGACGTCACGCTGGATGTGGCCGGCACGGACAAGGCCAACATGCTGGGCTTCTGCGTGGGCGGCACGATGCTGGCCTGTGCACTGTCCACACTGGCCGCGCAAGGCAAGAAGCCTGCTGCCAGCCTGACGCTGCTGACATCGTTCCTGGATTTCTCCGACACCGGCATCATGGATGTCTTCGTGGACGAGGCCATGGTGCGCATGCGCGAAATGACCATGGGTCCGACCAGCCCGCAAGGTGGCGGCCTGATGAAGGGCACCGATCTGGCGGCCACTTTCTCCTTCCTGCGTCCCAACGACCTGGTCTGGAACTACGTGGTTGGCAACTACCTCAAGGGGGAGATGCCGCCAGCGTTTGACCTGCTGTACTGGAACAGCGACAGTACCAATCTGCCAGGGCCTTTCTACACCTGGTACCTGCGCAACACCTACCTTGAAAACAAGCTGCGCGAGCCCAATGCGGTGAAGGTATGCGGCGTGCCGCTGGACCTGCGCCGTCTGGACATGCCGACCTTCATCTATGGTTCGCGTGAAGACCATATCGTGCCTTGGGGCGGGGCTTACGAGTCCACCCAGATCGTGCAGGGGCCCAAGACCTTCGTGCTGGGTGCCTCCGGTCACATCGCCGGTGTGATCAACCCACCCGAGAAAAAGAAGCGCAGTTACTGGACTTCCGGCTCCCTGGCACGGGGCTTGCCAGCAACGGCCAAGGAATGGATGGCAACGGCGCAGGAGCATCCTGGCAGCTGGTGGCCCGTCTGGGCCGAGTGGCTGGGCAAACAGGCTGGTGCGAAAGTGCCGGCGCCAAAGCAGCCCGGCAACAAACGGCACCAGCCCATTGAGGCCGCACCTGGTCGCTACGTCCTTCGCAAGGCTTGAACACTTGACCATTTAAGGAGATCACCATGTCTGACATCGTCATCGTTGCTGCAGCCCGGACCGCCGTTGGCAAGTTCGGCGGAACCCTGGCCAAGACGCCCGCGTCCGAACTGGGCGCGACGGTGATCAAGGAACTGCTCAAGCGCACGGGCCTGAGCGGCGATCAGATCAGCGAGGTGATCCTGGGGCAGGTGCTGCAGGCTGGTTGCGGCCAGAACCCGGCACGCCAGGCGGTGATCAAGGCAGGCTTGCCCAACACGGTGCCCGCGATGACCATCAACAAGGTGTGCGGCTCCGGCCTGAAGGCCGTCATGCTGGCGGCACAGGCCATCCGCGATGGCGATGCCGAGATCGTGATCGCAGGCGGTCAGGAAAACATGAGCATGTCACCTCACGTGGTGCCCAATTCGCGCGAAGGCATGCGCATGGGCAACTGGCAGATGGTCGACACCATGATCAACGACGGCTTGTGGGACGTCTACAACCAGTACCACATGGGCATCACGGCCGAGAATGTGGCCAAGCAGTACGGCATCACGCGTGAAGCGCAAGATGCGCTGGCGCTGGGCTCGCAGCAAAAGGCTGCAGCAGCCCAGGATGCAGGCCGCTTCAAGGACGAAATCGTGCCCGTCCTGATTCCGCAGAAGAAGGGCGACCCGCTGGTGTTCGACACCGACGAGTTCGTCAACCGCAAGAGCAACGCCGAAGCGCTGGCTGGCTTGCGTCCGGCCTTTGACAAGGCTGGCAGCGTGACGGCGGGTAACGCGTCGGGCATCAACGATGGCGCTGCGGCTGTCATGGTCATGAGCGCCCAAAAGGCCGAGCAACTGGGCCTGAAGGTGCTGGGTCGCATCGCTTCTTATGCCAGCTCCGGCCTGGATCCCGCCATCATGGGCATGGGGCCCGTGTCGGCGTCACGCCGTGCGCTGGAACGTGCCGGCTGGAAGCCCGCCGATCTCGATTTGCTGGAAATCAACGAGGCCTTCGCGGCTCAGGCTTGTGCTGTTCACAATGAAATGGGCTGGGACACCAGCAAGGTCAATGTGAACGGTGGCGCCATCGCGATTGGCCACCCCATTGGCGCATCGGGTTGCCGCATTCTGGTGACCCTGTTGCATGAAATGCAGAAGCGCGATGCTCACAAGGGCATCGCATCTCTGTGTATCGGTGGCGGTATGGGCGTAGCCCTGACCATCGAACGCTGACCCCGACTGAAAAGTAGTCTTTCATACATCCCAAAGAGGAGAACTTCATGAGCCAAAAAGTAGCGTACGTGACCGGTGGCATGGGCGGTATCGGTACCTCCATCTGCCAGCGCCTGCACAAGGACGGTTACAAGGTGATCGCTGGTTGCGGCCCCAGCCGTGACCACGTCAAGTGGCTCGATGAGCAAAAGGCTCTGGGCTATACCTTCTACGCCTCCGTCGGCAACGTGGCCGATTGGGATTCGACTGTGGATGCCTTCCGCAAGACCAAGGCCGAGCACGGTCCGATCGACATCCTCGTGAACAACGCTGGTATCACCCGTGACGGCATGTTCCGCAAGATGACCAAGGCCGATTGGGATGCGGTCATGGACACCAACCTGAACAGCCTGTTCAACGTGACCAAGCAGGTCATCGACGACATGGTGGACCGCGGTTGGGGCCGTATCGTGAACATCAGCTCGGTCAACGGTGAAAAGGGCCAGTTCGGTCAGACCAACTACTCGGCTGCCAAGGCCGGTATGCACGGCTTCACCATGGCCCTGGCTCAGGAAGTGGCCAACAAGGGTGTGACCGTGAACACCGTCTCGCCTGGCTACATCGGCACCGACATGGTGCGCTCGATCCGCCAGGACGTGCTGGACAAGATCGTGGCCACCATCCCTGTGAAGCGTCTGGGTACGCCTGAGGAAATCGCCTCGATGGTGTCCTGGGTTGCCAGCGATGAAGCCGGTTTTGCCACGGGCGCTGACTTCTCGGTCAACGGTGGCCTGCACATGGGCTGATGACGGGTGCATTGAGCCGGGGGCGCAGCGCGCTCAGGCTCGATGAAGGCCAGTCTGCTCGAACAACCCCGCCAGGTAGCGATGCCTGCGGGGTTTTTTCATGGACGCCCGCCGGGAGCGGGCGGGGCCAGGCAGTTCAGGCGGCCGCTTCCTGCTCCATCACCAGGCGATCGAGTGCAGCACAGACCTCTGCAAAGCGGCCTGTGATCACGGTGCGGCGTGCATCACTGGGATCGGTGCTGATGCGGACGCGGCGTACGGGGGCCATTTGCTGTGCCGCCGGACGCAAGGCGATGACGGCCGCACTGTTGGGGCTGTTGTCCTGCTGGCGCGCAGGCGGGGTGCCCCAGGGCGTGATGGGGCGAGCCTTGACCGGGCGGGTCGCTGGCGCACTGGCAGGGCGAGAACCGTCAGAGGGGGGATCGCCTGCTGCGCCTTGAGCGGCAGTGTTGCGAACGAAGAATGCACGGGCCAGGTGGTGAATCATGGTGAACTCCGGTTGACAGCAGATGAAGTTCGGCAGGATTCAACAGGGACCACCAGACGGGATCGCACCACCGGCCAGGTGATGCCAATGCCCGCCACCCGCCTGGTGGCGCGAGAGTCAGTTCAGCAACTGGTTGCGGATCAGGCCCACGGCCAGACCTTCCAGTTCGAAGTCGTCCTGATCAGGTGAGACCAGGATGGGTTTGAAGTCAGGGTTCTCCGGCAGCAGTTCGATGCCCTTGGCCGTGCGCTGGAAGCGCTTGACCGTGACCTCATCACCGATGCGGGCCACCACGATCTGGCCGTTGCGGGCGTCTCGGGTGCGGGCAACGGCCAGCAGGTCGCCGTCCATGATGCCGATGTCCTTCATGCTCATGCCTTTGACCCGCAGCAGGTAATCGGGGCGGCGGGCAAACAGGCCGGGCTCGACCGAATAGGTTTGCTCAACATGCTCCTGAGCCAGGATCGGGCTGCCAGCGGCGACGCGGCCGACCAGTGGCAGGACCAGCTGTTCCAGGCCGGGCAGGGGCAGATTGAAGGGCAACACGTTGGAGGGCGCATCGCCGCTGCGTTTGCGGGTTTCGTTGACCGTGCGCAGCGTGCCAGCCTTGAGACGGATGCCGCGCGAGGTGCCACCCACCAGTTCGATCACGCCTTTGCGGGCCAGCGCCTGCAAGTGCTCTTCAGCGGCATTGGCTGACTTGAAGCCGAGTTCCGTGGCGATTTCAGCACGAGTAGGAGGTGCACCAGTGCGCGCAATGGCACGCTGGATCAACTCGAAGATTTCCTGCTGGCGCGGCGTGAGTTTGGGTTTATCGTTCGACATCTGTAGCTAACGCTGGATGAATCGTTGGCTGTCATTTTATACAGTACTGCTGGTTTGTCCAGTATTTTTGCAAAGGCGCCTGATCAGTCATGCAAAACGTTGTGATTCTGGGAACAGGGGGCACCATCGCCGGCACGGGTGCAGATCCTGATCGTGTGTGGGACTACCGCGCGGGGCAGTTGTCCATCGCGCAACTGGTCAAGGCCATGCCTGATCTGGCGGTCTATCCGACCGAGGTCGTGCAGGTGGCCCAGGTCGACAGCAAAGACATGAGCTGGCAGCTCTGGCAGGACATGGGGCGCGAGCTGCAGCGTCAGCTGGCGCGTGATGATGTGTCAGGCATCGTGATCGCGCACGGCACCGATACGCTGGAAGAAACTGCCTATCTCTTGCACCGGCTGGTGGACGGACGCAAGCCGGTGGTCATCACCGCAGCCATGCGCCCGGCGACGGCGCCGGATGCCGATGGGCCGCGCAACCTGCTGGATGCGGTTCGGGTGGCACTGGAGGCGGCGCGTCGTGGTCTGGGTGGCGTGGTCGCTGTGATGCACGGCGGCGTGTGGGCCGGCTCGCAAGTGCGCAAGATGCACTCGTGGTCGCTGGATGCGTTTGATGCCGGTGGTCAAGCGCCGCTGGCGCTGATCGATGCCCAGGGGCAGTGGCACGACGAGGTGGCATCCTGGCCTGCCAGCGGCAATGCCGGCTGGTGGCCCTTGAACCTGACACCGCCTCGTGTGGAGATCATCCACAGCCATGCGGACGCCGACGGCTGGATGGTCGATGCCGCGCTGGCCCACGCGCATGAACACGGCCCGCTCAAGGGGCTGGTCATGGCCGGAACCGGGCATGGCACGCTGCACAAGGGCCTGGAGGCTGCGCTGGCCAAGGCGGTGGCCCATGGCGTCACGGTCTGGCGCAGCTCGCGCGTGGCCCGTGGCGGGGTGCAGTCTCGTGAGGGGGATGCGTTTGTGGCCTGTGGCGAGCTGACGGCAGCTCAGGCCCGGGTGGCGCTCATGCTCTATCTGATGGGTGTGTGAGCGAGCAGGAGGCCGGGGAAATAAGGTGGGAGTGGAAGCTGGATCCTGAGTGCGGTGACCGTCACCCCTGGTCTGCTTTATCCCTCCGAGCCTGGCGCTGGCCTGACCCGGTTCGAAGCGAATTGTGCGAGCCGAATGTGAAAGGACGATGACAGCTTCAGGGCTTGTTGAGCCTGATCACCACGTCCTGGCCGGTCTTGAGGCCTTGCTCCTGGCCGGCTGAGGCTTCGCCCATGGCGGGCGTCCACACCCGTACGCGATGCTCGCCCGATGGCAGATCGAGCGTGAGCCTGCCGCTGGAGTCCGTGACGCCAAAGTAGGGTGTGTCCACCACATGGATATAGCCCAGCATGCGGTCGTGGATGTTGCAGCCCAGGGTGGCGGTGCCCGGCTTGTCAAAGATCACCGGTGCAGCTGGCGTGCCGGCGTACAGCTTGATCTCGAAAGTCTTGACGGGCGAGAACGAGTAGACATGGTGTCGGACCGTGTCGAAGTTCGGGAAGTTCACCGAAGTGCCCGTCTGCACGACGCGCAAGGTTGGCGAGAAGGCCTTGTTTTTTTGCGCCATGTCGGCCGTGACCTCAGGGCCTGCCGTGGCTTTGACGCCCTTGACAAACACCGCCACAGCGGCGCCAGCCAGCGACTGCCCGTTGTCGCCCAGAACCTGAATCGACAGGTTGGCAGCGAGGGCGGATGCACCGTACAGCGACAGCGCCATCCCAGTCAGCGCGCCCTTCGTGTGCCGATCAAGCTGGGTGAGAAGGCAGTGTGGGCGCATGTGTGGGCTTGCCACTTGCTCAGTATTTGACGATGTCGCGTCGGGTCGGTGCGAGTCTGCGCAAAAGCTCGTTTCTGGCCGCGTCAGGTGCGCCGGCACGCTCCAGTTCTTCGCGCATCACCGACACCATGATGTCGAACTCGGCCCCGGAGATATTGGTCCTGGCATGCGAGTTGGCCATGGTTTCACCTTCGTAAACACAGGGGCCGTCGGCCACCTTGCAAACGTAGGCTGCCACGCTCTTTTTCAGCGCTGCCATCTTGATGCCGTCAAACGATCTCCTAGTGCGAGGATCGGTTGAAACCCGATCCAGCGTACGGTCGGTGACGGTCTCTACGCCCTTGGTGCCACCCAGTTGCTGATACAGCGGCGCCTGATTGCCTGTCGTGGTGCAGGCCATCAGGATGGCCAGTGTCCAACTGATGGTGATGCCGATGACAGCCATTTTGGCGTGGCGACGGCTGTCTTCGCTCAGGCTGGTCCACATGGTGATCGGGCTGGTCATCGGCATAACTCATCCTGCAAACAGGGGGTTCAAATTCACGCTATCCCCCTCATGCGAGGGATTGTGCCTTCATATTGCACCATGTGAGTCGATATTCATCTCCGTATTTGGCCGGGTATTGACTGGTCAGATCTCACGCGAGGATCGACCATGAGCCGAAAAATGTCCGAAAGTACTGGGTGTTGTGTGCAAAAGGCACGCAACACGACCACCTTGTCCTGGTGGCGCCTGGGCTGGCTCGGACTGGCTGTGGTGGCGGCATCTGTCGCGCCCAAGGCGCATGCTGGCGATCGCCTGCTGGGTACCTGGGGCGTCAGCGAAGTGGATGGTGCGGGTGGTGGTGGCTTGACGCCCTGGGCCACGATCACGGGCACGGGCAGCAGCAACCAGAACGGTGGGTCGGTCTTTGCGACGCGGCTGAGGACGCAGGACGGCTATGACCTGCAGATCAGCGGGGCGGCCGTGGGCATCAAGGACAGCATCGAGCTCAGCATGGCGCGCTGGTCTTTCAAGCTGGGCGATACCGTGCCAGGCAAGGCCATCGAGATGAACGTGCTGGGTGCCAAGTTCAAGGTGGCCGGCGATGCCGTGTACGACCAGGACACGCTCATGCCGCAAGTGGCGGTAGGGGCGCAACTCAAGGAACTGGCGGCGAGCGACCGCGATCTGGTCAGATCCCTGGGCGCGACGGGGACCAGCGACATCGACGTCTACGCTACGGCGACCAAGCTGTGGCTGGGCGGCCTGGCGGGGCGCAATGTGATTGCCTCGGGGACAGCGCGGCTGACCCGCGCCAACCAATTCGGTCTCGTGGGCTTTGGTGGCTCCGGGCATGAGACGCACAAGCTGCAGCTGGAGGGCAGCCTGGGGCTCATGTTGCGTGACGATCTGGTGCTGGGCGCCGAATACCGCATGAAGCCTGACAACCTGGCGTCCGGCGGCGCGATTCTTCGTGAAGACAATGCCTGGGATGTGTTCCTGGCCTGGTTCCCTTGCCGCGGCGGCAGCCTGACGCTGGCCTGGGTGAACCTGGGCAATATCGTCGGCAAGGAAGACCAGGCAGGCTTGTACCTGTCGGCGCAGGCGTCCTTCTGATCCGCCAGCAGCAGAGGGCTCAACGGCCCCCGGTCACATCCAGGATGGCGCCCGCCGTGTAGCTGGCCTTGTCCGACAGCAGCCAGACGATGGCTTCAGCGACCTCGCGTGGCGCTGCTGCCCGCCCCATGGGCAGGGTGGGCCCCAGTCTGGCTGCACGGTCCGGCTCGCCACCGGTGGCGTGAATGCCCGTGTCGGTGATGCCGGGGCGTACCGCGACCACGCGCACACCCTCTGGCGCCACTTCCTTGGACAAGCCGTTGGTCAGCACATCGATGGCGCCCTTGCTGGCTGCGTAATCCACGTACAGATTGGGTGAGCCCGTGCGCACGGCGCTGCTGGACACATTGACGATCACACCGCCTTGCCCGCCCAGCCGTGTCGACATGCGTTTGACCGCCTCGCGCGCACACAGCATGGGGCCCAGCACGTTGACGCTCAGCATGCGTTGCATGCGTGCCGCAGACATGTCCGCCAGTGGTGAGGTCTGGTCCACGATGCCGGCGTTGTTGACCAGCCCCGTCAAGCGAGGCAGAGATTTGTCCGCGATGGTGAACAGTTTGAGCACCTGTTCTTCATCGGACAGGTCGGCTTGGGCGATGATGGCGTGTGGTGAACCGAGTTGCAGGCATGACTGCGCCACCTCCCGGGCCAGATCGGCCTGGTGGGCGTAGTGAATGAGCAGGCTGTGGCCTTGCGCGGCGAGCAGGCGTGCGGTGGCGGCGCCGATGCCCTGGCTGGCGCCCGTGATGAGTGTGACCGGATTCATGCAGTGACTTTACATTCCCTTAACCGCGTCGACGTGCTTGGACAACAAGCCCCCGGGAAACTGGCGAGATGAACACGATGAAAAAGAACAAATGGTTGTCCGGCTGGCGGCTGGCAACCGGTCTGGTGGTGCTGGCTGCAGCCGGCTGGGGCATCAAACACTACTTCTTCACGCCGCCTGCCGCACCTCAGGTGATCACGGCCAAGGTGGCGTATGAAGATCTGGAGGACACCGTGCTGGCCAGCGGCACCATCCAGGCGCAAAAGGAGGTGAGCGTCGGGGCGCAGGTTTCGGGTCAGATCAAGCGGCTGTATGTGGACCTGGGCGACAAGGTCAAGAAGGGGCAACTGGTCGCCGAGATCGACTCCACCACGCAGAACAATGCCTTGCGCAATGCCGAGGCTCAGGTGGCTTTGCTGACGGCACAACGCCGTGCCAAGGTGGCGCTGCAAAAGCAGGCTGAACTGACTTACAAGCGCAAGCTGGAGCTGGTCAGGCTGGATGCCGGCGCCAAGGCTGATCTGGAAGATGCGGAAGCGGCCCTGGCCACCACCACGGCCGACATCGGCGCCTTGGACGCCCAGATCAGGCAGGCATCGATTTCCGTGGACACGGCCAAGGTGAACCTGGGCTACACGCGCATCCTGGCGCCCATTGATGGGGTGGTGATCGCGGTGATCGCCGAAGAGGGGCGCACGGTGAACGCCATCCAGTCTGCGCCATCCATCATCAAGCTGGCCAAACTGGACCAGGTGCAGATCAAGGCACAGATCTCCGAAGCCGATGTGGTGCGGGTCAAGCCCGGCATGCCGGCTTACTTCACGATTCTGGGCGAGCCGCTGCATCGTTTCGACGCCACACTGCGCGGTGTGGAACCGGTGCCGGAGGCAAGCCAGACGGATGCCAAGGTCACGACATCTACTTCCACAACCTCGGCCATCTACTACAACGGGTTGTTCGACGTGCCCAATCCGGATGGCAAGCTGCGTGTGCTGATGACCGCTCAGGTCTTCATCGTGCTGAACAAGGCCGACCATGCCCTCGTCATTCCCGCTTCTGCACTGGGCAAGCGTGATCGCAAGACCAGGACCTACGACGTGAGCGTGCTGGAAGGCCCGCCTGGTCAGCAGAAGGTGTCGACGCGCCAGGTCAGGATCGGCCTGAACAACCGCGTCCAGGCCCAGGTGCTGGAAGGCTTGAAGGAAGGCGATCTGGTGGTGGTGGGTGAGGCCACGGGCTCGGGCAATGGTTCGGGTGGTTCACGTCGTCCGCCGGGCATGTTCTGACGCCATGGCATCGACTTCACAACAGTCTGCCGCGCCTGCCTTGCTGGAAGTGCAGGATCTGTGGCGCGAGTACCCCTCGGGCGAAGGCTCGGTGGCGGTGCTCAAGGGCATCAGCCTGAAGATCCAGGCCGGCGAGATGGTGGCCATCATTGGCGCCTCGGGTTCGGGCAAGTCCACGCTGATGAACATCCTGGGATGCCTGGACCGGCCGACGCGGGGTGTCTACAAGGTGGCGGGGCAGCCCACGGCCGCCCTGGAACCGGATGAACTGGCGCGCCTGCGTCGCGAGCACTTCGGCTTCATCTTCCAGCGCTATCACCTCATGGGTGACCTGACGGCGGCGGGCAACGTCGAGATCCCGGCCATCTATGCGGGCCATGGGCCGGCCGAACGGCATGCTCGCGCGGCCGCGCTGCTGGGACGCCTGGGTCTGGGTGAGCGCGTTCGACATCGTCCGGGCCAGCTTTCAGGAGGTCAGCAACAGCGCGTCAGCATTGCCCGCGCGCTCATGAACGGCGGCGACGTGATTCTGGCCGATGAGCCGACGGGGGCGCTCGACAGCGTCAGCGGCGAGGAGGTCATGCGCATTCTCAAGGAGCTGCATGCCGATGGGCACACGGTCATCATCGTGACCCACGACCCCAAGGTGGCGCAGCATGCGCAGCGCATCATCGAGGTGGCCGATGGCGAGATCGTCTCGGATCGCTACAAGGATGGGGCTGATGTGCACCGCGCCGTGAAGCTGGAGGAAGGCACGCCGGAGCCTCATCCCTGGCGCGCCAACTGGGATCGGTTCACCGAAGCCTTCACGATGGCCCTGCGCGCCATGGCCGGGCACCGTCTGCGCACGCTGTTGACCATGCTGGGCATCATCATCGGCATCGCCTCCGTGGTGTCGATGGTGGCTTTGGGCGAAGGCTCGCGCCAGCGCGTGCTCAAGGACATCTCGGCCATGGGCACCAACACGATCGACATCTTCCCGGGCAAGAACTTCGGTGATCGGCAGGCCGGGCGCATCCGCACCTTGGTGCCGGGTGATGCGGACGCCTTGTCCAACCTGAGCTATGTGGACAGCGTGACGCCCACGGTGAGCACCAGCGTGACCCTGCGGCGTGGCAATCTGGAGGCCACCGCGAACGTGACCGGTGTGGGAGAGGACTTCTTTCGCGTCAAGGGCTACACGATGGCGCAGGGCCAGGCCTTCGATGCCGACAGCGTGCGCCGCCAGACGCAGGAAGCCGTGATTGATCCGAACGCCCAGAAGGCCTTGTTCCCCAATGGCGAGAACCCGGTGGGGCAGGTGGTGTTTCTGGGCTCCGTGCCCGTGCGCATCATCGGCGTGACCTCGCCGCAGGAAAGCGGTTTCATGATCTCGGACAACCTCAACGTCTGGGTGCCTTACACCACGGCCATGCGGCGCTTGCTGGGCGTGCGCTGGTTGCGCAACATCACGGTGCGCATCAGCGATGACGTGCCTTCTGTGGCGGCCGAGCAGGGCATCGTCAAGCTGGTCACGCAACGCCATGGCACACAGGACTTTTTCGTGCGCAACAGTGACAGCATCCGCCAGACCATCGAGAGCACCACGCAGACGATGACACTGCTGATCTCGTCGATCGCCGTGATCTCGCTGATCGTGGGCGGCATCGGTGTGATGAACATCATGCTGGTGTCGGTGACCGAGCGCACGCAGGAGATTGGCGTGCGCATGGCGGTGGGGGCGCGTCAGAGCGACATCCTGAGGCAGTTCCTGATCGAGGCGGTGCTGGTCTGCCTGATCGGTGGGGTGCTGGGGATCGGGCTGTCCTTGCTGATCGGGCTGGGGTTCGACAAATTGGGTGGCGGCACCTTCACCATGGTTTATTCAGTGTCGTCCATCGTGGCGGCCTTTGGGGTCTCTTCGCTGATCGGTGTGGTGTTCGGTTTTCTACCGGCGCGCAATGCGGCAAAGCTGGATCCCGTGGATGCCTTGTCGAGGCAGTGAGAAATGTGCATGAGAGAACAAAGCGTGAATACAGTGAAGCAACACAGGCACACAGCATGGACCTGGGGCAGCGTGGCGCTGGTTGCAGCGTTGTTGAGCGCCTGCGCTGCACCGGGGCACTACGCACGGCCAGACGTGAAGGTGCCCGAGGCCTGGCAACAAGGCGATGCCGCCAGACAGGCCGCGCTGGCGCCCTGGTGGCAAGGCTTGCAGGACCCGGTGCTGACCCAGTTGATTCAGGATGCCCTGGCTCGTAACAACAACCTGGCGCAAGCAGCCATCAAGGTGCGGCGGGCACAGCTGGTGGCAGGCCAGGCGGCCAGTGATCAGTTGCCCTCGCTGAGCGTGAAGGGCAGCAGCACGGCATCGCGCCAGCTCGACGGTGGCCCGACCACCCGGTTGAGCACCGTCACGGCGGGCGCCAGCTGGGAGGTGGACCTGTGGGGCCGCCTGGCTTCGCTGCGCAGTGCAGCCGACTGGGAAGCCCAGGCCACCGAGCAGGACCGTCAGGCGGCAGCCATGTCACTGGTGGGCACGGTGGCCAATCTGTACTGGCAGGTGGCCTACCTGAACCAGCGCGTGGAGGCCAGCCAGCTAAGCATTGATTACGCCCGCCAGACACTCAAGCTGGTGGAGGCGCAATACAAGGTGGGGGCCACGTCTGGCCTGGAGGTGGCGCAAGCCACACAGGCTCTGGCTGCTCAGGAGGCGAGTCACACGCAGTGGCTGCAGCAGCGTGTACAGGCACGCAACGCCCTGGCCATTCTGTTTGATGCGCCGCCATCTGTCGCGACGAAGGAAACCTTGCGTTTGCCCGAGGGGGGCTTGCCGGATGTGCAGCCTGGCGCACCGGCGTCCTTGCTGGCGCGTCGCCCTGATCTGCAGGCTGCCGAGTCTCGCCTGCGCAAGTCACTGGCATCGGTAGATGCAACCAGGGCCAGCTTTTACCCAACCTTGTCGCTCACGGGTAGCGTGGGTGGCAGCAGCACGGCTTTGTCCAAGGTGTTGAGCGACCCGGTGGGCACACTGGGCGCAGGCCTGGCGCTGCCCTTCGTGCAATGGCGTGACATGCAGCGCAGTGTCGACATCTCGCAGGCTGACTACGAGGTGGCGGTGCTGGGCTATCGGCAGAGCTGGTACCAGGCGCTGTCTGATGTCGAAAACGCCTTGTCGGCGCGCGTGCAATACGAGAACCAGGGGGTGCAGCTCGCGCTGGCCGTCAAGGCCGCTCAGGATGGCGAGCGGCTGAGCGAGGCGCGTTACCGTGCTGGTGCCGTGCCGCTCAAGACCTGGCTGGATGCGCAGGAAGCACGTCGGCAGGCCGAAAACAACCTCGCTGCCAACCGACTCAATCGGCTCAATGCTTTGGTGACGCTGTATCAGGCTGCCGGTGGCGGGCTGGATGTGACGCCAGGATGAAGGCGAGACCCGCCTAGCCCTTGAACGTGGGCTTGTTGGTGCGTGCTTCAACCACGCGCACGGCATTGGCGCCAGGGTGCATGGTCATGCCCAGTTGCCCGGCAAAGCGGGTAGGGTCATGCAGTTCTGCCAGCGCAAATCCGGCGTGGCGCAATTCGGTTTCGGCCTGCACTTCGTTGTCGAAGTGCAGGAAGACGCGACCTTTGACGAAGGTCGAGAGGACGGCCTTGAAGGCCTGCACGCCTGCACCCTTGTTGGCGTTGTGCAGGTGGATGTCTGACAAGTAGAGCCCATCCGGGAAGCGGTTGAGCACGCGGCCAAAGCGTTGCCACATCGCCACCACGGTGGGGGTGTCGAAGTAGTTGACCAGGCCCTCGGTGATGATGGCCGTGCCCTGATGGGGGTCCAGCCTGTCAGCCAGGGCGCTCAAGGAGGCAGGGCCGGTGTCGGCCAGGGCATCCAGGGTCACGACTTCGTGTCGCTGACGCAGCAGATCGGCCTGCTGAAGCAGGTCGCGCTTGCGCTGTGCCATGTCAGGCAGGTCGGCTTCAATGTAGTGAAGCTTGTCCCCATGGGCTTGCTTGAAGCGCCAGCCGCGCGGTGACAGCCCGGCGGCCACTTCGATGACCTGGCTCACACGGCCCTCGCGGATGGCCTGGGTAAGCAGCAGATCGATCAGGCGGTGCCGCGCCAACAGGAAGGCTTGCAAGGTGGGGGCGCCCGTGAGCATGGCCAGGCTGTGCAGAGGGCGCAAGGCGCCATGCATGAGCCGGCCCTGTGGCGTGACCAGCGCAGGATGCGACATGCCGTGCGCGAACCAGGTGTAGCCGGTGTAGTGCGCCGTGGGGCTGATGCTGGCTGCGTTGCGGGCCATGTCCTGTCCTCAAGCTGATTCGCGCGCGGTTGGCGCCATGAATCGGTAGTGTGACATGAATTGTTGTCAGATTACTTGGCGCGTTTTCCCTGAGCGTCGATCACCACTTCACCGTCCTCCTTGCTGAAGGGGGCTTGCTGAGGGGCGTCCAGGATGTCGAGCACCAGCTCGGAGGGGCGGCACAGCCGGGTGCCCAGCGGGGTGACCACGATGGGGCGGTTGATCAGGATGGGATGCGCGATCATGAAGTCGATCAGTTGATCGTCCGTCCACTTGCTGTCCTGCAACTGGAGTTCGTCGTACAGATCGCCTTTGCTGCGCAATACCTCGCGGGCACTCAGGCCACTGTCCTGGATCAGCTTGACCAGTTGAGGGCGATCAGGCGGCGTCTCGAGATACAGGATGACATCGGGCTCGATACCCGCATTGCGGATCAGGGCCAGAGTATTGCGGGAGGTGCCGCACTTGGGGTTGTGAAAGATGGTGACCTTGCTCATGGTGGGATCTTAGCGGTCTTGTGGCGGTGCATGAATGGCGGTCGTTGTATGCTGCCGCGCATGATCACCGTTCACCACCTCGAAACATCCCGTTCGCAGCGCGTGCTGTGGTTGCTGGAAGAACTGGGCCTGCCCTATGAGCTCAAGATCTACAAGCGCCACCCCGTTACCAGGTTGGCGCCGCCGGAGTTGAAGAAGATCCATCCCTTGGGCAAATCCCCCGTGATCACCGATGGCGATCTGGTGGTGGCGGAATCGGCTGCGATTCTGGAATACCTGGTCGAGCGCTACGGTGTTGATGCGCAAGGGGAGGCTGCGCACTTGAGCACCCAACCCGGCACGCCTGAGCACATGCAGTTGCGCTTCTGGATGCACTTTGCCGAAGGTTCGCTCATGAACTGGCTGGTGATGAAGCTGGTGTTCATGACCATTCCCACGCAGCCCATGCCCTTCTTCGTCAGGCCGATTGCACGTGAACTCTGCAAGAAGGTGCAAAAGCAGCTGATCGATCCCAACCTGCAGACCTCGACGGCGTTCATCGAAGACCATCTGGGCCAAAACCAGTGGTTTGCGGGTGATCGCCTGACACTGGCTGACTTCCAGATGAGCTTTGCCGTGTCAGCCTTGATCTCGCGTGCGGACGATGCCAGGCGATGCCCGAACCTGTCGGCCTACATCAAGCGGATGGAAGCCCGGCCTGCCTACCAGCGTGCGCTGGCCAAGGGCGGCCCGGTGGTGATGGGCTGAGCAAGTCCTATCGAGCTGGCTGGCCTGAACTGGCCAGTTGCAACACATCCAGATAGCTGGGTGGCTCGGGCACATCCGTGCGCTCACGCAACCAGGCGTGCATCTGAGGCAGGCGGTGGTAGGGCACCGACGCCATCAGGTGATGCTCCATGTGGAAGTTCACGTTCACCGGTGCCACGGTGGCGCGGGCCAGCCAGCCGGCGCGGGTGGTGCGCGTATTGCGGAACATGTCGGGTGAGCGGTCCAGGCAGCCATGTTCGGCAATCGAGCGGATGCGGATGAACAGCGGCAGAAAGGTCAGGAAGGCCAGTACCCAGGCGCCATACAGCCAGGCGTGGCCCGTGGCGGCCAACACAGCCCACAGCACACCGTTGGTGATCAACATGGGCCCCATGTTGCGCAGGGTGGTGCTGATGCGCTCGGGCCAGGTGCGGCCTTCTTGTGGCAGGCGTTCGACGTTGTTGGCCACGGTCCACTTGAAGACGCCGGCATCCATCATCACCAGCCCGAAGACCAGCTTGAGGCCAGTCAGGCCGAAGATGTCGCGCGCCATCTTGCGCACCAGCGAAGCGCGGCTCACAGGGTAGTCTTCATGCAGCGAGATGTCGGGATCCTGGTTGGTGCCGGTTCTGGTGTGATGGCCCAGGTGGTGCACCTTGTACTTGCCCAGGTTCTGCCAGATCGGGCGTGCGCACAGCCAGTCGGTGAGCACGTCGTTGGCCCAACGGCTCTTGAACAGGGTGCCGTGCGAACCTTCATGTTGCAGGATGGCGAGTGCCAGCTGGCGACCACCCAGCACGGCCATCACGGCAACAAACGTGAAAACATTCGGCCAGCGCGCCAGTGCGGCAAAGGCCAGGGCGATGACACCCCATGTGGAGCCCACGGCCCAGGCGCCCCACAGATCGGAGCGCGCCGTCAAGGTGGCCATCTGCTCGCGGGTGAACAGGTCTTTCAGGCGCCGTTTGGTGGCGGCGGGCAGATCCGTGGGTGTGGCCGTGAATTCAGGCTGCTGGGCGAGGGAGCTGGACATGGTGCGCTGTGCTCAATGGGTGGCAGGCCGGCGGCCTTTGGTGGAAGGGCTGGTCGCGAGGTGTTGTGCGTGTCGGGCCTGCAAGACCGCCGGTAGTTGCTCGGCCCAGATGCGACGGCCCGCCTGATCAAACGCGACCACCGTGTCAGTGAAAGCGCGGCGTTCTGCGACGTCAACCAGGGGCGCTGGCAGCAGGGGATCGAACACCAGTTGGCGAATGGCCTCGTTGCCCAGCAGGTAGGACTCGCGCGCGGCCACATCGGGCTCGAGTTCATGCGCGTGCGCCAGCCAGGCTTCCAGCTTCTGACGCGTCTGTTGGTAGGCTTTGGTGAGGGCATCACCCTGCCAGAGCGTGCGGGCCCTGGCGTCCAGTTCGGGCGCCAGATCGGTGGCGGCAAAGACGGGGGCTTCAGCTTCCAGGCCCAGCTTGCGCAGGCGTTCACGGATGGCAGGGGCGTGGCCGATCAGGTTGTCTGGCCGAACGTGCAGAGAGTCGTCCAACTCCTGGAAACCCAGCAAGGCCAGGGCTCTTTGCCTGCCGCGCAGGGCCGTGCGGTCGCTGCGCCCCAGGCTGCCGGTGCTGACCATGATCCAGGTCCCGGACCAGTCGCACACACGTGATTCGCTGCTGCGCCAGCGTGACAGTTCCTGCGCCAACCCGGCAGCTTGCGGCCCCAGCCTGTAGGCGCCACGCCCCGCGGATTCGATCATGCCGGCCGAACCCAGACGCACGAGCGACACCCGTACACTGTTTTCGCGGATGCCGAACAGGGCGCAGGATCCCACGGCATCGGCCGCGCTCAACGGTGCGCCATCATTGGCCAGCAGCAGGTTGAGGATCAGGTTTTTCGGGTTGGGCGGCATGATTCATTACAGAAGTCTGTAAAAAATCATATCCAATGAAATGTTTCTGTGTCAACCGTGTTTTGCCTGATTCTGTAACTACCGGTCTTCCCGCCTATTTGGGCTGTGCGGTATGTCCGCTGTCCAGAAACTTGTCAAAGTAGATCTGGCCGGAGGGCGTGCCGCCTTGCGTGAGCGCCTCGACGCAAGCGTCGATCATGGGTGGCGGCCCGCACATATAGGCGTGGTGATCAGGCAGGCGCTCGCCCAGGAGCGGCTTGAGGTGATCGGTGATCAGGCCTCGGCGGCCTTGCCAGCTCGATCCTTCCGGTTCGTTCGACAGGATGGGCTCGAACAGGAAGCGGCCCGTCCAGTTTCGGCGGATCTGGTCGATGTCGTCCAGCCCGTACAGGTCTTGCTGGGTGCGCGCGCCAAACAGGATCACCAGCGGGCGGTTGGCCTGCTTGTCCTTGATGGCTTGCTCCAGCAGCGCCTTGATGGGCGCCAGGCCGCTGCCCCCGGCGATGCACACGATGGGGTTGGCGCTGGGGCGAAGGCAGAAATCGCCATACGGGCCACGCAGCTTCAGCCATTGACCCACTTCGGCCTTGGAGAACAGCCACTCGGTGAAGGCGCCACCTGGCACCTTGCGGATGAAGAAGTCAAGCGCGTTGGGACGCGCTGCATCGTGTGCCGTGGCAAACGAATAGCTGCGGCCCTTGCCAGCCTCGGCCTCAACCGCATCGGGGATGACGAGCTCGGCGTACTGTCCGGCGGTGTAGTTCAAAGGCTGCTCGGCTTGCATCTGCACGTGCAGGATGTCGTGCGTCAGTGGTGTGAGGGCCGAGATGCGGGCCGAGGTTTCCACGATGGGATGGACGACCGCGCCCTGGCGCAGGACCACCTCGACGACCACGTCCGACTTGGGCAGGCTCTGGCAGGCCAGAATGTAGTTCTGCTTCAACTCTTCGGCCGACAGCAGATAGCTTTTGTCGGTCAGTTCCTTGACCTTGCCTGAGACGAGGCGGCACTTGCATTCGCCACAGCCGCCCACTCGGCAGTTGTAGGGAAAGGCGATGCCCTGGTTCAAGGCCGCCAGCAAGAGGCTTTCCTTGGCCTGAGCGGTCACGGTCAGATCGGGTGAATTGATCTGCAGCTTGAATTCGGAGGGGCTGCTGCCAAACAGGCGGCTGAACAGGCTGGGGGGCACGATAGGTGTCCTGTCAAGACAAAGACCGCAAGGCCGGTTGACCTGCGGTCGGTGTGTGCGCCGCGTAAACGGCGCACGGCTACTTCTTCAGCAGTGTGAGCGCATCAAGCCAGCTTGGCATTGATGATCTTCAAACCTGCCATGCCGGATTCACGGCTGGCTTGTTGGGCCAGCTTGCGCTCGGCAGGCGATGCATGCTTTTCGTCCCATTCGTTCAGGGCGGGTGTCATGAACTTCTTGAACAGGGGGGGCACCAGCGCGACCAGCAGCATGCCCAGGTAGCCGTTAGGCAGCATGGGAGCGTTGGGGTAGGCGTGCAGCGTCCAGTAGGGGGCTTCACCTTCAGCGTGGTGGTGGGAGTGGCGAGCCAGGCTCCACAGCACATTGGTGCTGCCCCAGTGGTTGGAGTTCCACGAATGGCGGGGTTGCACAGGTTCACCAGGCACGCGCACCAGACCATAGTGCTCGAAGTAGTTGGTGATCTCCAGGTATTGCTTGCCCACGAAGGCCAGCAGTGCCCAGAAGCCCAGGCCAGGCAGACCGGCGATCAGGTAGGCCGCCACGAACATGAAGATGTTTTCCAGGTTGCCACGCAGGAAGGGGCTGGCGAACGGGTTCCAAACCGACTTGCCCAACTTGGCCAGACGAGCCTTTTCCAGCTGGTAGGCGTGCACATAGCTCTGGATGGTCGAGCGCACTGTGAACTTGTAGAAGCTCTCGCCGCGGCGTGCCGTGGCGGGGTCGGCTGGCGTGGCCACACGAACGTGGTGGCCATACACGTGTTCGATGGCGAACGAGGTGTCGCAGGTGAAGGCGAGCATCCAGCGGCCCATGAACAGGTCGAAAGGACGACCGGTACGGTGGGTCAGTTCATGACCGGCCACGGTGCCGCCGACGGCGTTCATCAGGCCCACGCCCAGGATGCAACCGGCCCACATGGCCCAGTGGTCTGTCTTGGCGCGTGCCGCAAACAGATCAAGGCCGATGTGTTGTTGCACCCAGGCACCAAAGCCCAGCATGTCGCCAGAACCAACCAGCCACAGCACCGTGAAGTTCAACAGCGCCAGCATGGGCAGGATGGTGTAGAGCGGCAGGTTCAGCAGAAACGCGTTCTGGTACTTGGGCGGCTCGGACAGGTCGTGCGGCAGGAACATGTCGGCCGACAGGAACACGGTCAGCACGAAGGCCCAGGGTGCCCACATGTACCAGCCGCCCTGTGCCACCATGTACATCATCAGTGCGGCCAGCGTTGGCATCAGCCAGCCTTTGAGGTATTTCGTCATTTGCAGGTCTCCACGAAAACATTTGTCTGACAACGCCAGATGCCTGAACTGCGGTGGCATCTGACTGCTGGGCTGACGTCCCCGTGCATCGGTTCGTGCCAGCCATGCATATAACTGTAGAGAGATCAAGAAATCAGACCCTGATCTGGATAGGGTGAAGGTCAGATGCGGCGTCTGGCGATGGAGAGATGGCGGAATGCGCATAGCATGCGTACATCAAGAAATCGGCTGCGACGCGGCTTGTCGTGTCCGATTCCCACATCCCGCCTGATTGACGAGCGCAACCATGAAACCAGCCCTGTCTGTGGCTATTCCCGCCCACAACGAAGCCCGCTTCATCGGGCGTTGCCTGGACAGCATCCAGGGCTCCGCGGCACAGGCGGGCGTACCGGTGGAGATCGTGGTGGCGCTCAACCGCTGTACCGATCGCACGCAGGCCATCGCCGAGGCAGCGGGCGCGCGCTGCGTGGTCAACGACACCAAGTGCATTGCTGCGGTGCGCAATGAAGCCGTTCGAGGCACGACGTCCGAGGCTGTGGTCACGCTGGACGCCGACAGCTGGATGGCGCCGGGCACCGTGTCGGCCGTGCTGCGCCATGTGCATGACCCGCGCTACATCGGTGGCGGCACCTATATGTGGCCCGAGCGGATGTCCGTAGGTATCTTCTTCAGCATGCTGGTGGTGATTCCCTATGTGCTCAAACGAGGGGTGTCGGCCGGCATGTTCTGGTTCAAGCGTGATGCTTTCGACGCGGTGGGAGGCTTTGACGAGCAACTGCTGAGCGTGGAGGACATCGACTTTGCCTTGCGGCTGAAGGCCCATGGCCGGCAGTTCGGGCAGCAGTACGGCACCATCAAGCGCCACGGCATCACCACCTCGTGCCGCAAGTTCGACATGTTTGGTGACTGGTATCTCTGGCGCAATCCGCAACTGGTACGCGAGATCTTCGAAGGCACGAACCGCCGGGCCACGGACCTTTTCTACTACGACATGGATCGTTGATCTGAAGCGCCGGGAGGGGGCCGATTTGCCCATAAGATCGGCGCCATGTCGCAACTTGCCCGCCCGCTCAGCCGCCAGGAGGCCAAGCTCGTTACCCGTCAGCGCCTTCTGCAGGCGGCCATGTCCATCCTGCTGGAGAAAGGGCGTGAGGCCCTCACCACTGGCGCTGTGACCCGGATCGTGGGTGTGGCGCAGCCGACCTTCTATGTTCACTTTCCCGACATGGAAACGCTGCTGGAAGAGCTGGCCACCGACATCGTTGACAAACTTCGCAAGTCCTTGCGTGAGGCGCGTCAACCACTGCGTGGTGCGCCAGATGTGGTGGCCGCTTCGCGCGAGTCATTTCGCATATCCATCAGGGCCTGCATCGAGCATGAAGACCTGTTGCGGGTCTTCCTGTCGGAGCAGTACCGTCCGGCATCCACATTGGGTGTGTGCGCCCAGACCTTGTTCAGCGAGATACGCGACGAACTGGTGGCCGACGTGGCAGAGCTGCCATTCACAGCGGGTTTGAAGCCTGATCAGCTCACGCTGATTGCAGAGGGCATCGTCAGCCTGATCCTGCAATTCGGGCTGGCACTGGCGGAAAAACGCCAGACCGATGAAGAGGCCGTGGTCAACCTGCTGGCGCACGCCACGATGGCACTGGTCATGTCCATGCCGCGCGGCTGAAGGTGCGCGGGTTGCGCTTTGCTTCCCGGTGGCCAGCAGACTCGGCCCGGTGGCTCAGCCCGCCGTGCGCCGCGCGACCATGGCGGCGCTGATCTGGCTGATCTGCGTGGGCGCCAGTTGCGAGGCAAAGGGGTAGACCTCGTCTTCCTCGCGCTGTGCGTGTGCAGGGTAACGCTGCGCAAACGCATCGACCGTGGGTGGTGGCGCGTGGGCCGTGCCCTGTGAGATGGCCTGGAGCCAGGGGCCCAGGCTCTGCCAGAGGCCGGCCAGCTCGGCATGTTCAGCTTCCAGCGCCGCCATGCTGGCGTTCAAGCCGTCCTGGTCCAATTGCTGCAATGCGGGAAACAGGTCGTGTTCCTCGTCGTCATGGTGCAGCGGTGCGGCGATGTTGAAGTAGCGCAGGATGGATCGCGCAGCCTCCTGCGCCTGGCTGTCCGGGCCCTTGCGCGCGAGGTGGTCGCGCAGCTTCACGGTCAGGCCGGCAAAGCGCCTGACCTTCTCGTGGCAGGCCATGAGCAGCTCGATCGGGTCGTCAATGCTGGGGGCTACGGGTTGCAATGAGGGGCGCATGCCGTATTGATACCACGCCTGGCCGGCCGTGGCGCAGGCGCGAAGGACTAATCCTTCCGGTCGATAGGCAAGTCAGCTCAGGCTGACTACATTGGGGTATGCGCTCCCGTTTGACTGATTCCTTCCAGCGTCCCATCGATTACCTGCGCGTCTCCGTGACAGACCGCTGCGATCTGCGTTGTACCTATTGCATGCCCAAGGGCTTCAAAGGCTTTGAAGAACCCGCGCACTGGCTTCGCCATGAGGAGATGACGCGCCTGGTGGGCCTGTTCGTGGCGCAAGGCGTGAGCAAGGTGCGCCTGACGGGCGGCGAGCCACTGCTTCGTCGAGGCGTGGCCGCGCTGGCGGGCAGCTTGGCCTCCCTCGACGGCCTTCAGGATCTGTCCGTGTCCAGCAACGGCACACAACTGGCCCGCCATGCGCGCGCACTGCGTGAGGCCGGCGTGCTTCGGCTCAACATCAGCCTCGACTCTCTGGATCGTGATTGCTTTGCCCGCATCACCGGGCGCGATTGCCTGGCTGATGTGCTGGAAGGGCTGCGTGAGGCCCGTGCCGCAGGCTTTGATCCCATCAAGCTCAATATGGTGGTTCAGGCCGACGTCAACCTGGACGAAGTGCGTCGCATGGTGGCCTTTGCCATCGAGCAAGGCTTTGTACTGCGACTGATCGAGCCGATGCCGGTGGGTGACACGGGGCGCGCCAGCCAGGGTGTGGACCTGAGCCAGTTGGGTGAAGCGCTGGCCCGTGAACACGGTTTGTTGCCGCAGGTCCTGGGCCAGGGCGCGGGGCCAGCTCGCTACTGGTGTACACCTGATGGTGGCATGAGCCTGGGCGTCATCACGCCGATGTCCAGGCACTTCTGTGCGTCGTGCAACCGGGTGCGCCTGGGCGTGGATGGCACGCTATATCTGTGCCTGGGACAGAACGATCAGGTGCCGCTGGGTACCATGCTGCGCGCCGGCGCCAGTGACGCCGAGTTGACCGCGGCCATCCTCGCGGGCATTGCGGCCAAGCCGGAGCGCCACGAGTTCCAGGAGCGGCCTCGGCAGATCGTGCGCTTCATGTCACAAACCGGTGGCTGAGCGCATGTGCACACTCACCTTGATAGGGCCTTGCCTTGCGAAGGACAATGGGGCCTCTGATTGCGGGCCTGGGCCCTGATGGAGCACGGGTGGCAGCTACTTCGGAAGACATCAAGATCGAGACCAAGGATACGCAACCGGGCGGGGATGCGTCGGATGCGCTCGCCAGCATGGGCGCGCGCATGGTCAGCAAGGGCCTGGCCTCCAAACTCCTGGCCATTGGCGGTGTGTTCCTGGTGCTCGCGCTGGCGTCCATTGGCCTGACCTTGTGGGTCACCTGGCAGCTGGAAGGGGGCGCCGCCGCTGTGAACGAGGCAGGGCGCATGCGCATGCGCAGCTACCAGCTTGCCTTGAGCCTGCAGCACCCGACGGTGGAGCGATCCGCCTTCCTGAGCGATGTCGAGCGTCGACTCAAGGACTTCGAAGACAGCCTGGCCCTGTTGCGAGCGGGTGACCCGGGTCGCCCCTTGAGCGTGCCATGGGACGATGACACCAAGGCCCGGTTCAAGGGCGTGAGCGAGGACTGGGCGGTACTGCGCCAGCAGGCCCTCGACATCGGGCGCGGCGAGCCGATTTCGGCGTCCCTGCGTGGCAATGTGGACGACTTCGTGGGGCGCATTGACGCCTTCGTGTCGGCCATCGAGCGCCACATTGCGCGCTGGACGGCCTTGCTGCACACCTTCCAACTGGCCATGATGGCACTTGCCGTGCTGAGCGCGTTGGCCATGCTGTATGCAGGCCATGTGGTGGTGCTGGAGCCCGTGGCACGCCTGCAGCGGGGGCTGCGACGCATCGAGCAGGGCGACTTTGCCACCCGCGTCACGGTGGACACCGACGACGAGTTGGGCGCCTTGGCCAGCGGCTTCAACAGCATGGCCGAGAACCTGGAATCGCTCTACGGCAAGCTGGAATTCAAGGTCAGGGAAAAGACGGCAGGCCTGGAGATCAAGCAGGCGCGTTTGAGTGCCTTGTATGAAGTGGCAGCGTTTGTGGCCAAGGCCGATACGCTGGGTGTGCTCGCGCAGGGTTTTGCGCAGCAGATGCGTCGCATTGCGCATGCCGATGCCGTGGCGATCAGGTGGTCGGATGAGGCCAACGAGCGCTATGTGCTCCTGGGCAGTGACTGCCTGCCCAAGGTCATGGCAGAAGACGAGCAATGCGTGCTGTCGGGGGATTGCCTGTGTGGCGCGCAGGTCGAGCCCGGCTCCCTGCCAGGAATTCGCGTCATTCCCATTCAGGATGCGGTGAGGGCCTTGAACAAGCAGTCTGCGGCGAAGACAGTGAAGGAACACTGTGAGCGCGCCGGGTACACCACGCTGGTCACCGTGCCTCTGGGCTTGCACCAGCGCGTGCTGGGCGAGGTGGAGCTGTTTTTCCGCGGCGAGCCTCACTTCAGTGAAGAAGAGCGTGGCCTGTTTGAAGCACTGGCCAGCCACCTGGCCGGCGCCATGGAAAGCCTGCGTGCCTCGGCACTCGATCGCGAATCCGCCGTGTCTGCGGAGCGCCAGATGCTGGCGCAGGAGCTGCACGACTCCATCGCGCAATCCCTGGCCTTCCTGAAGATCCAGATGCAACTGCTGCGCGATGCCATGACGCGTGGCGACGACAAGGCGATCGAGACCAGCATGAACGAACTGGATGCCGGCGTGCGTGAGAGTTACAGCGATGTGCGTGAGCTTTTGCTGCATTTCCGTGTGCGCACCCACTCCGACGACATCGAACCCGCCTTGCGCGAAACCTTGTCCAAGTTTGAGCTGCAATCCGGCTTGCGGGGGCAGTTGAGCATGCAAGGCCAAGGCTTGCCCCTGCCGCCCGATGTTCAGATCCAGGTCTTGCACATCGTTCAGGAGTGCCTGTCGAATGTGCGAAAACATGCTCAGGCCACAGATGTGCAAGTGGATGTGCAGACCCAACCCTCGTGGCGGGTCGCCGTGTCCGACAACGGGCGCGGGTTCGACATATCGGCGGGCCCACCTGACGATACCCACGTGGGCCTGCGCATCATGCGCGAACGCGCACAGCGCATCGGCGCCACCTTGACCTTCCAATCCTCTCCGGCTGGTACGCGAATCGAACTGAGCCTGCCCAAGGCTGTTGGCAGCCCGGCCAGCACGCGCGCCACCGATTCCCCCTCCATGGCATCCACATGAATGACAACGTGAACGTACGTCTGCTGGTCGTTGATGATCACAATCTGTTCAGGCGTGGCCTGATTGCACTGTTGTCTCGTGACAGCCGCCTGAACGTGGTCGCGGAAGCACGCGACGCGGGCGAAGCCATCAAGCTGGCGCAATTGCATGCACCCGATGTGATCCTGCTGGACAACCACCTGCCCGGCGTGCATGGCGTAGAAGCCTTGCCGCAATTGCTGGCTGTGGCACCGGGCGCGCGCATCGTCATGCTCACGGTGAGCGAGGACGCCGATGACCTGTCTCAGGCTTTGGCACGTGGCGCCGCAGGGTACCTGCTCAAGACCGTCGAGGGTGACGATCTGATCGCCTCCATCTTCAGGGTCAGGGCGGGCGAGTCTGTCGTGTCGCCGGAGATGACGACCAAGCTGATCGCCGCTTACCGGCAAGCCTTGAGTACGCCGGGCGAGCCCGCCGTGGCCCAGCCCGCTGCTTCTACGGGCGTCGCGGAGAGCGGGCTCGAACCTGATGCAGCCAGCCTGGCCAGGCTGTCGCCCCGCGAGCGGGACATCCTGCGCGAGATCGCCCGAGGTGCCAGCAACAAGGAAATCGCACGCACCTTGTCGATCGCGGAGACCACCGTCAAGATCCATGTGCAGCACATCCTGCGCAAATTGAATCTGACGTCGAGGGTTCAGGCTGCCGTGTTTGCGACTGCGCGAGGCGGGGCAGGGCAGCCCGACTGACGCGATCAGCTCCGACCCGATCTATTGCAGTGACACGGCTTGTCCCTGTTGATCAAACGGGATGAAGTGTTCCAGGCGGCCATCCTTGATCGCCTGAACCATGCCTTCGAGCGGCTTGCGTGCCTCCTCGGCCGTGGGCGCCCGTGGGCCTTGCCCGGACATGCCCGCCACAAAGACCAGCACCCAGGGCTGACCGAACTGCCGTGACTCTGCCTGAAGGGCGGCAAAGCTGCCGAGTTCTTCCGGCGTCTTGTCAACGCACATGATGGGGCTGAGCTCGCCACCTTCGCCTGCCTCGAAGCGCGCGCGCTGTTCTGCCGTGCAGTCATCAGGCAGCGTGGCCGCCGCGAAGACCATCAGCAAGCGCTGAGCGTCGGGCTGGTGGCGTGCGGCCAGCAGCAAATCGTCAAATGTATTGATGTTCATGTGCATGCATCCGGATCGGGTGGGTGTCGGTGTACCAGACTTTCAGCGCGCCGGTACTTGATATGGGGCAAGTCTGGCAGCCGACTACTCCTTCCGGACGATGAGGCTGTTGCATTGGCCAATCGGCATCGTTCTTTTGCACCGCAGCATCATCCCGTGAGAAGGATGTTCAGCGGGGTCAGATATTCCCACACTCGCAGGCATGGATAAGGAGAGTTCCATGTCTACAAGAAGTAAGGCCCTTTCGGTATTGGGCGTCAGCACACTCTCGTTCACGGTGTGCTTCATGGTGTGGATGATGTTCGGGGTGATTGGCATCCCCATCAAGAAGACCCTGGGTTTGTCGGGCGCAGAGTTCGGCTTGTTGACGGCAACGCCCGTCCTGACAGGCTCCTTGATTCGTGTGCCCCTGGGTGTGTGGACGGACCGCTTTGGTGGCCGCATCGTCCTGTTCGTCACGATGCTGCTGTGCGTGGTGCCGATCTGGTTGATGAGCTATGCCACGCAATACTGGCATTTCCTGACCTTGGGCCTGTTTGTGGGGCTGGCTGGTGGTTCGTTCTCGGTGGGTACGCCCTATGTAGCTCGCTGGTTCCCCAAGAATCAGCAGGGCTTTGCCATGGGGGTGTTCGGTGCAGGCAACTCCGGTGCGGCTGTCAACAAGTTCATTGCGCCCGCCATCATCGTGGCTGCCGGCTGGACCATGGTGCCCAAGGTGTATGCCGCCATCATGCTGGGCACCGCCATTCTGTTCTGGCTGGGCAGTCACTCTGATCCTGCTCACCTGGTCCAGTCCAAGGCCAGCCTGGCTGATCAACTCAAGCAGCTCAAGGATCCGCGCGTGCTCAAGTACTGCCAGTACTACAGCATCGTGTTTGGCGGCTATGTGGGCTTGAGCCTGTGGATGGTTCAGTACTACGTGGGCGAGTACGGCCTGGACATCCGCGTGGCCGCGTTGCTGGCTGCCTGTTTCTCTCTGCCAGGTGGCGTGCTTCGAGCCATCGGTGGTTATCTGTCCGACAAGCACGGTGCGCACAAGGTCACCTGGTGGGTGTTGTGGGTGAGCTGGATCTGTCTGTTCATCCTCAGCTATCCACAGACCGACTTCACGATCAACACGGTGAATGGTCCCAGGACCTTTCACATCGGCCTGAATGTGTATTCGTTCACTGCGCTGATGTTCACCCTGGGCATCGCCTGGGCCTTCGGCAAGGCCAGCGTCTTCAAGTACATCAGCAATGACTACCCCACCAACATCGGCGCCATCTCCGGCATCGTCGGCCTGGCCGGTGGCATGGGCGGCTTCGTGTTGCCCATCCTGTTCGGCTTCCTGCTGGATCTGACCGGGGTGCGTTCCAGCGCCTTCATGTTGCTGTACGGCGTGGTCTGGGTTTCGTTGATCTGGATGTACACGACCGAAGTTCGCACACGCGACGTCATTGGGGGCGAGCCTCAGCTCGCGCCAGTTGGCCAACGCGCCTGACCCTCTTGCACTACCTGAACAAGGACCACATCATGGCCAGCACAACTGTATCGGCAGGGAGCGCCAAACCTGGCAAGACCCTGACCGTCTGGACCCCCGAAGACAAGGCCTTCTGGGAAACCGAAGGGCAGGCGATCGCCAAGCTCAATCTGTGGATCTCCGTGCCTGCGCTCTTCCTGGCGTTTGCCGTCTGGCAACTGTGGAGCGTGGCAGCGGTCAACCTGCCCTTGCTGGGCTTCAAGTACACCACCAACCAGCTGTTCTGGCTGGCCTCGGCTCCGGCGTTATCCGGCGCCACGCTGCGCATCTTCTACTCCTTCATGGTGCCGGTGTTCGGTGGCCGTCGCTGGACAGCCATCTCGACCGCATCCTTGTTGATCCCGGCGATTGGCATCGGCATGGCCATTCAGGATCCGACCACGCCTTACCCGACCATGCTGATCCTGGCTTTGCTGTGCGGGCTTGGTGGTGGCAACTTCAGCTCCAGCATGTCCAACATCAGCTTCTTCTTTCCGAAGGAGCGCAAGGGCTCGGCACTGGGCGTGAACGCGGGCCTGGGCAACCTGGGCGTGTCGGTGGTGCAATTCCTCAGCCCCATCATCATCTCCGTGGGTGTCTTTGGCGTGTTCGGCGGTGACTCGCAGCAGATCGTCAACAAGGCCGGTGCCCACGTAGAAATATGGGCTCAGAACGCGGCCTTCGTGTGGGTGCCCTGGATCGTGATTGCCACGCTGGTTGCCTGGTTCTTCATGAATGACATTGCCGATGCGAAAGCCTCGTTTGCCACGCAGGCCGCGATCTTTCGCAACAAGCACAACTGGCTGATGTGCATCCTGTACCTCGGCACCTTCGGCTCCTTCATCGGCTACGCCGCAGGTTTTCCCCTGTTGATCAAGTCGCAATTCAAGGACGTGAACCCGCTGGCCTATGCCTGGATCGGCCCGCTGGTTGGCGCCTTGATTCGCCCCGTAGGTGGCTGGCTGGCCGACAAGCTGGGCGGCGCGCGCGTCACCTATTGGAACTTCATCCTCATGGCCTGTGCCGTGGTGGGGGTGCTGTACTTCCTGCCCAAGGGCAGCAACAGTGCCTTCGCGCTGCCATGGGGGCCTGAGGCCGGCAACTTCACAGGCTTCTTCCTGATGTTCCTGGTGCTGTTCTTCACCACCGGCATTGGCAACGGTTCGACCTTCCGCATGATCCCCGTCATCTTCATGAACCTGAAGACCAAGGGCGTGGCGCGCAATGACGAGGCCGCCATGGCCGGCGCCATCAAGGAGGCCAATACCGAGGCCGCGGCCGTGTTGGGTTTCACCGGTGCGTTTGCAGCCTACGGTGGCTTCTTCATCCCCAAGAGCTACGGCACCTCGATCGCCGCAACAGGTGGCCCGGAAGCCGCGTTGCTGACCTTCATCGTGTTCTACCTGCTGTGCATCGTGACCACCTGGTGGTTCTATGCCCGCGACAACGCCGAACAACCTTGCTGATGTCTTGTTGCCTGATCGGCATCTGGAGTAAGAAAAAATGAGCCATTTTCTGGACAAGCTGACCTTCTTCGCACAGCCCAAGGAGGGCTTTGCGGATGGTCACGGCGTGACCACGGGTGAAGACCGCACCTGGGAGGACGCCTACCGCAACCGCTGGCAGCACGACAAGATCGTGCGCTCCACACACGGCGTGAACTGCACGGGCTCCTGTTCGTGGAAGGTCTACGTCAAAGGTGGCATCGTGACCTGGGAGACCCAGCAGACCGATTACCCGCGCACCCGCGATGACCTGCCCAATCACGAGCCCCGTGGTTGCGCACGTGGTGCGAGCTACTCCTGGTACCTGTACAGCGCCAACCGCGTCAAGCACCCCATGGTGCGCGGTGAGTTGCTCAAGCACTGGCGATCGGCCCGTACCGTGGCCAGGTCACCGGTGGATGCCTGGGCTGCGCTGATGAGCAATCCTGACACCCGTCGCAACTGGCAAAAGGAGCGTGGGCTGGGGGGCTTTGTGCGCTCCACCTGGGACGAGGTCAACGAGATCGTCGCTGCCGCCAACGTCTACACGATCAAGCAATACGGCCCGGACCGCATCATCGGCTTCTCGCCGATCCCGGCCATGTCCATGATCAGCTATGCAGCGGGCAGCCGCTACCTGAGCCTGATCGGTGGTGTGTGCATGTCCTTCTACGACTGGTACTGCGATTTGCCGCCTGCCAGCCCGCAAATCTGGGGCGAGCAGACCGACGTACCCGAATCGGCCGATTGGTACAACTCCACCTTCATCATGGCCTGGGGCTCGAACGTGCCTCAGACCCGTACCCCCGACGCCCACTTCTTCACCGAGGTGCGCTACAAGGGCGCCAAGACGGTCGCCGTCACGCCTGACTACTCGGAAGTGGCCAAGCTGGCCGACATCTGGATGCATCCCAAGCAGGGCACCGATGCCGCCGTGGCCATGGCCATGGGCCACGTGATCCTCAAGGAGTTCTACTTCGGCGAGGGCGAGAAGCGCCGCAGTGCCTACTTCGACGACTACGCGCGCCGCTATACCGACCTGCCCATGCTGGTCATGCTCGAAGAGCAGGACACCCCCGCTGGCAAAGCCCTGGTACCAGGCCGCTACCTGCGCGCCAGCGACATGAGTGGTGACCTGGCCAATGGCAACAATCCGGAATGGAAGACGCTGGCCTACGACGCACAAGGCGCCATCGTGCAGCCCAATGGCTCGATCGGTTTCCGCTGGGGTGCCGATGGCCGTGCCGATCAAGGCAAGTGGAACCTGGAGAACAAGGAAGCCCTGGGTGACCGCCAGGTCGATCTGAAGCTGTCGGTGCTGGAAGACGCGACCAAGGCGGAAGTGCTGCCGGCTGACGTCAACAAGGTGGCTTTCCCGTATTTCGGTGGCATCGAAACGCCCAACTTCCAGCACAACAAGCAAAGCGACATCCTGCTGCGCAACGTGCCCATGAAGCGCGTGACGATTCAGGACAAGGGCCAGACACGTGAAGTGTGGGTGGCCACCGTGTTCGACCTGCAGGTGGCGAGCTACGGTGTCTTCCGTGGCCTGAAGGATGCGCAGGGCAATCTGGTGGACGACGGCGCCAGGTCGTACGACGACAACGTGCCTTACACCCCCGCCTGGCAAGAGCAGATCACCGGCTCGCCCCGCGAGCAGGTGCTCACCGTGGCCCGCCAGTTCGCCGACAACGCCGACAAGACTCGTGGCAAGTCCATGGTCATCATCGGCGCGGCCATGAACCATTGGTACCACTGCGACATGAACTACCGCGGCATCATCAACATGCTGATGATGTGCGGTTGTATCGGCCAGTCCGGTGGTGGCTGGGCGCACTATGTGGGCCAGGAAAAGCTGCGCCCGCAAACCGGCTGGACGGCGCTGGCCTTCGCGCTGGACTGGTCGCGCCCGCCGCGTCAACAGAACTCCACCAGTTTCTTCTATGCGCACACCGACCAGTGGCGCTATGAAAAGTTGGGCGTCAATGAAGTGCTGTCACCGCTGGCTGACAAGGCCAGGTTCGGCGGCAGCATGATCGACTACAACGTGCGTGCGGAACGCATGGGCTGGTTGCCATCGGCCCCTCAGTTGCAGACCAATCCGCTGACGGTTGTCAAGGATGCGCAGGCCAAGGGCATGGATGCCAAGGACTATGTCGTTGGTGCCCTGAAGGACGGCTCGCTCAAGCTGTCTTGCAACGACCCGGACAACCCTGCCAACTGGCCGCGCAACATGTTCGTGTGGCGCTCCAACATCCTGGGCTCATCGGGCAAGGGGCACGAGTACTTCCTCAAGCACCTGCTGGGTACCACCAATGGTGTGCAAGGCAGGGACCTTGGTAGCCAAGACGCGAAGCCTCAAGAGGTCAAGTGGCACGACCAGGCCCCCGAAGGTAAGCTGGATCTGCTGGTCACGCTGGACTTCCGCATGAGCACCACCTGCCTGTACTCGGACATCGTGCTGCCCACGGCCACCTGGTACGAGAAGAACGACCTCAACACCTCCGACATGCATCCCTTCATCCACCCGCTGTCTGCGGCGGTGGACCCGGCCTGGGAAGCACGCTCCGACTGGGAGATCTACAAGGGCTTCGCCCAGAAGTTCTCCGAGGTCTGCGTGGGCCACCTGGGCGCCGAGAAAGAAGTCGTCATGAACCCGATCATGCACGACACGGCCGCCGAGCTGGCACAGCCCTTCGGTGTGCAGGACTGGCAGCGCGGCGAGATCGACCTGATCCCCGGCAAGACGGCGCCCCAGATCTTCGTGGTCGAGCGCGACTACCCCAACACCTACAAGCGTTTCACCTCCCTGGGCCCGCTGATGAACAAACTGGGCAACGGTGGCAAGGGCATCGGTTGGGACACCAAGGACGAAGTCAAGGCATTGGGCGAGCTCAATGGCCTGGTGAGGGAAGAGGGCGTCAGCCAGGGCATGCCCAAGATCGTGTCGGACATCGACGCCACCGAAGTGGTGCTGATGCTGGCCCCCGAGACCAACGGCCATGTGGCGGTCAAGGCCTGGGAGGCCCTGTCCAGGCAAACTGGCCGTGAGCATGCCCACCTGGCCTTGCACCGCGAAGACGAGAAGATCCGCTATCGCGACATCCAGGCGCAGCCGCGCAAGATCATCTCTTCGCCGACCTGGTCTGGCCTGGAAAGCGAGAAGGTCTCGTACAACGCGGGCTACACCAACGTGCATGAGCTGATCCCATGGCGCACCCTGACTGGCCGCCAGCAGTTCTACATGGATCACCCCTGGATGATCGCGTTCGGCGAAGGCTTCGTGTCCTACCGGCCGCCGGTGGACTTGAAAACGCTGGACGATGTGCACAACCTCAAGCCCAACGGCAACAAGGAAATCGCACTG
>NZ_DASUIS010000116.1:0-4176 GCF_036279675.1 Aquabacterium sp. | reverse complement strand
AAGAAGGCGTCGTCAGGACGTCATCTGCGACCAGACCTTCTCCAGGCGCTTGACGCTCACTGGCTGCGGCGTGCGCAACTCCTGCGCGAACAGGCTGATGCGCAGCTCTTCCAGCAGCCAGCGGAACTCGTCCAGGCGGGCATCGTGCGTGCCCTTCAACTCGCTCAATCGGCGCGTCAGGCGCTGGTCCAGCGGGCGCAGCTCGGTCATGCGTTGTGCATCGCGAGCCGGGTCGCCCTTGAGCTTGTCGAGCCGCAAGGTGATGCCTTTGAGGTAGCGCGGGAAGTGCTGCAACTGGGTATAGGGCGTCAGCGTCACGAAGCGCTTGGGCATCAGGCGTTGCAGTTGCGCGGTGATGTCATCGGCGACGTCCTTCGGGGGGCGTGAGTCCTTGAGCTTGCGCGCAGCAGCCGCGTACTCGGTCAGCACAGTGCCGGCCAGGCGCGCCACCTCCTGCGCGATCAGGTTCAGGCGCGTGCGGCCTTCTTCCACGCGCGCCTTGAAGCTGGCCGCATCCGCGGGCAAGGGGTCGTGCAGATAGGCGCGGTCCAGCGCCACGTCGATGATCTGGTCGCGCAGCTCATCGGCCGTGCCCAGGCTCATGTAGGCCATGGCCATCTTCTGCAGATCGGGGATGTTCTTTTCCAGATACTTCAGTGGCTCGCGGATCTGCAAGGCGATCAGGCGGCGCAGACCGGCACGGTGCCTGGCCGCGGCCACATCGGGCTCATCGAACACCTCGATCTCGACATGCTGGCCCTTGTCGATCAAGGCCGGGAAACCGATCAGGGTGTGGCCGCCGCGCTGGATCTCCATCAGCTCGGGCAGTTCGCCAAAGGTCCAGTCGGTCAAGGGCTGCACGGATTGTGCGGGCTTGTTGCCACCGGCCGCGCCAGCCGCGTTCGCTGCACCGCCCTTGCCTGCGCCTTGCGCACGCTGAACGCCAGGCTTGATACCACCTTGCGCTGCCGGCATCTCTTTGCCTTGCGATGGCGAAGAAGCGGGCTGTTGGTTCGATACCCCTGCATCGCCCCCCTGCACCACCGCCTGCGCCTTCAACGCCGCCAGCGCCTGGAAGGCGCCTCGCGCCAGCGAACCCAGCTCGGCTTTCAGCGCAGGCAGATTGCGGCCCATGCCCAACTGGCGGCCATGCTCGTCCACCACACGGTAGTTCATGAACAGGTGCGGCGAGAGCATGTCGAGCTTGAAGTCAGCGCGCTTGACGTCGAGCTGCGTCTTGTCGCGCACGGCCTTGAGCAGCACATCCATCAGGCTGCCCTTGCCGAACTCGGCCGACTCGACAAAAGACTCGGCGTAATCGGGCAGCGGCACCAGGCGTGCACGGGGCTTCTGATGCAGGCTCTTGACCAGGGCCAGCACCTTGTCCTTGAGCATGCCGGGCACCAGCCATTCACCGGCTTCGTCACTGACCTGGTTGAGCGCGAAGATGGGCACGGTCACGGTCACGCCGTCGCGGGCATCGCCAGGTTCGTGCAGATAGGCGGTGGCGCAGTCCACCCCGCCAATGCGCAAGACCTTGGGGAAGGCGCTGCTGGTGATGCCCGCTGCCTCATGGCGCATCAGCTCTTCGCGGCTGAGGTAAAGCAGCTTCGGGTTCTCGCGGCTGGCCTGTTTGTACCAGCGCTCGAAGCTGTGGCCGCTCATCACCTCGGGCGGAATCTGGGCATCGTAGAAGGCGAAGATCAGCTCGTCGTCCACCAGCACGTCCTGGCGGCGGGATTTGTGCTCCAGCTGCTCGACCTGGTTGATCAGCTTGCGGTTGGCCGCCAGGAAAGGCAGGCGCGTTTCCCACTCGTCGTTGACCAGGCCTTCGCGGATGAAGATCTCTCTGGCCTTGGGGGCATCGATCAGGCCAAAGTTGACGCGCTTGTTGTTGTAGACAACCAGGCCATACAGCGTGGCCCGCTCCAGCGCCACCACCTCGGCGGCCTTCTTTTCCCAATGGGGCTCCAGCAACTGTTTCTTGAGCAGGTGCCCGCCCATGAACACCAGCCATTGCTGATCGATGTTGGCAATGCCCCGCCCGAACAGGCGCGTGGTCTCCACCAGTTCAGCCGCCAGGATCCAGCGCCCCGGCTTCTTGCTCAGGTTGGCACCGGGGTGCTTGTAGAACTTGATGCCGCGTGCACCCAGGTACCAGTCTTCCTCGTCGCTCTTGCAGCCGATGTTACCCAGCAGGCCCGACAACAAGGACAGGTGCACCTGCTCATAGGTTGCTGGCGAACCATTGAGGCGCCAGTTGTGTTCGGCCACCACGGTGTGCAGTTGCGTGTAGACGTCCTTCCACTCGCGCACGCGGCGCGGGTTGATGTAGTTATCGCGCAGCAGTTGCTCGTACTTGCGGTGACTGAGCTTGTGCTTCTCGGGTTGGCCGGGCTCGTGGTGCCCATGCCCGCCCCGCGACTCATCCAGCCATTTCCACAGCTTGAGCGTGCCCATGAACTCCGACTTCTCATCGTCGAACTGCTTGTGTTTGGTGTCAGCCTGCTGTTGCTGGTCGATGGGCCGGTCGCGCACATCCTGCACGCTCAAACTCGCGGCGATCACCAGCACTTCGGCCAGCGCCTGTCTGTCCTTGGCTTCCAGGATCATGCGGCCCACACGCGGGTCCAGCGGCAGGCGGGCCAGGTCCATGCCCAGCTTCGTGATCTCGTTGTTGTCATCAACCGCGCCCAGCTCGTTGAGCAACTGATAGCCGTCGGCAATGGCCTTGCGCAGCGGCGGCTCGATGAAGGGGAAGTCGTCCACCAGGCCCAGATGCAGGGACTTCATCCGCAGGATCACCCCCGCCAGGGATGACCGCAGGATTTCGGGGTCGGTAAAGCGTGGCCGCGCATTGAAGTCTTTCTCGTCATACAGACGGATGCAGATGCCGTTGGCCACCCGGCCGCATCGCCCGGCACGCTGGTTGGCGGCGGCCTGGCTGATCGGCTCGATCTGCAGTTGCTCGACCTTGTTGCGGAAGGAATAGCGCTTGACGCGCGCCATGCCCGAATCGATCACATAACGGATGCCCGGCACGGTCAAGGAGGTTTCGGCCACGTTGGTGGCCAGCACGATGCGCCGCCCGCCGCCGGTCTTGAAGACCTCGTCCTGCTCTTGCTGGCTCAGACGCGCAAACAGCGGCAGGATGTTGGCCGTGACGCGGTGATGCGCGAAGTGCTTGCGCAGGTGGTCTGCCGCCTCGCGGATCTCGCGCTCGCCGGGCAGGAACACGAGGATGTCGCCGCTCCCCTCGCGCCAGAGTTCGTCCGTTGCATCGGTGATGGCCTCGTTCAGGCCGTATTCGCGGCTTTCCTCGAACGGCCGGTAACGCTGCTCCACCGGGAACAGCCGGCCCGACACCATGATGACCGGCGCCGGCCCCTTGGCGGATTCGAAGTGCTTGGCAAAGCGCTCGGCATCGATCGTGGCCGAGGTCACGATGATCTTCAGATCAGGCCGGCGCGGCAGCAACTGACGCAAGTAGCCCAGCAGGAAATCGATGTTGAGGCTGCGTTCGTGCGCCTCGTCGATGATGATGGTGTCGTAGGCCTTGAGGTCCGGATCACCCTGGGTCTCGGCCAGCAGGATGCCGTCGGTCATCAGCTTGACGCTGGCACCAGGCTGGATGCGATCCTGGAAGCGGACCTTGTAGCCCACCACCTCACCCAGCGGGGTGTTCAGCTCTTCAGCAATGCGCTTGGCCACGCTGGAGGCGGCAATGCGGCGCGGTTGCGTGTGGCCGATCAGCTTGGGCCGCAGGTGGCGTGGCGCATTCGGATCACGCGGCTGCCCCCAACCACCCCGCCCCAGCGCCATGGCGATCTTGGGCAACTGCGTGGTCTTGCCTGAGCCCGTCTCGCCACAGACGATGATGACCTGGTGCGCGCGCAGGGCGGCCTCGATCTCGTCGCGCTTGCCGCTGACGGGCAAAGATTCGGGGAAGGTGATGGGCGGCAGCGGATTCGCCGCCGGCGCCGGCTGGGCGGGGCGCGTGGGGCGGGCCGGACGGCGCGGCGCAGCGCTCTGGGAGGGGGGGAGCTTTTCGTTCACGAGGCGCGGATTATCCGCGCCCCGCGAGGCCGGCCGTTCAGGCGGGCCTGGGCTCGTAAGTGATGATGTTGATGGCGGCCCCCTGCGGATCGCGGATGCAGGCCATGCGGCCCACCGTGG
>NZ_DASUIS010000115.1:0-8706 GCF_036279675.1 Aquabacterium sp. | reverse complement strand
GGCGAACGCATGATCGTGTCTGCCAAGGAGCAACTGGTGCTGCGTTGCGGCGAGGCCAGCATCACCTTGACCAAGGCAGGCAAGGTCCTGATCGACGGCACCTATGTGCTGAGCCGCTCCAGTGGTGTCAATCGGGTCAAGGGTGGCTCGGTGCAGTTGAACTGACCGAAGGCTCACCACATGCAGCTGATCAATGCCACCCGCATGGTTGCGGGCTACAACGTGGGGCTGGAGCCCAGTGGGCGCGAGTTGCTGGTCGTTGTCGTGAAAGGCACGTTCACCTTGCCGGAGCCTGGCGGGCAGGTGCGCCTGCATGACAAGCAGGTGCCATTGGTGCTGGCCGATGTGTTCTCCGGCGAGCCAGGGCTCAGTGCCATCTTGTATGAGTCTGATTTTGCGCCGCGCAAGCAACGTTGTGATGTCTTGCTGGTGGGCAGTGCGCATGCGCCTGCCGGTGAGGCTGTCACACGCATGCGCGTGGGCATGAAGGTTGGCACGATCGACAAGATGGCCGATGTGGTGGGGGATCGGGTCTGGCAGGCCGGCCTCACCGGGATCAGTGCTTCTTCGCCGCAGCCTTTTGTGACGATGCCGGTGTCGTATGACCGTGCTTTTGGCGGCCTGGACAGGTTCAGCGAGGACGAGCGCGAACATGATGCGTATGTGGCGAATCCGGCCGGGCGAGGTTGGCATCGGCACTTGAAGAACGCCTGGGTAGATGGCACGCCTTTGCCCAATGTCGAGATGCCCTCGGAGGGGGTGAGCTTTCCCACCGATGAATGTCGCCCCGTGGCCTTTGGCCCGCTGGGTCGTGCATGGCCGCAGCGTGCACGCTTTGCAGGGACCTATGACCAGGCCTGGATGGACGACGTCTTTCCCTTCCTGCCCAAGGATTTCGACGAGCGCTATCACCAGTCGGCACCGGAGGATCAGCAGATGGCGTTCCCTCAGGGGCCGGTGGCGGTGCAGTTGCAGGGCTTCACGCCCGATGGCGTGCGTAGCTTTGTGTTGCCCTATTTCGAGGCGCCCGTGACGATCTATCCCAAGCGTGGGGAGAGAGAGCCATGCAAGGGTGTGCTCGATACCATCGTGCTGGAGCCCGATGCCGGTCGATTGACCCTGACCTGGCGCGTGACGCGGCCGCTGCGCAAGAGCATCCATGAGATCGCGCGCGTGCAGGTGGGTGTGCATGGGCAGGAGCGTCTGGACGCGCCTGTTGAGGGCGCGGCGATGGCCAGCGCAGGGGGCTCGCGATGACGGTGACACCATTGGCCATTGAAGGCGTGGGCCTGGTCACGGCGGTGGGGCACACGGCTGCGGCATCCTGTGCGGCATTTCGGGCCAAGGTCAGCAATCCTTCGCCCACCCGATTCATGGACAGCACGGGCCAGTGGATCCTGGCGCATGGCGTGGCCATGGTGCCAGGCCTGTCCGGTGTGGCGCGGCTGGTGGCCATGGCGGTGGCTGCCGTTCGCGAAGCCCTGCCTGGTGCAACGGCCGCCCAGTGCATCGGCATCCCCATGCTCCTGTGCGTGGCCGAGAAGGAGCGTCCGGGTCGCATGGCCGATCTGGACGACAGCGTGCTGGCGCGCCTGCAGGCCGAGTTGCAGTTGACGTTCTCTCCTGATTCCGCCGTGATCGCACAGGGCAGGGTGAGTGTGCCTGTGGCCATGGCCTTGTCGCGCAAGTTGCTGGAGGCGGGGCGCGCGTCTCGGGTGTTGATCGTGGCCACAGACAGCCTCTTGCACTGGCCCACGCTGGACCACCTCGACCGTGAAGGCCGCCTGCTGACGCAAGACAACGCCAATGGCTTCATGGTGGGCGAGGGCGCGGGGGCCTTGCTGGTCGGCCGTCCGACGGCGGGCGCTCAACTGCTGTGCACGGGCCTGGGTTTCGCCATCGAGGAGGCCCACATCGACAGCGAACTGCCATTGCGGGCCGAAGGCCTGTCCGCGGCCATCAAGGGCGCCGCTCAGGAGGCCGGGTTGCGTGTGGACGATTTCGACTACCGCATCACCGACCTCTCCGGCGAGCAGTATTACTTCAAGGAGGCGGCACTGGCCCTGGCCCGCACGGTGCGCCAGTCCAGGCCCGAATTCGACCTGTGGCATCCCGCCGAATGCACGGGTGAGGCGGGCGCGCTGGCCGGCATCGCCATCGTGGCCCTGGCACAAGCTGCGGCCCGCAAGGGTTACGCCAAGGGCCCTCGCGTGCTGGCCCACATGGCCAACGATGCCGGGCCTCGCGCCGCGATGGCACTGCAATTCAAGGGGGCGTGATGGCCAACAAAGTATTCGCCAACATGATGGAGGTGTCGTGCAAGGCAGCTTCGGGCAAGACGATCTGCGCCTTTCCTGATGTCTGCATGACCCCGCCGATGACCCCTGCCACGCCGCCGGGTGTGCCCATCCCCTACCCGAACACGGGCATGGCGTCCGATGCCACGGATGGGTCGACCTCGGTCCAGATCTCCGGCAAGGAGGTCATGCTCAAGAACAAGTCCTGCTTCAGCAAGAGTTCGGGTGACGAGGCGGGCTCCGCGCCCAAGAAGGGTGTCGTCACCAGCAAGAACATGGGCAAGGTCTACTTCAACATGTGGTCGATGGACGTGAAGGTGGAAGGCGAAAACGTCGTCCGTCACCTGGACATCACCACGAACAACCACGCGGGCTCCATGCCCGGCAACACGCCGCCCATGCCCCATATCGATGGCATGGCGCCGCCTTCCATGAGCAGCGGGGGTTCTGATGAACAGTGCCCTCTCTGATCCCTTCTGCAAGGGCTCCCAGGTCAATCCGGTTGCCGGGGCCTGCGTCCTGGGGCGCAAGCCTGATCTGGACTTCGTGCTGGAGGGGCCCCTGCCACTGGACTGGCAGCGCAGCTATCGCTCCACGAACCAGCGTGAAGGCTGGTTTGGTCGTGGCTGGGGCTGTGCACTGGCGGTCTCGCTGGAGGTCAGCCCTGATCCTCGTGGTGTGGCCATCGAGCACATGGACTATGTCGATCCATTCGGGCGCCACATCCGGTTTCCGCGGCTGGAGCCCGGCACGGACCACTACTCGCCATTCGAGCGTCTGACATTGCGCCGCAGCGCGCAGGGGGTCTACAGCCTGGAGACGTCCGATGGCGTGACCTACACCTTTGGCGAGCGCATGGGCGTCAGCCACGCGCTGGCTGGCGTGCATGATCGCAACGGCAACCGCATTGACCTGACCCATCAGTTCGAGCAAGGCGTGTTGCGGGCGGTGCAGGTTCGTTGCAGCGGCGGGCAGACCTTGCTGTTGCGCTTCGAGAACCAGCGTCTGGCAGAGGTCGTGGCCGTGAGGGCGCAGCCAGTCAGGCTGGTGCGCTACACCTATTCCTTGCGCGGGGACCTCGCCAAGGTGTTCAACCGCCTGGGCGACGAAGTGCGCCTGTTCGAGTACAACGACGACCGCTTGCTGACCCGGCAGGTTCACGCCGGTCAGTTCGAGGCCTGGTACGAGTACGAGGGGGCCGGGCCCGGTGCCAAGGTGGTTCGCAGTGGCAACAACGTGGGCCAGAGCTGGCAGTTGCGCTATCTGTCTGATGTGACCGAGGTGACGGACCACGCGGGGCGGGTGACGCGCTACCACCTGGATGCCGACCGGCGTTGGTCAGGCTACAGCGATCAGGCGGGTGGCTTCACGCGGCGCGGCCTGGACCGCCATGGCAATGTGCGCGCCATCATCGATCCAGCCGGTCTGGTCACGGAAGCCTCGTTCGACGAGCGGGGCAATCCGGTCGAGTTGCGCGACGCAGCCGGTGCGGTCACCAAGGTGGAGTGGCATCCGGTCTTTGCCCTGCCGGTGATGGTGACCGATCCCATCGGGCGCGTGACGGCGTACCGGTACGACGAACGCGGCAACCTCGTCGGCAAGACGGCCCCTGATGGTGCAGAGACGGCCTACAAGCTCGACGAGCGTGGGCTGGTGGTCGAGATCGAGGATGCCAAAGGCGGCAAGAAGAAGCAGGCATTCAATGCGGCGGGGCAACTGATCCGCTACACCGACTGCTCCAACCAGACCACCACCTTCGACTACGACGAAGAGGGCAATCTGGTGCGCATCACCGATGCGCTGGGGCAGGCCACGGTCATGAGCTACGACGAGCTCGGTCGTGTGCGGCGCCATACGCTGGCGGACGGCAGTGCCGAAGCTTATGAATACGATCTGGCCGGGCGGGTGGTGTCGGTCACCAATGCCATGGGCACCACCACGCGGTATCGATATGGCCTGGACGGGCAGATCGAGGAGCGCATCGATGCGCTGGGGCAGCGCCTGCAGTACAAGTACGACCGTCACCGCCTGCTGGGGGCCTTGGTCAACGAGAACGGCGACGCCTACCGTTTTGCCTACGATGCGCTGGACAGGCTGATCGCCGAAGAGCGTTTCGACAAGACCCGCACGCACTTCACCTACGACCTTTCCGGCTACCTGATCGAAACGGTCGAAGCACCAGGCCATGAGCAGGCCATCCCTACGCGCTACCGGCGCGATGCCATGGGCCGCTTGCTGGAGCGCACGACGCCAGCAAGCCGTGCCTTGTTCGCCTACGACGAGGCAGGGCAGTTGATCCTGGGCCAGAACGCCGAGGTGCTGGTGCGCCTCGGCTACGACAAGGCCGGGCGCCTGGCCAGCGAGCACACCACGCTGGGCTCCCGCGAGCACAAGCTGGCCTACGAATACGACCCACTGGGCAACCGCATTCAGTCAAGCTTGCCGGATGGCACGGTGGTGAGCCGCCTGCATTACGGTGATGGCCACACGCACCAGATCCTGTGCGACGGTGCGCCGGTGACCGACATCGAACGCGACGCCCTGCACCGCGAAATCTCCCGCACGCAAGGCCGCCTGCTTCAAAGCCGGCAGTACGACGCTGCCGGCCGGTTGAGCCTTCTGTCGAGCCAGGCCAGTGTGCCGGATGTGCCTGGTGCACAGACTGCCGGCACGCACATCGAGCGCAGCTTCAGCTATGACCTGGCCGGGCGTCTGGTTCAGTGCCTGGACAGAGGTCGCACGCAAAGCTATCAATACGATGCGCTGGATCGACTGACCCGCTTCAACGATGAGGTCTACGCATTCGATCCTGCGCACAATCTGGTGGATCAGGCTGCTGCTGGTGGCGTGGTGGGCCGGGTCGAAGGCAACCGGGTGCTGGTGCACGAGGACAAGCGCTACCGCTATGACGCCCATGGCCGCGTGGTGGAAAAGCGCGTGGGTGCCCACACCACCATCACGCTTCAGTGGAACGATGAACATCGCCTGGTGGGTTCCACCACCACTGGGCCCGATGGCCTGGTCAATGTCAGGTATGTCAACGATGCATTCGGCAGGCGGGTCGCCAAGCTCACGGAAGATGGCGCCACGCTCTTCGCGTGGGAGGGCAACCGTCTGGTGCAGCAGCAGGACGCCCATGGCGCCTTGACCTTCATCTACGAATCCACCAGCTTCGTGCCCCTGGCGCAGCTGTTCAAGCCACGGGAAGCGACCGGGGCAGCGCCCGCCATGCGTTACTACCAGTGCGATCAGGTGGGGCTGCCGCGAGAGTTGACCGATGCGCAAGGTCGCATCGTGTGGGAGGCGCAGTTCTCTGGCTGGGGGCGCGTCACCACCGAGCAAGGTGATGCGCAGGCTCAGCCCATTCGCTACCAGGGCCAGTACCACGACAAAGAAACGGGGCTGCATTACAACCGCTACCGTTACTACGATCCGGACATCGGGCGCTTCGTATCGTCCGATCCGATTGGCCTGGGTGGCGGCGACAACCTCTATCAGTACGCCGTCAATCCGCTGACCTGGATCGACCCGCTGGGCCTGGTCAAGTTCACGCCCAAGACCAAGGGCCTGATCCTGACGGAGAACTTCACCTTTCACGGCACGCACACCTGCGAGAAATGCAAATGTGCGGTGATCAAGCCCAAGAAGAGCAAGCGTGGTGAAACGCCGCCACAAAATGAATGGCAGATCGATCACATCGAAGCGGAGTCGGTTGGGGGGGGCGCTACGGAGTGCAATGGCCAGGTTCTGTGTCGCAAATGCAATCGCGCGGATTGGGACAAGCCCAAGCCGAACTACAAAGAGCAGAATCGCGCCCAGGCCGATGACGATGGAGGATGTGAATGACACAAGCAGAGCAGCGCCGCAAGGTCAACTTCCCGCTGGAGAAAGATGAAGACGGCTATCCGCCCTTCGATTGGGAGGGCATCTGGGCCGAGCCTGCGGGAGAGGGCTTCTGGTTGCTCGACAACATTCCCTTCTTTGTCTACGAGATCAGCAACCGCGACATCGTTCGCGCCAACGAAGAGGATGGTCGACTGGTGTTTGATCAGGTGCACCAGCGTCAGGGGCACAGCACCTTGCGCATCATCTTTGAAGACCTGGATCTGGTCGATGTGGTGCGGGCCACGCTCAAGCAGATGGGCTGCGCGACAGAAGGTGCGCACTCCAAACGCCTGGTGGCAGTCGATGTCGGCCCGGATGTGTCACTCAAGGAAGTGCGGGCCTACCTGACGGCCGCCATGGAGCGAGGCGGCCTGGAGTTTGAAGACGCCTGCGACCAGCACGGGCAGGCAGAAGATTGAGGCGATTCGCATGAGTGTGGCCACGCCCGCGCCTTTGCTGACGGTTGTGCAGCAGCACGCCGAAGAAGCGGCCATCTTGCGGCAGATTCGTGCCGTGCTGCTGCGTGCGCCGCATGTACAGCTGCATCGACTGGCCAGGCTGGACGAGCGCATCCTGGCGCATCTCGATGGCCTGGCAGAGTCTGGTGAGGCGGGGACCGTCGCCTTGCAGGCCATGCTGGAGGCCCCGACACCGGGCGCCGTCTTTGCCCTGGCCGTCGTTGCACTGCAAGGGCGTCAGGCGCCACTGTTGACGCAACTGGTCAGCCTTGCCGGCGCCTTGCCAGAGGCCGAGCAAGGCCTGGTTTCGGCCTTGGGGTGGGTCTCCTCGGAAGATCTGCAAGGGACCGTGCGGGCCTTGCTGGGCAGCACGGTTGCCGCGCACCGCGCATGGGCCTTGTCGGCTTGCGCGATGCACCGGGTGGATCCTGGCGTCGTGTTGTCGCAAGCGGTGTCCGATCAGGATGCGCAGGTGCGTGCGCGTGCCTGGCGTGTCGCCGGGCAACTGGGCCGGCGTGATCTGGCTGATGCCGCGCGCCAGTTGCTGGTCCCTGGGCCTGCTGCGCCGCACGATGAGCACGCCACCGTGGTGATCGCCCCGATGCGTCAGGCGCCATCCGAGGCGCCAGCCTGGGACGACAAGCGTGCTGCCGCCTGGGCCCTGACGCTCTGGGGCCTGGGGCACAACGATCTGGTGCGCAGCGTGCTGGTGCAGGCGCCAGCGGGCCAGCTGTTTCCGCCTCAGGCAGCACACCGCCTGGCCTTGATGGCCGCGCCGCTGGACTGGGGGCGTGATCAGGTGCGCGCGATGGCGCAGCCAGCCGAAACCGATCCGGTGATCAAGCGCCGCATGATGCGCATGGTGGCCTGGGTGGGCGATGTGCAGGTGCTGCCCTGGCTCATTCACCACATGGCAGATGACAAGTGGGCACGACTGGCCGGCGAGTGCTTCAGCCTGATCACCGGCGTGAACCTGGTCACCGAGGGCCTGGAGCGCGCGGCGTCCGAGGAGGGCGCTGCAACAGGCCCCAGCGACGATCCGGAGGAAGCCGACGTTGCCATGGATGAGGATGACAGCCTGCCCTGGCCCGACCCCTTGCGTGTGCAGGCCTGGTGGCAAGCCCAAGGCGGGCGCTTCGCCCAAGGCCAGCGCTACTTCATGGGGGCCGCCCCCAGCCCTGCGCACGTGCTGGATGTGCTCCAGCAAGGCGCCCAGCGTCAGCGGATCATGGCGGCCGAGTACCTGTGCCTGCTGCAACCGGGACGTGTGCTGTTCCCCGTGGCAGCACCGGCATGGCGGCAGCGCCGATGGTTGAATGAGGAACAGGTGGGCTCGGCATGATGAACATCAATCCCCTGATGGTGCTGGCGGCGGTGGGGGCGGTGCTGCTGGTGCTCGCCTTGATGGACATCGTCAAACACAAGCGCATCACGCCGGCCGCCAAGGGGCGCCTCATGACGGCGCTGATCTTTGCGGCCGTGCTGCTTTGGCAGGCGTGGCAGCACAAAGTCTGAGCGCGCGCAGTTTTGCGCGTTTGCGCGCATGACTTTCGTTGATTGACCAAGGTCAGCCGCCCCGACAACATCTCGGATATCGCCCCTACTCCATCTCTATAAACCGGGGCAGTCTGGAGCTTTCATGCACTTGCTCATCCGCGCCGTCAGCCTCGCTGGCCAGCCCTTGACGCAGGCGATTTCCGCATATTTCGATGAGCGCGGCGGCACCATTGGCCGCTCGGACACGAACACGCTGGCACTGCCCGATCCGGAGCGCCGCATTTCCCGTCTGCAGGCCGAAGTCAGCCGCAGCCCGGATGGCTGGCGCCTGCTCAATGTGGGCAACGCCAACCCGATCTGGCACAACAACCGCCCCATCCCACCGGGCGAGGGCGCCTTGCTCGACGAAAACGACGAGCTGCAGATCGGCACCTATGCCTTGCAGGTCACCTATTCGAAGAACGACGCCACCGCGCGCACGATCACCAAGGGCCGTGCTGCGGTGGACTCACGCACCGTCATCGTGGGCTCAGGCCAGGAGCCTCGCACCGACCCCAGCCTGATGCAGG